>NZ_JBGSQX010000031.1:0-38364 GCF_041737845.1 Desulfococcus sp.
CTCCCGGACATTGCCCGGATAGGGGTAGCGTAAAAGAAGTTCCCTGGCTTCTTTGGAAACCTCCAGAGAGGGCTTCTTATTCTGCAGGCTGAATTTTTTGATGAAGTGATCGATCAACAGGGGGATATCTTCACGACGTTCCCGGAGGGGAGGAAGAAATAAGGAGACCACATTTAAACGGAAATAGAGGTCCTGACGGAACCGGCCTTCTTGAATCGAACTTTCCAGATGCTGATGGGTGGCAGAAATAATCCGGACATCCACCTCCAGGGTTTTATTGCCCCCCACCCTTTCAAAAGTTTTTTCCTGAATCACGCGCAAGATCTTGGACTGGAGGGCCGGGGAAAGATCGCCGATCTCATCCAGAAACAGGGTCCCCCCATGGGCACGCTCGATGCGGCCCCGCTTTTGGGACAGGGCCCCGGTGAAGGCCCCTTTTTCGTAGCCGAACAATTCGCTGTCCAGAAGCGTCTCGGGGATGGCCCCGCAATTGACCGTGATGAACGGGCCGTCCTTGCGGAGGGAGGACTTGTGGATGGCGCCCGCGATCACCTCCTTCCCGGTCCCGGTTTCGCCCAGGAGCAGCACGGGGCTATCCAGGGGCGCCACCTGGCGGACCAGCTCCATCACCTCTTTCAAGCCGAAATCGGACCCGACCACATCCTCGCCCGAGAGCCTCCGGAGTTCGTCCTGGAGGTAGCGGTTGTCGTCGGCCAGAAGGTCCCGCAGCGTCAGGAGTTCCCGGTACCGCATGCTGTTGGTGAGGGCGACGGCGCAGGGCTCGTTGAGGAGGCTCAGGAGCTTTACGTGGTGGGTGTTGAATTTTTCCCTGCCGTTGTTGAACACCGAAAACACCCCGAGCATCTTCCTTTCCAGCACCAGGTCCATGACCACCCCGGACAGGTCGAGTGCGCCCAGCCGTCCCGCAACAGGGCTCGTCACCGGGTCGTCCCCCAGCCGGTCGATCACCCGGACCCGGATGGAGCGCTGGGCCTCCACCTGCCTGCGGGCCCGGGTCGACAGCGGGCTCCGGATGGACAGGGCTTCGCCGGCCTCCGGCGTGGCATGCGCAACCGTCTCGACAATGCCCGGGTCCCGGTGGTAGACGTGGAAGCTCATCTGCCCCGCCGGCATGAACTCCCGGATGTAGATCAGGCTCTGCCACAACGCCTTCTCGATCTCCAGGCTTCCGCAGATTCTCAGGGTGGCTTCGCGAAAAAACTCTTTTTCATCCATCGGCAAATCTCCTCCAAGCGATAGCAGGGGCAGGATGGGTGAAGCGAAGCATAACCCATCATCAGGCGCCGCGGATATCATTTCGATGGGTTTCGCTTCGCTCCACCCATCCTACACGGTCATCCATCGGCAGAAACCGTACTATGATACAGTTTATATTGCAACTTGAATATAGTGAAGTTTTTTCTTTCCCATATTGCAGAAAATGGCTGCTGGCTATTCAACCTACTTTTTTCATTAATAAATCATTCTTCGGCATACTTCATGCTACATAATCCCGCAACTGACAACGGGGGATGAAAAGATGGCCTGGATTGAGATCATTAAAGTTCGGATGGGCGGGGCCGGGGATCGGGAAATTGATGCCGGCTCCCTGAAAAAAATCAAGGAGACCCTGAAGGCGCCGTCTCTGGCGGAGGCCAGGGTCTACAAAAACATCTCCGTGTCCAACGACCTGGTGATTGTCCTGACATGGCTCAAGGCGATTCCCACGCCCTGGGGAAGCGACCTGGCCCACGGCCTCACCCAGGAGCTCAAACGGTACGGATTGGTGGACTACTCCGCATGGGCCGGTCTGGACTGAAGCTTTTTGATATGCCCCGACACGTCATCCAAAATAGATTCGTGAACGAAATACGGCAAATGGCCGCGTGCACCCATACAACCCAACCCGAAATACCCATGAAACCAGAAGGGGGAAGACCATGACGGAAAAGACCTATCAACCCGGAGAGCACTACGAATACCCGCTGATTATCAAAAAACTGCTGAACACCCCCCTGATCTACGCGCCCGATCAGGAAATCGTCTACAGGGACAAGATGCGCTATACCTACCGGGACCTGAACGAACGCATTCATCGCCTGGCAAACGGCCTGGAAAAACATGGCATCACCGCAGGCGATACGGTGGCGGTCTTTGATTACGACAGCAACCGCTTTCTGGAGGCCTTTTTCGCGGTTCCCATGATGGGGGCGGTGCTCCAGATGGTCAACTGGCGGCTCTCCGCCGGACAGATCCAGTACACCCTCAACCATGCCGAAGCCAAGATCATCCTCATCAATTCCGACTTCCTGCCCATCCTGGAAACCATCCGGGAAAAACTGGAAACCGTCCAGACGATCGTCGTGATCGCCGAGAGCGGCACCGTTCCGCAAACCGCCCTTGCGATCGGCGGCACCTACGAGGAGATGCTCTCCGACGCCGCGCCGACATATGATTTTCCCGATCTGGACGAGAACACCAAGGCCACGACCTTCTACACCACCGGCACCACGGGCGATCCCAAGGGCGTCCACTTCACCCACCGGCAGCTCGTGCTCCATACCTTCGCCGTGGCGATCGCCCTGGGCGCATACGACGGCATCGGCCGCTTCCGGTCCGACGACGTCTACATGCCCATCACCCCCATGTTCCACGTCCACGCCTGGGGTCTGCCCTACATCGCCACGCTTCTGGGGGTCAAGCAGGTCTATCCGGGAAAATACGAGCCGGATATGCTCCTGAAACTGATCGTTGCCGAAAAGGTCACCTTCTCCCACTGCGTACCCACGATTCTCCAGATGATCCTCACGAGTCCCAAAGCGAAAGAGTACGATCTGTCCCGGTGGAAGGTGATTATCGGGGGCGCGAAACTTTCCAAAGGGCAGGCCAAGGCGGCAAAGAATATGGGCATCACCGTCTATACGGGCTACGGCATGTCGGAAACCTGCCCCATCATCAGCCTTTCCGTGCCCCAAAAGCACATGGCGGACTGGGATGAGGACAGCCTCCTGGAGGTCGTGATCAAAACCGGCCTTCCCATTCCCCTGGTGGAGTTCGAGGTGGTGGACGCCGACGACAATCCGCTTCCCCATGACGGCATGTCCCCGGGGGAGGTGGTCTTCCGGACGCCGTGGCTGACCAAAAGCTATTTCAAGGCGCCGGACAAGTCCAGGGATCTCTGGCAGAACGGATGGCTCCACAGCGGCGACGTCGGCCACATCAACGAAGACGGGTATCTCCAGATCACCGACCGCGTCAAGGACGTGATCAAGAGCGGCGGGGAGTGGGTCTCCTCCCTGGATCTGGAAAACCTGTTGAGCCAGCACGAGGCGGTGCTGGAATCGGCCGCCATCGGCGTGCCCGACGAGAAGTGGGGCGAGCGGCCCATGATGATCGTGGTGGTGAAGCCCGATTTCGTCGGCAAAATCACCACAGACGACCTCAAGCAGCATATGAAGCAGGCGGCCCAGGAGGGGAAACTGCCCAAATACGGCGTCCCCGACCGATATGAATTCGTGGACGAAATCGCCAAGACGAGCGTGGGCAAGCTGGACAAGAAACTGATGCGCCAGGTCTATCGATAACCCGATGCGGCTCTCCGTCGGGAGGCGCTGTAACGCAACGACATGAAATGAGAGGAATGACAATCATGGCAATCCAGAAGGTATGCGTGCTGGGCGCGGGCATCATGGGCGCCGGCATTGCGCAGATCGCGGCCCAGGCGGGTTGCGACGTCACCCTGCGGGACATTGAAGACCGATTTGTGGAAAAGGGGATGGGCACCATCACCCAGAATCTCGACCGGGCCGTCGCCAAAGGAAAAATGGAAAAGGCCGCGGCCGGGCAGATCATGGGCCGCATCACGGGAATGACCGATCTCAACGCGGCGGTTACAGACGCGGACCTCGTCATCGAGGCCATCATCGAGATCATGGACCTCAAGAAAACGGTCTTCAAGCAGCTCGATACGCTCTGCAAGCCGGAGACGATCCTGGCCTCGAACACCTCCGGGCTCTCCATCACCGAGATGGCATCCGCCACCGCGCGCCCGGACAAAGTGATCGGCATGCACTTTTTCAACCCCGTACCGGTAATGAAGCTGGTGGAGCTGATCAAGGGGTTCACCACCAGCGATGCCACCCTTGCCGATGCCCGGGAGTTCGTCGAAAAAATAGGCAAAACGGCCATCGAGGTCAAGGAGGCGCCAGGTTTTGCCGTCAACCGCATTCTCTGCCCCATGATCAACGAGGCCATCTTCGTCCTGTCCGAGGGCGTCGCGTCTGCCGAGGATATCGACCGCGCCATGACCCTGGGCGCCAACCATCCCATCGGACCCCTCGCCCTGGCCGATATGGTGGGGCTTGACACCATGCTCCATGTCCTGGAGGGATTTCATGCGGAGCTGGGGGAGGACAAGTACCGGCCGGCCCCCCTCCTCAGGAAGATGGTCCGGGCCGGGCACTTCGGCCGAAAAAGCGGCAGGGGCTTCTACGATTACACGGATAAATAGATTCATTTCATCCAATACCCATACCCAACATTTTTAACGAACGGAGAAAGTCATGGCACAAGTCATTATGGACAGAAGAGATGTGGATTTTATTCTTCACGAACAACTGGAGGTTGAAAAGCTCTCCGAACACGAAAAATTCGAGGAATTCACCCGGAAGACGGTTGACCTCATCGTGTCCGAGGCCAGGAACCTGGCCGTCAAGGAGATGCTACCGGCACTGAAGACCGGGGACGAGGAAGGCTGCACCTTTGACAAGGGCCAGGTCCGTGTCCCGGAGGCCTTTCACAAGATTCACCGGCTGTTTACGGAAGGCGGCTGGATCGCCATGTGCGACGCCCCTGAGTGGGGCGGGCAGGGAATGCCTGCGACGGTCGCCCTGGCCGCGAAGAACTACTTCAACGGCGCCAACTTCCCCTGTACGCTGAATTACATCCTGAACCACGGGGCGGGGAAGCTGGTGGAGACCTTCGGCACGGAAGAGCAGAAGAAACTTTTTCTCAAAAATATGTACACCGGCGTGTGGGGCGGCACCATGCTTCTCACGGAGCCGGAAGCCGGCTCGGATGTCGGCGCCCTCACCACCACGGCCGTCAAGAACGATGACGGGACCTATTCGATCACGGGCAGCAAGATCTTCATCTCCAGCGGCGAGAACGACCTTACGGAAAACATCATTCACCCCGTCCTGGCCCGCATCGAGGGCGCCCCGGCCGGCACATCGGGCATCTCCCTGTTTCTGGTGCCCAAGATCCGGGTCAACGACGACGGCAGCCTCGGCGAATTCAACGACGTGGTCTGCACCGGCATCGAGCATAAGATGGGCATCCACGGCAGCGCCACCTGCTCCCTGACCCTGGGCGGCAAGGGCCTGTGCCGGGGGACCCTCCTGGGAGAGATCAACAAGGGCATGCGGGCCATGTTCGTCATGATGAACGAGGCACGGCTGGACGTGGGGATGCAGTCCCTGGGATGCGCCTCCGCCTCCTTCATGAACGCCCTCAACTACGCCCGGGAACGGGTTCAGGGAAGGCACCTGACGGCCCCGGGCAAGGACGCCCCGCCGGTACCCATCATCCAGCACCCGGACGTCCGCCGCATGCTCCTGACCATGAAGTCCTGCACCGAGGGCATGCGGAGCATCGTATACTACACCGGCTACTGTGAAGACATGATCCGGATCAGCGACAACGCGGCTGAAAAGGCCCGCTGGCAGGGGCTCATCGATGTGCTGATCCCCATTACCAAGGGCTATGTCTCCGACCGGGCCTTCGACGTCTGCAACATGGGGGTCCAGATGTTCGGCGGATACGGGTATACCAAGGAATACCCCCAGGAGCAGCTCCTCCGGGACTGCAAGATCACCCATATCTATGAAGGCACCAACGGCATCCAGGCCATGGACCTGCTGGGGAGGAAGCTGGGCCTCAACCAGGGCCAGGCCTTCCGGGACCTTCTGGATGAGATGACCAAGACCGCCGCAGACGCCAAAGCGGTGCCCGGCGTGGAAGGGCTCGCAGCCGCCCTGGAGAGCGTCATCGCCAGGCTGGAAGCGCTGGCGCTGCACATGTCCAAGACGGCCCGGTCCGAGAAAATACTGAACGCCTATGCCGCCGCCTACCCCTTCATGGAGGTCACGGGCGATACGGTCATGGCCTGGATGCTCCTGTGGCGGGCCGCCATCGCCGGCCGAAAACTGGCTGAGGGCGCCAAGAAAAAAGACGCAGCCTTTTATGAAGGGCAAATCATGAGCGCCCGCTTCTTCATCAACGCCCTCATCCCCGTCACGCTTGGAAAAATGGATGCCATCCTCGCAAACGACGGAACAGTGATGGAGATCTCCGAGGATGCCTTCGGAGGGAAGTAAGGTTACGGCCATCACCCGCGGCCCCATTGAACGATCAAGGAGATTATCATGAAAGACGTTGTTATCGTTTCAGCCTGCCGGACGGCCATCGGGGCATTCGGCGGGGCGCTGAAGGACATGAACGCCGCCGCCATTGCCGCCGTCGCCATGGAAGCGGCCGTGAAGAGGGCGGGCATCGACCCGGGCATCATCGATGACGTCCGGTTCGGGTGCTGCCTCGAACACCACGATACGCTGAACACCACCCGCGTGGCCGCGCTCCTGGCCGGGATCCCGGACAGCGTTACCGCCGTCACCATCAACCGGGTATGCATCTCCGGCATGGAAGCGACCCTTTCCGGCATGGCCATGATCCAGGCCGGCATGGCCGACGTCATCCTCGCCGGCGGCGTCGAGCATATGTCCGGCGTGCCCTACGCCGTTCCCAATGCCCGGTGGGGATGCCGGCTGCAGGACCAGGTGTTTGTCGATGCCATGATCCACGCCCTGCATTGCGGGTCCCACATCATCCCCCTTGACGCCGGTGCCCCCGTCGACACCCGGGAGGCCCCGGCCAGCCTCTTCCTGGGAAAGCCCTATATCATGGGCCATACGGCGGAATTCATGGCTCAGCATCTCGGCATCAGCCGGGAGGAGATGGACGAGGTCGCGTTGAGAAGCCATAACAGCGCGGAGCGGGCCACCCTGGACGGCTCTTTCAGGGAAGAGATCGTGAAGGTCTTGGTGCCCCAGCGGAAAAAAGACCCCGTCATCTTCGACAAGGACGAGCATTTCCGCCCCGGCATCACCCTGGAGCAGCTTCGGAAGCTGCCGCCGGCCTTCGTGCCCAAAACCGGAAAGGTCACCGCCGGAAACGCCAGCGGCCTCAACGACGGATCCTCGGCCATGATCATCATGTCGGCGGAAAAGGCCAAGGAGCTGAAGCTGACGCCCATCGCCAGGATCAAGGCGGTCGGCAGGGGCGCATGCCACCCCGCGGTGATGGGGCTCTCCCCGGTACCCGCGGTCAAGAATCTGCTGGATCGAAGCGGACTGGCCGTCGGCGATTTCGAACTTGTCGAGGTCAATGAAGCCTTCGCGGCCCAGTACATCGGGTGCGAACGGGAACTCGGCCTCAACCGGGAGATCACCAACGTCAACGGCTCGGGCATCGGCCTGGGGCACCCCGTGGGCTCCACCGGGTCCCGGATCATGGTCACCCTGATCCACGCCATGAAACAGCGGGGGAAAAGCCTGGGGATGGCCACCCTCTGCGGCGGCGGCGGGGTTTCCATGGCCTGCGCCATCGAGATGATCTAGCGCCCGCGGCGGGTGCCCGGAGGCCCGGGGCCGCGCCGTGCCGGCGCCATTTTCCGCAATCCTCCGGTTTCCCTGATATTTCAGGCAGCCGGCTGTTCCAGGACAGCCGGCTGTTCTTTTCTGCTGCCCGCCTTTCCATCCCGACACGGGAATCATCGAAAAAATGGAGCGGATTGTAAATGTCCGCTTAACATTGCGGCCAATCGGTTGTATGATGACACTCACGAAACGACCCCAACAAGGCATGCCACCATGACAGACAGCACCCTTTCCAAACCCCGCCGCGGCGACGGCGGCGGTTTTCCGGCGACGGTCCCCGATGGGGCCGAGACGGCCGTCCTCTCCGCGCTGGCGGAGGATATGGGCGACGGCGATATCACCACTCTGGGCACGGTGCCGCCCGAAGCGGAATTCGAGGGGACCTTCACCGCCAAGTCGCCGGGCGTCGTCGCAGGACTCGCCGTGGCCCGGCTCACCTTCTCGCTCCTGGACAAAAACGTCACCTTTACCCCCCTGGCCGCCGACGGAGAAACGGTGGCGGCCGGCCGGGTCATCGCAACGGTCCGGGGGCCCGGCCGGGCCATCCTGAGCGGCGAACGGACGGCCCTCAACTTCCTCCAGCGGATGTCGGGGATCGCGACCCTCACCCGGCGGTTCGCCGAGGCGGTTCGGGGCACGTCCGCCGTCATTTTAGACACCCGGAAGACGGCCCCGGGGCTCCGCCTCTTCGACAAGTGGGCGGTCCGGGTGGGCGGCGGCCGGAACCACCGGTTCGGCCTCTACGACATGGCCCTCATCAAGGACAACCACATCACGGCGGCAGGGTCCATCACCCGTGCCGTGGCAGGGGTTCGGGCCGCAGACGACCGGAAACGCCCCATCGAGGTCGAGGTCAAGAATCTGGAAGAACTGCAGGAAGCCCTCGCGCTCCTTCCGGACCGGATCATGCTGGACAACATGACGCCGGACCAGATGACGGCGGCGGTGCAGGTGGCAGCGGGCCGCGTACCCCTCGAGGCGTCCGGAAACGTCACCCTCGACACGGTGAAAACGATCGCCGCCACCGGGGTCGACTATATCTCCGTCGGCCTCCTGACCCATTCGGCCGCGGCCCTCGACATCAGCCTGCTGCTCAGGAATACCCCGGAAAAGCACCCGTCACCCGGGGCATGAAGAGGAAGACCATGAACATCGAAGAAATGACCCGGAAGCTTCAGACATATCTGCGGGAGGCGAGCGGGCCGGAGCTGCGGCGCAAGGCCGAGCTGGCCTGTGAGATCCTCCAGCTCAAACAGGAGAAAAACGCCGTGATCCTGGCCCACAACTACATGTCGCCCGACCTGTTCTATTCCGTCCCGGACTTCACGGGGGATTCCCTGGAACTGAGCCGGAAGGCGGCGGCGGCCGACTGCGACGTCATCGTCTTCTGCGGGGTGGAATTCATGGCGGAGACCGCAAAGATCCTGAGCCCCGACAAAACGGTCCTGATCCCGGCGGAAAAGGCGGGGTGCTCCCTGGCCACGGGCATCACGGCCGGGGATGTCCGGCGGCTCAAGGCGCAATACCCCGGGGTGCCCGTGGTGACCTATATCAACACCTACGCCGATGTCAAAGCCGAGTGCGACGTCTGCTGCACCTCGGGCAACGCCGCCAGGGTGGTGGCGTCGCTGGATTCGGACACCGTCATCTTCCTTCCGGACGAATACCTGGGCCGGAACGTGGCCCGCGGGAGCGGAAAGCGGATCATCTTCCCCCCGGCCAAGCCGGACTCGGCTGCCGGCCGGATGATCGGCTGGCATGCCCGGTGCGAGGTCCACGAACAGTTCACCCCGGAGGATATCGCCCGGGTGCGGGCCGGATATCCCGACGTGGCGGTCCTGGCCCACCCCGAGTGCAGCCCGGCGGTGCTCGACGCGGCGGACTTCGCCGGCAGCACTTCGGCCATGCTCCGCTATGTCGCGGAGTCGAAGGCGCCCCGGTATCTCATCCTCACCGAAGCCGCCATGTGCGAGAACGTGGCCGCGGCGCACCCGGACAAGGAGATCCTGCCCCTCTGCCGCATCCGCTGCCCCCACATGGCCCTTATCACCCTCGAGAACACTCGCGACGCGCTGAAAACCGGCCGGTATGCCGTCGAGGTTCCCGAAGAGATCCGCAGGCGGGCGCTTCGCTCCGTCGAGCGGATGCTGGCCATAGGATAGGCGCATGACAGATCATCACGATACCGACGTCCTGATCATCGGCAGCGGGATTGCGGGGTGCACGGCGGCCCTCTTCCTGGCCGACTCAGGTCTTTCGGTGACGGTCGTGACGCGGTCGAAAGACCCCCACGAATCCAACACCTATTACGCCCAGGGCGGCATCATCTACCGCGGGGAAAACGACTCGCAGGCCATGCTCACGGAGGATGTCCTGCGGGCCGGCGCCGGGCACTGCCACGCGGAGGCCGTGGCGATCCTGGCCGATGAAGGCCCGGATCTCGTCAAAAGCATCCTCATGGAGAAGCTGGGCGTCCGGTTCGACCATTCCGCCGACGGCCGCCTCTCCCTGGCCCGGGAAGGCGGCCACGCCATCCCCCGCATCGTCCATGCCGCAGACGCCACGGGGCGGGTCATTCAAATCGCGCTGATCCGCGCCGTCAGCAGCCATCCCAACATCCGGATGCTCGCTTCCCACACGGCCATCGACCTCCTGACGCCGTCCCACCATTCCCTGAACCGCCTCGCGGTCTACGAACCCCTGGCCTGCATCGGGGCCTATCTCTTCGATCAGACCGCGGACCGGATCGTCACCTGTACGGCCCAAAAAACCCTCCTGGCCACCGGCGGGCTGGGCCAGCTCTACCTCCGGACCACCAACCCCGCCGGCGCCCGGGGGGACGGGATGGCCATGGCCAACCGGGCGGGCGCCCGGATCATCAACGCCGAGTTCATCCAGTTCCACCCGACGACCTTCTACATGAGCCGCGCCCCCCACTTCCTCATCTCGGAGGCCGTGCGCGGCGAGGGGGCCCGCCTGGTCCACGCCGACGGCAGCCCCTTCATGCAGCACTACGACCCGGAATGGAAGGACCTGGCCCCCCGCGATATCGTCGCGCGGAGCATCCACGAGGAGATGCTCAAGCTCGACGTCCCCAACGTCTATCTGGATCTCTGCTCCTACATTCCCGTGGACCGGATCCAGTCCCACTTTCCGAACATCCTTCAATCCTGCCTCAAGTACGGCATCGACATCACGAGCGACCTGGTCCCGGTGGTGCCCGCGGCCCATTATTCCTGCGGCGGCGTCTGGGTCGACGCCTGGGGCCAGAGCACCATCCCGCATCTTTACGCCGCCGGGGAAGCGGCATGCACGGGCGTGCACGGCGCCAACCGACTGGCCAGCACCTCCCTCCTGGAGGGCCTGGTGTGGGGCAGCCGGACGGCCCGGCACATCCTGACCCACCGCGACAATCCCCACCTCTCCCATGCCGCGCACATCCCGTCATGGTGCGACGAGGGGCCGGAGACGGCCGATCCGGTCCTGATCTCCCAGGACATGAGCTATATCCGGAACATCATGTGGAATTACGTCGGCCTGGTGAGAAGTTCCCAGCGGCTCAAGCGGGCCATCCGCGAGCTCAGGGGCCTCGAGGTGGAAATCGAGCACTTCTACCGCGTCACCCGCGTCAACGACAGCCAGATCGGCCTTCGCAACCTGGTGAGAAACGCCATCCTCGTCACCTTTTCCGCATGGGAAAACAAGCGAAACACGGGATGCCACTTCAGGGGATGATACTCCCGGCCGGGGAAGGGTCCCGCCGGGGATATCGGGAAGGCTGCCGCTGCCTGTTCCTGCATGTCTTCAAAAGCGCAATGTTCAATTAATGAACATCAACGCTTGACATGAAAGCCCATCAATGTTATTTCGTCTTCATACTTTTTTAAATATTCACTATTCGCTAAATTTCATTCAGGCCTGTTCCGAATCCGCCTCCTGTCGCGGAGACTTCCGCATGCCGTCACTGAAACCGTCACCAGGCCTCTTTGTTGTCGCGATTGCGTAACCCCACGATACCGGCATTTCGAAAATTGTTCGCCCACCGGATAGAAAGGAGGTGAGTCCTGACGTCAGGGTGGGAAGATCCGCGATGAATCGGCAATTGAAGTCATCCAGTCACCAACCAAACAAGGAGCAAGGAATGAAGAAAATTGCAATTCTGGCAGTGGCGGCCATCTTTGGCGTATGCCTGTCCTGTAATGTTTTCGCGGCGGACAAGGCCATGATTCAGAAGAACGTAGACGTCATCGTGGCCTCCATCGACGGCGGAAAAGCGGCCGCGGAGTTCAAGGCCAATGACTACGACCCCTATGCCTTCATCATGGAAGCCGGCGGAAACCTGATTGTCCATCCGACCCTGGCCGCCCAAAACCTGAAGGAAAAGGCCGGCCCGGTGTATGACGCCGTCATCAAATCGACCCCGGCGGGCACCTGGGTCGACTATGAATGGCAGGGCAAGATGAAGCATTCCTACGTCAAGACAACCAAAAGCGGCCTGATCGTGGGCAGCGGGTACTCCGACTAACCCCCGATCTCCGGGGGCAACTCCGGAAATTGACCTCAGGGCACACCCTCTCACCGGACGCATCACCATTTCGACCGGCAGCATCGCCAAATGGTGATGACCGGTTTGAACAGCGCGGTACCCGGTGAGAGGCCTGCCCCGCAGCTTCGCCGCCAGAAAACCCATTTTCGCCGCGCCATGACGCCTCCGCCCGCCCGCGTAAAAATCTCTTGAGAATCCCCCCTGTATCGGGTATGGATTGTGGAACAATTTCCAACCAGTAACCGCTCCATCAGCGACAGGAGAGATCGATGAAGAAATGGGTATGCACGGTGTGCGGGTATATTCACGAGGGCGACGAGCCCCCGGAAACATGTCCGGTATGCGGTGCGGACAAGAGCATGTTTGAGGAACTGATCGAGGAAGCAGCGCCCGCGCCGACGGCTCCGGCATCCCCCGGGGCAACGGCGGGTTCGACCCCGACGGCACCCACGGCCGAAGGCAGATGGGAATGCACCGTCTGTGGGACCCTGGACGGCGGAGACGCGCCCCCGGCCTTATGCCCGGTATGCGGCGCGGACAGCGGCCTCTTCAAAAGCATCGGCGGCCCCGCGGCACAACCCGCCCCGGTCTTGGGGCCGGCGCCCCGGAAGACGGCACCCGCATCCGGCCCCAAGGGGATTGACCTGGGCCCCGAGCCCCGGGACTTCTGGGGCCGCCTCCATCATCGCGCCGTGGCTCAGATGCTCAAACACCATGCCCACCCGGTCTCCGTCCACATTCCCAACGGCGTCATCCCCTTTTCCTTCATTTTCATCCTGCTGGCCGCGGCATCCGGCTGCCGCGCCCTCGAAATCGCCGCCCAGTGCAACATGATCTTCGTGGTGCTCGCCCTGCCCTTTGTCCTCTATACCGGATATATCGAATGGCAGAAGCGCTACAAGGGGTTCCCGAGCAACCGCTTCATCGTCAAGATCCTCTGCGCGGCGGTCGTGGCAGTCTGCGCGGCCGCTGTGGTCGTCTGGTGGTGGATCGACCCGGCGGTCGTGCATAACACGCCGGGGAGTTTCATTCTGGTCAATTTTATCATGCTGGCCGCCGCCGCCATTGCCGGGCTGATCGGCGGGAAGCTGGTGTTCAAGGATTAGGAGGATGTCACCCATGACAAGCACCGTCCACTTCATGGACCTGAGGGCCAACCCCAGGGAGAACCTCTATGCCAAGCTGGGCCGCCTCCTGGAGGCGGCCGGCATCGCCGATGTTTTCTCGAAACGGGATCTCGTCGCCGTCAAGCTCCATTTCGGAGAGATGGGAAACGCGGCCTTCATCCGCCCGGTGTTCCTGCGCCGCATCGTCGAGGCCGTGAAAGCCCTGGGCGGAGCCCCGTTTTTAACCGACGCCAACACCCTATATGCCGGAACCCGGAGCGACGCCGCCTCCCACCTCAACACGGCCATCCGAAACGGCTTCTCCTATGCCGTGGTCGAGGCCCCGCTGATCATCGCCGACGGTCTCCGGGGCAAGAGCGAAACGGCGGTCCCCATTCATCGCAAGCGCTTCAAGGATGTGTACATCGGCAACGAGATCGTCCAGGCCGATGCGCTCATCTCGGTCGCCCATTTCAAGGGCCACGAACTCGCCGGGTTCGGCGGCGCCATCAAGAACGTCGGCATGGGATGCGCCTCCCGCCGGGGCAAGCTCGCCCAGCACTCCACCGTCTCTCCAAAGGTGGACGAGGGCAAGTGCATCGGCTGCGGCGACTGCACCGAACACTGCTCCCAGGGCGCCCTCTCCGTGGTGGATGAAAAGGCCGTCCTGGACGGGGACAAATGCATCGGGTGCGGCGAGTGCATCCTGATCTGCCCCAGCAGCGCCATCAGCATCCAGTGGGACCAGGCCATTCCGGTTTTCCTCGAAAACATGGTGGAGTATACCGAAGGGGTCCTCAAGGGAAAGAAGGAAAAATCCCTCTTCATCAACTTCATCACCAGCGTTTCGCCGGCCTGCGACTGTTACGGCCACAACGACACGCCCATCGTCCGGGACATCGGCGTCCTGGCCGCCCGCGACCCCGTGGCCATCGATCAGGCCTCGGTCGATTTGGTCAACCGGGAAGAGGCCCTTCCTGGGACCTGCCTCTCCACACACCAGGGGGCCGGCGAGGACAAGTTCAAGGGGCTCTACCCAAAGGTGGACTGGCCCATCCAGCTGGCCTACGCCGAGGAGATCGGCCTGGGCACCCGGAAATACGATCTCTTGAAAATATAGGCTATGGGCTATGGGCCATAGGCGGAAGGCGGAAGACCGAAGGTTTATCTTCAGCCTGCAAACAAGGACGGACAAGATGAGCGACGGCGATTTTCAGGCGGTGGGCACATCCGATGAGAGGATGTTCGGCCCGCGAAAGATCATTGTCTGCGGATTTTCAGCGGAGGAGCAGGATACCTTCGGGAAGATGGCGGCCGCGGTCGGAATGGCCGACATGCCCCTGGTGTTCGCCGGCGAAGGTGAGGCCGACGACGCCTTGGGGGAGATCGTCGATCTGCCCCAAGGCACCGGCCTGGGCCGGGCATCGGTGCTTGAACGGGCGGTCATCCTGTCGGGTCTCACCGAAAGGGAACTCCACGCCGTCATGGCCGGGTACCGGGGCATGGAGTTGCCCCGCACCCTCTGGGCCACCCTCACGGAAAGCTCCGTCACCTGGCCGCTTTCGGAACTTCTGAAGGAACTGGCCGCGGAGCGTGCGGCCTTTTTGCGGCGGCAATCCCAAGACAGACCCTGAATGGCGTTTCTGCCGGAGGGCGGCCTTCGCCGGAAAAAAGAGGGGACGAAACGCTCAGGCCCTCTGAAATACCGGATCGTTTCATGATAAGTTGTGGACGTCCGCTTTCCGCAATTTCATCCGCTTCAACCCTTTGATGACCAGCGGGGCCTGCTGGATGGTCTCCTCCATGCCGGCAATCCGACGTTTGATCTGGGCAATCTGGGTGTGGTTGTCCTCGCCAAGGGCCGCTCGCGCCATGCTGTCTCCCAGCTTTGTCTGAAGATGCGGCAGCCCGCTGTGGGCGTTTTCCAGGTTCTTCCGGATCTCGCCGATGACAGCCTCGATTTTTTCTTCCCGCACATCCTTCAATATCACTTCTGCCTCCATAGGTTTCTTTTTTTCCTCTGATTCCGGTCCTGTCTTGCCCGGCGCGGTTTCATCGCATTGAAACGAATCGCGGCGGAAATGGCGCCGACCGCCCAACCACTCTCGGTGGGGGACGGCCAACGCCGCCGCGCCGATTCTATTTCAATACAAAATATTTATTAGCCACAAAATTTATCCGAGATTAGCTCATTTCATTTAAACTACGTGTTTTTTACACAATACCCTTTGCACACCGATAACAAATCGGATAACTTATATTACGTATTCAAAATATTGTCAAGTTCAGCCGATCGCCCGCGGGATCATCAAGAATCTGGTCGAACATCTTGATTGATGGTCTTGTAAAAGGTCAATCTTCAGACGGTTCCGAAAAAAGGCCGAGATCAAGGCTTGCGAATCCCGAGGAACGAGGCGTACGCATAGTACGCCGCAGTAACGAGGGATGAAGCGTAACGCAGATATCGGCCTTTTTACGGTACCGTCTTGATTGTCCTATTTTCCTCGGATATAAGACGAAGAATCTCTTTTGAAGGAAATACGTACCCCATGATCGCCGACAGCCATGCCTTCCATCCGCCTGATGAAAAGATCACCGACCAGGTATTGCTCGCCATCCGTCAGATCACACAGGCCATCGACCTCCATTCGCGATACTTGTCCAAACATTATGGGCTGACCGGCCCGCAGCTCGTCATCCTCAAAGAACTCGGCAAACACGGAGAAATGTCCGTAGGCGAAGTGGCGAGGGCCATCAGCCTCAGCCAGTCCACCTTGACGGGCATCCTGGAACGCCTTGAAAAACGGGGAATGATCGTCCGCCGCAAAAGCGAGGCCGACCGGCGATCGGTGAGGATTGACCTCACCGACGCATGCCGGCGTTTTCTGGCAGAAGCCCCGCCGCCCCTTCAGGACAGGTTTCTGGTTGGCTTCAACCATCTCGAGAGCTGGGAACAGTTGATGATTCTGAGCGCTCTTCAGCGCATCGTCATGCTCATGAACGCCGACGCCAAAGACACCGCTCCAATCCCGGCCACCGCCCCTATCGAACCCTCGGACCCGCTTCGGGACGCGTAAGTCGGCCACAGCTCCTTCCCGGAGAAATTCGCGAACGGCGAAATTTCCGATAGAGTGTCGCCGCAGGGCAGAATGCGACCGGGAGTCTTGATAGCCTGATTTTTCTGCGATATAAGTGGGCGTTGCTATATTTCAAGAAGAGGTTTCAATGAAGGAATGCCTAACAGACTCAAAACCAGCCGAAAAAACAGAAAACTCTGAACAGCAATTTACGGGAATCGTAGACTCCCAAGAAGAGCTTCAGATTCATCTGACGCAGACCAATCGTCTTCGACAGGACCTTGCTGCATTGGAAAATCTCCTGACCGCTGCCCTGACATCATCGAATGCTGGGCTGTGGGACTGGACCATCGGGAGAGAGCGTATCTTTTTCAGCGCCAGCTACTATCTCATGCTGGGGTATGCCCCTTGCGCAAATTCATCCGAATTATCCGCGTGGATAGATTGCATTCATCCGGAGGACTACAGGATGGTACGGGAGAGGTTTTCAGCGCTTATCGGGGCCGGCAGAGAAAAAATTGAGATGGAGTTTCGGGTGAACAAGTGCTCCGGAGCCTCCTGCTGGGTGCTCTTGAGGGGCTGCGTCGTCGAATGGGATGACGCCCGAAAGCCGGTCCGCCTGGTCGGCACGGTTATTGACATCACCGACAAAAAACGCTGGGAAGAGGCCCTCAAGGAAAGCGAACGGCGGCTTTCGACGCTTCTCCACAGCCTGCCGGGGATGGCGTATCGCTGCACCAAGACAGATGAGTGGAAAATGGAATTTGTAAGCGAGGGCTGCACCGAACTCACCGGCTATGCACCGACGCAGCTCATCGAAAACCGTGCCCTCTACACCAACCTAATCCATCCCGAAGACCGAAAAAAAGTATGGGATGAAGTGGAAAACGCCATTCTCGAAAAGCGGAATTACGAGATGTTTTATCGCATCAGAACCGCCAAAAATATAGACCGCTGGGTCTGGGAGCAGGGCACCGGTGTTTACGATGAGAACGGTAACTTCATCGCCATCGAAGGGTTTACCTCGGATGTCACAGCCTATAAAAAGGCCGAACAGGATCTTCAGAAAAAAAACCTCCGGCTTAAAGCGATCATGCAGAACAGCCGCACCTTCGGCAACATTATCGGGGAAAGCCGTGAAATGCAGGGGGTATACGATATGATCCTGCAGGCTGCCGAATCGTCCGCTAGCGTCATTATCTACGGGGAATCCGGGACGGGAAAAGAACTCGTCGCCCACGCAGTCCACGAGATGAGCGACCGAGGCGACAAAGAAATCGTGTGCGTCAACTGCGGAGCCATCCCGGACGCCCTGCTGGAGAGCGAGTTCTTCGGGTACCGGAAAGGCGCCTTCACCGGGGCCAACATCGATAAACTCGGATACCTGGACATCGCCGACGGCGGAACCCTCTTTCTGGATGAAATTGGCGAAATCAAACTGAGCATGCAGGTCAAGCTGCTCCGGGCCATCGAGGGCGGCGGATACACCCCCATCGGCGGCAGCAAGGTCAAGCGCCCGGATATCCGTATCATCTCCGCGACCAACCGGGACTTGAAAGCGCTGGTCCGGCAGGGGATCATGCGGCAGGATTTCTTCTACCGGATCCATGTTATTCCGATCCGCCTGCCCCCGCTCCGAGAAAGACGGCGCGACATCCCGCTGTTGATCTACCATTTCCTCCAGAAATTCAGCGATGAAAACAATATCGCCACTATCCCGGGAGACATCATCCGCGACATGCAGGCATATGACTGGCCTGGAAACATCCGAGAACTGCAGAATACGGTCCAGCGGTTCGTCACCCTTAAAAAAGTGGATCTCATTGGCCCCAAAGTCTATGGTATATTTGATTCCAATCACGCGGGACCAGCCCGGCAATCCTGTATCGCCGTCCCAAATGACCCATCGCTTCAGAATGTAGTTCAAAAATTCGAAAAACAATATATCGAAGAGGTGCTGGCCCGAAACGACGGGAATCGAACTCGTACCGCAAAGATGTTAAAGGTTGGCATACGAACCCTCCAGCGAAAGATCAAAGAGCATGACATCCATTAATGCGCCATAGATGACGCATACGCCATAATCGGCATACTCAACATAAATATCATTTATAATAATTAGATATCCCAAGCGAACCGCATACCACGCCAAATATGACGTAGTTCCTACCGTCTCCATTGGATACCCCTAACCCAGCCGCAATTAATTTTTTCAGTTTTAATTCAAATAGTTAACAGTATTTTTCCTCTGTGGCACGCTTTTGGCTTTATTGCATATCAGTCGAGCGTCAGCCTGAAACACAGGTCGGTCGCTTTTCGTTTTATCCTGATGCATCGGAGAAGTACCTGTGCTGAACATTCTTGTTGTGGATGCGGACGCCCAAACCCCGCCCGATACGCTTTCCCGGATTATGGAAGGTAATGGGCATCGGATTCGGGTGGCGCGGAGTGGAAAAGAAGCCATGAACTGTTTCCTGGGAGATGAATATGACGTCGTCCTGCTGGATATGTTTCTGCCGGACTGCATGGGGTATGATCTTATTCCCGAATTCAGAAAAAAAAAGTCCGACATCCGCATTATCAGCATGACGGTCTTTAACACCCGGGAGATCGAGCGCAAAAACAGGCTGCTGGGCATCACCTACTACATGTCCAAACCCTATTCATTCAACGAAATCAGCAGTCTAATCGACCATATTTCAGAGCAAATCAAGAAAGAAGCATCATCCAATTCAATGATGTTAAACCAACTTAAAGGAGCATAACCCAATGGCAGTTCAAGACATTTTCCAGGCGGTCATGACATTCGACGAAGCATCGGTCAAGAAACTGGTCCAGGCCGATCTCGACGCCAAGGCCGACATCGATTCCATCCTCAACGAGGGCCTCATCGGCGCCATGGACGAGGTCGGCAAGAAATTTTCCGAAGGTGAACTCTTCGTGCCCGAGATGCTGATGGCTGCCCAGGCCATGAAGGCCGGGCTCTCGATTCTGAAGCCCCATCTGGCCGAAGGGACCACCGAGGCCAAGGGCACCGTGGTCATCGGCACGGTCAAGGGTGACCTCCACGACATCGGCAAAAACCTCGTCTCCATGATGATGGAAGGCGCCGGCTTCAACGTGGTCGACCTGGGGGTCGACGTCGAGGCCGCCAAGTTCGTCGAAGCCGCCCGGGCCAACAAGGCCAAGATCGTAGCCCTCTCGGCGCTCCTCACCACCACCATGCCGGCCATGCAGGCCACCATCAACGCCATCAAGGAGGCCGGCATCACCGTCAAGACCATCGTGGGCGGTGCCCCGGTCACCCAGGCTTTCGCCGACCAGATCAAGGCTGACGGATACTCCGATGACGCCCCCGGCGCCGTGGAGCTGGCAAGAAAGCTGATCACGGGATAAACCCAGGGCCGTTCGCCCTTGTTAGACGATCGGCGCAAGGGCCTTCTCCAAAGACAGAGGCGGCCCTTCCTGGTCGCTCTAACAGAAATCGTTGAGACAAGGAGTCACGATGAAAAGAAAATTAAGCCGATTCGACCTTCAGAAAATGAAGACGGAAGGCGAGAAAGCCGTCTGGGTGACGGCGTATGATTTTTCCACCGCCCAATTCGCTGAAAACGCCGGGATGGACATGATCCTGGTGGGGGATTCCCTCGGCATGTGTGTCTACGGGTACGAGGGCACCGTGCCCGTCACCATGGACCAGTGCATCTGCCACTGCGAGGCGGTCCGGCGGGCGGCCCGCAATACCTTTATTGTCGGCGATATGCCGTTTCTTTCCTACCAGGTCAGCGTCGAGGAGGCTGTTCGCAACGCCGGGCGTTTTCACAAGGAAGCCGGTGTCGACGCCATCAAGCTGGAAGGCGGCATCCGGGTCTGCCCCCAGATCAAGTCTATCGCCGACGGCGGGATGCTGGTCATGGGCCACATCGGCCTGACACCCCAGAGCTCGGGGCAGCTGGGCGGCTTTAAAGCCCAGGGAAGAACGGCCGACACAGCCATGGAACTGATCCGGGACGCCAGAGCCATCCAGGCGGCCGGCGCCTTCGCCCTCCTGGTCGAGGCGGTACCCCCCGAGGTCTGCAAGATCATCCGTGACGATCTGACCATACCGGTCTACAGCATCGGCGCGGGCGTGGATGCCGACGGCCAGCTCATGATCTGCAGCGACGTGCTGGGCATCTTCCAGGCCTTCACCCCCAAATTCGTCAAGCGCTACGCCGAGCTGGGGACGCAGATCGAAAGCGTCTTCAAAGAATACGTCGCTGACGTTCGAGAAGGCCGCTTCCCTGCGGACGAGCATACCTACAAGATGGTTGAAAACGAGCTGCCCCGACTTCTGGAACAGCTCAACCGGTAACCGACCCCAAACCTCAAAACCCAACTAAGGAGACACACCACATGCATCATATCGAATATCTGAAAGACAAACCCATTGCAGTGCTCGGCGCCGGCGCCGTCGGAAAGGCCGTTGCCGGCGACTGCGCCTTGGCCGGAAATACCGTCCGCATCTGCGACCTGCCGCCGTTCTCGGACCAGACCCTCTTCGGCATGAAGGAGCGCGGCCTCACTTTTTACGGGGATCAGCTTAACCTTTACGGTTTCGAGCGCTCCGGCCAGGCCCTCTTTGACAACGTGACCACGGACGTGGCCGAGGCCGTCAAGGGCGCGGGCATCATCATCATCACCACCCCCGCCATCGGGCACAAGACGTTTTTTGAAAAATTGATCCCGGCCCTGGAAGACGGGATGTTCATTCACATCATTCCGGACAACTATGGCTCTCTGGTCCTGAGAAAGATGATGCGCGAAGCTGGCTGCGGCAAAAAGGTTGTCATCGGCGGCTGGTCCAGCTCACCTTACGGCAGCCGCGTGGACATCAAGGGCGGCGTGGTGTTGCCGCGGATCCGGGCCTATTACCGGGCCATTACCCTGCGCGGCGCATCCCTGCCGACCACGGATCAGAAGGATTTTCTTGAATCGACCCGCTTCATCGGCGCATTTGACTGCATCAACAAGGGGAACGGCGTGGAAGGCGGCCAGACGGTCATGGACACCGGCTTCTCCAACGTCAACCCCGTCCTCCACTGCCCCGGCGTCATCCTCGGTGTGGGCGTCATGGAAAACTGGGGCGTCATCTACGGCGAGGAGCGGAATGATTTCTCCATCTACTCCCATGCCTACTGCCCCTCCATCTCCCGGGTCCAATACGGCCTTTACCAGGAGCAGTGCGCGTTGGCCGCGGCCATGGGCGTCGGCATCCAGGGCTTTGAGAAGAAGCAGTTCTTCTCTCGGGAGAACATCCTGGGTCCCGAGTACATGGGCCCGGACTACGAAATCCCCTTCGAGGAGCATGACTACATCCAGTACGGCACCGGCCCCTTCACCATCCAGAACCGCTACATCACCGAGGATATCCCGGTCGGCTGCCACGTGTACCATGAACTGGGCAAGAAATTCGGCGTGAAGACCCCCATCGTCGACTCGCTGATCAGCCTGGCCAGCGTCATGGCCGAGCAGGATTTCTATGAAAAGGGCTACACCCTCGAATACTTAGGCATCGGCCACATGACCCAAGCGGAAATGCTTCAGTACCTGAACGAAGGCATCTATACCGAACCGAAATAACGAACTGTCCGCGATAGAGGCCGGCCGCCCCGCCGCCCGTTTAAGAGAGGCTGGGCCGTGCCGGCCACAAGGAGACCCCCATGACCACAATGATACCGCGAAACATATCCTTTGAGATTCTCTCCACGGAGAAGATCGAAAAAATTCATGAGGCCAGCCTTCACCTCATCGAAAAGACGGGGATGAAAATCTCCGGGGAGCGGACTATCGCCCTTCTCCGTGAAAACGGCATCGTCCCGGATGCGGATGGACGGACCCGCATTCCCCGATCCATGGTGGACAACGCTCTAAAAACAGCCCCAAAGGAGCTTACGCTATACACCCGCGAGGGCGAACCGTGCATGGTCATCAACACGGGGAACCCCGTCTATTTCGGGACCCACGCCGACCAGTTGGAACTGGTGGATCCGTTCACCGGAAAAGCCCGGGAATTCATGAAAAAGGATACCGCGATGATGTGCAAACTCGCGGACGCCCTGCCGAATATCCATTTTGTTCTGTCGGTCGGCATGTCCAAGGACATCGCGCCCGAGGTTCAGACCCAGGTCAGCTTCCTGGAGACCGTCATGAACTTCAGCAAAACCATCAACTTCAGCACCAACGACATCGAATCCCTGCAGGAAGTCATCGACATGGCGGCAATTGTCGCCGGCGGTCACGACCGGCTCTCGGAAAAACCCTTTATTTTCAACTATTGCGAGCCGCTTCCGCCCCTGAATCATCCCGTCGAGAGCACCGAAAAGCTTTTCATCAGCGCCAAAAACCGGATTCCGGTCGTTTACATGCCCTACTGCATGATGGGCGGTACCGCGCCCATGAGCTTTGCCGGCACCCTCGCCCAGTGCAACGCCGAGGCCCTGGTCGGCCTGGTAATCACCCAACTGGTCAGCGAAGGGGCGCCCTTCATTTACGGGGCCATGCCTTCCATCATGGATATGAAAACCACCATCGGCAGCTACGGTGCCGTCGAGTTCCACCTGCTGATCGCCGCGGCATCCGAGATCGTCAGCTATTACGGATTGCCCTTCTACGGCACCGCCGGATGCACCGACGCCAAGGTTCTGGATGAACAGGCGGCGGTTGAGGCGACCATGGAGATCTTCTCCACCATACTCAGCAAGGCCAACATCGTCCATGACGTGGGCGTGGCCGACCACTGCAACAGCGTCTGCCCCGAACTCGTGGTGCTGGCCGACGAAATCATCGAGATGCTCAAACATTACACCCAGGGCGTGGACGTGGATACCGAGACCCTGACGATGGATGTCATCGAGAAGGTGGGGCCCGGGGGGCAATACCTGAACGAACCGCATACCATGCGGAATTTCAAAAAGGTCTTCTACCCCTCGCTGTTCAGCCGGAAAATGAAAAACCCCGAGGAGTCCGAGGTGCGCGGCAGGATCCGGGACAAGATTCGGAAAATCATGGAGACCCACCACGTCCCGAAGCTCGACGATGCGGTCTTGAAAGAGCTGCACAAATGGTATGCCAAGTATGAGGCGAACTGATCGCTTCCAAAAAAAATCGGGCATTCTCCGCGCCGCCGTCGATCTGCAGATCCGGCGGCCGGAAAGCCCCGATAAATAACAACCGTCATGATGGGGGAAGCGTGCATTATCAAACACTGAAACAGATTGACGAAGCGTCCCTGAACATACTGGAAACGGTCGGCATCCGGCTTCACCACCCGGATATACGCCAACTGGTTCAGGAAAACGGAATTCAGGTTGTTGGGGAGACGGCATTTTTCAAACCGCATCAGGTGATCCGCTGGGTC
This sequence comes from Desulfococcus sp., assembly GCF_041737845.1. Taxonomy (GTDB): domain Bacteria; phylum Desulfobacterota; class Desulfobacteria; order Desulfobacterales; family Desulfococcaceae; genus Desulfococcus. The sequence goes on from NZ_JBGSQX010000031.1 coordinate 23,844, forward strand.
GCCTGCGCCCCCGCTCGATTCACCCTGCATGCCCGAAATCCGGTGCACGATATGGCCCTCGGTGGAGATGTCGTCCATTACGGCGCCGGATACGGATGCCCCGCCATCCTGGCCGCTGACGGTATCCTGAGACCGGCACTTTTTGAGGATTACCTCACATTTGTCAAACTCGTTCATCAAAGCCCGCTTTTTCACTTGAACGGCGGGGTTATCGTTCAACCCACCGACCTGCCCCCCCAACAGAGCGCCCTTGCCATGATATCCGCCGCCATTTGCCATTCCGACAAATGCCTTTTAGGCATTCCCGGAGATGAGGATACCGTGCGGGAAATCATGATGCTTGTCGGCACGGTATTCGGTGGCCTGGACACCTTACGCCGGACACCGAGAATCATCACCCTGGTCAATACCACCAGTCCGCTGCAGATCGACCGCATTGCCCTCGGCACGATCCGGGCCTGCGCTGAACACGGCCAGCCGGTGATCATATCCCCCGGCCCCATGGCGGGCGCCACAGGCCCCATTACCCTCTCGGGCAACATTGCCCTGGGCCACGCCGAAGCCCTGGCCGGTATCGCCATCGCTCAGATGATCACGCCGGGAACCCCCGTGATATACGGCCTTCAGGCCACCATCTCGGACATGAAAACCGGCAAGGTATCCATCGGTTCGCCCGGCTTTGCCGTGCAGGCGGCCTGGGGGGCTAGGCTGGCAAAGATGTATCATCTCCCCTGCCGCGGCGGAGGGGCAGGCACCGACGCCGCGGCTATTTCGGTTCAGGGCGGCTATGAAAGCATGATGGCCATGATGGTATCCTGCCGGGAAAAGATCAATCTCATCCTTCACGGCGCAGGCATCCTGAAAGGTTACGGCGCCATGTCCTACGAGAAGTTTTTCGTCGATACCGAGATCATCCGCATGATCGAGTACCTTATCGCGGACCTCGATACGTCCGCGGATGCCCTGGCGTTGGACGTCATCAGGGAGGTGGGGCCGGGCGGCCAGTACCTGACGCACATGCACACCATGAAAAATTGTCGCCGTGTGCCCTGGCTGCCGGAGATCGGGGTAGAAGGGCTACCCAGGGAAGGCACTACCCATGGGGCAGAGCTGCCCCATATTGCCGGGAAAAAACAGAAGATGCTGGCTGAATACCGGCGGCCAAGGCTCGAAGAGAGTGCCGAAAGGGCGCTTCTAGATTATCTCGGCAAAATCGGCCTGGACCTTCCCCGGTTGATCCCTGCATAAAGTCCCGCGTCGGATAACGGGGGATTTGCCGCTTCGTGAATCAATCTATTTGAGGAGATAAGGTTATGGAGTTTATGGATCTGTTAATGGAATTGTGGGATATTCTGGTTACAGCTATCCTGAGAGGCGGCATGTATTCCCTGATGGCCATCGGGCTGACGCTGGTCTTCGGGGTGATGAATATCGGAAATTTTGCCCACGGCGAACTCTACATGCTTGGCGCCTACTTCGCATATTTCGCATACACAGCGGGGCACATGGGCCCGATTCCGAGCATCCTGCTCGCCGGGGTGCTGACGTTTATCGTAGGCATCATCCTGGAAAAAAGCGTTTTCTATCCGCTCAGGAAACGGACCAAGGACCAGTGGCTGATGAACTCCTTCCTGGTGACCCTGGGGCTCTCCATCATCCTTCAGAATACGGTCAAACTGTCCTGGGGCAGCACCTACCACGGCATCACCCAATACTGGGACGGCAGGGTCGACTGGCTCTCCAGCATGTCCATCTCGATGGATCGGGTCGTGGGATTCCTGATTGCCGTCGCCACCATTGCCGTTTTTGTCGTTTTTCTGAACAAAACCCGCGTGGGGCGGGCGATCCGCGCCGTATCCCAGGACGAGACAGGGGCCGGCCTGGTGGGCATTAAGCTCAATTTCATCCAGACACTCACTTTCGGCCTGAGCGCCATGCTGGCGGGCATCGCGGGGGCTGCCTTGCTGTCGATCAACCCGGCCTATCCTGCCATGGGGCTCCAGCCCCTCTACAAATCCTGGTTTGTGGTGATTCTGGTAGGCATGGGCAACGTCGGTGCCAGCATCATCGGGGGACTCATCGTGGGACTCCTTGAGACCGTCACCACTTCCTATTTCGGTGGCGGTTGGCAGGATGTCTTCAGCCTTTCGGTGATCATCCTGATTCTTTTGTTTAAACCCAACGGCCTGTTCGGCAAAAAGGGCGTGAAAAGTGCTGTGGAATAACCGCGGAAGGGAGAGAAACTGATGAAAATTGCAAATACCTCATGGCGAAATAATATGAACCGCCTTTCGTCCGTCGGCATCAGTCCGATGGGACTCGGCCTTCTGGCTGTCCTCTCGCTGACGCCAGTCTTTGTCAAGGATGAATTCCTTCTGCGACTGATGATCTCCGCAATGATGTTCAGCGGGCTGGCAATGGCTTTCGATTTCACCGGCGGATTCATCAATATCGTCAACTTCGGGTTCGCCGCGTTCTGGGGCATGGGCGCCTATGTTTCCGGACTGCTCCTGGTGAATTTCGGGTGGTCTCCCCTGGCGACGATTCCGGCGGGCACGATCCTGTCCGGGATACTCGGTTTCGGCCTGGGACTTCTCACCATCCGCCTGGGCGGCATCTTTGCCTCGTGTATGACCTGGTTCGTGGCGCTGGCCATGCTGTCCTCAGCCGGAAATCTGGCAGACCTGACGGGTGGGCATGCGGGCATGACCGTTCCGCTCCTTTTCGATACGGTTCAGAACTGGCCCTACTTCTATGTCATTCTGGGGCTCATTATCGGGATTTATCTCCTATTGAACTGGATCATCAAGTCCAGAGTCGGCATGGCGTTCCGCGCCATCGGTCAGGATATCGACGCGGCCGCCTCCTCGGGGGTGGACCCTGTAAAATACAAGGTGTTCAACTTCACTATCTCCTGCGCCATCGCCGGACTTCTGGGGGGATTCTACGCTCACTTCATCGGCATCCTCACGCCCCAGGTCATGCATACCAGCCACACGGTGGAGATTTTGGCCATTGCCTACATCGGCGGTCGGGGAAGCATCTGGGGACCGGCCGTCTGTGCCCTCTTCATGGTTCCCGCCATGGAATTCCTGAAGGATCTCATGGAATTTCGCCTGATCCTGTATGGCGCGCTGATGATACTCGTCATGATCTATTACCCCAAAGGTTTGGTGGGGGTTTGGGAAACCCTGGTCGGATATTTCAGACAGAAAACAGGAAAGGAGGCATCGCAGCAAGGATAATCGCGACCATCATTGGCTGACAACATTTGTGGCTTAAAACATTCAGAAAAAAGAATAAGGAGAATCGCATGACTTCAACAGCCCGTAATCCATTGATTCTGGGACTTTCAGCACTTCTGGTGCTGTGGGTTTCCTTTTTCGGCATCACCGGCGCCATGGCGGAAGAAAAAACCGTGAAAGTCGGCTCCATCGCCCCGTTAACCGGCCCTGCATCCAGAGTCGGAGAGGAATTCAAGAACGCCATTACCATGGCTTTTGACGAAATCGGCTGGAAAATCGGTGATACCAAAATTGAAATCGTCTGGATCGATTCAGAGTCCGACGCCGAAAAGGCGGCCAAGGCCTATGAAAGAGCCATCGTAAAAGATGGGATCGACGTGGGATATAACACATGGCACAGCTGGGTCTCCGTTTCCTGCATGGAGGTGGCGGCCAAATACAAGATGCCTCATTTTTTCAGCTTCGGCGCGGGGAAACTGATCAATGACAACTACAAGAAAGACCCTGAAAAATACAAATACTGGGTCGGCAAGACCTGGCCCCTGGCCGAGAAGCTGAGCATCGGCTATATCAAGGCGTTGGATGACGCCATCGCCAAAGGCATCTGGACGCCCAAAAGCAAAAAAGTGGCCGTCTACGGAGTGGACAACGACTGGGGGCGCAACTTTGGGGCCGCCGTAAAAAAGCAGTTTGAAGATGGTGGATGGGAAGTGGTCATCGAAGAGTACGCACAGCTGGGCGAAACCGAGTTTTACCCCCTTCTTTCAAAGATCAAGCGCGGAAAAGTCGCCGTGGCCGTCGGATCCATGTCCGATCCCCCGTCGGTTTCCGCTTTCATCAAACAGAGCCGGGAAGTGGGCGTGAAAAGCATGATCATCTCGGACGGTCTGGGCTGGGTCGGCGAATGGTACAACTTGACCGGCGATGCCTCCGACTATGTCCTCGACCAGATTCCCCAATGGAACACGCCCAAGGCGATCCAGTTCAGGGATCAGTTCAAAGCGAAATATGGGTTTGAGCCGGGCGCGTCCTCGGGCGGCCTTTGTTACGATACCGCCCGTTTTTTCATCAAGGTCCTCAAGACCACCCAGGAAAAATACGGCGAATTGACCCGGGAAAACCTGGTCAAGTGCGCCGAGGAGCTGGTCATGACCGGAAAATTGACCTTTACCGACGGTATTATGATCGAGGAATACAAGTACACCCCGGAAACCTTTCCGGACCCTGTCGTCGGCAAAGGCGCCTACATCTTCCCGGTCATTCAGTATTTTAAAGGTAACGCCAATATCGTCTGGCCCGATGAATGGAAAAAAGCCGACATTCAGATTCCCGACAACCTGAAGTAGTTCCTATGAGACCGGCGGTGCGGATGTTTTCCCGCACCGCCCCTTTCGTGAGAAAACGCAAATTGAAAGGCGGTGAGGAACATGATTTTAGAAACCCAGGGATTATGCAAGTTTTTCGGCGGGCTGAAGGCGGTAAACGATGTTTCGATGACCATTCAAAAAGGTCAGATTTTTGGTCTGATCGGACCCAACGGCGCGGGAAAAACCACCTTGCAGAATTGTATTGCCGGCCTTTATCCACCGACCCGGGGCAAGGTTTTTTTCAAGGGAAAAGAGATCACGGGATTCAAATCCCACAAATGCTGCCACCAGGGCATCGCCCGCACCTATCAGATCGTCCGCTCTTTTTCCCGGATGAGCGTCCTGGAGAACGTCATGGTGGGTGCTCTGTTCGGCGGCGGTGAAAACGGTCAACGTCCGGAAAAAAAAGCAGCGGAAATGCTCGATTTCGTCGAATTCCCCCTGGCCCACGACATCCCCGCAGGCAATCTGAACACCATGCAACTCAAACGGGTCGAGTTGGCCCGGTCGCTGGCCACCCATTGTGATTTTCTGCTCCTGGACGAGGTCGCCGCCGGCCTGACCCCCGTCGAACTGGACGACATCACCCAACTCATTTTTAGAATCCGGGACAGGGGAATCACCATCCTGATTGTGGAACACCTGATGAAGCTCATCATGAGCGTATGCGATCAGATAGCCGTACTCAATTTCGGCGAGAAAATCGCCGACGGAACCCCCAAGGAGGTCACCAGCGACAGCGCGGTCAGGAAGGCATATCTGGGCGCGGAAACCAGGCTCCGCTGCTGAACCCTTTATTCGGTGCCCCGGGGTGATGCCGAAACCAAAAGGAGAATAATTGTGTTGAAAGTCAATCATATTAACGTTGCCTACGGCAACCTTCAGGTGGTTTGGGATGTCTCCCTTTCGATTTCCGAAGGGGAGGTCGTTGCCATTTTGGGCCCCAACGGCGCCGGCAAAACGACAACGCTGAAAAGCATCATCGGCCTCCTGCCGCCCAAAAGTGGAAGCGTCGAGTTCAAGGGGGAGGATATCACCGGCCGGCCGATCCACGAAATGACGACCCTCGGTGTTGCCTTCGTGCCGGAAGAGCGCAACCTCTTCACGGCCATGACCGTTCATGAAAACCTGCTCATGGGGGCCTACACCATCCGGGACAAACAGAAGATCCGGCGGAACCTCGAATATGTCTACAGCCTTTTTCCACGCCTCGAAGAGCGCAGACCCCAATATGCCGGCACCATGAGCGGTGGGGAGCGGCAGATGCTCGCCATTGCCCGGGGCTTGATGGCCAATCCTCGGCTGGTGCTGCTCGACGAGCCCTCGATGGGGCTTTCCCCTGAAAACGTGATCGTCGTTTTTGAAACCATCGAAAAACTGAGATCTGAAAATGTCACCGTCATCATTGTGGAGCAGAATGTGGACACCACCCTACGATTTTCCGACCGCGCCTATGTGATGGAGCAGGGAAGAATCGCCATGCACGACACCAGCGAAAACCTTTTGAAGGATGACCATGTCTGCAAAATGTACCTTGGCGTATAGGCCTGCCCCAATTAAATTGTTATCAGGCAGCCGTCATTTTTCGAGATATTCCAATCACAAGGAGTCGGTTTGAAAGATAATACACAAAAAATTCATGCGTTGGCGGTCCGGATTCTCGAGGAGGCCGGCATCCGGCTCCATCACCCTGATATTCTGGACATGGTCAGAGATAACGGCGTCCGCGTCGAAGAAAGCACCGCTTTCTTCAGGCCGGACCAGGTCATGGACTGGGTGAAGAAAGCCCCTGCATCTTTCACGCTGTACGCTCGAAATCCGGTGCATGACATGGTGATCGGCGGCGATCGCGTGTCCTGCGCGCCGGGCTACGGCTGCGCGGCCATCTATGACGCTTCGGGCAACACCCGGGATGCCTGCCTCGCGGACTACATCGAACTGGCCAAACTGGTCCATCAAAGCCCCCACTTCCATATCAACGGCGGCATCCTGGCGCAGCCGTCGGACGTTCCGGCGGACCAGAGTCACCTGATCATGCTTTACGCCGCCATCACCCATTCCGATAAATGTCTGATGGGAATCCCCGGCAGTTCCAGACAGATGCAGGATATCATGGAGATGGCCGCCATTCTCTTCGGGGGGGAATCGGCGCTCAGGGAAAAACCCCGGATCCTCACCATGATCAGCACCATCAGCCCGCTGCAGATGGACGACATGGCCCTCAGCTCCATCCTGGCGGCGGCCCGGTACGGCCAGCCCCTGATCATCTCCCCGGCCCCTGCCGCCGGTACCACCGGCCCCATCGACCTGGCATCCAACATCGCCCTTGCCACGGCTGAAGCCCTGGCGGGCATCGCCGTCGCCCAGATGATCCGGCCGGGGCTTCCGGTGATCTTCGGCCTGCAGTGCTACGGGGCGGACCTGCGCACCGGCAACATTTCCATCGGATCACCGGCCTATGCCCTCCAGGCCAAATACTGCGCTGCCCTGGCTAGGATGTACGGCATCCCCTGCCGATGCGGCGGAACGACCAACGATGCCAAGGCCGTCTCTCCCCAGAGCGGGTACGAAAGCATGCTTTCCATGCTGACCGCATGGCAGAACCGGGTCAACCTGATCGTTCACAGCGCGGGGATTCTGGACAGTTTTTCCGGCATGTCCTATGAACAGTTCATCGTGGACCTGGAGATTATCGACATGATCCGCTACTACGAGGATGATATAGAGGTTGGTGAAAAGACCCTCAACTTCGATCTGATCCGGGAGGTGGGGCCGGGCGGGCAATTCCTGACCACCGCGGACACCATGCGGAAATGTCGCACCCATTCGTGGAGCCCGGAGGTCAGCCTGCGGGGAAACCTCGGCGGACGGGATCCCCACGAGGCGTTCCTGGCCAATATCACGCGGAAACGACAACGGATGATAGCGGACTACAAACGCCCCGTCCTTCCCGAAAATGTCAAAACCCGGCTTCTGGATTTCCTCGCGGCGCGGGGCGTCGACCGGGAAATCCTGAACCGGATCTGTCCGTAATTTATAGATCAACATTTAGAAATTCATCATCCATCAGGATCCAAAGGAGACAATACGATGCATCAGAACCGAGATTTCGGCATCAACTATATGCGCACCCGAAAAAACCATACCTGCTACGGCATGGGCATCGGCATCATGGTCCTGGACGACGCATACCCCGGGTTTCCGGGCGACGTCCGAAATGCCTCTGCCTGGGGCTTTCCCATCCAGTATGAGATCGCCGAGGGCGTCGACAACCACACCCTGGTCTGGGAAGAGGACAAGACACCCTGCCGGGAGCCGATCCTCCGGGCTGCAAAAAAACTGGAGCGGATGGGCTGCCGGGCGATTGCGGCCGAGTGCGGCTATTTCGCCTATTTCCAGAAGGATGTCGCCGGTTATGTCGACGTGCCGGTCTTCATGTCGAGCCTCCTTCAGGTGCCGTTCATCCAGCAGGTGATCGGCCCCAGGAAAACCGTGGGGATCGTCTGCGCCCAGAAGCGCTTCCTGACCGACACCCACCTGAAAAACGCGGGGATCGATCCCACGGGCAATATCGTCATCGCCGGGGCCCAGGACGAATACGGGTGCCCCCAGTTCGATACCTTGTGGGACCACGAGAAGCGGCCTGAGGTCCCCGAAAGCTTTTACGATCAATCGGAGAAAGACATGGTCCGCATCTGCCGGGACTTCTGCAGGGCCCACCCCGGCATCGGCGCCATCATGCTCGAATGCACGGGAATGCAGCCCTTTGCCCGGGCCGTTCAGCGCGAGGTGGACCTGCCGGTCTTCAGTTGGGGCACCCTCCTCGACTATGCCTATTCCGTGGTGGCCCACCGGGACTATTACGGGCACGTGTGATGCCTCGCTTCAACCCTTCCGGTACATGGAGGCGGTGCTGTTCGACCTGACGGGCACCGGCGCACGCCGCGTCACGGATCCAGCGACCGGATTCAAGATGCTGATGGCCTGAGAGGAGAATGTCTGTTGCATCAAATGAAATTACAGATAACTATCGCAATTCATCCCTTTTTTGGATGAAGGCTGATTTTTTAGAAAAAAAACAAGGAGACCACCATGATCATCATCGGAGAACTGATCAACGCCAGCCGTAAGGCCATCGGCGCGGCCATCGAGGCCCGGGACGCCGCGGCCATCCAGAAGACGGCCCGGGATCAAGACGCCGCCGGCGCCGACTTCATCGACGTCAACGCCGGCATCTTCGTGGGAAAGGAGCCCGAATACCTGAAATGGCTCGTTGAGACCGTCCAGGCCGTGAGCGACAAGCCCTGCGCCATCGACAGCCCCGACCCCAAGGCCATCGAAACGGCCCTGGCCGTCCACCGGGGCACCCCCATGATCAACTCCATCTCCCTCGAGAAGGACCGCTACGACAACCTCATGCCCATCATCGCCGGCACCGACCTCAAGGTCATCGCCCTCTGCATGAGCGACGAAGGAATGCCCGAGACCGTCGACGACCGCATGAAAATCGCCGACAAGCTCGTGGGCGGCCTTTTGCAGAACAACGTCAAGATGGAGAACATCTACGTCGACCCCCTGGTCCAGCCCATGTCCGTCAACAACACCTTCGGCGTGGAGTTCGTCAACACCATCGAGAAGATCGTCACCACCTTCCCGGGCATCCATACCGCCTGCGGCCTCTCCAACATCTCTTACGGCCTGCCGGCCCGGAAATTCCTCAACCAGACCTTCATGGTCATGGCCATCGCCAAGGGCCTCGACGGCGCCATCATGAACCCCCTGGACAGGAAGATGATGGCCAACATCATCGCCGCCGAAGCCCTGGCCGGCAAGGACAACTTCTGCATGAACTACCTCAAGGCCTTCCGTGCCGGGATGTTCGATGTCTGAGAAAAGACACCGAACCCCAGTCGGCCCAAAAGCCCGCACCGATAAGAGGCGGCTTTTTTTATACCTTGCACGGCCATCAGCTGCGATTTTCCTTAACTCCCTCTCTCAGCGTGAGGTGGAAACCGGCCCCATCTAGCCCCCGGCGCCCCCCCGGGAGTTCATAATTCATCCCGGGGAAAACCAAATGATTGACGAGCCCAAGATATCGCGGTTGAATCGACCCGGTTTCAAGGCTTCCCGGATATCCAATCTGCGCACGCGATCATGCCTCGATAAGCAGATTGGGTTCATGGGCGGCCGCCAGATCCTCATGGATCTGATCGTCCAACTGGGTATCCGGTGAAACGTCCATGGTTTGAATCTCCCGGCCTGTTGCCCTTGGCCTTCGCGGTTCGAGCCTTGCCTCACTGCCTCGCTGCAGGCGGATGGTCTGAATCGGCTCCGGCATGTCGACACGGGCCTCGTCCAACGCCATTTTTATCCGGCGAATGGCTTCACTTCTGACCTTTCCAAAGTCGGCCTTCCGCTGGTCTACCCATCCGAAAAAACGAATCAGCACATTATAGTCGCCAAGTTCCTCTACAAGCATAAACGGGGCAGGTTCCGCCATCACCCCTTCCGTTGTCCGCAAGGCGCTGCAACCCAGGGCCTGCACATCCACCAGGTCCTCATTTACCCCCACGCCCACCCCGAAATCAAACCGGCGGCGGGGGTTGATGCTGTAGTTGGAAATAAAGCTTTTGAAAACCGCCGCGTTGGGGATTCTCACATGATTGCCTTCCAGCGTCATCAAAATCAGCTCGCTGGAAGTAAGGCGAATCACCCGGCCTTCATGCGATTCGATCCGTACCAGGTCATTCAGATCAAAAGGCCGCCGGATACTCAGCAGCAGTCCTGCCAGGTAATTTTCGACAATATCCTTAAAGGCAAAACCAATGGCAAACCCCAGCACTCCCGCGGTCCCGAGCAGGGCTCCGACCAGTGCCGTTATGTCGAGTATATCCAGGGCAAGCACCACGCCAAGCAGGAAAATCCCCTTGCGCAGAAGTTGACGAATCAGGTTCCGCAGGAGCCGATTCAACCCCAACCTTTTGTAAGGCAGTTCCCATCGTGTCGCAACGCGTGAAATTATCCAGAATATAAGAATTACTCCCAGGGCCACCCCGATGATCGGCAGCTTCTGCATGGCATTGACCAGATACTGCCTTACCCTGTCAAGTGCCGGTTTGACGCGTGCCTCGACGTCGGTTTCCACTTGGATCTGGTTGTCCACGTAAACAACACCCTCAAACCGGGAGACCATCTTCGTGACGTTTTCGGAAGCTTCCATTCGGGGCGTTTTCCCGGAAAGGCGCACGACACCCTCCCTGACATCGATCTTCACGTTCTGAAAATCATCAATGGTACCGATTACCGAACCGATGCGTTTTTCAATAGCCGAATCAGATGGCGCTTTAAGGGGCAGGTCTGAGGGCTTTGCAGCATTTTCAGTCTCATTCGCAGAGAAAACCACGGGCGGACAGGCCCAAAGCAACATCAGAATCAAGCCATACGCCGCCCATCGCTTGCCACGGTTGATTTTCCCGGCAATAGAACCCAACCAATTGATTTCTCCTTTAGATTTCATCGTAATTCTCCAACTGGAACTATTTTTGCTGATAGGAATGATGAGCCCGTAAGAATTTTCAAATGGGAGGACAGCATAGGAAATTCCGGGTCAAGTACGCGCCAATATTGCGGTCCTGACGAGAACTCAGAAGACGTCTCCGCGGGTATTCTTGCCGCCGTCCTCTGGATTTTCGGGAAGCCGTCAAGAATAGGATCATGGCTTCAAGATGATTCATACGGGTTCCATATCAAGGGCTTTTACGGCCGCTTCATATCGTTTTTCAAGATCCTTGCGGTCGTCATCCGCTGACAGCTTCTCTCTGCACCCATGGGCGATCATGGCGGCATGGCGCAAGAGTACGGCACGGTCTTCTTCTCTATGGGTCTGACCCGCGACAGTGGCGATGCTTTCCAACAGATGAATCGACACCGCCGCAATGGATTGGGAATTCTGCCGAATCATGTTAAAAGCTGCATCCACCATTCCCTCGAACATAAAAAGCTTGCAGATGACCCGCAGTCTGTTTCGCTCGTCGTAACGGTGGGAGGAGGGCATTTTTCGGTTGGCCAGTTGGCAGAGAATGTCCCCCAGCCAATCAATGCAGGTAATGGCGGTAATCGGATCATTGATGCCGGGTGAGAGCGCACGAACGGCGATTTCGACCAGTTGACTGATAGCAAATTCGACATCCTGCTCCAGCGTCCGTTCCGGTCCCACAATGAAAATGGCGTTGATTCTTTTTGAAAACTTCTCATCGACCCTTTCTCCGGGCCAAACGGTCACCAGGACGCTGCCCCGGGTGATAAAGTTGCCTGGACGGTATCCAAGGTGGATGAGGAGGTTCTCTTCGACAGCAATCCGCATCAGGGCATCGTAGTCCGCGGCTTGGAGATACCCGCTTCTCTCGGCCTTGACCTGGCAGACCTCACGGTCGCATGTCGTTGGGATATCATAGTCTCGTTTTATGGAGCCGCTGGATAGGTTTTTCCCTTGGCCAAGCTTTTCCGGGAAAATTCGATCCACGGCATGGTCTAAATCGCGACGAACCCGGGCAATGATGTTTTGCGCCTGAATCGATTCCGAAACATTATGGATAAAATAAATCAGAACCCCCAGGCTCAAGACCGACATCACAACGGCAATTGTAACGGAAAGGGACGGGACAAACGTCGCTTCTTCGGCAGCATTGACGGTGCGAAGCACTAGAACGCCATACATGAAGGTCGCCACAAAAGTGCCCAGCACCATCTGATTCGCCTTGACATTCATGAAATTTCTAATCAGACGGGGACCAAACTGCGAAGATGCCAGCGAGAGCACGACAATGGTAATCGAGAAAACAACACCGGCAACAGTGATCATGGATCCGGCAATCACGGAAAGAACCGCGCGCGCGCCATCAGGCCCGCCGCTGTATATCCACAATGGTTTAGCGCTTTCTCGGTAGAGGAATACCTTATCGAGTGCAATGGTGATAAAGGAAAGCAAGATAGCCGCAACGCCCATAAGCGCGGGCAAAAACCAGAAGCCTGCTTGAAGGTGATACCAAAAATTTCGGATTTCTATTCGCATCGGTCCCCTTTCATCCGACTCGCCTTCGCACAGTGTATCGGGCGGTCGTGGTCGGATCGCTTAGAAAATCGCCCGCAACAAAACACAATAATTAATAAAATCTAATACAGCGCAAATCCTTTAACAAGTAAATCAATTCTGCATCCTTGAAGCGGCTCAGAAATGCCGCCGCCTGAAAATCCTCCGGCTTCGCATAGACGAATCCGTGGGTGTCCGTGATAATGCCGTGTGTCAATGCTGTGGTAAACCTTGACATGCTCCGCAACAGCGTTGTCCATTTCCAACAGCCCATTCTGAAGATATTCCGTATAGATGCTGGCCGTGCTGCCGATGTTGCGGCGGATATCCTTGAATTCAGCGTCCAGGTCGCCTTGGGGCTCGTGATGGTCCACGACGATGAGCTTGGGAATTTTCTTATCCGCAAGAGCCTTGACCAACCCGACCGCAGTCGCGCCCTGGGTATCCAGGAAAACAGCGCCCTGGTATTGTGCGAGATCCAATGTCTCCTCATATCGCAGCAGTTCAATCCCCAAAAGACGAACCAGGGCAACATTTTCCTGGTGACTGATTCGGCCGCAATAAACGATATCCGTTTCGATATCGAATCGGTCGCAGCAAACCTGATGCGAGAGGGCCGTAGAAATGGCATCGGGATCGGGAAAATCATGAAGCACGATGATGTGTTTTCCCCCCGGTGCTGCTCCAGCGTATCGATCAACTTCGATGTGGGATCTCCGGATCGCCGATTGTTCAGATGTTCGTTCTGATCGGTCATGGGTGCAAGTCTCCCTGCTTAAAGGATCATAAATCCTTTGAAATTTTTTCGAGGACTTCAGATATAGGATACCGATGTGACATTGCAAATGAAAATCTAAAAACGGTCTGAATTGAATGCGTGAAATATCGTATTCCGAGATAGAAACCCCTATAAACGCTAATCCGGTTCACAGATTAATTTCAGCCCCTCTCGACCTTTCAGGGCTGTCGGATTAAGCAATCCATCCGGGAAAGACACCTGTCAGGCCGTCGACCATGAACTGAACGGCAATGGCGATCAGAATCATCCCAAATACCCTTGAAATTAATCTCAACGGCATTTCGCCGGTCAGATTTTCGATGACGGGGCCGGTTATAAGGGTTAGGAAAAGAAAGGTCAGAACGCCTGCCAACGCAAGGGACAGCCCAAGAGAGGTCAACCATGAGGTGCTCTGGGAGCCGTATATGATCACCGTGGTGATGGCGCCAGGCCCGGCGATTATTGGTACGCCAATAGGAATAAACACCTGCTGGTAACGCCTGATGACCTCGCTGTTGATGTTCTCCCTCTTTTCGATATCACCGTCGTCATGGAACTGTACCGCCTCACCTTTAAGCATGCTGAAGCCAAACTGCAGCAGAATCAATCCTCCCCCGATTTTAAAGCTGGCAAGATCAATCTTGAGCTGATGCAGAATTTGACGCCCAAGCAGCAGAAATGTGAGCAGGATGATAACGCTTGTCAGTATAATCAAAGCAGCCAACCGCCACTGGAACCTTATCTCCCCGCCTTTTGAAGCCTCGACCCATAGTGGTATTTTTTCAACAGGGTTAACAATGGCAATCATTGCCGTCACAAAATTCAATATGAGATCCCAGTTGATATCCATATGCTGCCCCCCTTGATGATGATCCGAGCGCTTGGGCTAAACCCCTTTCCGAATTTCAGAACTCTTGACCCCCGGCATCTTCAGATGCAACAGCCGGTGCTTCAAAGTAGAGTCTAAGTTCTGTTCCCGGGAAGACATACTCAGTTTCGTTTACTCGTTCACACAATGTTCGCAGCAGGCGATTCGAACGGG
>NZ_JBGSQX010000033.1:0-30738 GCF_041737845.1 Desulfococcus sp.
GTTCGACGTGGATGGGCGCGCTGCCGGGATGGGCGTGGGCGCGGGACCTCGTTTTGATGACGGCCGTCTCCGGATCGAAGCCCGCCGCACCCGCCTCGGCGGAGCTCAGGCCGGTCCGGGCGACCTCCAGGTCGAAGACCTTGAAGACTGCGGTGCCGGCGATCCCCGGAAGCCGGGATTCGATCCCGCAGACATTGTCCGCGGCGGCCCATCCGGCCCGGTTGGCCCGGAGGGCGAGGGGGATCCACACGCGCTCGCCGGTCACCACGTGAAAGGCGTCGGCGCAGTCGCCGGCCGCATAGATAGTGGTGTCGGAGGTGCGGAGGGTCGTGTCGACGGCGACGGCGTCCCGGGGGCCCAGGGCCAGGCCCGCCTTCGCCGCGATCCCGCTGACCGGGGTGACCCCCACCGCCGCAAGGACCATGTCGCAGGGGATGGCGGTATCGCGGGAGACCACCTGAAGGCCGCCCCCGGGACCTGCCGAGATCCTCTCGATTTCATGGCCGTCAAGGATGCCGACCTTGTTGGCCGCAAGCTCCTCCCGGACCCGGTCGGACAGCTCCCTCGCCATCCAGGGGAGCAGCCCGGGCCGGGGTTTGATCATGTCGACGGAGACCCCCCGGGCGGCCAGGGCCTCGCACATTTCGAGGGCGATGTATCCCATGCCGATGATCACGGCCTTTTCCACCTTTCGGGAGGCGAGATACTCCTTCAGTTTCCTGCCGTCTTCGAGGTTTTTCAGCACCAGAACGCCGGGCAGGTCAATTCCCGGGATCTCTGGCCGGATCGGCGCGGCACCCGTGGCGATAAGCAGCTTGTCGTAGGGGATGGCAAAAGGCCTGCCGTCCGGATCGACACCGCTCACCCGGCGGGTTGCGGGGTCGATCTCCAGGGCCTCGTGGCTGAGGCGGATGTCGATGCCCTGCTTATCTTGGAACACGCGGGCGCTGCGGACGACGAGGTCGTCCATGCCGCGCTCGGGATCGGCGATGTTGTAGGGCATGCCGCAGGCGCTGTAGGAGACGTCCCGGGTCATTTCCAGCACGGTCACCCGGATGTCCGGCCGATGTCGCTTGGCCCGGCTTGCGGCGCTCATTCCCGCGGCGTCGCCGCCGATGATGACAAATTCCATGGGAACCTCCTTGGGGTGTAGGGTCGGTGGATCGCGATGGCGGATCGATTCAGGGTCGAGAGCCTATCATATTTCACGCCTGAAGGGGAGCTTTTCTCTATGGATTCCCTGTAGGCCCGGGCGCCCCCTCGGGGGAAAACGGGCATGCCGCGCGGTGGCGCGGTCTTGGGCGCGGGGCTCATGTCGCGGGAGGGTCTGCGGGTTCGGGGCACCGGTCGATTTGACGGGCGTTCAACTGGCCGCACGCCGCGGAGATATCCTGCCCCTTGCTGTAGCGGATGACGGCGGTGTAGTTCCGGTCGGTCAGGATCTTCTGAAAACTCAGGACCCTGGCTTCGTCCGGGCGGCGAAAGGGGCTCTCCCCGTAAGCGTTGAAGGGGATCAGGTTGATCTTGGCGCGGATGGGAGCAAGAAGCCGGGCGAGCCCGCGGGCGTCTTCATCCCCGTCGTTGACGCCGCCGATCAGGATATACTCGAAGGTGATGCGTCTTCTGGGCTTGAGCGGGTATTCCCGGCACGCCGCCATCAGGACCTCGATGGGGTATTTCCGGTTGATGGGCATCAGAAAGTCGCGGGTCTTGTTATCTGCCGCGTTTAGTGATACTGCAAGGTTCACGTCCGTCTCCAAGCCCAGCCGGCCCAGCTTCGGGGCAATGCCTGCGGTCGACACCGTGACCCGCCTGGACGAGAATTTTAGGCCGCTTTCGGCGTCCAGGATCACCCCGAGGGCGTTGATGACATGGGTGAGGTTGGCCAGCGGCTCTCCCATGCCCATGAATACGATGTTGGTGAAGCGCCTCGGGTCGGCGGCGGGAATCTCCCTGACCGCGTCCCGGACCTGGGCGACGATCTCCCCCATGGTGAGGCTGCGGATCAGCCCCTCCCGGGCGGTGAGGCAGAATCGGCAGCCCTGGGCGCACCCGACCTGGCTCGATATGCAGAGGGTGTAGTGCTCTTTTTCAGGAATCAGAACCGATTCGACGAAGCGGCCGTCGGTGAGCCGCAGGAGGTATTTTATCGAGCCGTCCCGTGAAAATTCGACCCGGGACTTCCGGAGCCGTCCGATGACGAACTGTTCGGCGAGCTGATGGCGGAGCGGTTTGTTCAGATCGCTCATCTCCTCGAAGCTGTCGGCCTGGCACTGGTAAACCCACCGGAAGATCTGCGCGGCCCGATAGGGGGCAATCCCCCTTTCCTCAAGCCAGCGGGCGAGATCCTGCCGGGTGAGTTCCTTGATATCTGTGGGTATGGGTAGATGGCTCATTTTACAAAGTTTTCTTCAACATAGCGTGGGATAATTTTCCTTGACATTACCTTGTTCGTATATTAAATTCAAGAATTTTAATTTGGAGTGAATCTGGTGCGGGTATGTTTGACAGTCTGAGCGGCAGGCTCGAGGGGGTATTCAAAAAGCTTAGAGGGCACGGCAAGCTTACGGAGAAGAACATCGAAGAGGGGCTCAAGGAAGTCCGGATGGCGCTTCTCGAGGCCGATGTCCATTACCGCGTGGCCAAGAAATTCATTGCCGATGTGAAGGCGCGGGCGCTGGGTCAGGAGGTCATGAAAAGCCTGACGCCGGGCCAGCAGGTCGTCAAGATCGTCAACGAGGAGCTGACGGGCCTCATGGGCGATAGCTGCGCCGATATAGATCTCTCCGGCGCCCGGCCCGTATCGGTGATGCTGGTCGGCCTCCAGGGGTCCGGCAAGACGACGACATCGGGAAAGCTTGCGGTCCACCTCAAGAAGAAGGGGCGGAATCCGTATCTTGTCCCGGCGGACGTATACCGCCCGGCGGCCATTGATCAGCTCAAAAAGCTGGGGACCCAGATCGGGGTGCCGGTATTTCCGTCGGAGGCCCACATGGATCCGGTGGATATCTGCGACAAGGCCCGGACCGCGGCCCAGAAGCAGGGGTGCGACGTGCTTCTGCTGGATACCGCGGGGCGCCTCCACCTGGATGCCGAGTTGATGGCCGAGCTCGTCCGCATCAAGGAAGCGGTGCTTCCCTCGGATATTCTGCTGGTGGCCGACGCCATGACGGGCCAGGATGCCGTCAATATCGCAGAATCCTTCAACAACACCCTGGATATCGGCGGGGTGATTCTGTCCAAGATGGACGGCGACGCCCGGGGCGGCGCGGCCCTCTCCATCCGGGCCATCACGGGAAAGCCCATCAAATTCATCGGGGTCGGGGAAAAGCTCAGCCAGCTCGAAGCGTTTCACCCCGACAGGATCGCCTCGAGCATTCTGGGCATGGGGGATGTGCTCACCCTCATCGAGAAAGCCCAGTCGATGATCGACGAAGACAAGGCGGCCGAACTCGAGAAAAAACTCAGAAAGAGCCAGTTCACCCTGGATGATTTCCGGGATCAGATGGTTCAGATCCGGAAAATGGGGTCCCTGACCGACCTGATCGGCATGATCCCGGGGATGAAGAAAAACAAGCAGTTCAAAGACCTTGATGTCGATGAAAGGGAGCTCGTCCGTGTCGAGGCGATCATCAACTCCATGACGCCCCACGAGCGGGCGCATCATCAGGTGATCAACGGGAGCCGGAGAAAGCGGATTGCGCGGGGAAGCGGAACCCAGGTGCAGGACGTGAACCGTCTCCTGAAAAATTATACTCAGGTCATGAAAATGATCAAAAAACTCAACAAAGGCGGCATGCGCGGCTTTGGCCGGGGAATGCTGCCGTTCTGAAAGGAGACGTCGGAAGCAGTATGTCTATGAAAATCAGACTCGCCAGACATGGCGGAAAAAAGAGGCCTTTTTACCGTATTGTTGTCGCAAATATCGAGAGCCCGAGGGACGGGCGGTTTCTCGAAGTGGTCGGCACCTATAATCCCCTGCCCGATCCGGAGATCGTGACCCTCAAGGATGATCGGGTCAAATACTGGATGTCCCAGGGTGCGGAGCCGACGAATACCGTCAAGAACATTCTCAAGAAAAAAGGGCTTTTTGCCAACACGTGATCGTTTCCCTTGACCCCTGATTCTCAACAGCCAACGAAGGAGGCGGAGCCATGAAAGATCTCGTTAAGTATATTGCCCAGGCACTGGTTGACAATCCTGATCAGGTATCGGTTGAAGAAGTGGAGGGGAATCAGACCTCCGTACTGGAACTGAAAGTGGCGAAAGAGGATCTCGGGAAGGTGATTGGGAAGCAGGGCCGGACGGCAAGGGCGATGCGAACGATACTTAGCGCGGCTTCCGCGAAGGTCAAAAAACGTACGGTGCTTGAGATTTTAGAGTAGGGCGGTGAAGGAAGACGCCTGTTTCATCATCGGGAAAATCGTCGGGGTTCACGGGGTGAAGGGAAACCTGAAGGTGCACCCCTACATTGAATCCATCTCCCTCCTGGAAGCCGGGGAAACGATCTTCGTCGGGAGCCCCGAAGACGAGGAGGGTAAATTTGTGATTCGGTGGGCCAAGCCCCACCATCGGACCATCCTCATGGCTCTTGCGGATGTCGAGGACCGGGATGCGGCGGAAAAATTGATCGGGATGGATCTGTTCATTGAAAAATCCCGCCTGCCGGATCTGGAAGAAGGGACATACTACTGGTCGGATCTTGTCGGTCTGGACGTCTTCACGACGGATGACAGATATCTGGGAAAGATTGCATCCATATTCCGGACCGGGAGCAACGATGTCTACGTGGCCCGGAACGGGAGGGAAGAAACGCTGATTCCGGGGCTTGCTTCCGTGGTGAAATCGGTGGACCTGGAAAAGGGCTGCATGACCGTGGCGCTGCCCGAAGGCCTGATGTGATCGAGGAGGCATCCTCCGGTTAGACCGGGCGCGGGATTGCCGGGCGGGATGCAAACGATGAATTTTGTGGTACTGACCATTTTCCCGGAAATGTTTACCCCGTTCTGGGAGAATGGCATGATAAAGCGCGCCATTGAAGGGAAACATATCTCCGCGTCGGCTGTCGACATTCGTCAATTCGCGTCGGACAGGCACCGCACCACGGACGACAGGCCCTACGGCGGCGGGGCGGGCATGGTGATGAAGCCCGAGCCGCTGGCCGAGGCTATCCGGGCAGCCAAAAAGAGCTCCCCTTTTTCCAGAACGGTTCTCATGACCCCCCAGGGGCGGCGGTTCAGCCAGCCCTTGGCCCATGAACTCGCCGGGGAGGAGGGGGTTATTTTTGTCTGCGGTCGGTATGAGGGGGTGGACGAGAGGATCTTCAGCGGGTATATCGACGATGAAATCTCCATCGGCGATTATGTCCTCACTGGGGGCGAACTCCCGGCGATGATCGTCATCGACGCCGTTGCCCGGCTCCTGCCGGGGGTGCTGGGCGGGAGCGACTCCGCCGAAAAGGACTCGTTCTCCGAGGGCCTGCTGGAGCATGCCCATTTCACCCGGCCCAGGGAGTTCGAGGGGCACGGGGTGCCGGAGGTCCTGCTTTCAGGAGATCACCGGGCGATCGAGCGCTGGCGGACCGAGACATCCCTGATCCGGACGTTCCTCAAGCGGCCGGACCTCCTGGAAAACAGGCGCTTCACGCCCCGGGAGATCGAGATCTTGAGAAAGTGGTGCGCTGGGATTGAGAGGATCATTGAAGCCCAATCTTTACCTGGCGCTGGTTCATTATCCGGTGGTGAATAAAAACGGCGAGATTGTCGCCGCCGCCGTGACGAACCTGGATCTGCACGACATCGCGAGATTGGCCAGGACCTACGGGGTCAGCGCTTTTTATGTGATCACCCCCCTGGACGATCAGAGAAAACTGACCCGCCGCATCATCTCCCACTGGGTGGAGGGGGGCGGCGCAGATTACAACCCGGCCCGGGGGGAAGCGCTCTCCATCGTCCGGGTAAAGAAGACCCACGGGGAAATGATCGAAGAGATCACGGCAAGGGGTCAGGGCACCCCAAAAACGGTGGTGACCTCCGCCCGGAAAGCTCCGGACAGCCTGACCTACGGGCGGCTTCGCTGCCTTCTGCACCGGGGGGGGCCTTACGTGCTCACCTTCGGAACGGCGTGGGGCCTTTCGGGGGAATATGCCCGGGCGGCGGATTATCAACTGGATCCGATCACCGGGGGGACGAATTACAATCACCTGTCCGTCAGGTCCGCGGCATCCATCATCGTGGACCGCCTGCTGGGCGGATCGTGTGAACAACACCAACATACCGATATGGTTGAGTAGAGGGAACTATGAAAGCATTGGAAAAATTGGAAAGGGAACTGATGCGCCTGGACGTGCCGGATTTCATTCCCGGAGATACCGTGAAGGTGCACGTCAAGATCAAAGAGGGTGAGAAAGAGCGCATCCAGGTATTCCAGGGGGTGGTGATCGGCCGGCATCGGGGCATGGTCAATGCCACCTTTACCGTGAGAAAAGTCTCTTACGGCATCGGGGTCGAGCGGATTTTCCCGCTGCACTCCCCCATCATCGACAGGATCGAGATCGTCAGCAAGGGACGGGTGCGGCGATCGAAAATCTACTACCTGCGCAAGCTCCGGGGAAAAGCCGCCCGAATCAAAGAGAAGCGGGTCAATTAGTCCCTCGCACGCTATGTGGTCATTTGAAGAGGACGCCCGGCGGAACGGTTTTTCAAGGATCGCGGGCGTTGATGAGGCCGGCCGGGGCCCCCTGGCCGGCCCCGTCGTTTCCGCCGCCGTCATTCTGCCCGGCGGGGCGCGGGGGGATGCCGCCATGGCGGCGTATGTCCATGAGATCAATGATTCCAAAAAGCTGACGCCCCGAAAACGCGAATGGCTGTTTGAATGCATTCAGCGCGATGCCGCGGGCATCGGCGTCGGCATCGTGGATGCCGCCGAGATCGACCGCATCAACATCCTTCAGGCCGCCCTGCGCTCGATGGCCCTGGCCGTGAAAAACATCGCCCTGAGGCCGGGTACCCTGCCGCCGGATTACCTGCTGATCGACGGAAATTTTCCCATTCCCGCAGACCTTCCCCAGGAATCGATCGTCCAGGGGGACGGGAGGAGCGCTTCCATCGCCGCCGCCTCCATCGTTGCAAAGGTCACGCGGGACAGGCTCATGGAAGACTACCACCGTGGCTATCCCCAGTATGGATTTTCCGGCCACAAGGGGTATCCCACCCGCGCGCATCGACTGGCCATTGCAGCCCACGGCCCGAGCCCGATCCACCGCAAAACCTTCAAGGGGGTCCGCGAATATGTTGAATAGGCCCCAGCGCTTCGGGCTCGCCGGCGAATCCCTGGCGGCGGAAATCCTCGAGGGATCGGGGTACCGGATCCTCACCCGGAATTACCGGACGAAGATGGGGGAGATCGATATCATCGCCCGGGACGGGGAGGTCCTTGTCTTCGTGGAGGTGAAGGCCCGCGCGGGCTCAGGCCTCTACGGAAATCCCAAATATGCCGTCAACCGGGCCAAGCAGCGGCGGATCTCCAAGGCCGCCCTCCACTACCTCAAGGAGACCGGCCGGATGGGCTGCCGGGCCAGGTTCGACGTGGTCTCCATCATCTCCAGGGGGGAGGGCGGCGTCCGGTGGGAGATCGTCAAGAACGCCTTTGAGCTGGCCTATGGCTGACGGTTGCGTAAAACGTCCGAGAACTGCGTTACGTGCATCCCTCTTCACTGCGACGTACTGTAACTACGTTTCATTCCGAGGGATTCCCAAGCCTTGTTCTTGAACTTCCTGCGAAACCGTCTACAACCGGATGGGATATCCGAGGCGGGCGGCGAAATTTTCGGGGTATCCGGCATCGAGGATCTTCCGGGCTGCCGTCTCAATATCATAACGGACAAATCGCACCTCCACGGAACTCAGCGCCGAATCCCAGATGACATATTTGGCCCGGTTGTCCCCGTCCCGGGGCTGCCCGACGGCGCCCACGTTGACGAGGTATTTCCTGTCGGCGCCCAGGGCGAAGGTTCCCCGGGTGAACGGCAGAAGCGCCGCCGCGTCTCCCGTGACGCAGACCAGGGCAAGATCGTGGGTGTGGCCGATGAAGCAGCGGGTCTCGTCGATTCGGTCAAACGCGCGGCGGATCTTCCGTTCGGACATCTGGTGCAGGTAGAGCACGGGGGACCGCGGCGGAAACCCGTGGACGAACCGGCATCCCCACTGAACCCGGGACGGCTCCATCCCGCGGATCTCCGTAACGGTCCGCTCCGAAAGACCGGAGAAGATTGTCTTCAGTGTCGACCGGACCTGCGGGTTGAACCATCTGTAAAACCGGGGCGATTTTACCGCCAGCTCATGGTTTCCGAGGACCGAGGGAATGCCGCGCTCCCGGATCAGGGCCATCACCTGCTCGGATTCGGCGCCGTATCCGATATTGTCCCCCAGAGAGACGATCCGGTCGACGGCCGCAGCGTCGATATCCGCAAGAACGGATCGAAAGGCCTCCATGTTGCCGTGGGTGTCCGCGATGACGGCAAGACGCATGGGATTCCCTCAGGCGCCGGGAGGGAGGAAATTGAGGTACCAGTCAATGAGGCGGGGGCCGAAAAAGACATAGGCCGCGGCCCCCGCGGACAGGAAGGGGCCGAAGGGGACCGCGAGCTTCATGTTTTGGCCGCGGAGGATCATGATCCCGAGGCCCACCAGGGTTCCGAGGGCGGAGCTGGCGAACAGGGTGAACAGCACCCCTTTCCATCCGATGAGCGCGCCGATCATGGCCAGGAGCTTGATGTCTCCCCCGCCCATGCCGTCGGCCTTCTTGACGGCGCTGTAGGCCCAGGCGACGGCATAGAGGCTCCCGCCCCCGATCAGGATCCCCAGGAGGGAGTCTTTCACGGTCATGGTGGGCAGGAGAAGCGATGCCAGAAAGAAGACTGGAATTCCGGGGAGGGAGATGACGTCGGGGATGATCCTGTGGTCGATGTCGATCAGCGTAACCACCCAGAGGGCGGAGAGAAAGGCGAAGTAGACAAGGGACTGAGCCGTCGGCCCGAAAGCGGCGTAGGTTGCGGCCGCCGTGAGCCCGCTGGCCATTTCGACGGACGGATATCTGGGGGAGATGGCGGCGGCGCAATGGCGGCACCGCCCCCGGAGCAGGATGTAGCTCAGCACGGGGATGTTGTCGTAGAACCGGATCGAATTTCCGCACCCCGGACAGGCCGACGGCGGATGAATGATCGATTTTTCGAGAGGAATCCGAAAAATGCAGACATTCAGAAAACTGCCGATGGACAGTCCGAAGATGAAGATCGTCGCATACATCAAGAAGGTCGGATTGGTTGCCGTAAGCTGAAACATCGTTGCTGGCCCCTGAAAAGCCGGTTGCGTAAAAAAATCATCCATGACCTAGTTTTCCAAAAAAATCAAGGATCATGTTGTCAAAGAGAAAATATGCATTAGCTTACTCCCTGAAATTATGTGGTTGCGCTGATCATCGCGGTGGACATCGTCTCGTGGGATGCGTTGGACACGGCAAAAGGGGTAGCGGAGACAGGAGAGGGAATGGCCGAATCGGATAAGGATGATCTGATCAGTATTATAGAAGAAGAGGAAGAGGATATGGATATCCCGGAAGCGATGCCGCTGATGCCGGTCCGGGATGTGGTCATATTCACGGATATGCTGCTGCCGCTCTTCGTGGGGCGGAAAAAATCGGTGCGGGCGGTTGAGGAGGCGGTTGCCAACGACGGCTTTCTGATGCTGGTCACGCAGCAGGATCCCGGGAACGAGAATCCCAAGCCCGAAGAGATTTTTTCCGTCGGGACGGTGGGTCGGGTCATCCGCATGCTGAAGCTTCCGGACGGGCGACTCAAGGCGCTGGTGCAGGGCGTGGCCAAGGCGCGGGTGGTGGAGTATGTCCGCAAGCGGTCATGGTATCATGTCAAGATCAGCCTCATCGAGGACCAGCCGGTCCCGGAGAACGATCTCACCCTGGAGGCCTTAAAGCGCAACGTCCGGGAATACTCCGAAAAGATCATGACCCTGCGCGGGGAGATGAGCAGCGACGTCGGGGCCATTCTGGAGAGCATCGAAGAGCCGGGGAAGCTGGCCGACCTCGTAGCGTCGAACCTGAAGCTGAAGATTCAGGAATCGCAGATGATTCTGGAAATCACCGATCCGGTGGAGCGACTCAGAAAGGTCAATGAGCTCCTCTCCAGGGAGGTGGACCTTTCCGCCATGCAGGCCAAGATACAGTCGGACGTCAAGGACGAGATCTCCAAAAGCCAGCGGGACTATTATCTGCGGGAGCAGGTGCGGGCCATCCATCGGGAGCTTGGGGAGATGGATGAAAAGGCCCTCGAGATCGAGGAATACAAGCGGCGCATAAAAAAGGCCCGCATGGGGAAGGACGCCAGGGAGGAGGCGGAAAAGCAGCTCAGGCGCCTTGAGCAGATGCACCCCGACGCCGCCGAAGCCTCCATTGTGCGGAACTACCTCGACTGGCTGGTCGAGCTTCCCTGGCAGAAGGCCACCAAAGACCATTTCGACATTCCCGGGGCCAAAAAGATCCTGGACGAAGACCATTTCGGCCTGGACAAGGTCAAGGAGCGGATCCTCGAATACCTGAGCGTTCGCAAGCTGAATTCTGAAACCAAGGGCCCCATCCTCTGCTTCGTGGGTCCTCCCGGGGTGGGCAAGACCTCCCTGGGGCGGGCCATCTCCAAGGCCATGCGGCGGAAGTTCTTTCGCATCTCCCTGGGCGGGGTGAGGGACGAGGCGGAGATCCGGGGTCATCGCCGCACCTATATCGGCGCCATGCCCGGCCGCATCCTCCAGGGGCTCAAGCAGTGCGGCAGCCATAACCCCGTGTTCATGATGGACGAGATCGACAAGCTCGGCTCCGATTTCAGGGGGGATCCGTCCTCCGCCCTGCTGGAGGCCCTCGATCCGGAGCAGAACGCCAATTTCAGCGATCACTACCTGAACCTCTCCTTCGATCTCTCCAGGGTGATGTTCATCCTGACGGCCAACATGACCGATACGATCCCGTCGGCCCTCCTGGACCGGATGGAGGTGATCCGCCTTTCAGGGTACACCGAAGAGGAAAAGATGGGCATCGCGGAAAAGCATCTTCTGCCCCGTCAGATCAAAGAGAACGGCCTCAAGCCCAAGAACCTCTCCATCGCGGACAAGGCCATGCGCCAGATCATCAACGAATACACCTCGGAGGCGGGCGTCCGGAACCTGGAGCGTGAGATCGGAAGCATCTGCCGAAAGGTGGCTCGCAAACTGGCGGAGGGGGGGAAAGGGCCGTTTTCCATCACCCGGGCCAGCCTCCAGAAATACCTCGGGATTCCCCAGTACTACCCCGAGATGGACCAGGAGGAAAGCCAGGTGGGCCTGTCCACGGGGCTCGCCTGGACCGAGGTCGGGGGGGATGTGCTCTATATCGAGGTGTCCCTGTTCAGCGGCAAGGGAGACCTTCTCATCACCGGGCAGATCGGCGAGGTCATGCAGGAATCCGCCCGGGCCGCCGTCACCTACGCCCGGGCCAACATGGACCGGTGGGGGGTGGACGAGTCGTTTTTCGAAAACCAGGACATCCACATCCATGTGCCGGCCGGGGCCATTCCCAAAGACGGCCCCTCCGCGGGGGTTGCCATAGCCGCCGCCCTTATATCGGTCATGACCGGCAGGGCGGTGAACAAATACGTGGCCATGACCGGCGAAATCACCCTGAGGGGCCGGGTGCTCCCCATCGGCGGCCTCAAGGAAAAAGCCCTGGGCGCCCTCCGGGGCGGGATCCGGACCGTGATCCTGCCCGAAAAAAACAAGAAGGACCTTTCCGAAATTCCCGCAAACCTCAAGCGGAAAATGAAATTCATCACGGTCAGGCACATGGACGAAGTGCTGCCGATCGCGCTGGAGGAGGCCTCGACGAAGAAAAAAAGCGCGGTCCGGAAGAAACCCTCGTCCAAGCCCCCCAAGGCCGTGGAGGCCTGAGGGAGGCCCTGAGTGCGGATTCTGGCCGTCGATACCTGCGCCAAAAGCTGCAGCGTCGCCGTGACCGATGCCGGGTGCCTTGAAGGCGAGGTGTTCACCCGCCGCCGGCAGACCCACTCCCGGCATCTGATGCGCATGGTCGACATGGTCCTCGAAATCTCGGGCATGACCATGGGGGAGATCGACGCCTTTGCGGTGACCCGGGGGCCGGGCAGCTTTACGGGCCTCCGCATCGGGATCAGCGCGGTCAAGGGGATGGCCCTGGCCGGCCGAAAACCGGTGGTGGGCGTTTCGAGCCTGGAGGCCCTGGCCTGGCCGATGGCGATGCAGGGCGGCCTTGTCTGCGCGATTCTGGATGCCGGAAAAGGGGAGGTCTACAGCGCTTCCTATCGGTTCCCCGAAGCGCCCTCCCGAGGGGATGCCGCATCCCCCCCGCCCGATCCGTCCTCCCGCACGATATCCGACGAGAGGGCGCTTTCGCCCCAAGACCTCCTGGCGGGGATTTCCGGGCCCTGCACCTTTGTCGGGGACGGTGTCCGCGCATACGCCGGGATGATCGCGGACCGCATGGGGAACCTGGCCCGATTCCCGTCCGACGAACACCACGACATCCGGGCCTCCGCGGCGGCGCGTCTGGCCCTTCTCCGCCTGAACCGGGGCGGTGGCGACGGCGTCGATGTCCTCGTTCCGAGATACATTCGGAGATCGGACGCCGAACTCGGCCTTGGGAAGGCGCAGGCGCCCTGAACCCTATCGTTTTGATTGACAATGCACCATGATTTCACTATAAAGGGCAGGTCGTCCGAGAATCCTATGGATCGTAAACGAAATGAATTGAACCATCTTGCTTGCCTTTTTGCGTTGCGCCAAAGGCCGAACAGGTAAAGTATGCGACCTTTGGCGAACCTTGAAGACGACCCAAAATCCGGCGCAATCTTGGCCCGATTCATTTCGTTTACGATTCTAACCTACAAAAGGCTCTGCCAAAGGCTCTATTGATGGAAGAATTTGTCTGGCCGGACCCCCCGGAACAGACGGCGTTTCCCGTAGCAAAAGCCGGGTATCCGTTCATATTTTCGGCCGCATTTGCTACGGCTGTTTTTGCGTTGCTGGGGCTTGTCGTGCCCGCCCTTCTGGGATTGTTTGCGACCCTGTGTATCTGCTGCTTCTTCAGGGACCCCGACCGGGTGGTCCCGAATGTGGAGGGCGGCGTCGTGTCGCCCGCCGACGGCAAGGTGATCTTTGTCGGTCCGGTTGCCGAAAATCCGTTTATGGAAGGCCCGGCACTGAAAATCAGCGTCTTCATGACCGTCTTCAACGTTCACGTCAACCGGGTTCCGGTCGAAGGAAGGATTGCGGACGTCGTCTATCATCCCGGGAAATTTTTCTCCGCCAATCTGGACAAGGCCTCGGACGACAACGAGCGAAATGCCGTCATTCTGGAAACCAGCCGGGGGGAGCGGATCTGTTTCGTACAGATCGCCGGCCTGATCGCCCGCCGCATCATCTGCCATGTGAAGCAAGGGGATACGGTGCGCAAGGGGCAGCGGTTCGGCCTGATCTGCTTCGGCTCCCGGCTGGACGTTTACCTTCCGGCGGGTGCGGTGCCGCGTGTCCAGGCCGGAGACAAGGTGCAGGCGGGAACCTCCCTCCTGGGGAGCCTGATCTGACGCGCCTGGCCCGTTGCCCCCGGCCAGACGTGATTGAATGGATCCTTCACCTCTTGTGACACCCCGGAGGGCCGAAACCGATATGGCCGCGTCAGGGGCGTCGCCCGGCATTTGTTTGCTGAATAAGACGTTGTCCGGTTAGGTTTTAAGCGTCATTTGACGATTAAAACCTAAATATTTTTTATAGAGATACAAGCTGTGGACTGACGGAAATTCCGTTGCAACATTCACCCAAAACTCATGAGCGGAACGACCGGCGGCCGCCGCGCCTGAGCATTCAACATTTACACCCTAGGAGTACTGATTTGGAACGCATACCCATTACCAGAGAAGGATACGAGTCCCTCAAACGAGAGCTGGAAATATTGAAGTCCGTTGATCGACCCCGGAACATCAAGGCTATCGAGGAAGCCAGGGCCCATGGGGACCTCTCCGAAAATGCGGAGTTCGATGCCGCCAAGGACCGGCAGGCCTTTATCGAGGGAAGGATCAGCGAACTGGGATTCAAGCTGGGTAATGCTGAAATCATAGACACCGATACCCTCTCCAAGGACCGCGCGGTCTTCGGGTGCAGGGTGGTTCTGGAAAATGTCGATACCGGCGAGGAGGTCCGCTATCAATTGGTCGGCCCGGATGAGTCGGATATCGAGAACGGAAAGATATCCGTCGTATCCCCCCTGGGAAAGGCCATCATCGGCAAGACGCCGGGTGATGAGGTCGTCCTCACCGCCCCGGGCGGCAAGCGATGTTACGAGATTGTTGAAATTTTATAACCCGTATCCGGCCTCTTGACGGGAGGACGGCAGAAGTGGGAGAGTATCGTGGCGCGAATTACCATTGAAGATTGCCTGAACCGCGTTCCAAACCGGTTCAAACTGGTGCATATGGTTGCCAAGAGGGTCCGGCAGATCCGGGAGGGGTCGGAGTATCTGGTCAACTCTCCGAAAAATGAGGATATCGTCGTCGCTTTGCGGGAGATTGCCGCGGCAAAGGTGTTTATCAAGAAAGAGGCCGACAAGGATTAGATGGCGCGGCACAGCTACAAGGTCTTGAAGCGTTCGGTGGGGAAGGCGCTGCACCTTTACGACATGATCGCGGATGGCGACCGGTTGACGGTCGGCATCTCCGGAGGCGCCGACAGCCTCACGATGCTGTGGTTCCTGAAAGACCGGCTGGCCCGCGTCCCCATTCACTACGAAATCTTTGCCGTCTATGTCGATCCCGGTTTTGAAGACGGTTTCAGCGATGCCCTGGCCTGCTACTGCGACGGGATGGGAACCCCGCTGCGCGTTGAACACACCGATTACGGCCTGTTGAGCCACAGTGACCACAATCGGGAAAATCCATGTTTCTTATGTTCACGCCTGCGCCGAAAAAGACTCTTTGAGGTGGCGGACGAACTCGGGTGCCGGAAGCTGGTGTTGGGGCATAACAAGGACGATATCATCGAGACCCTGTTCCTCAATATATGCTACGCCGGTGAGATCAGCACGATGCTCCCGGTTCAGCCTTTATTCGGAGGCGATTTTTCGGTGATCCGGCCGCTGGCGTTTTCGGACGAAGAGATGATCCGGCGGTTTGCAACGGACATGGCTTTCCCGGAATTCATCAATTCCTGCCCGAGCGCCGCGAGTTCCAAGCGGGCGGAGATCAAGGCGATGCTGGAGACCCTCTATCGGTCGAACCGAAAAATCAAGGGGAACATTTTTCGGGCGATGAGCCGCGTGAAGCCGGACTATCTGTTACAACCGGGGCCGCAGAAAAACGCGTTGCGAAGCCCCGACAGCGTTTCCCGAAGCATGCATGGATGATGATAGACATTCAAAGCCAGCGGGATGACCGCAACATACCCATCGACAAGGTCGGCATCAAGAACCTCCGGTATCCCATTACCGTGCGGGATCGCAGGAACGGACGCCAGCATACGGTTGCCAGCATCAACATGTACGTGGATCTGCCCGGTAAATACAAGGGAACCCACATGAGCCGCTTCGTGGAACTGCTCCATATCATCCGCCCGGAAATATCCCTTGACAAGTTCGCCAATATCCTGGCGCAGATGAAGGCCCACCTGGACGCGGCGTCCGCCCACATCGAGATTGCGTTTCCCTATTTCATCGAAAAAAAAGCCCCGGTGAGCGATTCCCCGGGGCTTCTTGACTATTCCTGCAAGCTCATCGGCGTGAGTGAATCATCGGGCCGGATCGATATCGTTTCGGAGGTGATTGTTCCGATCTCTTCCGTATGCCCGTGCTCCAAAGAGATCAGCGATGTCGGCGCCCACAACCAGCGCGGCGAGGTGCGCCTCAGGACCCGCTTCAAACGCTTCATCTGGATCGAGGATATGATCGAGCTGGTGGAGGGGTGCGCCTCCTGCGAGATCTATTCGGTCCTGAAACGGGTGGATGAAAAATGCGTCACGGAGCGGGGGTACAACAACCCCAAATTCGTGGAGGACGTGGTCCGGGATATCGCGGCCAAGCTCCTGGACGACAGCAACATTACATGGTTTTCCGTCAGCGCCGAAAATTTTGAATCCATCCACAATCACAGCGCCTATGCGTCCATCACCCGCGGCCGGAGCCCCGACCCGGACGTGCGCGGCATCCCCTAATTTGCACCCCCGAGCAGCCGGGCCAGCCCGGACACGACCGGTTCGGGGCGTTTTCCCGGGGTGTTCAGCATCACCACGAAGGGCGAAAGCCCGCCGCCCGCCCCCCGGATATACCCCGCGCGGGTCCGGACGCCCGAGAGGCTGCCTGTTTTGAAATAGACCCCGTCCTCCTCGCGCAGGAGATGGTGATGGGGCGTGAACGCCGCCAGTATCCTCATCATGCACGCCGCCGTGATCCGGTTCTCCCTCGATATGCCCGAGCCCTCGGCGATCCGGATGTCATCCCTGTTCAGCACCGTCCGAATGTAGGCATCGGCGGCCGAGACGCCGTTGCGAAGGGTGCCCGGCGGGCCTTTCGCCGCGATTCCGGCCGTAATCAGGAGCTGGTTGGCCATGAAGTTGTTGGAATGCATCAGGAGCCGTTCGATGATCTCATCGAGGGTGAACACCGAGGTGTAACGGTAGAGGAGCCGGTCCCGGCCGGTCTCCACGGTTCCTTTTTTCACCGCGCCCGTGGATGCCGCCCCCGCATCGGCCAGGAACCTCCGGAACAGGTGACCGGCGTACAGGGTCGACTCGCCGTTCTCCGCAGAGAGGACGATCCGCCCCTCGCTCAGACCCGTTTTCCGGATCCGGCCATGGATGAACGGGACGATGGGGGTCTGGGGCTCGGCGCTGACATACCCCCTTCCGGACCTCTTGAAGTTGACGGTATTGAAGTTGACCGATAGGGCGCCGCAGGGCGCATCGTAGGGATTGACGGTGTCGGTCACGCCGGGAATGGTGACGGTGCTGAAATAGGATCCGTCAACGATCAGGTCGTTGAATTCGCGGGTGCGCTCCGCGACGTTTTTGCATATCTCCCGGATCACCTCCGAGATCAGGAGCGGATCGCCGTATCCCTTGATTGCAAGGTTGTTCCGGCTGTCCAGATAGACCTCGGTTTTATAGCGATGCCCCGGGCCCAGATAGTGCCGGGCCACGAGGGCCGTCAGGATCTTGAGCGTGGAGGCCGGCAAGAGCATCTTGTCGGCATGGATGCTCAGGACCGTCCTGCCCTCGGGGTCGGCCGCCACGAGTGCGTCGGCCTCTCCGATGAGGCGGCCGATGTCCCTTCCGGCGGGGATGCCGGGGGAAGCGGCCGCCGAAGGCGGGACGCTCCGGCCCCATGGAAGGGTGATGCCGGCCGCCAGGATCAGGAGGAAGATCAGGTGCCGGATCAATCCGCCGCCTCCTCCAGGAGCAGCTCCCGGGCAACGGCCAGATCGTATACGGCCGTCGGGTCGAGACCTCCGGATTTCCGGGTATACATGGCGGTGGCCGCCTTGACGGCGGCAAACGGGACCCATCCGTGCTGCTCCCAGAGGGCCGCGTCTTCGGCGCTCCAGAGCCTGAAACAGATGTCCGGGCCGGTCTTTCGGACATACATGTGAATCCTTGGATTCTGAGGGTATGGAAGATAGTAGACCCCTCTGTTATCTTTCATCGGTGTACGTTCCTTTCTGCAATGCTTTTTTCTTGACCATCAGAAGCCCGGGACTCTTGTGGAGGTACATGAGCGTCGAATCGCATCCGGCGTCGATGAACCGCCGTTCCAGGGCGTCGAAGAGAACCGGCCTGTCCGGCCATGTGAAGGCTTTTTTTTCCTCGATCAGCCCGCGCCATCGCTTTTCGCATGCGGGGGTGCCGGAAAAAATCTCGATTTTGGCATGATCGCAGAGAAACATTTCGCATACGATCGGTTTGAGGCGCCACAAACAGCCCCGTTCACCCAGATAAACGCACTTGAATCCGACATGGGGGGCTTCGAGCACCCGGATCAGGGCTGCGATCTCCGGGTCTTTTGAGAGCAGGGCGTTGATGACGACATCGGCGAAAAAGGTGATGATGCCGTCTTTGGAACAGCATGCGCTCAGGCGGCTTTCGTAGCATTTCCGGCTGCAGATGCGGCCGAAATGTTCCGCCAGAAACCGCTCCGTGCGTTGCCGGAAATCGAGGTAATCCGAAAGGCCGGCGCGGAGGCACTGCCGCTCTGCCTCGGAGAGGGCGGCCAGGTGGTTTATCACCGTTTTCAGGCCGGTCAGTTGCTCTGCTTGATAGTCGCTCATGGCGCGCCAGAATATGAAAAAAATGATTGCAAGTCAAGCGCGCGCCTCCTATAGTCCAAATATCCCGGGCGCTGATGCCGATGGAGGACATAACGCCGGCAGGCCGGTGCGCCGGGTGCCCGTTCGGCGGTCCATCGAAACGGCGCCGTGAACCCGTTTGGGGGAGTTCTGCGCATGACGGTCATCTGGAAAAGGCTGTCCGGCCGGAGAGGAACACCCGTTATCGGGCTGGCCCTGTGCCTCCTCGCGGGGGCTCTGGCATCATCGGCGGCCCCCGGCTTCCGGGGGGGCGGGTCCGGCCGCGTCACCCATTCGTTCGTCCATACGAAGACCCATTACACCTTCGAGGGCCGCTTTGACGCCAGGGCCGATCTGGATTGCCTGCTGCATATCTTTTATGACTACGACCACTTCAAGGCACTCATGAGCCACGTCAAGGACATCCGCCTCGACCGGGAGGGGGATGCCTGGTATGAAGTGACCTATACCTATCGAAATTTCTTCTATGAAGCCGTTTCCACCTTCCGCCGCACCATGGACCCGAAGAGCGGCCGCGTCCGGGACGATCTGGTACGCGTCCGCCAGAAGGGCATCGTCGCGCCCGAAATTCATTCCATCCGCGGCTACTATCGGCTGACGCCCCGGGGCGACGGGGTTCGGGTCACCTTCCACCAGGAGGGGGAGATGGAGGCCGCGCTCCTGGGCGGGTTCTATTTCGGTTTTGCCGAACGCGAAGCGGCGGCCTTCATGGAGAGGGTGATGACCTACGCCGGAGAGGTGTGCAGCGCAACACCCCAGGGGTCCGGGCAGGCCACGGAAAGGAGATGATCATGGAGAGCGCATCCGGAAAGGTCTTTCGATACCATGAGGAAACCAAGCACCATTTTCACCGGTATGCCCGCTCCGCAGGCTCTCTGGACTGGCGAAACCAGCCCGACCCGTTCCGGGTCTATGCGGGCGCGGCGCGCTTTGCGCTCCCGCTGCTCCGGGAGGACCCCCGGGCCGGCTGCATGGCCCTCTATGACCGGGCGGACACGCCGGCCCAGGCGGCTGATGCCGGGACGCTGGGGGCCTTTTTCGAGCTTTCCCTGGGGCTTTCGGCCTGGAAGACCGCCGGCGGGAGCCGATGGTCCCTCCGGATGAATCCCTCCTCCGGGAATCTCCATCCCACCGAAGCGCACCTCGTCTGGCCGGGAGCGGCGGACCTTCCGGCCGGCGTCTATCATTACCATCCCTTCCACCATATGCTGGAGCGGCGGATGGCCCTTCCCGAAGCGTTGGGAATCGAGATAGGCAAGGCGCTGGGGTCCGGCGCCTTCATGGTCGGCGTGAGCAGCATCTTCTGGCGGGAATCCTGGAAATACGGGGAGCGGGCCTTCCGCTACTGCCTTCTGGACGCGGGGCATGCCCTGGCGGCCCTGAGCTTTTCCGCGGCCCTTCTGGGGTGGCGGGTGACGGCCCTGAACGGGCTCACCGACGAGGCGGTCGCAGCCCTCCTGGGGTTTGACCGGACGGCATGGCCGGAGCTTGCCGAGGAGCATCCGGAGCTGCTGTGCGCGGTCCACCCGGCCGACACCGAGGCGCCCCGGGGGCTCCCCCCCGCGATCATTGCGGCGTTCCCGGAGGTTCCCATCGCCGGAAGCCCCAATCCCCTCAGCGGGCGCGCCGTCAACTGGGAGATCATTTACGAGGCAGCGGCCGCCACCCGAAAGACCACGGACGGGGGTCTCGAGGCCGGCCCCCTCCCCGATCGGCCGTTCATCGACGCGCCGCACCCGGCCCTTTCGGCCGCCGCCGTCATTCGAAGGCGGCGGAGCGCCACGGCCTACCATGCCGGAAAGGGCATCGACCGGGAGGTTTTTTTCGGGATCCTGGATAAAACCCTGCCCCGCCGGGCCTGCGCCCCCTTCGACCTCGGGGCCGCAAAGCCTTCCGTGGATCTTCTCCTGTTCGTCCATCAGGTGATGGGCCTGGAGCCGGGCCTCTATTATCTCCTGCGGACGACGGATGATCCCGCTCCCATGGCGGCGCTTGCGTCCCCGGATCTCCCTTGGACGCCCGCCTGCACCCACCTGCCGCTTTATCTATTGAGGTCCGGGGATTTCAGGAACACGGCCGCCAAGGTGAGCTGCCATCAAGACATTGCGGGCGACGGTGTTTTTTCCTTGGGGATGATCGCGGAATTCAGGAAGGCGGTGGCGGCGGACCCCCATATTTACCGCCGGCTTTTCTGGGAGAGCGGGATGATCGGCCAGGTCCTCTATCTGGAGGCCGAGGCCGCGGGAATCCGCGGAACGGGCATCGGGTGCTATTTCGACGATGCGGTTCACGGGCTTTTGGGTATGGCGGACGATCGCCGCCAGAGTCTCTACCATTTCACCGCGGGCGTCCCCGTGGAGGACCGGCGGCTGGGGTCCCTGCCCCCCTACGGCCACCTCGAGGCCGCCCGTCGGGCCGGATCTGTCTGATCTGGCGGGCCTGAAGGGTCCGGTCTTGGATGCGGATCAATTCCTGGAGGAGGACCGGGCGTGCATCGCTTCGGTTTCCCCGAGGGGCTGGATAATGGATTCGATCGGGCTGTCCGGCCCGGCGCAGATCTCCTGGATCAGCTTTCTTTTCAGGGCAAGGAACTCATCCGCATCGATGGCCCCCTCCTTTTTCATCCGAACGAGGGCCTGGAGTTGGTCGAACGCGTTCCGGGACGGCGGCTCCCCGGTCATGTCGGGGAGGAGCGCGGCCGGGCCCCCGGGTCCCATGAGGGCCTCGGGATGCCGCCTTCCGCCGCAGGAGAAACTCATGAGGCCGTTGAACAGCTCTATCTGTACCTGTTGGCCCCGCCCGGCGCGCCCGGCGGCGTCCCGAAAGGCGGCCCCGCCGTCCGCCCGCATCCTCCGGAAGAGCCGCAGCCCGAGTTTTCCGGTGAAAAAGAGGACCAGCCCCCCGAGCAGGATGCCCGAAGCCAGGATCAGGTACCTGAAATCGAGTACCCCCTTGATCAGCACCACCACGAAGGTCCCCAGGAGGGGGATCCCGAACAGTGCGATGAGGATGACGTAGAACAGCCCCAGGTTGGACATCATGTACAACTGGCGCTTCATGTATTCGCCGCGCACCTCTTCGGTGCCGTGTTCGATTTTCATCATAAACTCCTTTGCTGAACTTGATAAACAGTATACCGTCGGCGGCCGGGAAGAATCAACCGATTTTATCGGCAAGGGGAAGGGGCGTCTATGGAGGCGACGGAAATCGCTGCGGTCAGGGCCGCACTCATTCAATGGTACCTGGAAAACCGGCGGGGTCTTCCCTGGCGGGAGACGACGGACCCTTACGGGATCTGGGTCTCCGAGGTGATGCTTCAGCAGACCCGCGTGGACACGGTCATTCCGTATTACCGGCGGTTCATGGCCCGGTTTCCCACGGCGGCACATCTGGCGGCGGCCGATCTCCAGGAGGTTCTCAAGCTGTGGGAGGGGCTGGGATACTATGCCCGCGCCCGAAACCTCCATCAGGCGGCCCAATCCGTGGCGACGGATCACGGCGGGCTCCTTCCGGACGACCCCGGGGCCTTCCGGAAGCTTAAGGGCGTGGGGGAATATATCGCCGCGGCCGTCATGAGCATCGCCTTCGGCCGCCCCCATGCGGTGGTGGACGGCAACGTCAAGCGGGTGCTGGCCCGGCTGTTTCTGGTGGAGGCTCCGGTGAACGGCCGCGACGCCAACCCCGTTTTTGAAAAAGCGGCGCGTTCACTCCTCGACACGGCGGACCCCGGCCGCTCGAACCAGGCGATGATGGAGCTGGGCGCCCTGGTCTGCCGGCCCAGGAAGCCCCTCTGCGGGGCCTGCCCGGTCAGCCGGTTCTGCCGGGCCTATCTCACGGGGCAGGTCGAGGCCTATCCCGTGCGGGTCCGGAAACCGCCGGTCCCCACCCGCGCCATGGCGGCGGGGGTGATCCATAAAGACGGGAAAATCCTGATCACCCAGATCCCGCCGGAAGGGCTCCTGGGGGGGCTCTGGGAGTTTCCCGGAGGGGCTGTCGAAAACGGGGAAGACGCACGCGCGGCGTGCATCCGGCACATCCTCGATCGGACCGGGCTTTCGGTGGCGGGCTGCAGGCACCTGGGGCGGGTCCGGCACGCCTACAGCCATTTCAAGGTCGTCGTGGATCTTTTTGACTGCCGCTGGCGTTCCGGGGCGGTCCGGCTCAACGGCCCCGCCGATTTTCGCTGGATCGGCCTGGCGGAGCTGGCGCGCTACCCCCTCCCCAAGACCCATCACAAGTTCATGCCGCTCCTGCAGCAGGATGCCTGAACGCCGTTTGCCATGCAATTCATTGGGATGGACCCGGTCCGTCGTCTGGAAGGCGGATGAGATAGAGGCGTCGGTGGAGGTGCAAAACCGGCAGCGTGTATTGGACCATTTCGATGGCGATCGCGCCCTCGGCAAGGGCTTCCTCCTCTGCCGCCGTCATCTCCTCCCCGGAGATTTCCCCTTTCATGGCGACCAGGAGGCCCCCCGGCGCAAGCAGGGGCCGGGCCATCCGGATGAAGTCGGCAAGGGCGGTGAGGGCCCGGCAGATGATGACGTCGAAGCCTCGGGCCATCCCCGGCAGCGTTGCCAGGGCCTCCGCCCGGATGTGACGGGCCTCGATGCCCGAGAGCCCCAGGGTCCGGATGACATAGCCCAGGAAACTCGCCTTCTTGCGGACGCCGTCGATCAGGGTCACCGACAGGGAGGGGTCCATGATCTTGAGCGGCATGCCCGGGAATCCGCCGCCGGAGCCGATGTCCAGGACCGACGCCCCCGACGGGACATGGCGGGAGGGGGCGATGGCATCGAGAAAGTGCTTGACGGCCACCTCCTCGGGCGCGGTGATGGCCGTCAGGTTGGTCGTCCGGTTCCAGTCGAGGAGGGCCCGGGCATGCCGGGCGAAGCCCTCCGCCTGCCCGGGGGATACGGTCATGCCCATTTGGGCCGCGCCGGCCTGGATCAGGTCCAGCCAGGCCCGTGATCCGATCTCCACGGCGGCCTACACCTCGGGCGACCGGACCCTGGTCTTGGGTTTGTCCGGGTCGTCGAAATTCATGAGGATCACGTAGTCGCTGCTGCTCGAAATGATCTTGGCGTTGGGATACCGCTGTTTGAACACATGGATCATGGCCGAGTTTTCCCTCAGGGTCGTCGCGACAAACCCCTTGTAGTCGTTTTCCAGGGCGATGATCTCGAGCTGCTCCAGGATGTAGGAGGCGATGCCCATGCCCTGGTGATCCTCCCGGACCACGAATGCGACCTCGGCCCGGTCGTCTTCGGCTTCGGCGTAGGAGCCGATGGCGATGATCTCCTGGTGGCGCTTCTTGTGGACCAGCCCGATGAGGGACATGTTCTTCTTGTAGTCCACGCTGGCATACTGCTTCTGGAGCACCTCATGGGAAAAGACCTTCATTTTGTAAAAGAATCGGTAATAGACGGTCTTTTCCTGGAGGCTGTAATAAAAATTCCGGTAGGCGAATTCATCGGAGGGGAAGAGGGGTCGGAAGAGGACGGTTTTTCCGTTTTTCAGCTCCAGGGTGGTCTTGTACCCCTCGAGGAAGATGAGGTCCTCCTGGGCGGGCGGCAATTGGTCCGAGAAGATGTAGCGCTTGTTCTTGGCCGATTCAACAAGCTCCTCCCGGAATTTAGGGTGGGCGATCTGGGTCAGCTCCATGGCCCGCTGGTAGATGCTCTTCCCCTGGAGCTCGGCGATGCCGTATTCGGTGATGACGATATCGACGTCGGCACGGGTCGTCGCGACGCCGGCCCCCTCGCTCAGATTGGGGACGATCCGGGAAATCTTTCCGTTCTGGGCGGTGGAGGGGAGGGCGACAATGGAAAATCCGCCTTTGGACATGGCCGCCCCCCGGAGGAAGTCGACCTGGTCGCCGATGCCGCTGTAAAAGAGGTTGCCCATGGAGTCCGAACAGACCTGGCCGGTCAGGTCGATCTCGAGGGCCGAACTGATGGAGATGAAGTTGTCGTTCCGGGCGATGACGGTGGGGTCGTTGACGTAGTCGGAGGACCGGAAATAGAACATGGGATTGTTGTGGACGTACTCGTAGAGCTTTCTGGATCCCATGCAGAGGGAAGCCACCACCCGTCCGGGGATCAGGGTCTTCTTCTTGTTGGTGATGGCCTTTTTTTCCAGGAGGGGCAGAAGACCGTCCGTGATGACCTGGGTGTGGACGCCCAGGTCCTTCTTCTTGTGGAGATACGGCAGGATGGTGTTGGGCAGGTGCCCGAAACCCACCTGGATGGTTGCCTCGTCCTCCACCACCTGGGAAACGTACATGCCGATGCGGCGCGTGACCTCGTTTTCCTTGGGCAGGGATGACATTTCCACGATGTCCTCTTCATGGAGGACGATATAGTCGAGCTCGTCGATGTGAACGAAGCTGTCCCCCCAGGTCTTGGGCATATTGGGGTTGATCTGGGCGATGACCAGTTTTGCGTTTTCCATCCCCGACCGGGTGATGTCGACGGAAACGCCCAAGCTGCAGTATCCGAATTTATCCGGAGGGCTCACCTGGATGATGGCCACGTCCAGCCCGATGCGCTTGCTGAAAAAGAGCGTCGGAATCTGGGAGAGATAGGTGGGGATATAGTCGATCTTCCCCTCGAAGGCCGCTTTCCGCATGGATCGGCTGATAAAGAAGAGCTTGAGGGAAAAGCGCCTCAAAAACATCTCGTCATTCACGTAATCGGAGAGGGTGGAAGAGAGCATCTGGTAGATCATGATGTCCTGCATGCTCATGTCTTCCACCATGGTCCGGATGAGGTGCTGCGGCTCTCCGCAGCCGGTGCCGATAAATACCCGGCTGCCCCGCCGGATCTTTGAAATGGCCTTCTCGGCGGTGACGACCTTCTGGGGGCAAAATTCGCGTACGTCCATCCAGTGTGTTCTCCTTTACTGCAGTATATTTGGGATCTGTTTCATTCGGATTGTCAAGTGGGATTCGGGGGCCATCACATCTTAAAACGGGAAAATAGTCAAGAAGGCTCTTTTGGTCTGACCTGTTTTTCATTTTTCATGACGCCCGAAGCCTTTACGATCCGGATTCCGGGGGGCGGTGCCGGCCTTCTGACCAGAATATCGTAAAAAGCGCGGGTATCATTCTTGACACATTATAACAATTTATTTAAATTGAACTGTTTAATGGAAGAGCAGACTGGAATATCCATCCGAGATCGGCCGCCCGCGGCCCCTGAGGGGATGCGGCAGCGGTCGGACCGCAACCGGACGGCGCGTGCGGTCGATGCTCGATCCCTAAACCAACTGCAGAAATCGGAACTTATTGATGCACGGAAATATCCCTGCCGCCGGGTGGTGGCTGCCGGGCGAAAAACCGCCTGAAACCGGAAATGATGCGCTGAAAAGAGCCTTGTTTGAGGTCAACCAACCGATCGTCCTAGTGCCGAAGGCCGGCAGGCCCGCCGTGGCGGCGGGCGGGCGGGTGATCCTGAGCGGGGTTGCGCCCGATGACGCCGCTGCGGTGCCGATCCTCGCGTACGTGCCGCCGCTTCATCCAGGCCGCCTCGGGGACCCCGACTTCAGGCGGGAGAACGGGCTTGATTACGCCTATGTGGCCGGGGCCATGGCCAACGGCATCACCTCGGTGGAGATGGTGGAGGCGGTGGGCCGGGCCGGGATGCTCAGCTTTTTCGGCGCCGCAGGGCTTTCCATCGAAGCCGTCGAACAGGCAGTCGACCGTCTGCAGGAGCGGATGCGGGGCGTCCCCTTCGGCGTGAACCTCATCCACAGCCCCAGCGAACCCGACCACGAGGCCGCGACCGTCGATCTCTTCCTCCGGAAAGGGGTGAAGCTCATCAGCGCCTCCGCTTACCTGGGGCTGACTTTGCCCCTCCTGCACTACCGGGTGAAGGGCATCCGCCGGAATGAAAAGGGCGCGGTCGTCTGTTCCAATCGCTTGGTGGCCAAGGTTTCCCGCGTGGAGGTGGCCGAGAAATTCCTCTCCCCGCCGCCGGAGAAGATGCTGGCAAAGCTGGTGGCACAGGGAAAGATCACCCCGGAGGAGGCCCATCTGGCCCGACTGGTGCCGGTGGCCGACAGTCTGACCGCCGAGGCGGACTCCGGAGGCCACACGGACAACCGTCCCGCGCTGGCGCTCCTTCCCACCCTCATGGCCGTCCGGGACCGGCTGATGGAAGCCCACGGCTACGGCAGGCCCATCCATGTCGGGCTGGGGGGCGGCATCGCCACGCCCGAATCGGCGGCGGCGGCCTTCGCCATGGGTGCCGCCTATGTCCTGACCGGGTCGGTCAACCAGGCCTGCCTGGAGGCCGGAACCTCCGACAGGGTCCGCGAGATGCTGGCCGAGGCGAGGCAGGCTGACGTGGCCATGGCGCCTGCGGCCGACATGTTCGAGATGGGGGTGAAGGTTCAGGTGCTCAAGCGGGGGACCATGTTCGCGCAGAGGGCCGCCAAACTCTATGACCTCTACACCCGGTACGACCGCTATGACGCCGCCCCCCCCGACCAGCGGGCCATCCTGGAGAAAGACTTTTTCCGGTCCGGCTTCGACGAGGCATGGGAGGCGACCCGGGCCTTCTTCGAGCACCGGGACCCGCGGCAGAACCTCCGGGCCGAGCGGGACGCCAGACACAAGATGGCGCTGGTCTTCCGGTCCTACCTGGGGCGGTCCTCCGGCTGGGCGACGGCGGGCGACCCCACGCGGGTGATCGACTACCAGATCTGGTGCGGCCCGGCCATGGGGGCCTTCAACGAGTGGACCCGGGGGACTTTTCTGGAGCGGCCCGCAAACCGCAGGACCGTGACGGTGGCCCTCAACCTGTTGATGGGCGCATCCGTCATCACCCGCGTGAGCTGGCTCCGGAATCAGGGTGTTCCCGTGCCTCATGCCCTTTCGAGATACGCGCCGCTCCCCCTTTCGGACCTGACCGCCATTCTCGGATAGATTTCTATTAATTTCAAAATATTCAAGGTTAACGGAATTGACAGAAGATTACACACCCAACAGACAAGATGTTCCCATCGCCGTCATCGGCATGGGTTGCCTGTTTCCCAAGGCCCCCGGACTGAAGGAATACTGGCGGCTGATCGCCCGGGGCCAGGATGCCATCGACGAGGTGCCCGGGACCCACTGGTCGCCGTCCGACTACTTCCACCCGGACCCCAAACGCCCGGATCACGTCTATTGCACCCGGGGCGGCTACCTCACCCCCGTCTCCTTCGATCCGACGGAATTCGGTATCCCGCCGGCCTCCCTCGAGGCGACCGACACCTCCCAGCTCCTGGGGTTGCTGGCGGCGCGTATCGCCCTGGAGGATGCGGGGTACGGGAGCGGCCGGGAATTCAACCATGACAAGACCAGCGTCATCCTGGGGG
Organism: Desulfococcus sp.; assembly: GCF_041737845.1. Lineage (GTDB taxonomy): Bacteria > Desulfobacterota > Desulfobacteria > Desulfobacterales > Desulfococcaceae > Desulfococcus. The sequence goes on from NZ_JBGSQX010000033.1 coordinate 27,776, forward strand.
TCACCGGCACCCAGGAGCTGGTGATTCCCCTGGGGGCCCGGCTGGGCCATCCCATCTGGCGACGCGCTCTTGCGGCGTCGGGGATCTCCCCGGAGAAGACGGCGGAGGTGATCGAGCGGATCGCGGACGGCTATGTCCCCTGGCAGGAAAACTCCTTTCCCGGGCTCCTCGGGAACGTGGTGGCCGGACGGATCTCCAACCGGCTCAACCTCGGGGGCACCAACTGCGCTGTGGACGCGGCCTGCGCCAGCTCCATGAGCGCCATGCACATGGCCGTCATGGAGCTCCGGACCGGCCGTTCGGAGATGGTGCTGACCGGCGGCGTGGACACCCTCAACGACATCTTCATGCACATGTGTTTCTCCAAAACCCCGATCCTCTCCCCCACGGGGGACGTGCGCCCCTTTTCCGGCAGCGCCGACGGCTCGATCCTGGGGGAGGGCGTGGGGCTTCTGGTGTTCAAGCGCTTTTCCGACGCCCTGCGCGACGGCGACCGGGTCTACGCCGTGATCAAGGGCCTGGGGTCCGGGAGCGACGGGCGGTCGAGCAGTATCTATGCCCCCCGGCCCGAGGGTCAGATGAAGGCCCTGCGGTCGGCCTACCGGGAGGCGGGGGTCTCTCCCGGCACCGTCGAGCTGATCGAGGCCCACGGCACCGGCACCCGCGTCGGGGATGAGGTCGAATTCAGCGCCCTGCAGCAGGTCTTCACCCAGGATTCGGAAGGCGGCGGGGACCGGAGAAACTGGTGCGCCATCGGCACCGTGAAGTCGATGATCGGCCACACCAAGGCCGCGGCGGGGGCGGCCGGCGTGATCAAGGCGGTGCTTTCCCTCTATCACCGGGTCCTGCCGCCCACCCTCAAGGCCGAGGAACCCGATCCCCGGCTCAATATCGACGAGAGCCCCTTCTACCTGTCCACCAGCGTCCGGCCGTGGCTGTCGAACGGGCGTCATCCGCGCCGTGCGGGCGTCAGCTCCTTCGGGTTCGGCGGCAGCAATTTTCACATGGTCCTCGAGGAATCCCCTGCGGAGGAGCGCGGGGTCGCCTGGGACGGCTCCGTGGAGATCTTCGCCCTTTCCGGGAGCACCCGGGAAGAGATCGCCCAACGGCTTTCCGGGTTTCAGGGTGACGTCGGCGGCATGGCCGAAGAGGAGATCTCGGCACTCGCGGCCCGAAGCCGGGCGGAATTCTCCGCGGGATCCCCCCATCGGCTGCTTCTGGTCATCGAAAAGACCCTGGACCGCTTCGACAACCTGGCGGGCGTGTTTTCGGAGGCCCTGGATGCCCTGAAACACAACTTCAAAGAGACCATCTGGAACGTCCAGAACATCTTCTACGGCGGCCCTGTCGGCGATTTCGGCAAACTGGCCTTTGTCTTCCCGGGGCAGGGGAGCCAGTACGTCGGCATGGGGCGCGACCTGGTCTGCCGCTTCCCCGAAGCCATGAAGGTCATGGAGATGGCCAACACCGCCGTGGGAATGGTCGGATGGCTGGGGGACCGGGTTTATCCCCGGCCCGCCCGCGGCGCAGCCGATCGGGAGGCCCAGGAAGACCGGCTGCGGCGGACCGAGGCGGCCCAGCCGGCCATCGGCGCGGTCAGCCTGGCCATGGCAAAGGTCCTCCAGCGCTTCGGCCTGATGCCCGACAGCGTCTGCGGCCACAGTTTCGGCGAACTCACGGCCCTCTGCGCCGCGGGATGGATCGACGGCAAGACCTTTCTGGAGCTGGCCTTCATCCGGGGCAAGCTCATGGGGGCGGCAGGCGAAGCCGGGGCCGGCGCCATGGCCGCGGTGAAAGCGCCCCTCGAGGAGATCGACCGGCTGATCCGGGAGCGCAAACTGGACGTGGTGCTCGCCAACCGGAACACCCCGGAGCAGGGGGTGATCTCGGGTGCCGTCGCGGCCGTTGAAGAGGCCGAGGAGGTCTGCCGGATCCTGGGGATTCCCACCCGGCGTCTTCCCGTTTCCGCCGCGTTTCACAGTCCCTTGATGGAAGCGGCCCGGGCGCCGTTTGCCGAGGCCGTCGGCCGGATCCAGATCCACCCCACCGGCACCCATGTCTTTTCCAACGCCACGGGCGGAGCCTACCCCGTCGACCCCGATCGGGCCGGGAAGCTCCTGGCCGAGCAGATCCTCTCCCCGGTCGATTTCGTCCGGGAGATCAAGACCCTCTGGGACGCCGGGGTCCGGACCTTTGTGGAGGTCGGACCGAAATCGGTCCTGAGCGGCCTCATCCGGCAGATCCTAAAGGGGCTCCATGTCCACGCCCTTCCCATGGATGCCTCGTCGGGGAAACGGTTCGGCATCGTCGACCTGGCCCGGCTCCTCTGCCATCTGGCGGTCCTGGGCCATGCGGCAGCCCTGGACCAGTGGGAGGAAAAAGCGCCCAAAAGGCGGAAGCAGCGGATGAGCATCCCCCTGTCCGGGGCCAACTACCGCCAGCCGTCCAAAAAGAAGCGGCCATCGCAGGCCGGGGAAACCCGCCCGGTTTTCGAACGGACGGCCCCAGAGGAAAACAGCATCAACGTGAATACTGACACCCAACAGGCATCGCCTGACCAACACCCACCGGCCATGGCCGCACCCGCCCGATACGGGCCGGATACTACGCGTGCAGGAAATGAAAAACCCATGAACACGAAAAAAGAACACCCGTCCCCCGTATGGCGCAATTCCGTCGGGGGAACCCTCTCTGACGCATTCAGGGTGGTCCAGGAGGGTCTGAGATCCATGCAGGCCCTCCAGATGCAGACCGCCGAGACGCATAAACGATTTCTGGAAACCCAGTCCCAGGCCAACCGGACGATCCAGGAGATGATGGAGAGCACCCGTCACCTCGCGGAAGCCTCCCTTCGCGGGATGCCGGCGGAGCGTCTCCATCCTGTCGCGCCTTTGCCCCAGGCCGTTCCGGCGGTTCAGCCGACCCTGCCTCCCGCCGCGCCGCCGCCACACCGGCCGGCGCCC
>NZ_JBGSQX010000124.1:0-7667 GCF_041737845.1 Desulfococcus sp.
CCCGTCGGGGACGACCGAATGGACGCTCATGCTCGCCGAAAACCACGACAACACCGTGGTCGGCGCGGGGGCCGTGGGGTATCTCGGCGAAGCCGCGTGGCGCATGGACGCCACCTGGACGGTTCCGCCTTCGGAAAGCCCCTCGGGCGGCTACCTTTCCGCGGTCGCCAACATGGACATTTCATGGACCTGGCGGGATAAAAACTTTTACGGGTTCGTGGAACTCTACTACAATGGCCTGGGGGAGACGGACTACGCCGAGGTGGCGGAGGACCCGGATCTCCTGGCGGCCCTGGCCCGGGGGGAGGTTTTTACCCTGGGACGCTTTTACCTCGCCCCCCAGGTCAGCGTGGAGCTGCACCCGCTTTTTACCGCGGCGGTGACATTCATCACCAACCTCCCGGACCCTTCGGGCGTCATCCAGCCCCGGTGCGTGTGGAACATCACCCAGGACCTCGAGGCCATGGCCGGCGTGACGCTCTACTGGGGCGGCGCCGGCACCGAATACGGCGGGTTTGACATCCCCGGGACGGACGCCGAGGCCAAGCCTTCGGACAGCGCCTATGCCTGGCTGACCTGGTATTACTGAGGCCGGGGGGCGCATGGGCTTCGGGAATGGATCATGAAAGGAGGCAGGGGATATGGCAGAGATCCGGGAAGATCTTCCGGACCGACCTGAGGACTGGGTCGATCAATACGGGGACGCGCTCTACCGGTTTGCCCTGGCCCGCGTCAAGGACCCTTCGACCGCCGAGGAGCTGGTGCAGGAGGCCCTTGTCTCGGCCATCGGGTCTCGCGCATCCTACCAGGGGCGGTCGTCGAGAAAGACCTGGCTTACGGCCATCCTGAAATACAAAATCGTCGACCACTACCGGAAAAGCCGGCGTGAACAGCCATACGAGGATCTCGACCGGGTTGACGTTCATGAGGCGTCCGGGGACGACCTGTTCAACGAGCGGGGGGGGTGGTCGCTCCAGCCGGCCAAATGGTCGGCGGACCCTGGCAAAATCCAGGAGCAGCGGGAGTTTCTGGATATCTTCTACCGGTGCCTGGGAGCGCTTCCCGAACGGCTGGCCAGGGTTTTCATGCTCCGCGAGATCGACGGTGCCGATACCGAGGAGATCTGTCAGGAGCTTGAGGTCACCGCGACCAATTCGTGGACCATGCTCTACCGCGCCCGCATGGGGCTGAGGCGATGCCTGGAAAACGGATGGCCGGGCGCCCGCATGGAAAGGGGATGAGATGATGGAAAAATTGCGATGGATGCCGAGCTGCCGACACGTGAGCCGCATGGCCTCCGAAGCCATGGACGTCCGGCTCCCTTTTTCGACCCGCATGGCCATGTGGGCGCACCTCATGATGTGCCGCTATTGCCGCCGCTTCAGACGCCAGATCCACCTTCTCCGGCGATTGAGCGGCATCGGCCCGGAAGAGCCCCCCGGAGCCCTGGACATCGATGACGCCGCCCTCTCGCCCGAGGCCCGGGAGCGCCTGAAAAAAGCTGTTGCGGCGAGGTGCGGAAAAGGTGCCGCTCCGGAGGAATGAGCGCTTGAAGGCATCTCCGTCCCCATTCGTATCCGGGCGGGCGCATTTTTCTGAAAGGATTCTTTTCGCCGTGCGACCAAGGTTCAGATCCTGAACCCACAAACAAGGAGGTCGTCATGCGAAAAATACATCTCTCTTTCCTGATGGTCCTGTCGATTCTCACGGGCGGGATTTTTCCCGCCCACGGGGCCTATGTCGAGACCCGAGGCAAGAACACCTATATCGTCGATCAGCATGGGGAGCGGTGGGACGTGACCCAGGCCAAGTCCATCGGGTTTATCCCCGGCCAATTTCAATACGGCATCGGCCGGCATGCCTTTACGCCCCTGGACGACGGGGCGTTTGTCGAAAACCCCGATTATATCCACCGGTCCCTCCGGGTCATCGGGGTGGCGGACGGCAAAGCGGCTCATGCCTATTCCGTGCCGAAACTGCAGCACCATGAAATCGCCAACACCGTCATCGGCGACACCCCCATCGCGGTGGGGTACTGACCGCTGGTGAACCTGGCGGCTGTGTACAGCCGCGAGATTGACGGGCAGGTCCTGACCATCGCCCCGTCGGGTTGGACCTACAACAATACCTTCGTTCTCTATGACCATGAAACCGGAACCCTCTGGTACCCGGAGGGGGACGACCTCCTGGGCATTCAGGGGATCCATTTTCAGCGGCGGCTTCCCCGGGTTCCCTCCCGGGACACCGAGTGGTGGAAATGGGAAAAGGATTTTCCCGATTCCAGAATCATGAAATGAGGTTGAAGGGACCTTTGTTTGCCGCCTGCGTCACCCGGCCCGGATGGGCAGGGTGATGCAGGCGGCCCATAGTGTCAAAGTCGCCCATTGAGGCTCGGATCGAAATCCTTGGGAACGATCATCTGTGGTATACCTTGCACGGTCATCAGTTGCGATTTTTCTTAACCCCTTCTCCCGCCGGGAGAGGGTTGGGGTGAGGGTAAAAAAACGAAGATTGTGACCACTCAAAGTATACGGGAATTGGGGGGCAGGCACGGGGAAGGGCAGGCACGGGGGCCTGCCCCTACAAGGGATTTGCAAAACCACCGACCGTCAAATCTCGCCGATATTGGGAAAATCCTCTAAATCACGTTGTTCGTAGTAGGTTTCGCTCATGTCGTGCTCCCTTATCTTGATGATGAATGCATGGATAAACCATTCTTGTAAAGCCAATTCTCAACCCCCATGGCGGGTGCTCGATATCATCTGCGCCAGGCCATCAACCTTGAAAACAGCGACTTCGCAAAGGGCGTCAGCCGCGTTCGGTTATAGGCGTCCCCGATTTGCCGGATGACCTCCGCCTGGGTCGGGTAGGGATGAATGGTGTCGGCGATTTGCGCAAGGCCCAGGTTGTGGGTCATGGCCAGGGTGATCTCGGAGATCAGGTCGCCGGCGTTGGTCGCCACAATGGTGGCGCCGACGATTTTATCCGTGCCCTTGCGCACATGCACCCGCACGAATCCGTTGGTGTGGCCTTCAAGAATCGAGCGGTCGACCTCGCGCAGCTCCCGGGTGAAGGTATCGATGTCGATCCCCTGGTCCAGGGCCTGGTTCTCGTACAGGCCGACATGGGCGATTTCCGGTTCCGTGTAGGTGCACCAGGGGATGATCAATGCCCCGACGCCGCTGCGGCCGAAGAACAGCGTGTTGCGAATGACGATGCGCGCCATGAAATCGGCGGCATGGGTGAATTGATACGGGGAACAGATATCGCCGGCCGCATAAATGTCCGGGTTGGTGGTCTGCAGGCGGTCATTGACCTGGACGCCTTTCCGGGTATAGGCGACCCCCGCCTCTTCCAGCCCCAGATGCTCAACATTCGGCGCACGCCCCACGGCAACCAGCAGTTGATCGACCACTTCATCATACCCCTTGCCGTGAGATTCGACGGTGAGACGGATGTTGCCGCCGCCGGCGTTGCTCAGTTTCAGTTCCTTGCCGCAGCAAAGCAGCTTCACACCATCTTTTTGCATGGACTCCAGAAGGATGGCGGAAGCGTCGCCGTCTTCTTTGGGAAGAATGCCGTGCAGGGTTTCCACCAGCAACACCTCCGAGCCGAAGCGCGCGAAGGATTGGGTCAGTTCACAGCCGATGGGCCCGGCGCCGATGACGGCGATCCGCCTGGGCAGTTCCGTGAGGGAGAAGACGGTTTCGTTGGTCAGATAGGAAACCGTATCCAACCCTTGGATGAGCGGCGCCGCGGCTCGCGCCCCGGCGGCAATGACCGCTTTTTTGAAGGCCAGGCGTTCGCCGGCGACTTCAACCGAGTGGGCATCGACAAACCGGCCTTCACCGATAAAGACGTCGATCCCCAAATCACTGAACCGCTTGACCGAGTCGTGGGGGGCAATGGATGCCCGAAGCCGGCGCATCCGCGCCATGGCCTCACCGAAATCCATGGTTACGCCCTCCGGGACACGCACACCGAACTCGCCAGCGTCGCGAACGGCGGCGGCGGCCCGTGCGGCACGGATCACGGCCTTGGACGGAACGCAGCCTGCGTTCAGGCAATCGCCGCCCATCAGGTGGCGCTCGATCAGGGCCACCTTGGCTCCCAGGCCGGCCGCCCCCGCCGCGCATACCAGCCCGGCGGTTCCCGCGCCGATGACGACCAGGTTATAGCGTGAAGCAGGCCTGGGGTTTTTCCAGCCCGGGGGATGAACGTGGGACACGAGTTGCTGGTTGTGCAAGTCCCACGGTTCCACGATAAGTTGATCACTGTCCGCTTTTGGCATGTTTATTCTCCCTTGATTAGATTCCATGGGTGGATGACGCAGTGGTGCCACCGCGACGCTGATCTCCGGCGGCGATGATTTGATGGACGACAGCGTCCATGCCATGCTGGTTGCCGGCCTAATAGACAAACACCCCCAGACCGGCGGCCGCGTGCGGCCGGGCGATCCGGGCTTCGATGTCGGAGCGCGATCCAGTCACAATGGCGCTCTGTCCGGCCAATGGTTTTCGATTGTGTGCATCATCCGACATGGATAACCCCGAACAGGACCGCCTTACTGAGCCATTTTCTTCTTTCTTCCTGTTTCATCTTTTCTGAATTCGTCGCGGAAAACCGGCATGACTGACATGATAAATCGCTAAAATTCATCGGGTCGCTTTATCGCCGCATCATCGACGGCGTCATGACCGTTGCGCTCAGAGGCCGTTTTGAACCCAGTAAATGATGCTGGCGACGAGAAAGTAGCCTGCGGCGAGTTCAATTATCAAATATATCCCGAAATATCGAAGGCTTCGGGTCCATGGCGTCGGGATGATCTGGCCCACGGCTACGAATCCCAGGCAGCCCAGGGAGTAGAAGGTGTAAAAGTAGCCTTTTGCCACCAGACCGGTGAGAAAAAACATGCTGATGTTCATGACCACCAATAGATTGTTCAACCTGCTGAGGTTATTCCAAAATAAAAGATGGTCAGCGTCGAATAGGGATTCAAGCGAGCGATGCCCCGGGCCGGGGATGACGCGTGTCTCATTTCGATCAGGATTGCACCTGGATGTCGTTTCTGTTTCAGATTTCATTATCCGTATGACCTTCATGGAATTCTCCGATCATTGTTTGAAACAGCCGTCGTCCAACCGGACGTCTCGATGGGTGGCGCAATGCGGTCTTTTCGTGAAATCGACATGAGTCCTCGCCGGGTGAGATTTTATTCCATGACCGCACGGGCTGCCCAAATGGATTTGTAGTCGAACTCGCCCATGCCGATGATATTGTACTTCACGATCTCGAAATTGGGACTCAGGTCGAAGTCCCGGGGAACGATCTGCGAATAATGGCGCATGATCAACTGCGAGCCGTAAGGGTTGGTTGCACTGTTGTTGTGGAGATTTTCCGCCTGAATAAGGGCGGGAACAATCGGATACCCCACCTTCTGAAAGGCCTGGGCGATCATGCCCGAGCAGATGACCTCGTATTCCGAACAGCCCCCCAGGCAGGCCTTGATGGTTCTTTGTTTGAAAGGATTCAGGGAGGGCGGCAGAAGCAGCACCGCCAGATCCAGAATGTTATGATGATCATAGTGCCTTCCGATGCGGCGGATGACTTCCGCTTCCACCATCTCCAGATCCTGGGTGGAAATCCCGAAAGGCCGGCAGATCCGGATATTGTAATCCCCGTACTTGCTCAAGGGAACGGCGATGACGCCCTTTCCGGTATCGGCTTCCACCAGCATGTGGCGCCGGTCGCGGTCGCCCGCATCATCCAGGGCCCTCCGCACATCTTCCATTCCGGATCCATCGAGGGCATCCCCCACATAGAAGGCGGAATGGCTCCAGGAGCTTTGCGTCAACACCTTGATGAACCGGCTCAGTTCCGAGCGGCCTTCAACCAGCACGACATCCCCCTTGCGGATGACGCGATAAAGGTTGTCCATGTTGTTGATGATCCGCTTCTCATAAGACGGGGAGGGGGCTTCAAGCCGCTTGAGAAGCGAGCGGCTTAAAAAGGTCAACCACTTTACCGATCTGTTTCTGCGTAAAAGAGGCATGATCGCTCCTGATCCATGAGGGATAGGCATTCCCCTGACCCGGGTTGAACGGCGGCGCTGATCCACCTGCCCCCGGGTCAACCGGGGAGCAGGCGTTTTGCGGGCGGATTGTCTATAGAGGCGCCTTCAGGGCACCGACCATATGTTTCATGTCCTTCGGGTCATGATTGGGATGCAGCACCACCATGATCATCGACCACCTGCCGAAAGGCTCCCCGTTCAAGGGCGCACTGTAACTGCCGTTACCCGATTTGTCCGTCCGGAACATATACGGTGCCGTGCCGGCGCCCGTTTCACTCTTTTTGGGGGTCATATTGACGAACCACACGGTGTATACGGCCTCGGGTTTGAGCCCCTGGGCCTGGAGGCTGATGCGGCTCTTGTCTATCATTGCGGTTCCTTTGGCGTCGGGATGTTCGGGTGTTGATTCGAGAACAATCGTTCGGCCGCTGCCGGCTGCCCAGCCTGAAGAGATGAAAAGGATGCCTATCATGCCGATAAGGATCATCTGAACGACGCGGTGTGTTTTCATGGCGATCTCCTGTGTTATGCGAATGAGGTTTCTTCTGTTTGACCCGCGACGGGTCATCTTCGATATTTTGGAAAGCGGCATTCACTTCCTGAGGGCTTCGCTCTCCATCTGACCTCTTCGTCGGTTCAATTCACGAATCCTTGCGGGGAATTTCACAGGGATGGATTTGCGCACGATTGGACGCGCTGAACGGCATGCTTCGAGGGATTTGGAAAAAGGGAGTTTTCGCGGAGGCTTACAGCGCCTTCAGCACCTCGCCCGCGAACCGCTGCTTCCGGAGTTTGGGCGGATATCTCCGGAAGGCCCGGTGGGTGACCGGGTCGTATTCATGGATGTAGAGCCGCCGGGCGGGCCTGCCGTAGACCGTGAGCATCATGTTGGGGAGGGCATCGGGGTTGCCGGTCTGGTGGACCGGGCGCGCGCGGCGGTTTCCCGGCCGGACGACGGGAGCCTCTATCAATGGGTCGGGACCGGGACCTACCTGGACGGGTCCGGCGAATTCCGGCTCAAGAACCAGCTTTTTTTCGGAGACTGGGGCAGCTTTGAAACCCACTACGAAGCTGTTCTGGTGGGCGGAGACACCTGGCGGAAGAGGCGGGAGCTGCGGGACCTCACCGGCGCAAGTTCAGGCGGCGGCCTTTTCTCGCCGGCGATCCGGGCCATTTCCGATGACCGGCGCCTGATGGACCTCACTCATGGGATCGCGGACGGCGCGGACGGGGCGCTCTGCCATCGCCTCGACCGGCTCTTCCTGATCGTTGACCGGCCGTGGGGGAACCTGCGCCTCGGCCGCCAGGCCGTGACCTGGGGAAACGGGATGCTTTTCAATCCCATGGACATCTTCAACCCCTTTGCCCCCACCGACGTCGTCCGGGATTACAAGGTAGGGGACGACATGGCCCTGGCCCTTCTGCCGGCCGGAGAGAATGGCGATCTCCAATGGATCGGCGTGCCGCGGCGAAACCCTGAAAACGGCGCGGTGGAATGGGACGAATCCGCCGTGGGGGCCAAGCTCCGCCTCCCGTCGGGGACGACCGAATGGACGCTCATGCTCGCCGAAAACCACGACAACACCGTGGTCGG
>NZ_JBGSQX010000140.1:0-10004 GCF_041737845.1 Desulfococcus sp.
GGCCGCTTCGGATCCGCGGGCGGCGCGCCGGCGGCAGCATCCGATGAGGTCCCGGAAACCGTGGTCCTCTACCCCGGCGGAAGCAGCCTTATGGCGCCCCGGGCCGGACGACGGGAAGCCACGGGGCCCCTTCCCCCGCCGCCCGAAGCGGACGACGATCTCCCCGAAACCGTTGTTGCGGGAAAGGCCGGCCTTCCGCCCGGGAAAAAGCCCCCGGAGGCGGAACCCGAAGCGGAGGACGATATCGCCTTCGAAACCGTGATCATCCGGCCCGGGGGGCGCAATGATCATCACCGGGGGGAATGAGCCATGCAGGAAGCGCTGAACCCCGACGGGCGGATGGACCTGGACGCCCTGGCCGATGAAGTCCGCGGCCTCCATGCGCTGAATCCCGGGCACGCCCGGGTTCTGATCGAGGGATACATAGAAGATCGGTTCAAAGACCTCGGCCCCGACCGCAGGGTGGAGGAATTGTCGCGCCTGGTCCGGCGGTTCGCCCCGCCGGGCGGGGGCGCGTCCGAACGGAGCAGCGTCGGGGCGCGTGACAGCGAGGCGGCGATCCTGGCGCGGGTGTTCTTCCTGATCATAGGGGAGGCCTTGTCGCCCGCCGATCTCTCTTCCCCCGAGGTGCTGAATCGATTGGCCGCGTCCCTGAACATCGTGTTCGATTCCCTCAACCGTCTGGTGGCCGTGATCGATGACGTCCTTTACGGGGGCCGCGAAGGCCTCCGCTCCATCCGCCACATCATCGGGTCCCAGGTCCAGGGGGAGGGGGATGCCGTATCCCTGGAAAGCTATATCGAGCGGATCCAGACAGCGTTTCTGGATTCGCAGCAGGCCTTTCAGGCCGCGGCGGAGGCGCTGGCGGCCCGGATCCTTTCCGAACTGGATCCCGGGCGGGTCGCCGAGGCCGCCTCCGGCGGCGTGAAGTTCGGGCCCTTCCAGAAAGCCGAAATGTTCAGGATATACGAAGAGCGGTTCGACCAGTGCAGAAAATGGTTCGATTCCGGCCGGTTCAAAATGGAACTCCAGAGAGCCTTTGAGAAAAACTGTGAGGCGTTGTCGAAGAAGCAAGGAGGATGATCATGAGGAAGATTGGTTTGCTGTTATTCGCGGGTTTGTGGATGCTGGGTATGGCCTCATGCAAATCAGCCCCCGAACCGCAGAAGCTGGAGTGGCCCTACGGCGCGACATTCAACTACAAGGAGAATGCCATCAAGCTCCATATCGATGCGGACCGGGAGCTCAACCGCTTCAGGGGAGACGCCAATTCCCTCCATCTGTGCATGTACCAGCTTCGAAATCCCAATGAATTCAATCGGCTTTCCAACAACGAGGACGGCCTGTATCAGCTCCTCGACGTCAACTGCGGCTTTTCGCACGGCGACGTGGCCGACGCGACCCCCATCACCGTCCAGCCGGGCGAGCGTGAAACCTACATCTACAACCGGGCTGAAGAGGCCAGGTATGTGGCCTTTGTGGCGGGGTACTATTCCCTGGAAAAGGAGCGGATCGTCCGCCTGGTCCGGGTGCCGGTCGTCCTGATGACAAAATCGACCGGCATGTTCTCCAAAAAGGAGGAGATCCCCATGGTGGCCGACATGCTGATCCACCTCAAGCTGGGGCCGGAACAGATTCTGTCGATCGAGTCGAATCCCGGCCAATAACGAAGCGAGGGCGCATTGATGGAAAGACCCCTGTTCTGGCACCAAGGACTCTTCCTGCAGCCACAGCATTTTCAGTTGGCGGATCTCTACGCCCAGTCCCTGGGGGAGCCGCTCTTCCGGTTTTCACAGCCGCATTTCTGGGGGCTGGGCGATCTCGAAGCGCCCAAAATCATCGCCGGAAATTCCGTTGAGAAGCCCTATCGGGGCGGGTTCCTGTTCCAGGACACGACCTATGTCGCCTACCCGGAGAATGCGGTGATGGAATCCCGTGCCTATGACGAGGACTGGGTGGAAGGGGGCCGGCCGTTCACCGTTTATATCGGGCTGAAGAAATGGAATCCGGCCGGCGGCAATGTCACGGTTTTGGAGAAGATGGAGAGACTGTCCGCCGTCACCACCCGCTTTGTCACCCTGGCCGACCCCGAAGAGACGGCGGACCTCCACGAGAGCGGGCCCGACGCCCAGGTCAAGCGGCTCCAATACGTGCTCAAGCTGTTCTGGGAGACCGAGATCGACCAGTTGGGAGATTATCTCCTCATCCCCTTTGTTCAGCTCGAGCGGACGGGGGACGCGGTGGTGCTTTCGGAGCGTTTCATTCCGCCGTCGCTCACCCTGTCCGCCTCACCGATCCTTTACAGGATCATCAAGGAGATCCGGGATCAGATTTCGTCCCGGGGCCGCCAGTTGGAATTCTACAAGCGGGACAGGGGGATTCACACGGCCGAATTCGGCGCAAGGGACATGGTTTACCTCCTGGCGCTCCGGTCCCTCAACCGATACGGCCCGATCCTCTCCCACGCCATGGAGGCGGGGCGGGTGCATCCGTGGGCGGTCTACGGGGTGCTTCGCCAGTTGATCGGGGAACTCAGCTCCTTTTCGGAGACGGTGAACAGCATGGGGGAGCTTGGGGACGGCACGCCGCTCCTGGCCGCCTATGACCATGAAGACCTCTGGCCGTGTTTTTCGGGGGCCTTGGCCCTGGTGACACGCCTCCTGGATGAAATCACGGCGGGGCCGGAATACATGATCCCCCTGACCTACGACGGGACCTATTTCGCTGCGGAGCTTCCACCCCAGATCTTCGAGGGGCGGAACCGGTTTTACCTGGTTTTCGGAACCGATGCGGACCCGGCGGCGGTCATCCGGGCCGTCGGCGTCGTGGCCAAGCTGAGCTCCCGGGAGGCCCTCCCCATCCTGATCGCCCGGGCCCTGCCGGGCATCCGCATGGATCACCTGCCGCTTCCCCCCCAGGAGCTTCCCCGAAGGGCCCATTCCATGTATTTCCAGGTGGATCACCACAGCGACAAGTGGGCGCAGGTGGCATCCGGGCGGAATATCGCCCTGTACTGGGAGGGCGCGCCCGAGGATCTGCATGTCGAATTGATGGTGGTAGGGAGAACATAGCCATGCGTCTGACGGACTGTTTCATCGAGATGATCGCCTACGTCGCCTATGTGATGAAGGCGATGGACAAGCGCCAGCCCTCCTTCGACGAGGTGCAGAACACCATCCGCCGGATGATCGCCGAGAGCGAAAAATGCCTCCGGGGGGACCGGCTGTCCCAGGAGGACTACAACGAGGCCCGGTTTGCCGTTTTCGCCTGGATCGACGAGATGATCCTCAACTCCTCCTGGAGCCAGAAGAACCGGTGGCAGGGAGAGCAGCTTCAGCTCCTCTATTACAACACCTCCGAGGCCGGGGAGCTTTTTTTCGAGCGGCTCGGCGCCATCGGCCTTCATCAGCGGGATGTCCGGGAGGTCTATTTCCTCTGCCTGGCCATGGGTTTCCTGGGCCGCTACTGCCAGAAGGGGGACGAATTTCTTATCGATGGTCTCAAAACCTCCAATCTCAAGCTCTTGACCGGGAGTTCGGTGGGCATCCCCTCCCTCGATCACGGGGAGCTGTTTCCCGAGGCCTATGCCGAGGGCGGCCATATCGGCCCGCCGTCCCGGAGGGGCCGATTCTCTCTCTTCACCGCGGCCTGCATCGGGTTTCCCGCGGTGCTGTACGCGGGCCTCTTCCTGATCTACCGGTTCATCCTGGGCAATGTCGGCGACAGTTTGATGAAGGCGGTGCCGTAAATGAAGCAGATCCTCATGAAAATGCTGAAGATCACCCTGATCGTCATGCTCGTTTTCCTTCTGGGCCTGTTGGTTGCGGGTGCCGTGTTTTATTTCAAATGGCCCTGGTGGATGGCGCTCTTCATCGTCATCGGGCTCCTGGGCGCCTGGATGGGTGTCCTCTTCGTGAAAAAGATCTGGCTGCGGCACAGGGAGCAGAATTTTGTCCAACAGGTGATCCAGCAGGACCAGAACCATCTCGACACCCTCGTGGGCAGGGAGCGGGACCAGGTCAAGGAGATGCAGGACCGGTGGAAGGAGGCCATCGAGACCCTGCGGCGCTCCCATCTCAAGAAGCGGGGCAACCCCCTCTACGTGCTGCCGTGGTACGTGGTGGTCGGAGAGAGCGGCACCGGGAAGACCACGGCCATCAAGAGCGCCCGGCTCTCGTCCACCTTTGCCGAGATGACCCAGACCTCGGGGATCTCCGCCGGCACGCGCAACTGCGACTGGTGGTTTTTCGAGGAGGCCGTCATCATCGACACGGCCGGGCGCTTCGCGGTGCCGGTGGACGAGGGGCGGGACAAGGAGGAGTGGCAGAAATTTCTGTTCCTTCTTGCGAAATTCCGCAGGCGGGAGCCCATCAACGGTCTGGTCGTCACCGTGGCGGCCGACAAACTCCTGGACGGCGATGTCGAGGCGCTCAAGGCCGACGGCAAGACCATCCGGCGGCGCATCGACGAGCTGATGCGGGTCCTGGGCGCCAAGTTCCCCGTCTATGTGCTGGTCACCAAGTGCGATCTCATCAAGGGCATGACCCAGTTCTGCGAGCGCATCCCTGAAAAGACCCTCGACCAGGCCATGGGGATGGTCAATACGGAACTCACCCGGGATGTTGCGGCTTTCCAGGCCCGGGCCGTCGAGGCGACGGGGCAGCGGCTGCGGGACCTCAGGCTCCTCCTTTTCCATGCCATCCGGTCCAGGGAGATCGACCCGGAGCTGCTGCTCTTCCCGGAGGAGTTCGAGCGCCTGAAGCCCGGCCTTCAGGCGTTCATAACGGGGGCGTTCCAGGAAAACCCCTACCAGGAGACCCCGGTCCTGCGGGGACTTTTCTTCAGCAGCGGCCGCCAGGAGGGCACGCCTTACTCCCATTTCCTGAAGTCCCTGGGGCTGATCGGCGAAAGCGAGGTGCTGCCCGGGACCGACAAGGGGCTGTTCCTCTATGACTTTTTCTCGAAGATTCTGCCCCGGGACCGGAATCTCTTCACCCTCACCGAGCGGACCATCCAGTGGAGCCGTCTGACGAGGAACCTGGGCCTGACGTCGTGGATCGCCCTCTGCGTCGCCCTCTGCGGCCTGCTGAGCTTCTCCTTCGTCAAGAACCTCAAGACCCTGCGGGATGTATCGAATCCCCCGGCGCTTCGGGGAGAGATCTTCATGGACCTGGAGGCGATGAACACCTTTCGGAAAGGGATCCTTCATATTGAAGAGAAGAACAGCCGCTGGTGGATCCCCCGATTGGGACTGGAAGAGAGCCGGAAGGCGGAGTGGCGGTTGAAGGCCAGGTACTGCGATCTCTTCCGGGACAACTTCCTGGTCAATTTCGACAGGGAGATGGCGTCCCGGATGGCCCTTTTCTCCGAATCGACCGAGGATGTCGTCATCGGGCGATATGCGGCCTTTCTGGTGAAGCGCATCAACCTCCTTGGGGCGCGCATCGACGGGAAAAACCTGGCGGCGCTGCGGCGGATGCCCCAGCCGGCATATGAACCGGTCAACCTGATGCCGACGCCGGAGCTGATCCCCGAGGTCCGGCAGCGATTCCAGGACCTGTATCTCTACAACCTGATCTGGCGGGACGACATCACCCGGCTCACCGGGGAGATGACCGAACAGCAGAACTGGCTCAAGCAGATTCTCACCGTGAAGCGGAGCAGCCTCAACTGGCTGGCCGGATGGTTCAACGCCACCACCGACGCCTCCGCGATCACCCTTCAGGATTTCTGGGGCGGGAGCCTTGAAGGCACCCGGGACCCGGTCATTCTTCCCGCCTTTACCCGGAAGGGTGACGGGGAGATCCGGGGGTTTCTGGGAGAGATGGAAGCCGCCCTGCCCGAACCCCTGGTGATCGCCGGCCGGAAAACAGCTTTTGAGAAATGGTACAAGAATCGCTTCGTCGAAACCTGGCAGTCGTTTCTCACCGCGTTTCCCGGCGGCAAGGAGCGCTTGAGAGGCCAGGCGGAATGGCAGGCCACCGCCGTGGCCATGGCCACGGACCAGGGGCCTTACCGGGCGCTCCATCAAAAAATGGATTCGGAGCTCGTCGAATTCACGGGCCGGGAAGGGGCCCCCGCATGGCTGGTGCTGGCCGGTACCTACGGCCTGGTGCGGGCGGCGGCCGCGGCATCCCCGGACCAGAAGGAGGGCCTGGTGACCCAGGCCCTCGAAAAGGGCGGGCAGATTTTTTCCGCCATCGGCAGGGGTGCGGGAAAGGCGCCGGATGAAAACCGGATCGCGTCCTTCAATCTCGGGGTTCAGGCTTACAGGGAATACCAGGGCGCGCTTGAAGAGATCTCGGCCAAGGCCGCTTCCCGAAGAGAGGCATTCGGCATGACGGCCCAGGTGTTCACCGAGGACCCGGTCACCGGCACATCCCCGTTTTACAAGGCGGCAGGGGCCCAAAACCGTCTCAGGAACGGCCTGGGAAATCCCGGCGAAACCGCCGCCGTTTTCTGGAGCCTGATCGACGGCCCCCTCGAATTTCTGTGGACCTATTACCGCAAAGAGGCGGCCTGCCATCTCCAGACCCTCTGGGAAAAGGACGTCATGATCGACTTCGACCCGAACTCGGAGCAGGTGGCCGAGTTCGTCCAGGGACCGGCAGCCCCCTTCGTGGACCGAAGCCCCCGGCGCGGGGGGTATTTCGCCAAGTCGGCACTCGATCATTCGCTGGACATCGACACCCGGTTTTTCGGCTTTTTGAACAGCCGCCTCATCCAGCAGAAGAAGCAGGCCCGGACGGTCAAGGAAAACTACCGGGTGACCATCAAGGCCCTGCCCGTCGACACCAACGCGGATGCCCAGGTCAAGCCCCATGCCGTCATCCTCGAACTCCAGTGCGGAGAGAAGGCCACGAGCCTGATCAACCTGATGTTCCCGGTCAGGGAGGTCTTCAACTGGGCCCCCGGCGCCTGCGGGGATGTCGTGCTGACCATCGAGGTCGGGACCCGGAAACTGGTCAAGCGATACTCGGGCGACATGCCGTTCCGTTCGTTTCTTCTGGATTTTTCCGGCGGCGACCGGAGATTCAGCCGAAAGGATTTCCCGGCGGAGGCGGATGCCCTGAAGCGGATGAACATCAGCTTTGTCAAGGTCAATTATCAATTCAGCGGCGAAGACAGGGAGATCCGGGGCCTCACCACCGAAAGCCGGGTCCGGGCCGGAACCCCCCGCGGGATTGCATCATGCTGGGGGCGGTGACGCCCATCGGGCGCTGGGAATGGGCCGCATTCGGGAAGCATCCGGCGGCGGCCGATTTTATCCGCGTCGGCGAGGATCTCCCCATCTTCAGCGCCTTTTCAGGCTGGCTGGCTTCGGGCCAAAAGGCCCTCGATGCCGGCAGGGGCCGGGAGACCGGGTCGTATTCCTGGCGTTTCTGGGCCAGGGGCGCGCGGAAGGATCACGTTCTGTGCGGACTATTCAGGGCCAGCAGCGACCGCATCGGCCGATGCCATCCCCTGATGATTCTGGGCACCGGTGAAATCCGGGCATGGGAAAAGGGCTGGGACCTGCTGCCGTTTCTGTTTGAGGGGCTGTGGCGGCGGATGGAATCGATATCGAGCGGGCCCTACCGGGCCTTCGAGCCGCTGCGGGATGACCTGCTGCATCTTGGAAGCCCGCCCTCCGACTGGCGGGAGATAGAGCTCCGCCGCGACCGCATGCGGGAGCACGAGGCGTGGGCGGCGGCGGCCCGGAAGCTGGCGGACCGGGCTGAAGCCGCCATGCGGGCGGATCTGACATTCCTGCGGATGGATGCCGGTTTTTTTGAAGACCCGTTTGTCCGGGTCGGCTTCTGGCATGATCTGCTCTTCCGACAGGCGCGCCGGACGCCCAATGCGGTCTTCATCGGCAGCGTGACGGAGGCCGCTTATCTGGCCGTGCTGAACCGGCCCATCTTGACCGAGGACTATGTCAGGCTGTGCACCATCGATGGGCCGAATGACGGCCTGAAACAACCGCCCGGCCCCCCTTGACATCCCCTCCCTCGGGGCAACCGCGCGAGGGGTGAAGGTCGAGTTCATCAAAGAAGGCCGGCAAGGCCCAAAAGGCCGGTCAGGCCAAAAAGGTTGGAGGGGCCGCATTGACAATGGGTTTCGGGAAGAATATACTTCGGAATAAACCTCAACCCCTGTCACCCTGACACGATGTCACCGTCTTCTTCCCGAGGCTTCGGCTCTCGTTATCCTCCTTGAGAATTGAAGGTCCTCCTTTGGATCCGCCATGGGACCAGTATCTGGATGCGCTGCGGCGTCTCGGCCGAAAATCGTCAGTGAACCGTCAACCACCGGACCGGGAGAACCAGAATTCCGGGAGATTACAAAGATGCCGGGAGAAAAAAGGATGACAGACCCAAGAGAACTCATCAACGCCGGAAAGCTGGCTGAGGCGAGGCAGGCGCTCGTCGAGGGCGTGAGGCGCTCCCCCGCCGACGCGGCGATGCGGACGATCCTGTTTCAGGTGCTGATTCTTTTCGGAGAATGGGACAAGGCCCTCAAACAGGCGGATATCATCGCCGCCCAGAATGTCCGGGCGGATATCGGCGTCCAGGTCTACAAAAACCTGATCGCGGCCGAGCGCGAGCGCTCGGAGGTCAACGGATCGGGTGGGCGTCCGTCCTTCCTGCCCAAGGCCCCGCCCTACGCCGAGGTCTACTTCTCGGCCCTTGCGGCCCTGGAAGGCGGGGACATGGAGGGGGCGGAAGCGGATTTCAACGCGGCGGACGGGATGCGGGCGGAGATCTCCGGCACGCGCGACGGCGCCGCCTTTGCCGGCTTCACCGATACCGACAGCCGGCTCGCCTTTTTCCTGGAGGCCTTTGTCCACGAGCGCTATGCCTGGATCCCCTTCGATTCGGTCCGGGAGCTCGTGATCGCCCCCCCGGGATCCCTTTTCGACCTGATCTGGGCCACGGCTCGAATCACCGCCTGGGACGGGCTCACCCTGAACTGCTTCCTGCCGGTCATCTATCCCGGATCCCATGCCCACCCGGACGACAGGATCAAGATGGGGCGCATGACCGACTGGCAATCCCTGGGAGGGTCGTTTTATCGGGGGCAGGGCCAGCATGTCTATCAGATCGGCGACGCGGACGTGCCGATACTGGAAATCGGAGAGATCCTGTTTGGGCCACCCGGACCGCCCTCGGAGGGGGTGGCCCATGATTGATATAGATCCCATCCTGGCGCCGTTTCCGGGGGAGAATCCGGCCGGCGAAGAACTCCGATACAAGCCGGTATACGACGAGATCCGGGAGGCCCGGCGCGCGGACGATGCCCTCGACCGGGGCGACTGGCAGCACGAACTCAAGGTGTCCGACTGGGACCGGGTGATCAAGCTTTCGGTCCAGGCCCTGACGGAGAAATCCAAGGACCTCCAGATCGCCGCATGGCTTGCCGAGGCCCTCGTCAGGACGGAGGGGGTTGACGGCCTCATCGCCGGCTTCCAGATCATGAGCGGGCTCTTGACCCGTTTTTGGGAGGGGCTTTACCCCGGGATCGAGGACGGCGACCTCGATTTTCGCGCGGCCCCCCTGGAATTCGCCAATTCCACCCTCGGGTTCATGATCCGCGCCATCCCTCTCACCGACCCCGGGGCCACATCCGGCTACTCCTGGATCAAATGGCAGGAGTCCCGATCGGTGGGATACGAGGAACACACCAAGGACTCCGGGGCGCGGCAGGAGATGATCGCCGACGGCAAGATTTCGGCGGAGGTCTTCGACAGCGCCGTTGCCCGCTCTTCAAAGGAATTCTACGCCGGGCTCGCCGAACGGATCGGGGAAGCCCGGGCACTGTTTGCATCCCTCGACGCCGTAGTCGATGAGAAGTTCGGGGGGGATGCTCCGCTCATCTCCGAAATCGACAAGGCCCTCGCGGACTGCGAACGGCTGGTATCGGGGATATTGAAAGAGAAGCGGGCGGCTGAGCCGGACGAGCCGGACGAGGCGCCCCCAGGGGCGGCGGCGGAAGCACCCGGGGAGGAAGCCGGGCTGTCCGGC
>NZ_JBGSQX010000166.1:0-2468 GCF_041737845.1 Desulfococcus sp.
CCGACCACGGTGTTGTCGTGGTTTTCGGCGAGCATGAGCGTCCATTCGGTCGTCCCCGACGGGAGGCGGAGCTTGGCCCCCACGGCGGATTCGTCCCATTCCACCGCGCCGTTTTCAGGGTTTCGCCGCGGCACGCCGATCACCTGAAAATCGCCGTTCTCTCCGGCCGGCAGAAGGGCCAGGGCCATGTCGTCCCCCACCTTGTAATCCCGGACGACGTCGGTGGGGGCGAAGGGGTTGAAGAGGTCCATGGGGTTGAAAAGCATCCCGTTTCCCCAGGTCACGGCCTGGCGGCCGAGCCGAAAATTTCCCCACGGCCGGTCAACGGTCAGGAAGAGGCGGTCGAGGCGATGGTAGAGCGCCCCGTCCGCGCCGTCCGCGACCACATGGGTGAGGTCCATCAGGCGCCGGTCATCGGAAATGGCCCGGATCTCCGGCGAGAAGAGGCCGCCGCCTGAACTCACGCCGGTGAGATCCCGCAGTTCCCGCCCCTTCCGCCAGGTGTCTCCACCCACCAGAACGGCTTCGTAGTGGGTTTCAAAGCTGCCCCAGTCCCCGAAAAAAAGCTGGTTCTTGAGCCGGAATTCGCCGGATCCGTCCAGGTAGGTCCCGGTCCCGACCCATTGATAGAGGCTCTCGTCGTCCGGCCGGGAAACCGCCGCCCGCGCCCGGAAATGCCCTCCCCAGGCGATGAAGCGCTCTTCGCCGGGATCTTCGCCGGACGCTGCAAGCCCGGGGGCAAGGCACAGGACGGCAAGAATCCCGATCCAGACAAGGGGCCGGCACGTAGGGGCAACCCCCCGTGGTTGCCCTCCAGCCAGGTCAGACCTCACTTCCGGATATCGTCGGCCACGCGGCCGTCCCGGATCAGCACCAACCGCCGGGCCTGGTCCATGACCCGTTCGTCGTGGGTGGAGAAGACGAAGGTCACCTCCTTTTTCTCGTTCATCTCCTTCATGATCGCAAGGAGGCTCTTGCCGCTTTCGGAGTCGAGGTTGGCGGTGGGCTCGTCGGCCAGCACGATGGCCGGGTTCGCGACAATTGCCCGGGCCACGGCCACCCGCTGCTGCTGGCCCCCGGAGAGCTCGGCCGGCCTTCGGCCGTACATGCCGGAGAGCCCCACCTCGTCCAGGACGGCCCTGGCCCGATCCCGGCGCTCCCCGGACGGCACCCCCTGGAGCAGCATCACGTACTCCACGTTTTCAACGGCCGACAGGACGGGGATCAGGTTGTAGGACTGGAAGACGAACCCGATCCGGTAGAGGCGCAGCTCCGCGAGGCTGGACGGGCTCATGCGGCTGAAATTCCGGCCGTCCACGATGATCTCCCCGGCATCGGGCACATCCAGGCCGCCGATGAGGTTGAGGACCGTGGTCTTTCCCGACCCCGAGGGGCCGGCCAGGGCCATGAATTCGCCCTTCTCCACCGAGAGGCTGATCCCCCTCAGGGCCGGCACATCGATCTTTCCCTGCCGATAGGTCTTGACCACATCCCTGCATATCACCATGTCCATGGGTGCCTTCCTCCCCTATCGCCCATCGCCTGCAGCCTCAATACCTTGCCATCGCCTCCACCGGCGTGATCCGGGCCGCCTTGAGGGCGGGATAGAGGCTGACCGCAAGCCCCAGGACCCAGACCGTGAGGTCGGCCTCAACGGCGCTCTTCCAGGCCAATGCCGGATAGATCACCCGGGGCATCCCCGCGTATTCCATCCCCGCGGCAAAGGCCGAGAGGTCGATGCCGTTTTCCGCCAGGGCCGCGACAGCGGCGAAGGCCGCGGCATTCCCCGCCGCCATGCCGATGACCAGCAGGAGGGCGGATTCCGCCAGCACCTCCCGAACGATCCCCCCGGGCTTCATCCCCAGGGCCCTCAGGAGCCCGAACTCCCGCATCCGCTCGAAGACCGCCATGAGCAGGGTGTTCACGATCCCGAATCCCATGGCGATGAAGACGACCAGGTACCAGATGGCCGTAAAGGTGTCGTTCATCCCGATGTAGGCGGTGAGCATGGGCAGGAGTTCCCCCCAGGTATGGACCTCATAGCGGTCCGGAAGCTGCGCCCGCAGAGCGCCTGCGACCGGGTCCGGATCGACGCCGTCGGGCAGGAGGACGGCAATCTCGGAGAGGCCCTGCGCCAGTCCCAGCATCTCCTGCGCCGCCGAAAGGGAGACGAAGACGAACTGCTTTTCCGTGGCCTCCAACTCCGCCCGGAAGACGCCGACGATGGTGAAGGCCCGGGAGGCCATCTCCCCGTCCGCGGCCTGGGCCATGAGGACCAGTTTCCGCCCCACGCGGGTCTCGAATTTCTCGATGAACGCCCGGCCCACAAGGATGCCGTAGGGGTCATCGGCGGCCAGTTGGCGTCCTTCGGCCACCGCGGACCCGATGAAGGAGACCCCGGCCTCCCGCGCCGCCTCGATCCCCACCAGGGTCACGCCGGCCGAGTGGCGGGCGTTTCCGGCGACGGC
>NZ_JBGSQX010000171.1:0-15320 GCF_041737845.1 Desulfococcus sp.
GATGCAGGCGGCCCGGGCGGCCCGGGCCACGGCCGCGTCGTCGGCGCCGGGATTGCCGAAGCGGATGTTCTCCAGGATCGAGGTGTGGAAAAGAAAGATGTCCTGGGAGACCATGCAGACGGCGGAGCGGAGCTGGGCGGCAGCGATGTGCTGGAGGTCCCGGCCGCCCAGGAGGATCAGCCCGGCGTCCGGCGACAGCAACCGCATGCAGAGGTGGCAGATGGTGGTCTTGCCCGCGCCGCTCGGCCCCACCAGGGCCGTGATCCGGCCTTCTGGGATCGTGAAGGAGGCGTCCCTGAGGACCGGTTCGCCCGGCTCGTAGGCGAAGGAGACCGACCGGAATTCGATGGACCCTTTTGGCATCTCGTCCGCCCTCGGGAAGACCGCCTCGTCGTGGGCGGGCTCGGGGGGGATGTCCAGAATCTCCCGGATGCGCGCAAAGGCGACCTTCGACTTCTGCATGGCGAGGAACCCGTCCATGAGCCCCTGGAGGGGTGAAAACACCCGCCCCTGGTAGATGGAGAAGGCCACCAGCCCGCCCACGGTCATCCCGCCGTCCAGGACCAAAACCCCGCCGTACCCGAAGACCACCAGGGTGTTGACGATGATGAAAAGCGTCGGCACCGATCCCGACACGGCCCCCAGGACCTGGTAGCCGAGGAGGAACGAGAGGAGCCCCTCGTGCTTCTCCGACAGCCGGCGGGTTTCGGCCTTACGGACGCCGAAGGCCCGGATCAGGTGGGTGTTGCCCAGGGATTCGAAGAGGAGCTGTGCCACGTCCGCGTTGGCTTCGGCCACGCTTTTCGACAGGTCCAGGACCCGCGGCCGGATGCGCCGGATGACCCAGAACCCCGCGGGCAGGAGCGCGAAGCTCATGAGCGCCATCCGCCAGTTGAGCCCGAGCAGGATGGCCGCCGTGATGACGCAGGTGAGGAAATTGAAGAGGAAGTGGGGCACCATGTCGGTCAAAAAGGCCTGGAGGTCCGCCATGTCGGAACCGATGCGGGAGTAGAGGTCGCCGATCTTCCGCCGCGTGAAAAACTTGAGGGGGATGCGGTGGAGGTGCCGAAACATGTTTTCGCGCATGGCAAACAGCAGCCGCGCCGAATAGCGGGTATAAAGATAGCTGTTCCCCACGCGGAGGATGAAACTGAAGACGAGCAGACCGATCATGACGCCCAGGATGATAAAGAGGAGCCTGCCCTGGCCGCCGATGAGCACCCGGTCAATGAGGATCTTGGAGAAATAGGGCTGGATCATGCCGAGGGTCGTGCTGACCACGCTCAGGACCAGGGACAGGAGGATGGCCTTTCGGTAGGGCGTGAGATAGGGAATCAGGTACCGGAACTGGGACGCGAAGGAGGTGTCGGGGTGTATTGGATCAAAATCGGTCATGGGAGGAAGATACCCATACGGGGGGGGTCATTCAACCACTGCCTGGGTCCATTTTTCAAGCTCGGCTATCAACGGCGGAAGGTCTTCCTTTATGGTTTTCCAGAGGATGTCCAGGTTGATGTCAAAGTAAGCGTGCACCAGCCGGTGTCGCATGCCGATGATATCCTCCCAGGGAATCTGCGGCAGACCGTCCCTTCCGGTTTGGCTGACCTGGCACGCCGCTTCGCCGATAATTTCAAGGTCCTTGACAATGGCCAGCACCAATTGGCGGTCGCCGTTCAGGTCGACGCGCATTCGACCTTTTGCGAAGCCGGCGGCTTCGTGTGCGGCGTCCAGCATGTGCCGCAGGCGAACGATATCATCCTTTCGCATACTGGACCTCGGCCTCCGCCATCACTTGCAGGCGAAAATATCGGCTCAGATCTTCAGGCGTGCGGAGATCCACCTTCCTGCCCCCCAGCAGGGCCGACAGTTCCCGCTCCATGCGCGCGATTCCGAAAAGACCGGGGATATGCCCGGGTTCGAACTCGACGAGCAGGTCAACATCGCTGTCGGGGCGAAAATCCGGCCGCAGCGCTGAGCCATATAGCGCAAGACGCCGGATATGCCGCTCGCGGCAATACGATTCCAACTGCTTTTTCTGGATTTCTATCCGCACCATGACCCCGCCTCCGTAAGGATGAAACCGTCGATTTTTCATAGCATGGATACCCTCGTGACGCAATGAATCGTGATGGGCGTGAGCCGCAGCTGTCTTCAGGATCTCCTTCAACCATTTCGAAAGTGGCACATGTGCCCCCTGTCGCAGAACTGCGGCGTGTTCCGGAGGGAGCGGGCCAGGGCCGGGACGGCGTCGGCGTCCATGCCCCCGTTGACGGCCTCCACTACGGTTTTCACGAGCTGGAGGCTCCGCATCTTCCGGAGGAACGAGGCCTCCCGTCCGACGATCTTGACGGCGGTAACGCCCCAGTCCCGGAACCGGCCGAACCAGCAGAGGCTGCACGGCCCGTTGGGGAGGCCGTCGGGCTGGGACGACGAACCGCAGTTGTTCTGGTACCAGAGGTATTCCTTGAGGTTCCGGCAGGCGTGGTCAAGGCTTTCATTTTCCATGGAACCGGACGCGGAGGCCGGTTCCGCCACCTCCCAGTCGGTCAGGCAGAAGGGGCCCAGGGTGTGGGTGGTCTGGCAGAATCCCTCCTCGAACATGCAGCCGTCGTTGACGGCGAAGACCTCGAACTCGACGCCGGCGCCGGCTTCCGTGACCAGCCGTCCGATCTCCCCCAGCCGGAGCTGCCGGGGCAGAATGATGCGGCGGATACCCAGGGACCGGTAGAAGGGCACGGCCTTTGCGTTGAAGCAGCTCCCGAGGCTGCTCAGGTGGAGCCGGACCGGGAGGGACGCCTCCGCGAGGTGGAAGAGGAGGTTCATGTCCGAGACGATGTAGCCGTCGATGCCGAGCTCCGCCGCCAGCTTCTGGCAGAGGCGCAGCACGTAGCCGATGCTCTCCGCGGGGTAGAAGGGGGCGTTGAGGGTCAGGTGGACCGGGACGCCTCTGGCGTGCGCCGTTCCTACGGCGCCCCGGATGTCGGCAAAGGTGATCAGGTTGGCGCCGTCCGGGCTGCGGCGGTTCATCCAGAACCGGTTGCCGAAATGGGCGTGCCACTCGGGGGTGTCAATGCCGCAGTAGAGCTCATCCGCGCCACAATGGAGCAGCATCTCCACCTCCTCGGGCCGGCTGAAGGGGGCCACGATCTTCACAGGGCCGCCCCCTGGTAGACGAGGCGGAGGCCTCCTTCCCCGGCTGAACGAAGAAGCCGGGCGGTGATCTCCTCCGGGTAGAGATAGAAGATCGTGTTGCCGCTCTGCCGGAGAGGGAAGGCCGCATCCGGATGACGGAGGGCCAGGGGGCGGCCCTCGCAGATACGGCCGCAGGCCAGGGGCGGCCTGAAATCCGCTTCGCGGCCCGGAGCGAAGGTCGACGGCCAGCAGACCCGGCCGGTGGTGACATATCCGAAGGGGAAATAGACGGAGACCGCCAGAGGCCCCACGTCAAAAGCCGTCCTGGGGTCATAGGGCATGAGATCCCGCTCCAGGCGATGGACGCCCAGGGCCGCCGCCTTCTCCCGGAACCGGGGCTGGTCGAAGGTCGCGTGTTCAAGGAAAACCCGGTCGGCGTCGCCCGCCGCAAGGACCTTCTCCGGCGACCCCAGCCGGGGATCCTTGAATCCCTTGTTGAGGAGACGTCCGAGGGCAATCGGCAGGCGGGGAAAATGTTCTCTCAGGAAGAAGAGCAGCCCCCAGTCGTTGACCGTGATCTCCGCCGGAGACGATGCCTCGCCCAGGCATTCGAGCACCGGGGCCACGCTGTCGATCTGGTCGTCAGTCAACACCGGCGTCAGCAGATTGAGGCCCATCCCCGCGAGCCCGGCCAGCCGGACGAACTCCCTTGCGGCTGCGGGCGACGGCAGCCGGTTCGCGCAGAACTCGTCGCCGATGTACCACCGGTCGATCACCGGCTCCCCGGCGGGGAGCAAAGGACGCAAAACGTCCCCGGTCAGCCCTTCATAGAGGGATTCGATATGCTCCCGGACGGACAGGGTCTCGCGGACCTGCGCCGTCCGCCGGATGTGGAAGGAAATACCCATCCCCCCGCGCCTAATTCTCGGCCGGTGTGATGACCTTTTCGTAGAATTTCTGGCCCTTGCGCATCTCGTGGTTGTGGCAGTCCTTGCAGGGCTGCCCCGTGATGTTCTTGATCAGCTTGCTGTGGATGCGCTGCTGCTCGCTCTCCCGGTGGTTTTCGATGTTCTTGCAGTTGAAGCATCGGCTGTTGGGGACATGGCTCCAGTATCCGGGCTCCTTCCCTTCCTCCAGAAAGAGCGGCTCCTCCTTGGGTTTGATGGGTTCGTCAGGGTCCCGCTCCATGTGCGCCACCAGGAGCCGGACGGCGGAGAGGTTCATGTCCATCCAGCCCTTGAATCCTGCGTCAAAATGGCATCCGGCGCAGTTGTTGTGGTTCTTGGCCGCCCCGGATTCCTCCCATTTCTGGATCGGGTCCTTCATCTCGTGGCAGACCGTGCAGGTCTTGTCCTGGAAATACCGGACGGAAAACTCGTGGGAGGCCAGAACAACGGCCGGGATCAACACCAGTAGCACCAGCAGTATCTTATACAATTTCATAAAACGTTTTCCTGCAACAGGGTGAAGAGGGTTTTAATAGGGCGTCAGACAAAAGGGCAGGCACGGGGGCCTGCCCCTACGGTTATATTCCCATGTAGGGGCAACCCCCCGTGGTTGCCCTCCGTGTCGGTGAAATCCTGTGACAAACGGTGCAGGGCAGGCACGGGGGCCTGCCCCTACGGATCATTTATTCGTCCGACACCATTATTTTTTGGTCAGGCGATGGGCGGTGACACCGTCTCCGGCCAGGGGGATGACGGTTTTCAGCGCCAGAGTCTCCGTGTCATAGACGGACATGTCCGCGCCGGCCGGCCCCACATAGACCTTCTTCCCGTCGGACGAGAGGGAGAGGGCATAGTTGGTCCCGGTTTCGAGGAGGACTTTCTTGACCGTCTCGCCGGTGGCCATGTCGACCTTGATGAGCTCGTCCATCACGGCATAGAGAAACTTCTTGTCCGGAGAGACCACCGTGGAGTAAGCGAACCAGACATCCTTGGCGGCCAGGGTCGCGACGGTCCCCGCGTTCTTGTCGATGATGAAGTATCCCATGCCCGTGGGTGTATAGTAGGGGTTGGTGAACAGGCCGTGGTCGTCGGGGCTGTTGTTCTGCCAGATCACCAGGGTGTTCTTGACAGCCTGCCCTTCCTCGGGGTTCAAAACCCCCATCATCTTCTCCATTTCGCCGGTCTCGAGGTTCAGCTTGTGGATGTCGAGCCCCACCAGGATCACGTGCGCCGGATCGTTTTTCAGGGTGACGACGCCGCTCATGGCCGCGGGGATGGGGTGGTTCTTGACCATCTTCCGCGCTGCCAGGTCATAGATGACGAACTGGGGCGGCATCACGTTGAGCCGGGGGATGTTCTGCTTCTTCTTGACGATGGAGCAGCTCAGGTAGAGCCGGGTGCCGTCGGCCGACACGTTGAACCCCAGCACGTCGACTTTGTTCAGCTCCGACGAGAGCTTATGGGTGTCGACCAGGGTGTTGGTCTCCGTATCGACGACGTAGATGGAATGGACGGCGTTGAGGTAATACCGCTTGCCGTCCGGCGACAGCATGGCCCCGATGATGTAGTCGTTGTAGGAGAGCGACCCGACGATGGTGTCCGAGTCGCAGTCGATAATCTGGAGGGTGTTGACCAGGGGAACATACAGAAAATCCTTTGCCGCTGCGGGAAGGGTCCAGCAGACGGCCGCAACCAGGGACAGCAGCCCGGACAATATGCGAACAGCGTGGCGTCTCATATCCTTCTCCTTCCCTATTTCTTGATGACGAAATTGAGGTTCCGCCAATCCTTCTCGATGGACTGGCACTGGTTCTGGAAATCCGGGAAATTGGTGATGTTGTCCGGCGTCTGGGCCGGCCACCAGCAGGGGCCGGAACAGCTCGTGAAATCCCTGGCGCTCGACACGCAGTTTCCCATGGGCGTCTCGGGCCGGGGGTTGGTCTCCCATCCCGTGTCGAAGATGGTCGTGCAGCCGATGGGCATGCTCGTCATGATGTTTTCTCCCATGCCGAAAACCTCCTGCTCGTCCAGCCGCTTCGCCTGCTTGTTGACCGGCGTCAGCCCTTTTTTCTTCTTCATCTCCATAACTCCTTCCGATTGCAGCTATATCGTCCTGCTGTGGAGCGGGGCATGCCCCCTCAGCATCGACAGTTTATCCAGATAGTCGGGACACGCCGGAAACAGCCGGGCGTAGACGTCCAGGCCCATGGCGGTCCAGGTTTTGATCCATTCGCAGTAATGGCGGTTGGGCGCCGTAAGGCTGCCCTCCCGCGTCAGTGCCTCGTGGTAGCAGCCGCCCGCGCAGACGGCCCGCACCCAGCAGGACCGGCATTCGCTCTTCCGGTCCACGCCCGCCATGGCGCGGAACCGGTCCACTTTGGCGCGGTCGAGCCCGCCCTCGAGGTCTCCCATTCCCCCCTCCTCCCGGCCGGTGAGCCGCTGGCAGAGGTAGAGCCGGCCATCGGGGCTCACGGAAAACAGCCCGAGCCCGGCGCCGCAGGGGTGGGTTTTCACCTCCCCCTCGTGGAGCGCCACCAGGAGGTCGACCAGGTTGGTGAACCCCAGGAAATCCCCGGCGAGGGCCGTTTCCAGGAACCGCGCCGACAGCAGGCGGAACTGGTCCAGGAGCCGCTCCATGGCGGGCGCATCAAGCTGGAAGGCCCGGTCGTCGGTGGTCACCGGCGCAAACCCGGCCTCGGAAAACCCCATGGCCAGCAGGTGATCCAGGGTCCGGGGGACATGGTCCGGCGCGCCCGCCACGGTCACCCGGGCCACCACGGGCTTTTTCCGGGGGGCGGTCAGCAGCGCCCGCACCCCGGGCAGGATGGCCCGGTAGGAGGGCGACCCGTCCGGAAACCGCCGGAAGCGGTCGTGGACCGGCTCGATGCCGTCCATGCTGACGGTGACGCCGATGTCGTTCGCGTGCAGGAAGGCGATGGCCCGGGGCGTGAGGAGGGTGCCGTTGGTGGTGACGGCGAAGCTCACCTTCTTGCCCGCCTCCGTCGATCGTTGCCGGGCATAGCCTACGGTCTCGGCCATCAGCGGGAGGTTCAGGAGCGGCTCGCCGCCGAAGAAGACCAGCACCACCTCCTCCAGGCCGGCCGAGGCGTCCATCAGGAAATCGACCGCCCGCTTCGCCGTCTCCACCGGCATGGCCCGCCCCCGGCCCGCATCCGGTCCTTCGGCGGACGCCGATCGGCCGTGGTAGCAGTAGGTGCAGCCCAGGTTGCAGGCGTCGGTCACATGGAGGACCAGGGTCTTGAGCGGAACCTCCGGCGTCCGGGCCGCCCGTGCGACATCCGCCGGTTCGGCCTCCCGCAGGATGACGCGGCGGGCCAGGAGGTTTTCCAGTTCCGCCCATGCCTCCGACGCCGGGGCCTGTCTTCGGGCTTCGACGGCCCGGGTCAACGCCGCGGCGTCCGCGCCGTAGCGGCGGATCCAGTCCCGCGTCTCCCGGTCCGCCTCGAACAGGGCGTTGTCCCGGGAGAGGTAGAGGAAATGGCGGCCCCCGGACGTAAACAGGCGGTGATCGGCGATGCGATAGGTCTGCATGGGCACCGTCCGGCTACTTGATGTGGGTGACGAAATCCGGGACCGTCACCCCCAGGAGCGCCCGGTCCTTCAGCACCGCGTCACCGGCCGCAAGGGAGGCTTCCACGGCGATGAGGCCGACACCCTCATGGTGCTGCTTCCGCTCTGCGATGGGGCCGTAGGTGGTGACAGGCGTGTAGAGGCCGCCGTCGATGCCGGTGGCCAGGTATTTCAGATCGTCGTCGCCCTCGCGGGTCTTTTCTTCATCGAGCTTCCAGTCGACATCCACCGGATCGAGCATCACGTCATCCCCGGTGTCGGGCTTGCCGTCCGCGCCGAAATGGACACCCCGGGCCACGAACTGGACCCCCTGGGGCGGATAGGCCTCGCCGCTGGATACCCGGGCCCGGCCGATGTGGGGCAGGATCCGGATGCCGTCCATCCTGTCATACAGGATGACCGGGTCGGCATAGGCCGCATCCTTGACCTTGAGGGTGGCCGTCCGGAGCGATGCGCCGCCGACGGTGATCTTGCAGACAATTTTGTCCGGGCCGCTCTCGGAAACCGACTTGACGCTCACCTCCGGGTCTGAAAAGACGATGTCGGCCGGCGCAAGTCCTTCGGGAAAACCGGCGCCCACGAGGGTCAGGGTCTGCTCCAAGGCGGGGTCCGCCTTGAAGGACTGGGGAAAGGCCGCGAGAACGCCCGGCTTCTCGCCCGCCGGGATAAACTGCTCGTTGCCGAAGGCGTTGGCATCCTGCACGACGGCCCACCACTTGCCCTGGAAGCGCATGGTGGCGGCATCCTGGTCGAAGACGCCCTCGACCCGTCCGGTGAGGGGCGTGGGGGCGAGCGCGTACCGGAGGTGATACCCGCTGAAGAGGGTCCCCGTTCCGCGCTGCTTCAGGACGACGCCGGAGGCGTACCGGACCTCCCGGCTGACGCGGTATTCATCCGCGCCCTTTTCCGCGTCGGGGGCGAACTCATACCAGCCCTCGTAAACACCCAGGCCCGGCTGGTATCCGGCCACCCGCCAGCGGCCGCCCAGGTCCACGGGCTTTCGGCCGTCCATCCAGGCTTTCCACTCGGGGGCGTCAAAGGGAAACAGCCTGGCAAGCTCCGGGATCAGGTCCTTGGATTCCTTTGTCCAGTCCATCTCCCGCATCTGGGGGACCGACGTGGGGTAATAGCCCAGGTGCAGGTTCCGGTTTTCGTTCCACTGGCTTTCGGTCATCCGGTGGGAGGCGATCTTGCCGTAGGTGTGGCACCGGACGCAGGCGGTGAAGATCCGCTTCTCCATGTCGGAGCCGGGGACCTCCCGATACTGGCTGTTCTCGTCGCTGTTGTAGTAGGCGACCCCGGCCATCTCCGCAGGGGTCAGGCCCAGGTGCGCGGAGAGTTCCTTGACAACCGGGTGGAACTTGGCGTCGTCCAGGACGGCGCTGTTGAGGCGCGTCATCCGGATGATGACGTTCTTCCACTCCTCGGGCGATTTCCGGGTCTCTTCAATAACCTCCAGCCGGCCGCTCTCGTCCGGCTTGTGGCAGGCCCCGCAGTGCTGGCGCACCAGGGACGTTTCCGTAAACGGCGTCTGCCCGAAACACGGCCCCGCCGTCAGCCACAGCCCCGCCGCGGCAAGCCACGGCAGGATCCTCACGGCAGGCGCCACTCGCTTTGTTCTCATACCCATCACGCGTGATCCTCCTTCTTCTTCTCTTCGGTGATTCACAGGGAGCCGACGGGGTTCCGGCCGCCGCCCCGGTCCGCTGCCAACGCGGCCGAATAATGAACATTGTCCATAAATTCAAATCAAGTTGAATCATTAAACCAGGTTCATCAGGCATGGAGAGTGTATCAAAACCGATCATCCATGTGAAGCAAATAATGTGCCCGGAGCGCATTTTACCCTATCTAATTGATATTTTTTACAATATTTCCATAACTGTTGTTGTCGGAGCCTCTCTGGATTCGACAAAATTGAAAAAAAACAGGGCGTAAAAACGACAAGAATGTCATCATCATCCGGGCCTGGATCCTCCCGCCGGGTCCATGCCCCGATTCCCTTACTTGAAAAACGCCGAAGAGGCCCCATTATATCCCTTGTCCGATCATCACCGACAACGCGCCGACGCGCCAAAAGGAACCCATGAAACGCAACCCGAAGCCCGCTTCGCCCGCCGAGCCGACCCTGGCCGAACGGCCCCTGAAGTTCCAGAGACGCCGCCTGAAACCCGCGTCCTCCGGGGAGCTGGATGCCATCATCGTCAAGGGCGCCCGGGAGCACAACCTCCAGAACGTCGACGTGGAGCTGCCCAAGAAAAAGCTCATCGTGTTCACCGGGGTCTCGGGGTCGGGCAAGTCGAGCCTGGCCTTCGACACCATCTTCGCCGAAGGGCAGCGCCGGTACGTGGAATCCCTTTCCGCCTATGCCCGCCAGTTCATCGGCCAGATGGAGAAGCCCCGGTACGACACCATCCGGGGGCTCTCCCCCACCATCTCCATCGAGCAGAAATCGGCGAGCAGGAACCCCCGCTCCACCGTGGGCACCATCACCGAGATCTACGACTACCTGCGGGTGCTCTTCGCCCGCATCGGCGATCAGCACTGCTACCGGTGCGGCAGCCGGGTCGGCCGGGGGGACGCCCAGAGCATGATGATCCAGATCCTGGAGATCCCGCCCGGAGCAAAAATTCTGATCCTCGCGCCCGTCGTCGAGAACCGGAAGGGCGAGCACCGGCAGATCTTCCGGGACCTGGCCCGCGACGGCTTCTCCCGGGTCCGGGTCAACGGCGTGGTCCTGGACCTGGAGGATGTCCAGGGCCTGGAAAAGCACAAGAAGCACACGATCGAGGTGGTGGTCGACCGCCTTTCGGTCAAGGAGGACGAGCCCTTCCGGAAGCGGCTCACCGACTCGGTGGAGTCGGCCCTCCGCCTGGGCCGGGGGAAGCTCGTCGTCCATATCGTGGGCCGGGAGGACCTCAAAATGAGCGAGGCCCGCTCCTGCTGCGGCATCGCCTACCCCGAACTCGATCCGCCCCTCTTCTCCTTCAATTCGCCCCAGGGCATGTGCCCGGACTGCAACGGCATCGGCAGCGAACTCTCCATGGACCCGGACAAGATCGTCCCGGACCGTACCCTCACCATCCGCCAGGGGGCGGTGGTCACCTGGCGAAACTATTTCCTCAAGGCCGACAACGGCAGCCGGTCCTGGGGGCTCAACAAGCTCACGGCCATGTCCCGCCGGTGGGGGATCGATTTCGACGCGCCGTGGGAAAAACTCCCGAAAAAACAGCGGGACCTGGTCCTCTTCGGCTCGGGCGAACGGGAGATGACGGTCCGGTGGGATTCGGAGAAGATCCAGGGGGACGTCACCATGGCGTGGGAAGGCGAGGTCAACACCCTCATGCGGCGCTACCTCCAGACCCAGTCCGAGGGCCAGAAGAAATGGTACGCCGCTTTCATGTCCGAAAATCCCTGCCGCACCTGCGGGGGCCGCAGGCTCAAGCCCGAGGTCCTGGGCGTCCGGGTCGGCGGCCGGTCCATCATGGACATCACGGCGATGACCATCGCCCGGGCCCACGCCTTCCTGAGCAGCCTGCCGCTTGCCGGCAACCGGAAGCTCATCGCCGACGAGCTCCTCAAGGAGATCGTCGGGCGCCTGGGGTTTCTGCTCAACGTGGGGCTCGACTACCTCTCCCTCGACCGGAAGGGCCCGACCCTCTCGGGCGGCGAATCCCAGCGGATCCGCCTGGCCTCCCAGGTGGGCTCGGAGTTGACGGGCGTCCTCTACATCCTGGACGAGCCGTCCATCGGCCTCCACCAGCGGGACAACATCAAGCTCCTGGAGACCCTCCAGCACCTGCGGGACATCGGCAACACCCTCATCGTCATCGAGCACGACCAGGAGACCATGGAGGCCTCCGACTGGATCGTGGACATCGGCCCCGGCGCCGGGCTCCTGGGCGGCCGGATCGTGGCCCAGGGGCCGCCCGGAGAGATCCGGAGGAACCCCGTCTCCCCGACCGGGCGCTTCCTGGCCGGCATCGAGCGGATCCCCGTCCCCGAAAAACGGCGCCGGCCGGAAGACAACGGAAACTGCTGGATCGTGGTCAACGGCGCTGCCGAGAACAACCTCGCGGACATCACGGCAAAAATCCCCCTCGGCCTTCTGGTGGCGGTCACCGGCGTCTCCGGGGCCGGCAAGTCGACGCTCGTCAACCAGATCCTCTACCCGGCCCTGGCCCGGCGACTCCACCAGTCCGCACTGGAGGTGGGAAAACACCGGTCCATCGAGGGCCTCGCCCACCTCAACAAGGTCATCAACATCGACCAGAAGGCCATCGGCCGGACCCCGCGGAGCAACCCGGCCACCTACACCAAGGTCTTCGACCCTATCCGGGATTTTTTCGCCCTCCTGCCCGAATCCCGGGCCCGGGGCTACAAAAAGGGGCGCTTCTCTTTCAACGTCAAGGGCGGGCGGTGCGAGGCGTGCAGCGGCGACGGCTACATCAAGGTGGAGATGCACTTCCTGGCCGACGTCTACGTCCCCTGCGAGACCTGCCGCGGCAAGCGCTTCAACGAGGCGACCCTCCAGGTGCGGTACAAGGGCCACGGCATCGCCGACGTCCTCGACCTCTCGGTGCGCCAGGCCCGGGATCTCTTCGCCAGCCATCCCCGGATCACCGCCATCCTGGACACCCTCATGGACGTGGGGCTGGGGTACGTCAAGCTGGGCCAGTCGGCCACGACCCTGTCGGGCGGCGAGGCCCAGCGCATCAAGCTGGCCCGGGAGCTGGCCCGGCGGGACACGGGAAAGACCCTCTACATCCTGGACGAGCCGACCACCGGCCTCCATTTCCAGGACATCCGGATGCTCCTCACCGTCCTCCAGCGCCTCGTCGACGGCGGCAACACGGTGCTGGTCATCGAGCACAATCTGGACGTCATCAAGACCGCCGACTGGATCCTGGACCTGGGCCCCGAGGGTGGCGGCGCCGGCGGCCGGATCACCGCCGAGGGCTCTCCGGAGGCGGTGGCCCGGTCGCCATACAGCTACACGGGCTATTTTCTGAAGGAGATGCTGAACGGGGTGGGTGAACTGACCCTTCACCGCGGCCGATGACGGCAAAACCCGCAGGAGCCCTCCCGGCGCAGCCTGTCTCCGCGCTTTTGCGGAATCGTTCGTATTGACATGACTTGATTTGTCGAATATGGATGTTTAGGGTTTTTGAATAACCGCAAAAACACGATATCACTTGCTTCCCGTATCCACCGCCATAAGCATCTCTTTGACACCCGGGTGATCCGGGCATGTCAGGCAACGTCAACCCATCCACAAGGTGACGCCCATGGCTGATTTTTCGCAAGACGACAGGGTGATGACCATCGACACCCCCCTGGGGAAGGACGAACTCCTTCTGATCGGGCTGGAGGGGGTGGAGCGCATGTCCGGCCTCTTTGAATTCCGCCTGGACCTCATCTCGGAAAACCACAACATCCCCTTCAAGAGCATCGTCGGAGAGAACGTCACCGCCACCCTGCTGCTGGCCGACGGCGGCAAGCGGTTCATCAACGGGATCATCTCGCGCTTTTCCCAGGGCCGCGGCGGGGGCGAATCCTCCACCAGCGACGCCCGGTTCTCCCGTTACGCGGCGGTCCTGGTCCCCTGGCCGTGGCTCCTGACCCGGACCGCCGACTCCCGGATCTTCCAGGAAAAATCCGTCCCGGACATCATCGAACAGATCTTCTCCGAAAAGAATTTCACCGACTACAGCCTCCGGCTCCACAGCAGCTACGACACCCGGACCTACTGCGTCCAGTACCGCGAGACAGACTTCAACTTCATCTCCCGCCTCATGGAAGACGAGGGGATCTTCTATTTTTTCGAGCACGAAAAGGGCAAGCACACCCTGGTCCTCGCCGATTTCCCGGGAGAGAACAAGCCCTGCCCGGAGCAGGAGGAGGCAAGGTACCAGATCACCGGCGGCGGCTGGCTGGAGGAGGATGTCGTCACCCGCCTCGACATGGCCCAGGAAATCCAGGTGGGGAAATTCGCCCTGAACGATTTCAATTTCGAGGTGCCCGCCACCAAGCTGCTGGTGGACGCCGCCGCCAAAAAGCCCCTGGGGCCGGGCGAGCGGGAGGTGTACGATTATCCCGGCAAATATGCCGTGAGAGACCGGGGCGACACCCTCGTCAACATCCGGATGGAAGAGCACGAGGCCCGGATGACGACCATCGAGGGCGCCTCCGACTGCCGGGCCTTCTTCTCCGGGTCCCGCTTCCGGCTCGTCGACTATTACCGCCGCGACATGGACAACAAGGAATACCTCCTCACCGCCGTAGCCCACAAGGTCTCGTCCCGGGGGGAATTTCCGAGCCTCGCCCCCGACCCCGCCGGCGCGGGGTTCACCTACAGCAACCAGTTCACGTGCATCCCCCACGAGGTGCCGTTCCGGCCCGGTCGGGAAACCCCCCGGCCGTTCATCCGGGGCACCCAGACCGCCATCGTGACCGGCCCCCCCGGCGAGGAGATCTACACCGACGGATACGGCCGCGTCAAAGTCCAGTTCCACTGGGACCGGGAGGGGAAGCGGGACGCAAACAGTTCCTGCTGGATCCGCGCCAGCCAGGTATGGGCCGGGGCGAGCTGGGGCGCCATGTACATCCCCCGCATCGGCCACGAGGTGATCGTCGACTTTCTGGAAGGCGACCCCGACCAGCCCATCATCACCGGCCGCGTCTACCACGGCACCAACATGCCGCCCTACGGCCTCCCGGGCGAGAAGACCAAATCGACCCTCAAGTCCAACTCCTCCCTGGGCGGCGGGGGGTACAACGAATTCCGCTACGAAGACAAGAAGGGTCAGGAGGAGATCTACCTCCACGGCCAGAAAGACTGGACCATCGTCATCGAGAACGACAAGAACCAGTCGGTGGGGCATGACGAAACCCTCTTCGTGGGCAACGACCAGACCATCTCCATCGGCAACAACCGGGACAAGACCGTGGGCGTCAACCAGACCGAGAAGATCGGCGCCAACAAGACCATCACCGTCGGGTCCAACCACGCCGAGACCATCGGCGCCAACATGAGCCAGACCGTGGCCGCAGCCAAGGCCGAAACCATCGGCGCGGCCAAGGCCCTCACCATCGGCGCGGCATACCAGGTCAGCGTGGGCGCCGCCATGAACGAGTCCATCGGCGCGATCAAGGCCGAGGAGATCGGGGCGGCCAAAACGGTCATGGTCGCCACCGACAGCTCGGAACAGGTCGGCAAGAACAAATCCGTCGACGCCGGGGACAGCATCAGCGAGAGCGCCGGGAAAAACGTCTCCATCCAGTCCGGGAAGCAGATGTCCCTGACCTCGGGGGACAACTTCAGTATCTCCGGTGCCAAGAGCGGCGTCATCGAGATCAAGGACCAGCTCACCATCAAGGTCGGCAAGGCCGTCATCACCCTCAAAAAGAACGGCGACATCACCATCGACGGCAAGACCATCAACGTGAAGGGCAGCGGCAACATCGTGATGAAAGCCAAGAAGATCCTGGAGAACTGACATGCAGAGAGCCCTGGCGGAAAATGTGCGGGAGATCGCCGCCCCCGGCGATCCCGAAGAGCGGATCGACGGGGTGCGCATCGGCACGGTGGCCTCGATCGATGCCGGCGGCACGGTGCGGGTCGACACCCCCGGCAGCCGCCTCGGCCCG
>NZ_JBGSQX010000038.1:0-8564 GCF_041737845.1 Desulfococcus sp.
GGGTCGGCATCCGTCATCCCGGCCCGGATTTCATCCATTGCCTCGAAAAAGCGCTGACCGGCAGGGACCGTATCGACGGCGCTCCCGGGTTTGAGGATGATGTTGCCGCCCTGGATGCCGATCTCCAGAACATCCCCTTCCTGAATCCCCAGAATGGCCCGCAGCTCTTTGGGGATGGTAATCTGCCCGTTACGGCCGACTTTGACCAAAGGCATGGCCGGCTCCTGTTGTTTTTGTTCCCGGGTCCGTGAAATGCAAGTTCCATATTATGTGATCACTGCAGGATGCGCAAAGCCTTTGTCAAATCGTAACGGTTCACGGCCGACGGCAGGGCCGAGAGATCAACTGGATCGGGATCAGATCCGATGGAATCGTAAAAACGGGGAATTGTGTCGGAAAACTTTACGATTTTAGATGGAGTTAGTATTATCGGTTTTATTTGTGGCGGTTGGATTTTTGGGAATTGCTCAGGCGACACCTATCAACTCCGGTGAGCTAATCGATGTTTTTGCTGGGAATGAAGAGAACTACAACTTAGATAGTCTAGAACTTGCAATAGAAGGTTGGTTTTCTACAGAAAAAGGAATAACTAGAGATGTTGATCTTAGTTATTATGAAAAGATAGATTACCCGGGTACCTCATCTATCATTATGACAGTCACATATGAAGCTGATAATAAAAGCGGTACGTGGACGACCAATTTGCCGATAGAATTTTATAGCGTAAAAGCTGCGAATGAGTTTGCACTTTATTGGGAGGAAGGCTTTGCATCGTCAGGAATTTGGAGCACCGAGGATTTATTAAATAATGGCGGTCAACAACCAACAATTTCTCATTTGACCACTTGGAATCCGACGACAGTCCCCGAACCCACCACCCTGCTCCTCCTCGGCCTCGGCCTGGTCGGCATGGCGGGTCTGCGGAGAAAACTGCGGTAATCTTGCTGTAGCCTGATCAGCAGATACAGATATCCAGGAAAGGCGGCACCTTAGTGGGGTCGCCTTTCCGCTTTCCGGCGGTGTTTTGGCAGACGCCAAGTCATTGGCCAGCGCAATCCCCGCTGCTTCCAAATCCCCTTCTTGCCTTCCCCCCGTGAGTCTGCTATGAATTCCCCGTTTTGAACCGCCGGGTTTTCGCGCTGTATGCAATGATGCGGCAGCCCCGGCCCCTGATCCATCCCCACATCCCGGAAGGCGCCATGAGTCGTTTCTGGAGCGAAACCGTTCGGGGGCTGACGCCCTATGTTCCCGGGGAGCAGCCCAAGGTCCCGGACCTGATCAAGCTGAACACCAATGAAAACCCCTACGGGCCGTCGCCCGGGGTCCTTGCGACCTTGCGGGCCGAGGCGGCGGAGACCCTGCGCCTCTACCCCGACCCCAACGCCGACCGCCTCAAGGCCGCGGTGGCCGAGTATTACCGCGTGCGCCCGAACCAGGTCTTTGCGGCCAACGGGTCGGACGAGGCCCTGGCCCACGCCTTCCTGGGGCTCCTGAAGCACCCGAAGCCGCTCCTCTTCCCGGACGTCACCTACAGCTTCTACCCGGTCTACTGCGGGCTCTACGGCATCGAGTACGAAACCGTTCCCCTGACCGGCGACTTCGAGATCGACCTGGACGACTACCTGCGGCCCAACGGCGGGGTGATCTTCGCCAACCCCAACGCGCCCACGGGGAGGCTGCTTTCCCTTGACGCCATCGAGGCCTTCCTGGCCCAAAACACCGACTCCGTGGTGGTGGTGGACGAGGCCTACATCGACTTCGGGGGGGAAACCGCCATCCCGCTCGTCGAGCGCTTCCCCAACCTCCTGGTGATCCAGACCCTTTCCAAGTCCCGGTCCCTGGCCGGCCTGCGGGTGGGGTTTGCCGTGGGCCATACGGAGCTGATCGAGGCCCTGGAGCGGGTGAAAAACAGCTTCAACTCCTACCCCCTGGGCCGCCTGTCCATCGCGGGCGCGGTTGCGGCCATGGAAGACCGGGAGCACTTCGACGAGACCCGCAAGGCCGTGATCCGCACCCGGGAGGTGATGACCGCCTCCCTCCAACACCTCGGGTTCACGGTGCTGCCCTCGGCCGCCAACTTCGTCTTCGCCCGACACCCGGAATGGAACGCGGCAACCCTGGCGGCCCGGCTCCGGGAGAAAAAGATCCTGGTGCGGCACTTCAAGCTGCCCCGCATCGACCAGTTCCTTCGCATCAGCGTGGGCAGCAACGATGCGGCGCTCCGGCTCCACCAGGCCCTGTCGGAGATCCTGGACCAGTAGCCGGCCGGAGGGGATGTCCGGGGGCGGTCCGAGCCCCTGGAGCAGCGAGGTTTAGTGCCGCCGGGTGCAGCGGAGGATCAGCGGCCCGGACTGTTTGAGCGAAGCGAGTTTCCGGGACGCCCGGAGCAAACCCGAGCGGCACTTGACCGAAGCTGCGTGGGGCGAGGGCCGCCCCCGGACATGCCCGGCCCATGAAAAACCAGGAGCGGCGCATCGAAACGCATCAAAACGCACAGAAAGGTCACATGCTCAACATCGGCACCTATAACGAACTCGTCGTGGAGAGAAAGGTCGATTTCGGCCTCTATCTCAACCCAAAGGCGGAGGAGGTCCTCCTCCCGTCCAAATACGTGCCCGAGGGCACCCGGGTGGGCGACCGCCTCCGGGTCTTCGTCTACACCGACTCCCAGGACCGGCCCGTGGCCACGACCCTGGCCCCGAAGGCGGTGGTGGGGGAATTCGCCTGCCTCGAGGTCCGGTCGACCGTGGCCTTCGGCGCATTCGTGGACTGGGGCCTCGAAAAGGACCTCCTCGTTCCCAAAAGCGAGCAGCAGATCCGGATGCGGGTCGGCCAGCGCTATGTCGTCAAGGTCTGCCTCGACGCGCGCACGAACCGGGTCTTCGGCACCACCCGGATCGCGGCCCACTGCGGGAAGCCGCCGGCGGACCTCGCCCGGGGCAAAAAGGTCCGGATCCTGGTCTACAGCCTCACCAAGATCGGCATCATGGCCGTGGTGGACAACCACTACACGGGCCTCCTCTACCGGAGCGAAACCTTCGAGCCGCTCGCCATCGGCGACGAGCGGACGGGGTACATCAACCGGATCCGCGAGAACGGCAAGGTCGACCTCTCCCTCAAGCCGCCGGGATACGGTTCGGTGACGGGATCGACCCGGAAGATCCTGGACGCCCTCAAGACCTCGGGCGGTTTCATTTCCTGCCACGACCGGAGCACGCCCGAGAAGATCGAGCGGCTCTTCGCCATGAGCAAGAAGGAGTTCAAGAAGACCATCGGCGGGCTCTACAAAAAGGGCGTTATCGAGATAAAGCCGGACGGGATCCGTCTCAAGGAGTGACGGCTCCGCAAAACGGCCGATATCTGCGTTACGCTCATCCCTCGTCACTGCGGCGTACTTGAAGTACGCCTCATTCCTCGGGATTCGCAAGCCTTGATCTCGGCCGTTTTTCGAAACCGTCTGAAACTTGACGGCTCCGCAAAACGGCCGATATCTGCGTAACGCGTATCCCTCGTCATTGCGGCGTACTGGAAAGGAAAATGAAATGAAACTCCGATTCACCGATATGATATTCACAGCCATGACGATCGGTCTGCTCGCAGCCGGTTGGGCAGGCGCCACCTGTTATGAATCCTCGGGCGACGGAAAGCTCCTCGCCGGCCGCATGGCGGACTTCATGCCGAGGATCATAGAATCCTACGAGACCGGGGTCCCCCAGGGGGCC
Source organism: Desulfococcus sp. (assembly GCF_041737845.1). Classification (GTDB taxonomy): domain Bacteria; phylum Desulfobacterota; class Desulfobacteria; order Desulfobacterales; family Desulfococcaceae; genus Desulfococcus. The sequence goes on from NZ_JBGSQX010000038.1 coordinate 3,723, forward strand.
GTCTATGCCGTCCAGGAGCCCGGGGGCTATTATTTCAAGATCTGCGACGAGCCCGACCAGGTCACCTACTTCATGCGGAAATGGGCCGAGGGAGCCGTTCCGGGCGGGGCCTGGGCGCCCCTCTACACCACCGGCAACACGGCCGAGATCGCGCGCCAGATCCAGGACGGGGTCTACCTCATCAAGTTTGACGGCACCAACTGGGCGGTTTGGCAGTATGCGGCCGCCAAGGCCGAACCCGCCGCGAAATCAAGGCTCTACATCCAGACGACGCCGGCGGGCGCAGGCATCCGGGTGCTCAACATCAAGCCGCGGTTTTCCCAGGGGATGGAGGTCGACCCCGGCCGGTACCAGATCGAGACGGCGGCGAAAAACTACCGGACCGATACCCGCTGGATCGAGGTGAAGCCCGGCGAGGACGCGACCCTCACGATCGCGCTCAAGCCCGCGAAGGCGAAATAGGGAAGGCGGGGCGTCCGGGGATGACCATGGACCGGCGGGATACGGACGAAAGCCCCCATCCGGGCATCCTCCGGAAAAAAGGCTTTGAGTTCGGCTTCGACCCGGAAGCGTGCGCGGCCTGCGCCGGGCGCTGCTGCAGCGGCGATCCCGGCAGGATCTGGGTCAGCGAAGGGGAGATCGCAAAGATCAGCCGCTTCCTGGGCATCCATCCCGTCGATCTCGTCCATACATGCCTCTACCGGGTCGACGGCCGGCTCTCGATCCGCGAGGTTCCCGCAGACGACGGGTTCCGGTGCCTCTTCCTGGAAAGCGGCAGGCCTGCCCGCTGCGCCGTCTATCCGGTCCGGCCCCGCCAGTGCCGGACCTTTCCCTTCTGGGACCGATACAGGGGGCGGGGCCGTCTTCTGGCGGAGGAGTGCCCGGGGATCCGGAACCCGGATTGACCCGGCCGTCCGGGTCGGCTCACGCCGAATCCGGCAATGGGGCCTCCGCCTCGCCGGAGGCGCAGTCGAGGGCGATCCGGAAGGTGGTGCCGCAGCCGGGGACGGTGGAAAACTCGATGGCGCCGCCGAAGGACGCCACGATGGACCGGCAGATCGACAGGCCCAGGCCGGTGCCCTTGTCCGGCGCCTTGGTGGTGAAGAAGGGGTCGAAGATCCTTTCGGCGGTGTCGGGCGCCATCCCCGTCCCGTTGTCGCTGATTTCCAGGACGGCGCGGCCGGGATTCCCGGGGGCCGTCTCCTCCCGTGCGGTGCGGATGGTGATGACGGGCGCGAAGCCCTTTCCCGCCGTTTCCGTTTTGCTCTCCAGCGCATGGCGCGCATTGTTCATGATATTGATGACGACCTCCTCCAGGGAATAGGGGTTGGCCTGGATGACCAGCGCGTCGCCGGTCATGTTCCGGAGGATCGTGAGGCCGTGGGAATGGAACTGGGTCGAGAGCAGGGAGAGGGCAGAGTCCACCGTCATGTTCAGGTCGATGAGGGAGACGTTCCCGCTGCCGGCCTCCCGCGCAAAGAGCCGCACATGGCTGATGATGTGGGCCATCCGGTCCGTCTGGCCCATGATGCGGGCCGCCATCTCGGTGATCTTCTGCTCCGTGATGGAGTGGTTCCGGATCCCGTACTCGATGAATTCGGACAGGCCCCGGATTCCGGTCAGGGGCTGGCTGAGTTCATGGGCGATGCCCGCCGCCATCTCCCCCAGAGACCGGAGCCTGTCGGAGCGGATGCGGATGCTCTGCTGAATCTCCAGCTTTTTCTCCGCCGCCTCCCTCAGGTGGATCTCCTCGCTGAGCTGCCGGTTCTTGCGCTCCAGGAGCCGCCGCTGCCTGCTGGACGCCTTGTATTGGGCGCGGAGAAGGCTGTTTTTCAGGCTGAACCGGATCAGCAACCCGACGCCGATGAGCACGACGGCGGTGAAGGAGGCCCCCGCGAGATGGATCTGCCAGGGCGCGATGGCGCCGTGGATTTCGCGCTTTTTGACCCAGGCCGTCAGCCGCAGGGGGCAGGACGGGATGGCCGCCTGCGTCACCAGGACGGCTTCGGCGGTCCTGCCGCCGGGGTCGCCGGAGGGGAAGTAGTGGCCGTCCGTCTGGGCCGCCGGGGGGGCGGACGCCAGTTCGGTAAATGAGGGGCAGCGCCCCCTGTCTTCCGGGCAGAGCAGGTTCCCGTCCGCATCCGTCAGGGCAAAGCCCTTTGCGGCGGCATCGGCGCCGTCTCCCATGAAATGCCTGTAGAGGGTGTCGAGGCTCAGCTCGGCCGTGATCTGCCCGACGGCGGTGTTCTTGTGGAACACCGGCATGGAAATGCTGATGGCCCCGGCGGCCCCGGTATCGCTGATGTGGAGGGCCGGTTCCCCGGGCTGGGACGGGGGGCATTTTTCATGCCGGATCACGCTGCGGCCGCCGGCCGGGCCGGCATTGACGAGTATTTTCCCGTCCATCTCCGCCAGGGCGATCTGCCGGTAGACGGGGTCCTCCTCGATGACCTTCTCGGTGAGGATCCTTTCCATGAGTCCGCCGACGAGGAACAGGTTGAGCTTGAGCCCGTAGGTCTCCGACATGCCCATGCCTTTGTTCGTGTAGTAGGCGATGACCTCCTGGGACGCGGCAAGGGACCGGATGTCGTATTTCCGTTCGATGAAGAAATATCCCAGCAGCGCCTTCTGGCGCTCCACGTCAAGATGGAAGCCGTTGAGGGAGGAGGTCACGAGGGCGCTGTGGTTTCTGAAATTGAAATAGAGCAGGTATCCGATCAGGGTGGCGAGGATCACCCCGGCGGCCAGGAGGGCCCAGGGCATCCCGCGCACCGCCGCCCTCTTTCCGGGTTCTGGTGTCTGGTGCATGGATCTCCTCCCCGCCGCGTCTATTTGAAAAAGTCGGGGTAAAAGATGACCGCGGACGGATAATACCTGTCCACCAGTGCCCGGTACCTGCCGCTCTTCTTGAATTCGGTGAAAAACTCGTCAAAGGCCCGCCGAAGACGGGGGGAGCCCTTTGGAAAGGCCGCGGCCATCTCCTGGGCCTCGGAGACCGGCCCGATGATCTTGATCTTCCCCGGCCAGGTTGAAAGCCCCGCCAGGGCCACGGGCGCATCGATCAGGGTCGCGTCCGCCATCTGTGCCACCACCGAGGGGATCATCTCCTCCAGGTCCCGGTCTTCCGGAAACATCCTCACGCCGGCTCCCGTTTCGGCTATGCCGTAGAGCTCGGCATCGAGGCAACTGTTTTTCAGGGTGAGCACCGATATCCCTTTCATCCGGCCCTTGACCTCCCGGATGTCGTTCAGGATGTCCCCCGTGGGCGAAATGGGGGAGATGGGCGCCTCGCTCTCGGCGACGAGCCATACGCCGCTGGGAAAGGTCGCTTCGGAGAAGTCCATGATCTTTTTCCGCCACGGCAGCACGGTGAAGCCCGTGGCGATGACATCCCCCCTGACCGGCGCATCGCCCTCGATGACGACCGCTTCGCCCCTGGGCGTCACGATTTTCCCGGTGAGGTCCGGGATGATGTTCTTCCAGTCGGTCCGGACCAGTTCGTAGGCCACCCCGAGGTGTGCGCTGAACGCCTGCATCAGCTCCACGTCGAGCCCGTCCGGTCCCCGGCCGGTCTCCCGGACGAAATTCGCGTAGGGGATGGCCAGGTGGCGCAGCACGCCCTTGGCGCGGATCGTTTCGAGATCGCCCGCGGAAGCCCGCGGGGGAATGCCCCAGCAAACGGACAGGACCAGGGCGACCATCGGCAGCCAGAGCAACGGACCGCCGGTTTTCCTTTTCAACATGATCGATTCCTCTATGGCATTACGCAAGAATCCTATGCGTATAAGATTTTTTATAGCCGGTATGAGATTTCGATGTCAAGAGATATGTGAATGGATCACATTCGAAACCGGCATTCCTCCCTTCCCGCCGTGCGAAGGGGCTGTGGAAGCGCGGGGGGGAGGAAATGCCGGAAAGATCCGGCGGTGAACCCGGGCTCGGTGCGACCCCCGCCGAACCCGCCCGGGCGCCCCCGGAATTTTATTGTGAATTTTTTGCATTTCCATCCGTAATGATGTAAATATCGACAAACGGGTGCAGCCACCCCTCCCTTCAACAGTTCAAACAAAGGAGAATAATGATGGCAAAACCAGCGGCGGCAAAGGCGGCCACGAATACAAAAGAGGATCGGCGGCAGAAGGTGATCGAGGTGTTGAACAAGGCGCGGGCCATGGAGCTTCTTGCCATCACCCAATACATGAACCAGCATTACAACCTGGATAATATGGACTACGGCGAGATGGCCGCCAAGGTCAAGCTGATCGCCATCGACGAAATGCGCCATGCCGAGGCCTTCGCCGAGCGCATCAAGGAGTTGGGCGGCGAGCCGACCAGCGAGCCGACGGCCAAGACCAAGAAAGGCCAGAAGGTGGAGGCCATCTTCCCCTTCGACGCCGACCTGGAAGACCACACCATGGAGGTCTACAATCAATTTTTGCTGGTATGCCGCGAAAACGGCGACAGCACCAGCATGAAGCTGTTCGAATCCATCATCGATGAAGAGCAGATCCATTTCAACTACTTCGACAATATCGGCGGCCACATCAAGGATCTGGGCGCCGTCTACCTGGCCCAGATCGCCGGCACCCCCGCCTCCACCGGCCCGGCCTCCAAGGGCTTCGTCTCCGGCCCGGCCGCCGCATAGCGGCGACAGGCGCAACTGCAACCCCTGGGGCGCTTCCGGTGAGGCAGCGCCCAAGCCAATTCCCTTCCTTGACAAAAACCGGGCCGCTCTTTATGGTAGCCCATTTTGTGGCCGCGGCGGCCCGCCGGTAAACCCCGGCGAGTGCCGTGATCGTTTTAACCCCTATATATAATGATGAAATGCAAACCACCATGCCT
>NZ_JBGSQX010000051.1:0-4965 GCF_041737845.1 Desulfococcus sp.
GTGGACCGAAAGGCCGCGCTCCCGCGCGAACGCCACGGTCGCGGCGACGTCGCCGGCATGCCGGGGATAGACCACGGCGGCGGGCACCTTCTGAAAGATGCTGCCGTCCGTCGAGAGGAGGTGCCGCCTCAGGGCGTCGAGATGGAGATCACCGTCGATGCTTCGGCCCAGGGCGTCGAATCGGTCATTCGTCATCGGAGATCAACCCGGCTGCGGCCCTCAGGCCCAGGAGATAACTGTCCACGCCGAACCCCGTGATCTGCCCCCGGGCCAGGGGAGCGATCAGCGAGACATGCCGGAAGGCTTCCCGCGCATGAATACGGGACATGTGGACCTCCACGACGGGCGCCGTCAGGATGGCTAAAGCGTCCATGATGCCGTAGCTGTAATGGGTCCATGCGCCCGCATTGATGATGACGGCGTCGGTGTTCTCCAGGTGGGCCCGGTGGATCCTTTCGACCATGGCCCCCTCATGGTTGGTTTGGAAGCATTCCACCGCAAGGTTCAATTCCGCCCCGAGTTCCTTCAGCTCCCGGTCGATCTCCGCCAGGGGGATCGCACCGTACTGTTCGGGATCGCGCTTGCCGAACATGTTGAGATTGATCCCGTGCAGGACGAGCACTTTTTTCATGTCGACCTCCTCCATTCGTGAAGACCTCCGTCCCGGTGTCCGCGGAAAGCCGCCCCCGGAATGGACGCCATCAGGACCTGTAGATGTCGAGGAGGCGTCGGGCCGCCTCCTCGGGGGGGATGCCGGTGGTCTCCAGTTGCGTGAACCGGGCGTATCCCGGCTCCCGCTGCCGCATCAGCTCCACGACCCGCTCCAGGGGGTTCTCCGTCTGGAGCAGGGGGCGGGCCACGCCGGAATCCCCCGTGACCCGGGCCAGGATCTCCTCGGGCGTCGCCCGCAGGCAGAAGACCCGGCCGGTTCCGCCGAGGGCCCGGGCATTGCCGGGGTCCAGCATGAGGCGGCCGCCGGTGGAAACGACAAGCCCCTCCTTGGCGCCCAGTTCCCGCGCGATCTCCGCCTCCATGTCGCGAAAGGCCGCCTCGCCCCGTTCCCGGAAAATCTCTGGAACGGTCTGTCCGCAGCGGGCCTGGATCAGTTCATCCGTATCCACGAAACCGTAGCCCAATGCTTTTGCCACCAGTTTCCCCACGGTGCTCTTGCCGGTTCCCATGAACCCGGTCAGAATGATATTGGCCCTTGCCATCGCCGTTCCGCCTTGGTTATTCCCGCAAATCCCTGTGCTGATCCCTCATGTAGGCGCTGAACCGCACGATATGCTTTCGCGCGAGATCGCCGGCCCGGTCCGCATCCTTCTTTTCCACCGCGTCGAGGATGTCCGCAAGGTCCTGAAAATTCTCCCGGAGCCGCCGGTCGTCCGGGGGAAGGAAGGTGTCGTAGTAGGGCTGGATGTTGTCGTGGACCATCGTGTGGATGAAGATATAGATGGGGTTCCCGGTGATGCGGGCCAGGGCCTGGTGGAATTTCTTGTCGACGTCCAGAAACGCCTTCCACTCCCCGATGCCGCCCGCCGCATGCCTGCCGGCCTCGCCCACGAGGGCCTGCAGCCTCAAGACGTCCTCGGCGACGGCCCTTTCGGCGGCCTTGGCCGTGACGATGCCCTCGATATCCTCCCGGAACTCGTGGAGATGGTCCAGGGAGATCTTGCGAAACCGGAGCATGAGCCCCAGGCTCTCGGTCAGAGTCTCGGCCATGGCCGCCGTGACCATGGCGCCGCCGCTGACGCCCAGGCGGATCTCGATCAGCCCCTTCTGCTCGAGCACCCGGAGCGCCTCCCGGAGGGTGCCGCGGCTGACATGAAAGATCTCCCGCATCTCCCGTTCGGACGGGAGCATGTCCCCGGTCTGAAATTCTCCGGTCATGATGGCCTCCTGGATCTGATCCACCACATCCTGGAAGATCCGGCTCTGCCTGGCGGCGCGGAACGTGCCCCGGTCTTTTTTCTTGAGCATGTGATGCAAACCTTTTTTAATCCTGAACACACGCGCCGACGGCGGGTATGAGGGCATGTCGATTCAGCACAAGGGTGTCTGTTACAGTAACGCATATAGTTATAATGATCCAACCATTTTTTTCAAGGCCGGGGGCGCAGGCCCCCCGCCCCGACAGGGAAACGGCGGCACCGCGCGCTCCCCCGTTCCAAACCGCGCCGGATACGCGCCAACGGTGGATCTCCTTCGGGCCGGGCGGCCCCTGAAGATTTTTCTTGCTTATTTCCGGGATATGGTTTTTTTAAAGACACATGAGCAACGGATGGCTGCTACTCCTGTATATCACCCTGGCACTTCCGGCGGCCGGGCACGCCCTGATCTTCAAGAAGGATTCCCGCTCGGCCCTGGGATGGGTCGCCATCTGCCTGGCGTTCCCCCTGGCCGGCCCCACCTGCTATTTCTTCTTCGGGGTCAATCGAATCCGCTCCCGGGCGAGAAAGCTTGAGGAGGGTTCCCCCTTCAAAATCGAGCACGAGATGCGGGACCAGCGGCTGATCATGGCGTTTCAGATCCCGCCCCCGCTGGACGAGATCGCCAGGGTATCCGATGCCGTCATCCGCAGGCCCCTGATCGCCGGCAACACGGTCGTTCCCCTCGTCAACGGCGAGGCGGCGTATCCCGTGATGATGTCAGCCATCGAGACGGCCGAGAAATATCTTTACCTGAGCACCTATATCTTCGAGACCCGCAGGACCGGCCGCGCCTTCATCGACGCCCTCTGCCGGGCCAGGGACCGGGGCGTGGACGTCCGCGTCATTGTCGACGGGGTGGGGGAGTGCTACAGCATCCCGAGGGCGGGCAGGCTGCTTGCCCGACGGGGGATCCGGTTCGCGCGGTTTCTCCCCCCCAGCCTCTATCCCCCGGCCTTCCGGATCAATCTCCGCAATCACCGAAAAATCCTCGTGGCCGACGGGAAGGTCGCCTTTGTGGGCGGGATGAACATCCACGACAGCCACCTAGCGGACCGGAAGGCCAACCGCCATCGCATCATCGACCTCCATTTCCAGCTCACCGGGCCCATCGCGACCCAGATCGAACATGTCTTCCTGGAGGACTGGCGGTTCGCCACCGGGGAAAGCCTGACGCCCGGCCCGGTCCACGCCTTCAACAAGGGCAGCACCATCTGCCGCGCCGTCGTGGACGGCCCCAACATGCGGATCGACCGGCTTGAGATGCTGCTCTTCTGCGCCGTATCGTTTGCCCGCAAGTCCATCTCCATCATGACCCCTTACTTCCTGCCCTCGTCGCAGCTCATCGGCGCCCTCCAGGCCGCCGCCCTGAAAGGGGTGGATGTCCGGATCCTCCTGCCCGGGAAGAACAACCTTCCCTTTGTCCACTGGGCCGCCATGAGGCTGCTGCCCGATCTTCTGGAGCGCGGAGTCCGCATCTTTTTCCAGCCCCCGCCGTTTGTGCACACCAAACTGATCCTCATCGACCACCACTATGCCCAGGTCGGCTCCGCCAATCTCGACACCCGGAGCCTGCGTCTCAATTTTGAACTGATGGTGGAGATCTACGGCCGGAGCGTCAGCCGGGATCTGCTGCCCCTTTTCGAATCCCAGCGCCGGGGCGCCCGGGAGATCTCCCTTGAAGAGATGCAACGCCGGCCCCTCCTCCTGAAGCTGCGCGATTCATTCTTCTGGCTGTTCAAGCCCTATCTCTGATGGATTCGTAAAAAGTCGATTTTCAGACGGTTTTGTAAAAAGGTCGAGATCAAGGCTTGCGAATCCCGAGGAATGAGGCGTACTCACAGTACGCCGCAGTGACGAGGGATGCGCGTAACGCAGATATCGGCCTTTTTACGGAACCGTCATCTCTGATACGCCTCGAACTGGACCGTCAGCATCATATCCCCCCGCCGGCCGTCGGGCATCCGCTTGCCCATGCCGCCCAGCCTGAGGATATTGCCTTCCCGGGTGTCGGACGGGACCGTGACCCGGATCAACTGGTTGTGAAACCCCCACGGGATGTTGACGACCTTCTGTGTGCCGCGCAGGGCTTCATGGGGCGTGATCAGGAGAGTGCCGTAGAGGTTCGGGTCGCCGAGGGGGCCGGTGGGCTGGATGACCTGGAGGCGATGGGTGGTCTTCCGTTCGGCCAGTTGGCGGGTGAAATGGGTGGCGCCGGTGGCGGGAAGCCTCCCCATCAGGCGCAAAAAAAGGATCCCGAACAGGAACCCGCCGATATGCGCCCACCAGGCGATGTCCGTGGCGTTTCCGAAGCTGGCGGCGGCATTGAGAAATTGGATGAAGAACCAGATGCCCATGAAGATGAAGGCCGGCAGTTCAAAGAAGAAGGGAATGATGATGATGGGGACCAGGGTGAGCACCTTGGCCCGGGGGTAGAGGATCAGGTAGGCCCCCATGACGCCGGCGATGGCGCCGCTGGCCCCGACGACCGGTACGTTGGAGTGGATGTTGAGGACCATGTGGGAGACACCCGACGAGATGCCGCAGAGGAGATAGAAGGCAAGGTACCGGAAGGGACCCAGGTGATCTTCGATGTTGTCGCCGAAGATGTAAAGAAACCACATGTTGCCCAGAATGTGGAAAAAACCGCCGTGGAGGAACATGAAGGAGAAAAAGGAGAAGACCTGCTGACCGAAACTGAAGTAGGCCGAGATCTCGGCGTCGAAATACCGGGCGGGGACCAGGCCGTAATAATAGACGAACCGGGCCATGTCCCCGCCCTGCAGCAGCTCCGTCAGGAAGACGAAGACGTTGAGTCCGATGAGGGCGTAATTGACCACCGGAACCGTTCTGGATGGGTTGATGTCTCGAATCGGAATCATGGATCACTCCTGTTCGGTGTTGTTCCGGTCTCCCCCCGGCAGCAGAAAGCCGCCCCCGCGGACCCGTCTATCGCCCTCAGGACCTCCGCGAGCAGCGCCCCTCGGACGGGATCGCCCGGCCGGACCGCGGCCGCCGTGATCCCCTGACGGACGGC
>NZ_JBGSQX010000085.1:0-12788 GCF_041737845.1 Desulfococcus sp.
GCGATGCCGGCGCCCGGCCGCAGCGCCTTGTGTTGGCCGCCGCGGAACCCGAAGATCACGCGCCTTCCGATGTCCCGTACATTGGAGCACTCACTTCGCCCTTCACGGTGATCACCTTGTCCGAGGGAGCGTTGAAGGCGCTGGCGGATCACGGCGATTTGGGCGCCGGGATGCCTTCGGCCGGCGGGGACTGCGAGGCCGTGCTGGCAGGATTCGGCCGGGCCGGCGTTGACATCGATGCCCTGGCCGGCCGGCTCCAGAACGAAGCGGCGGCGGCGCTTGTCAAATCCTGGATCGATTTGATGTCGGCAATCGCCTCCAAGAGCGCCGCCCTCACACAGGTCTTTTAGACAAGGGACTGTCGGGCGAAGTCCGGCCTGGGAAAAAGCAAAACAGATGGGAACCAAATCCGTCCGAGATGCAGCACTCATGGCAATCAAGGATGCCTATGGGCTGCTCAATGAAATATCAAGGCAGGAAACGTGGAATGAAAAGAGCAGGGAATATTCGCGCCGCCCCCCGGAAGTCATATTTTCCGAAGCGGCCGGCGTTGATGGCCTGGAACGGATCAAACAGGCCGGAACGTCCCATTGAGAGAATAGACCGATCCGAGGAGATGCAAATGTCGATGAAACGTTATGGATGGATTTTTTTTCTGGCGATGGTGGCCTGGCTGCCGGCGACTCCGGCCAGGGCACAGGACGATCAGGCGGCGGAACTGGCCAAGAAGCTGGCAAACCCGGTTGCTTCCCTGATCAGCGTGCCGCTGCAGTACAACTACGACGAATACGGCGGGGCGAATGACGGCGCCGCAGCCCACGTCCTGAACATCCAGCCGGTCATCCCGTTCTCGCTCAGCGAAGACTGGAATCTGATCACGCGAACCATCGTGCCGCTCATCGATCGGCAGGATTTCCCCATCTCATCGATGAACGAGTCGGGTCTCGGCGACATTATCGCCAGCCAGTTCTTTTCCCCGACATCGCCGACCGCCGGCGGCTGGATCTGGGGCGTGGGACCGGTCGAACTGCTGCCGACGGCCACCGACGACGCACTCGGCGGCGACCAGTGGGGGCTCGGGCCGACGGCGGTGGCGCTCAAGCAGACAGGGCCGTGGACAGTCGGCATCCTGGCCAACCACATCTGGTCCGTGGCCGGTGACGACGACCGGGCCGATATCAACGCCACCTATATGCAGCCCTTCGTGAGCTATGTCTTCAGCAAGACGAAGACAACCATCGGCGTGGCCTCGGAATCCACGTATGACTGGGAAAACGAACAGTGGTCGGTGCCGGTGATTCCCCAGGTGGCGCAAATGCTCAAGATCGGCCCGCAGATCATGCAACTGACCCTGGGCGCGAAATACTGGGTCGATGCGCCGGATGACGGCCCAGAAGGTTGGGGCTTCAGGGCACAACTGACATTTCTGTTTCCCAAATAGGATGAACACACGGCCCCTTGGGCTGCCGGCCAGGTGCACATTCATGCTTGCCAAGCCGGGGGCATAATGAGATGTTGGTTTCCCGACCTTGAAAGGAGCACAACAATGGGAAAGAGCTTGACTCAATTCGGAACACCTCGCCCACAGGCGATGTCTTGCCGGCCGAATCGCAGGGGCGATGGAGACACTGACCTCCCGGGCATGAAGGCGCAGAGCCGCAAGTCGGCACGCCGGTTGGCGGGTCTTCTGGCTGTCGCCGCAATGTTTGCCGCGTGCGTTGTGCCTGCCGCCGCCCTGGCGGCGACCTCCCCCCGCCGGCCGAACATTGTCGTCATCCTCGGCGACGACCTGGGGTTTGCCGACATGGGCGCCTTCGGAAGCGAGATCAAAACACCGAACCTAGACTCGCTGGCGAACGACGGCGTGCGGTTCACCAACTTTTACACCCACGCGAGTTGCTCGCCCACGCGATCCCTGCTGCTTAGCGGCGTCGATACGCACCAGAACGGCCTGGGCAACATGGACGAGTGGACGGCCCCCAACCAGCGGGAGGTTCCCGGCTACGAGGGCTACCTCAATCATCAGGTGGCGACGCTGCCGCAATTGCTAAAGGATGCCGGCTATCACACCTACATGGTCGGCAAGTGGCACCTGGGCAAGGCGCCTGAGCAGATCCCGGCCGCGCGCGGATTCGAGCGCGACTTCTCGCTGCTCGACGGGGCGGGCAGCTACTGGGACATGGCGAATTTCACAGCCGCGTCGCCACGGTCCGTCTTCACCGAAGACGGGCGTTATCAGACGCAGCTTCCAAAGGACTACTACGCAACCAAGACCTACACCGACAAAATGATCGAATTCATCGACGCCAATCACGGCGACGGCAAGCCTTTCTTCGCCTACGTCGCCCACCAGGCGCCGCATGATCCCTATCATCTGCCGAAGGAATGGCGCAATCGTCATGTCGGCGAGTACGACAGGGGCTGGGACGCACTGCGGCAGGAGCGGCTGCAGCGCCAGATCGAACTCGGCATTCTGCACCCGGACACACAGCTCGCCGAACGCATGTGGTTCCTGCCCGACCCGCTCGTGCTCGCCCCGGCACCCCGGGCCATCCTCGGCAAGAAGATGGAACTTTACGCCGGCATGGTGGAGAACCTCGACTTCCATGTCGGCCGGCTCATCGACCACCTCAAGAAAATCGGCGAGTACGAGAAGACGGTCTTCATTGTCTTTGGCGACAATGGTGCCGAAGGGACCGATCTCTTCAAAATGATCGCCGGTTCACCCGGGTCGCGTGACTTCCTCTTCGCGGCCATCAACTGGTCTCAGACCCATCCCAACGCGTGGGGCGATCCGGGCTCGTACGTCGGCTACGGCCCGATGTGGGCGCAGGTGTCGATGACGCCTTTCAGCCAGTACAAGGGCTGGCTCGCCGAAGGCGGGATCCGCAATGCGCTGATCGTCAGCGGTCCGGCGGTCAATCGGACCAAGGGCAGCATCAACCACGGGCTGCTGCACGTGGCCGACATCATGCCGACACTGCTCGACATCGCTGGTGCAAGCTATCCGAAGACTCACGAAGGACGCGAACTTCCCCGGCTGATCGGCAAGTCCTGGAGCCCGCTGCTGGCCGGACAGGCGGACTCCGTGCGGACCGACCAGGACTATCTCGCGTGGGAGCTCTTCGGCAACCGCGCGGTTCGGCAGGGCGAGTGGAAGCTGCGCTGGCAGTTCAAGCCCTACGGCAAGGGCAAATGGGAACTGTTCAACGTCGCAAAGGATGCCGCCGAGCGCGAGGATGTCGCCGCACAGAATCCCGGCAAGGTGAAGGCGTTGACGGCGCTCTGGGACGACTATGTCGAGACCAACAACGTGATCCTGCCGAGTCGCTCGGTATTTGAGACCCTGGAGGACCAGCTGCCGATGCGGGTCCCGGTCGAGTCGGGCTACCCCCCGTTGATCTATAAAAAGCAGTTTGTGCCCCCCCGGGAGATGATGGCCGATCCCAAGCCGTGAGCAGCGGCGATCCGCTATTTCACGGGATAAATCCCCTCAGCGTGCTGCCGGGAGATTCTTTTTAAAAAAGGAGTGAAATTCCATGAAGATCAAAAAATACCACAGGAAAAAGGGTGCCTGGTTATGGGTGATCGCTGCAACGCTGTTCCTTGCCGGCACGCTCTGCCCGCCGCAGTCTCACGCCCAGCTTCCGGCGCGCTTCTACTGGAAGACGCTGTCGGGCGCCAATGCGGTGCCGCTTATTGTCGAGTCGGTGAGCGGCAACACGAATCCGTTCGATCCGGCCCATAGCGTATCGGCGGATGCGGATATCGACGCCACCTTGGCCATGATGGGATATGCAAAATTTTTTCCGCTGTTTGATCGCGCGAGCATGGCTGCCATCATCCTGCCCATGGGCCGAATCTCCGGCGATACCACGGTGGCAGGAGTGGCATTCAGCCAATCGGCACAGGGGTTCGGTGACCCGACGCTGGAGTTCGTCATCAATCTCTTTGGCCCACCGGCGCAAATGAACATCCCCGATGCCCTGCGCTATGAGCCGGGCTTTTCTGTCGACCTGCTCGTTGATTTCATGGTGCCGATTGGCGAGTATGATGACGACCAGGCCCTCAATATCGGGCAGAACCGCTGGTATGGGCGCCTGGGCATGCCGATCATCTGGCAGCTCGGTTCCTGGGTGCCGGGACGGCGAACGACCCTGGAATTTCTGCCTGTTGTGTGGTGGTTCGGAGACAACGACGACTATGTCGGGCAGACGATGGAGACCGATCCATTGTTCCAACTGGATGCGCACTTGACCCGGGACTTCACCGAGCACCTCTGGGGGTCGGTCGACGGGACCTGGTACAGCGGCGGAGAATCGAGCATCAACGACATCCCGGGGGAGAAGCTCAACGACGCAGGCCTTGGACTCACCCTCGGATACCAGATCAACGACAACCTCAGCCTCACGGTCAGCTACAAGTCCACCATTAACGACGACGCTCCCGATGACCTTCGCATGGACAATTTCATGGTCTCGTTCGTGTATGGTTGGCATAAACTCATAGAAGGCTCGCGACGGCTGAAGGACGAATAGCAGGGCAATCCTGCCGGGATCGGGCCGGCAATGATCGCCCAAGTATGCGTAAAAATGGAAGGATGTGCAAAGGTGGCCAATGAAATCAGATCCTTGGAATGATATTGGGAACATATGAAACTGCAGCAAGTAAGCGAAAGCTGCTTTGCGGTCCTTTGCGAAAAGAACAGCGTGTGCAATGCCAACTCGGAATTCATCAATCCCGATGGCGGCGTGGTCATCGACACCCAGTCGGACCTGCCCCACGGGCACGTTTCCGCCTGTTCACCCCCATGGGCTGGGCCGGCACATACGCCAAATGGCTCAAGATTCTCGATCTCATCATCTCGCTCAAGCCGAAAGTCATCGTCTCCGGACACGGACCGGTTTGCAGGATCGAAGAGGTGATGGAGATGAAGTCGTACCTCGAATACCTGCACGATGAATCCAAGCACTGCTTTGAGCAGGGGCTGACCTCTCTGGAGGCTTCCAAGCGGCTCGATTTCGGACCATACGGTTCGTGGCGCGCCCTGGCACGCATCTATCTGAACGTCGAGCGGGCCTACCGGGAATTCCGGAACGAACCGGAGGATACGCCCTGGGATTCTGCCAAGAGCTTGGGAGCATTACCTATTTCTTGACGGATACTGTTTGCGGTTCAATAATGGTATTTTTCTCTTTATTGCCGGCCAGAAATACCAAATCATAGGTGGAGAGTGTGTCTCATTAACAAAAAATGGTTGCACCAACAGCTATAGGTAAGAATCAGGTAATGCTCCCAGCGGCAGGGGTGGTGGCGCTTGCCCCGAAGGGGGCAAAGCCGGCCTGTGCCGTGCATTCATGAACCGGTCGGCGCATTCGAATGATTGATAAAGGACGCAAAAAATCATATTATTGAAGAAGTATTCCCGAATTTCTACCCAACAAGGCAGCAAGGGCGACGGCAAAAAGCCGCCTGGCATCAGTCATCACAGGGAAAATTGTAATGTTGAGTTTGTATTGGAATAGATGGGAATGGTGTTTTCTTCATACCGCTATCGCTCGGCCCATCCTGAGAGCCTGTCGGGGTGTGACCAGACATTCAGGCGCGTTGCCGGCCGTCATTGCGCTCTTGTTCGGGGCCATGCAGTCACATGCCGGCGAGATCGAGCCCAGAGCCTATGTCAATACGCCGGTCGGGATCAATTTTCTGCTCACGGGCTATTCCTTTTCGGATGGCAGTTTGTCAACGACAGCGTCGTCGCCGATCAAGGACGCCCAGCTCCAGATTCATTACGGTGTCCTGGCTTACGCACGGTCGCTGGACGTATGGGGCAAATCAGGAAAGATCGATGTGATCCTGCCGTATGCCCAACTGTCTGGAAACGCTACATTTGCAGGACAAACGGTAGAACGTGATGTCTCCGGGTTAAACGACCCTCGCTTCCGTTTCTCGTACAATTTCTATGGCGCCCCCGCGCTGTCGCTCCAGGAATTTGCTGATTACCGGCAACATTTCATCGTCGGAGCCAGCATTCAGGTATCCGCGCCATTGGGACAGTACGATGATGACAAGCTGGTGAACCTTGGCAATCACCGCTGGTTTGTCAAGCCGGATATCGGCATCTCCAAGGCGTGGGGGCCACTTTCGGTAGAACTTTCCACCGGCGTGTTTTTTTTCAGCGACAATGACGACTTTCTGGGCGGCAAGACGCTCGAACAGGATCCCGTAAGCTCTACTCAGGTGCACGTCACATACAACATTGGCCGTGGCGTCTGGGCTGCATTGAGCGGAACTTATGACTACGGTGGGCGAACCGCCATAGACGGCGTGCGGAGCGATGATTTGGGGAGTAATTCGCGAATGGGTGCCACAGTTGCGTTGCCCGTGAACCGGAACAACTCGATCAAGCTTTTCGGGAGCGCCGGCGTACACACCAATACGGGTAGCGATTACACGCTGTTTGGGCTTATCTGGCAATACCGCTGGGGCCGTGGGTTGTAATGCCCGCTGAGAATCCCGAAATAGCTGCCCCCAACCGCATGATGCGCTGCACGATTTTCCATTCTGAAACATTTACAATCTATAGACTTTCAGATAATGATTTTGGCAATGCAGAGGAAGGAAGGCGTGTAGATCATACGTCGACTTGCGATAACGCAGCCAAAATCTTTATCTGGAAGTCTGTATCGTGGCAGCAGAGTCAAGTGCATATCCATTCAATTCTATTGGTTACAAATTAAGCCTGCCGTTTTAAAGGCAACAAAAATACCTGCAACCCGTCAGGCTTGTGCTCATCATCTTCCTGGCGGCATCCGCCGGCGCGTCTTTCGCCCAGGCCCCCCTTCACCCGCGCCTGCCGACGCGCCGACGACGGCTGAGGCACATTCCGCCACCGGAGGTCGCAACCCGTTTCGCGGAGGTCCTGAGCCTGCTGATGACCTTCTCTATAAAATTGGCATTCAACCCCGGGATCGAAAAGATCCGGCAAGCCCTTCCCGGGATCAGCAGGCAGATCGACCTGGATTTTACGGGTACCTATATCACGCTCATGGGGCAGCCGTCGCTTGGCGGCCCTCGAAAGGCAGCGCGCGCAGTGGCCGCGACGACATCTGCAGCTCAGTACCGGACTGACCCTGTCGACCGACTGGGTCAATGAGCTGCAGGGAACGAAGGACCACCTGCCGCAGATGAGGACGATCTGGACCCGGACCCGTGAAACTGCGGAATCCGGGAAAGCACCGGGAACCCCTCGCGAAGAGGCTTAAAATGGGAAAAAAACGCTTCATGCACAAAATTGTCCGGTCAGCCGGCATGCTGGCCTTTCTCATGATGCCGGTCCCCGATGCACTTGCAACGTCCCACAGCACCACCGAGGGCTATGCCGGCTCCCGAAGCTGCATGGCTTGCCACGAGCGGTTTTACCAGCTCTGGTCGACTTCCTTTCATGGTCTTGCCATGCAGCCCTACACCCGGGAGCTGGCCTCAGCCAAACTAAGCCCCCAGAGGGACGAGATTGCCGTTGGAGATAAACGCTACCGTGTCGAACTTTCCGGGAATGAAGGCTGGGTTCAGGAAATCGGGGTCGACAGCCGGAGGCGTTACAGGATCGAACATGTGCTCGGCGGGAAAAACGTCTACTACTTCTTAACATTGATGGAGAAAGGACGCCTGCAGACCCTGCCGATCGCCTACGACGTGAATCAAAAGGAGTGGTTTGATACGGCCGCCAGCGGCATCCGCCACTTTCCTGACCGGTCGCCTGAAGCCGAAAACCCTGTTGACTGGAAAGATTGGCGCTATACCTTTAACACGGCCTGTTTCAACTGCCATGTGAGCCAGTTGTCAACCAACTACGACCTCAAAACCGATACCTATGCGACCGTCTGGCGGGAGCCGGGCATCAATTGCGAGACGTGCCACGGCCCTTCGGAGGCCCACAACCGACTCTTCCAGTCCCTGCCCGAGGGGGCGCCTTCACCGGCGGACCCCAAGATTATCAGCGTCAAAAAGTTCACCTCCGCGCAGCACAACGAAGCCTGCTCCTCCTGCCATGCCAAGGCATCCCCCATCAGCGCCGGGTATGTCGCCGGCGAGGGCTTTTTTGACCATTTCGACCCTGTCACGCTCGAGAGTCCGGATTTTTATCCCGACGGCCGCGACCTCGGTGAAAACTACACCTTCGCCACCTGGCGGATGAGCCCTTGTGCAGCCGAGAGCGAGATAAACTGCATCACCTGCCACACATCGAGCGGCCGGTATCGCTTCAAGGCCGCCGAGAAGGCCAATGAGGCATGCCTGCCCTGCCACCAGAATCATGTCGGCAATCCCACGGCCCACACGCATCACAAAATGGACAGCCCGGGCAGCCATTGCGTCTCCTGCCACATGCCGGCAACCTGGTTTGCACGAATGCGCCGCAGCGACCATTCGATGCGCCCCCCGGCGCCGGCCGCCACCATCGCATTCAAGTCACCCAACGCCTGCAACAACTGCCACGCAGACAAGACCGCGCAGTGGGCGGACCAGTGGGTTCGACGGTGGCGCCCACGCGATTACCAGGCGCCGGTTCTGTATGAGGCGGGACTGATCGAGGCCGCCCGCAGGCGAGACTGGAAGCGGCTGCCGGAGATGCTGGAAGGAATCACGGCCGGGAACAGAAACGAAATCTTCGCCAATTCAATGCTCCGGCTGCTGCGTGCGAGCGACGATGAGCGCATCGGGCCCGTTCTCCTTGAGGCCATAAAAGATCCTTCACCCCTCATCCGCTCCTCTGCTGCGACATCCCTGGGCCTGATGCCTTCCGCGGCCGGTGTCCAGGCATTGGCGGCGGCGGCTTCGGACGGCCGGCGCCTGGTCCGCGTTCGGGCCGCCCAGGCACTTTCGGGGATTCCGGATGTTCTCTTGGAGGAGCCGTTTATCGCCGAACTGAAAAAAGCGACCGAAGAGTACCTGGCGTCGATCACCGCCCGGCCGGACGAGTGGACCTCGCATTACAACCTGGGCAACTACCACCTCGACCGGCAGGAGCATCCCTCGGCCATCGCGGCCTACGAAACCGCCATCCGGTTCGACCCATCGGAGGTGCCGCCATGGGTGAATCTTTCCATTGCCCGTGCCCGCCTGGGGGACAACGCCGGGGCCGATGAGGCGCTGAGAAAAGCGCTGTCTCTCGAACCGGACAACGCGGAGGCGAACTTCAACATGGGGCTGCTGAAGGTCGAACAGAACGATCCGGCACTGGGTGAGCGGCATCTTCGCCGGGCGCTCGAAACCGATCCCCGGATGGCGCCGGCGGCTTACAATTTATGCATCCTTCTGGGTGGAAAAAAGCGGCTCACCGAGGCCCTCGGTTTCTGCCGCCGGGCTGCGGAACTGCGCCCCCTGGAGCCTCGTTATACCTGGACCTATGCCTATTATCAACATATGAACGGGGAAAGCAAAGCGGCTGCGGCCGCGCTCATGGGTTTGATTGCCCGCCGGCCCGATTTTGCCGACGGCTACCTCCTGCTGGCCGACATCTACATCCAATTGGGCGATCCCGAGAGGGCGGTGGCGGTGTACACGAGCGCCGTCGAAAACCATCTCCTCAACCCTGAAGACCTTTCCCGCATCAAAGCGGTGTTGGACAGGTTCAAGGCTGGAGGACATGGGACGATCTCAGACTGAACAGGAGGAAGGTTCCAACTCTCGATCCACTCCTTGAAATGATCGCCGGCCAAGGGTTCCGGGTGGACTTTTCAGGGCCGTCCGGGGGAAACCGGGAATCGGTGTGGATCGTGGCGAGCCCCGCGGCGCCCGCTTTCCCGAGGCCGGAAGGCGGAGAGGCCCACGATCTGGATCATGGATGAACATGCCGCACCCCCTCTCCCCCGCCGAGAAAACCGGGATCGCGGCGATTCTCGCAGCCCTGGTCCTTGCACTCATCGACATCCGCCTTGCCGCCATCCCCCTTGCGGGGTTCCTGATCTCCTGCTTGGTTTTAATTCTTGTAAACACACAAAATCGCGCGAGGGCTTGACGCACGGGCATCCGCGCGACTGAACGCGATTCAGCGTGTGTCTACAAAATCGGGGGTTTTCAGACCAGTTTTTCCAGCTCGACGACCTGCTTCGGCGGGGTGATCTTTAACAATTTAAGGATGTTGATGGTTGAGGCGGGCAACTCGTTGCGCATAAGCACACGGAAATTCAAATTGAAAAATTCCGTGATCTGGAGTTCGTCCAGCGCCGCCTGAATCTGGTGCCAGGGCTTGCCGCAGGCCAGCTCGGCGACGCGTTCGATCAGGAGTGCCAGGCCGCAGATTTTGACGTGGGCCTCGATTCGCCGGGATGCCCAGTGGTACATGGGCATCATCTTGATCTGAGTCCGTTTGAGGGAACGGAAGCAGCGTTCGATGACCATCAGACCCTTGTAGCCGCAGGCGGCGTCTTCCAGACTGATGGTGTCGTCGTTGGTCTCGAGGACCCACTTGCCGTCATGTTTCTTCAAAAAGCCACCTCTCAACCATTGTGAACCTTATGCTGCCAGTTTGGTTATGTTACGAGTAATTTCATTCCCGCCATCTAATTCCTTTCAAGATATGTAACATTTTTATATCATTCCTCTAATTCGTGATTTTAAATAGAGGGGTGACTATGGAGCAAATTCCTTGTTGTCACTGTGGTGACTTTTTCACTCCCAGTCCCCGGCATAAGGCTCAGGTATATTGCCTGAAGCCACCCTGCCGACGTGCCCGCAAAGCTGCCTGGAAGCGCAACAAAATACAAACTGATCCAGATTATCGGTACAACCATAAGCTGGCCAACCAGAAGTGGGCAAAAGCAAACCCTGGCTATTGGAAAGACTATCGCAGCGGGCATCCGGAGTACGTTGAGCGCAATCGCCTTTTACAGACGGTTCGCAATCGCCGGAGACGCCGCAGCCAGCACCCGAATGCCAAGGATGGCTTGATTGCAAAGGTAGACGCGTCGATATTCAATAAAAACAGACTGCTTGGACAATTTTACCTGGTGCCGGTGATTGCAAATGTGGACGCGTTAAAAGTCAATATATTCGACATCTCAAATCCTTATCGATGATTGCAAAGGTCGACTCGTTAGCGGATGACGCCGCAGTTTGCTAAATATGTCATCAGCGAAAAAGTAAAGGAGTCGGTCATGATCAAAAAGAAGATACTGAGATCCGAGCGTG
Source organism: Desulfococcus sp. (assembly GCF_041737845.1). GTDB lineage: Bacteria > Desulfobacterota > Desulfobacteria > Desulfobacterales > Desulfococcaceae > Desulfococcus. The sequence goes on from NZ_JBGSQX010000085.1 coordinate 11,191, forward strand.
TACGAAAGATTGATGGTGGTGGATTCAGCTTTATCCCGCATCGTTTTCTTACCGGGGGTTTTTTAGGTTCACTAAATCCGCACGAACTTCTGCTCTATTTTTTTCTGGTATTGGTCGGCGATCGCAATGGGCTCAGTTTCTACAGCTACGATAAAATATGCACCCTGCTGCAAATGAGCCTGGATCAATATATTCATGCCCGTGACAGTTTGATGGAAAAAGACCTGATCGCCTTTGACGGCACGATATACCAGGTGCTTTCACTTCCAAGGCAAGCCACCAAAAAAACACCCACCTGCGCCCGACACAGTCCTGGACACATGCAGTCCATAGAGTCTGTCGGGAATATTTTCAAGCATGTATTCAAGGGGCCATCCGATGGGTAGACAGCGACACAATCCGCCGAATATGGCCCAAATCTGTCGGGAGTATCTCGCCTACTTTAAGAATACCCGCCAAAGTGGCCGTGTGCAAAAACGGGGAATCCAAAAAGTCATAAGGGCATTTAGTGATTATCTCGATGTATCCCAAATCCAACTGTCGGATCTAAAAATTGAACATGTCGACGCCTTCCTGGCGGCATTTAAAACCCCTTACGCTCCAAGCACCCGGCAATTGTATCGATCCTACCTGCGGTGTTTTCTGCGTTACCTTTACCATGAACGCAATCTGTTGCCCCAGGATTTGGCCGAACTGGTTGTTGGCCCCCCGATGTTCGCCAAGGCCAAGCCGCCGAAGTTTCTACGGCCCCATGAGATCCGGCAGCTGTTCGATCATTTGCCGTATTCAACCCACTGTGAACTCCGCACCTATGCCATGGTTCATCTGGCGTTCTTTTTAGGCCTGCGGCCCTGTGAGATCAGCCAAATCACGCTCGACGACATCTCTTTTTCAAAAGCGCAGCTGATTCTGAGGCATCGAAAAAACAATCGTCCCTTGCAGCTGCCGATACCCGAAAGCACGCTCAAGGCCATCACGGCCTATATTGTCGGGGCGCGGCCGAAAGTCGAACATCGCTTCCTTTTTGTTTTGCTCGTCACCCCCTACAACCCCATTGACGCCGCTCTTGTCGGCCGATATCTCACCCGTGCCCTATGCAACGCCGGCATCGACGCCACCCCCTATTGGCTGCGACACACCTATGCTCAGAATCTGCTGGAGGCGGACGCAACACTTTTTGAAATCAAAGAAATGCTTGGACATGACAGTATCGAGTCCACCAGGAAATATCTTAGCATACACACCGCCTTGATGCGAAAGGTACTGTTTGATGAAATCCTTTGAAAGTTTTTTGGCCCGAGAACTGGAAGCCTTTTTGGCTTATCGAAAGGGACTGGGGTACGATCTGAGAAACATCAGAACATCGCTGTTGGTCTTTGATCGGTATATCAAGCAACAGCCAGATCCCACAGTTTTCTGGCAGCCACTATTTTATCTGAAATTCAGAGAAGATCTCCAACTGGCCCCAGCTTCGGTAAACGGAGTCCTTTATGCGGTTCGATGCTTCTTTGAATATCTGAAACGAACGCATGGGAATCAATGCAACCCGTTACAGGACTTACCTTGCCTACCCCAGCAGGCTTTTATCCCTTTTGTGT
>NZ_JBGSQX010000098.1:0-28677 GCF_041737845.1 Desulfococcus sp.
GGCGCGCTGACCCCTGCGGCCGACCGCCGGCGGGACCGCCTGATGCCGCCGGCCCGGGCCGCAATGGATATTTTCCCTCTTGATCTGATCCACTGCCGGACCCATGTTGTCACAGGCACGCGAACACGCGACTGCCCTGTCTTAATGACTGCCGGATCTTGAGATGGGATGACGCCATGAAACCGCCCCCCGCCGCCCCGACGTTTCCGCCCGCCACCCGGGAAGAGGCCATCCGCCTGGGATGGGACCGGCTTGACGTGATCCTCGTTACGGGGGACGCCTACATCGACTCCCCCTTCATCGGTACGGCCGTTATCGCGCGGGTCCTCATGGACGCGGGCTACCGGGTGGGCGTCATTGCCCAGCCCGACACCGTAAGCAGCCGGGATATCACCCGGATGGGCGAACCCCGGCTTTTCTGGGGCGTCAGCGCCGGCTGCCTGGACTCCATGGTGGCCAACACCACCGCCTCGGGGAAGCGGCGGAAGCAGGACGACCTGACCCCCGGCGGCGTCAACAACCGGCGGCCCGACCGTGCCGTCATCAGCTACGCCAACCTCATCCGGCGCCATTTCAAGCAGACCCGCCCCATCGTCCTGGGCGGCATCGAAGCGAGCCTCCGGCGCATTTCCCATTACGACGCATGGTCCGATGCCGTGAGGCGCTCCATCCTTTTCGACGCCCGGGCGGACCTCCTGGCATACGGCATGGCCGAGGAAACCGTCCTGGAAGTCGCCGCGGCCCTCCGGGGCGGCGCGGACGCGGCAGGCGATGCCGTCCGCGGCATCCGGGGCGTCTGCTACATCAGCCGCGGCATTCCCGATCCCGTTCCGGCATTTCCGGGCCAGGATGCGGCCCTTCCCGACCATGCCGACGCAAGCCGGGACAAGGACGCCTTCACCCGCATGTTCCGGCGCTTTTACGAGAATGCCGACCCGTTTACGGCCCGGCGCCTCTATCAGAAGCAGGACACCCGCTACCTAGTCCAGAACCCGCCCCCCTTCCCCCTCTCCCCCGAGGCCCTGGACCGGGTCCACGAGCTGCCCTATGCCCGGGACGTTCACCCGTTCCACCGCCAGGACGGCCCCGTCACGGCCACAGACACCATCCGCTTCGCGCTCTCGACCCACCGGGGCTGCTTCGGCGAGTGCCGGTTCTGCGCCATTTCGGTCCACCAGGGACGGCACGTCGTCTCCCGGAGCGAGACATCCATCCTCCGCGAGGCGCAGTCCTTCACGGCCCATCCGGAATTCAAGGGGATCATCCCGGACGTGGGCGGCCCCACGGCGAACATGTACGGGATTGAATGCCGGAAAAAACAGGCGGAAGGGGCCTGCTCGGACAGAAGCTGCCTGTTCCCGGCGGTCTGCCGGACGATGCCCGTCCGCCACGACCGGCAGATCCGTCTCCTCGAACGCCTGAGGGCCCTCCCGGGGATCCGCCGGGTCTTCATCGCCAGCGGCATCCGCTATGACCTGATCCTGAGCGACCGGAAACACGGGGAACGGTATCTCACGGAAATCCTGCGGCACCATGTCTCGGGGCAGCTCAAGATCGCGCCGGAGCATGTCACGGATTCGGTGTTGAGGGGGATGGGAAAGCCCGGCCGGGAAGCCCTGGAAGAATTCATCCGCCGCTTCGACCGCCTGAAGCGAGAAAACGGCCTCAACCTCTTTTTGACCTACTATTTCATGGCCGCCCACCCCGGCTGCACCCAGGCGGACATGGGGGAGCTCCGGGCCTTCGCTGAAAAGCGGCTCAGGCTCCTGCCCGAGCAGACTCAGATCTTCACCCCCACCCCCGCCACCTGGTCCACCCTCATGTACCACACGGAAAAAGACCCCTTCACGGGCGCAGGCATCTTCGTGGAAAAAAACCGCGCCGCAAAGGATCGGCAGAAGGCCGCCGTCAGCCCCGCCGGGGAGGCCCGCCTGAAGCGGCGGGGCCGGTAACGCCGCGTGCGTCAGGGCATCCTGTACACCATGACGTTGATGTTCATTCCGGCGCCGACCGAGGCGAAGACGACGATATCCCCGGATTCGACACGGTGGCCGTCCAGGGCGTCCCGGTAGAGCAGATCCAGCATCGTCGGAAGGGTCGCGACGGAGCTGTTCCCGAGCCACGAAATCGTCATGGGCATGATGCCGTCGGGGATATGGTTGACCCCGCAGAGCTTGAAAAGCCTCGCCAGGATCGCCGCATCCATTTTTTCATTGGCCTGGTGGATCAGCACCTTCCTTACGTCGGTGAGGGAATGCCCCGCCTTGTCCAGGCATTTCTTGACCGCCTCGGGGACGGTTTTCAGGGCATACTTGTAGATGTCGTGACCGTCCATCTTGATGTAGAGTTCGTTTCCGGGATGGTCCGGGTTGTAGGACCTGCCGAGCCTCAACAGATAGGCGTGGTCGACGGCATCGGTCCTCGTGAGGTGGGCCACGATCCCGGCGTCTTGATCGGTCGCCTCCACCAGGGCGGCGCCGGCGCCGTCGGCGAAGATCATGCTGTCGATGTCATGGGGGTCCGACACCCGCGACAGGATCTCCGCCCCGATGACCAGCACCTTCGCGGCGTCGCCGGATTTGATGTAGTAGTCCGCCAGGATCATGCCGTGCAGCCACCCCGGACAGCCGAAGGGGATGTCATAGGCCACTGTGTAAGGGTTCTTGATCCTGAGGCGGTGCTTGACCCGCGATGCGATGGTGGGGACCATATCCGCACGGATGTTGCCCGGGGAGATATCCCCCAGGTTCTGGGCGACGATGATGTAGTCGAGGCTTTCCGCGTCGATGCCCGCAAGCGCTTTTTCCGCGGCGAAAAAGGCGATGTCGGAGGTGTTCTGGTCATCCGCGGCATACCTGCGCTCCCGGATGCCCGTGATCTCCTGGAGTTTGAGGATGATGTCGGCGTTCGGCTTCTCCAGCCTCACCCCGTCGGCGCCGTAAAACTCGCGGTTGCGAAAATGGGTGTTCGGTATCCGCGATGTCGGAATATAACTACCCGTTCTAGTTATAATCGAATTTGCCATGATTGAAACCGTCGGCCTCCTTATGTGTGGATGTCTTTCTGCCACCTTTCCGGTCAGTGTGCCAACCCGCAACCGATAGTATTCACGTTGGGCATCGATGCTGCGCTGCCCGGGGAAAATTTTCCACCGTCCATTGAAACCGCTGCGCATCCCCCGGGGCCTGAGCCTTCCGCGGGCAGCCTGCCGTTGGCCTTGGAGATGGGGATCCCGCACATCGGCCCTGCGCGCGCCGTCCCGCGGGCGATCGCACGGCCGGCATCATGATCCTGATGCCTTTATAAAGAAAATTACCCATAATGTACATAGGGATCAATACGCTTTTTTGCGTACATCCGACTCCCGGGGCCGCCGGAGCCCATGTGATGCGGCTTTTTGCGGGTGTATCAAAAGCTTGATTTTTGCCTCGGATTGGATCAGAATGGCCTCTCTCTGAAAAAACGCCCGGGAACGGTTCGGGTCTATCGGCCATTTTTCAAGGAACATGGGGGGCAGTCATGAAAAGGGTTGGCGTAATCGGATGGCGGGGGATGGTCGGTTCGGTCCTGATGGGCCGGATGCTGGCGGAGGACGATTTCAAAGGGTGCGACCCCTTCTTTTTCTCGACCTCCCAGGTCGGACGGAAAGGGCCGGAGATCGGCCGCGACGCCCCCCCGGTGGAAGACGCCCATGATCTGAAGCGTCTTTCGGAGATGGACATCATCCTCTCCTGCCAGGGGGGCGACTACACCCAGAAATGCCATCCGGAGCTGCGGCAGCGCGGCTGGCGGGGATACTGGATCGACGCGGCGTCCACCCTCCGGATGAAAAGCGACGCCGTCATCATCTTAGACCCGGTGAACCGCCGGGTGATCGACGAGGCCCTGGCAGGAGGCATCCGGGATTACATCGGCGGGAACTGCACCGTCTCGCTCATGCTCATGGCCCTGGGCGGGCTGTTTGAAAAAAACCTGATCGAGTGGATGACCTCCATGACCTACCAGGCGGCGTCAGGCGCCGGCGCCAAAAACATGCGGGAGCTGGTCCTCCAGATGCAGGCCGTCGGGACCGCGTCGGCCCGGCTGCTGTCCGACCCCGCCGCGGCGATCCTGGATCTGGACCGCCAGGTCACGGAGACGATCCGCAAGGAGGGCTTTCCCACGGAAAATTTCGGCGCCCCCCTGGCCGCCAGCCTGATCCCGTGGATCGACCGGGCCATGGAGAACGGCCAGACCCGGGAGGAGTGGAAGGGGTATGCGGAGACCAACAAGATACTGGGCCGCATCGCCAATCCCGTGCCCATCGACGGGCAGTGCGTGCGCATCGGCGCCATGCGGTGCCACAGCCAGGCGTTCACCGTCAAACTGACCCGCGATGTGCCCCTGTCGGACATCGAGGGGCTCATCGCCGCCCACAACCCGTGGGTGAAGCTGGTCCCCAATGAAAAGGAGGTCACCCTGCGGGAACTCACGCCCGCCGCGGCCACCGGCACCCTGACCGTACCGGTGGGCAGGCTGCGCAAGCTCACCCTGGGGCCGACCTACCTCACGGCGTTTTCGGTGGGAGACCAGCTTCTGTGGGGGGCCGCCGAACCCCTGCGCCGGATGCTTCGGATCCTGCTCGAACACATGGCCTGAAAACACCGCCGGCGCTCAAGCCGGCGGACTATTTCTCCTTGTTCTTTTCCTGCTTCTCCTTCCGTTTCTCCTTGATGGTCTTGGCAGGCTTCTTTTTTTCCTCTTTCTTGGTATCCCTCGCTTTTGCCATGGCAATCCTCCTTGGTGTCGGGTGAAAAGAACAAGATCTATTATGAGTCTACCATATTTTCGCGGATCCCGCTAACAAAACCTCACAGCCACGGTCTCCGCGGAGAAGCTCAGACGCCCCGGGGGATGCGGCAGGCCCCGGGACGGCTGTGTCTTTCCCGCCATGCAATGGCCAGGTTGCTGGCCACCACCACCACCGTTCCAACGGCGACGGAAGCCCCCGGCAGCTCCTGCCAGAAGATCCATCCCGTCAGGGTGGCCCAGATGACGGCGCTGTAGCCGCAAGGCGCGAGCACCGAGGCCTCGGCCAGCCCGAAGGCCGTGGTTTTGGCGACCTGCTGGATGGCCGAAAAGATGCCGACGCCCGCAATCCAGGGGAGCAGGTCCGGGGTGGGAGGGGCGCCGAAAAACAGGGTGTAGGGCCCGGAGATGGCGACGCCGATCAGGATAAAATAGAACACGGTGGTCAGGGGATCGTCGGTCCGGCCCAGGTTACGGAGGGTGATATCGACCATCGCCCCGAAAAAGGCCCCGCCCACGGCGATGAGGGATGCGGGGTCGGCGAATATCCCGGCCGAGGGCCGGGCGATCATCAGGATGCCGCCGAAACCGATGATGACCGCGACCCACCGCCAGCGGTCGATGCGCTCTCCGAGGAAAACCGGCGACAGGGCGGTGACAAACAGCGGCGCGGCGAACAGGAGGGAGGTGGCGTCGGCCATGGGCAGCAGGGCGTAGGCCCAGAAAATCAGACCGACGCCGACGTTTCCGAGAAAGGCGCGCCAGAGGTGGACCCGGATGCGCCGGGTCTTGAATACGGACAGGGGCCGCGTCGCGATCATGAAGGGCACCAGAATGGCCAGGGCCACCACTCCGCGGTAGAACACCAGTTCCACCGGCCCGTGGACCCGGCTGCACATCTTGGCGCAGGTGTTCATCAGCACGATGCAGCCGGTGGCGAGCAGGAAGAGCAGGATCCCCTTTGGGGTGTTCTGGGTCATCGCCCGGGGAACCCTGCCGCGACCCAGCATATCAGCCATCCCGCGAGGACCGGCCCCACCCCCGCCCACAGGAACGCGAGGGGATCCGACTGCCAGGGGACAAGCCAGGCGGCCATCCCCCCGATGTAAAACACCGAAAAGGCGATCCCCAGGCGCATCCGCCCCGAAAGCGCTTTCCGGGGCCTGCCCCCGGGGGCCGGGCGTTCGCCCCTCCGGGGCACGATCCGGGGCATGAAAACGATGGCCACAATGATCAGCACGATCACCAGCAGTTCCTGAAATCCCGACATTCGGATCCTCTCCTCATCCGGTCCTCATCCGGCGCCCTCCGGGGCGGTACCCCTCCCTCCGGACGCATCCTGCCCCAGTCGATATCACACTTCCCGGCGTCGGAGAAAGGGGGAATCCGCCGCACGCCGTTTCACGGCGCCAGAGGCCCGCTTCCGCCGAAGGAAAAAATGAAATTTGTAAACCCGGCGGATGTATGATACCCTTTCCCGCGTCATCCGACAGACGGCGCGCCGCAACCCCAGGAAACCAAAGAGGAACCTCCATGATCCGCAACCAACTGAAGACCATCCGCTTTCTCGCCGTGCTCGCCGCCGCGGGGGGGCTCGCCTGCATCTCCCCCGCCGCGGTCCATGCCGGCGTGGTGTTCGAACATCTCCTCAAAATCGATTCGCCGGCCCGGATCCTGGATACGGCCGCATCGCCCGACGGCCGGATGATCTTCACCCTGACCCCCGGCGAGGTCATCATCTACTCGGGCACCGACGGCAAGGAAATCGACCGCATCGCCGTCGAAAAACGCTTCACCCGCCTCACCCCCCTCGAGGAAAGCCGGCTCATCCTTTTCGGCGACGATCCCCCCGGGCTCGACATCCTGAAGGTCGACCGCATCTACGACATCAACACCGCAAACCGCCCGTTTCGGGGCGATGAAAACGCAAAGGCCGTCATCGCCGTGTTCGACGATTACGAATGCCCCTACTGCTCCCGGCTGGAATCCCGGTTCGACATGCTGGTGAAAGAATATGCCGGCCAGGTCAAACTGGTCATCAAGCATTTCCCGATTCCCAGCCACCGGAACGCCTATCCGGCGGCCATGGCCGCCCTGGCCGCCGCCAACCAGGAAAAATTCTGGGAATTCCACGCGGCCCTGCTCCAGAACCACGCCGCCCTCGACGACCAGAAAATCCGTGAGATCGCCGACAGCCTGAAGCTGGACCGGGAGCGGTTCGAAAAAGACCTGAGCTCGCCCCAAAGCCACGAGCGGATCCTCCAGGACATGCAGGAGGGGCAGGAAATGGACGTCCGGGGAACACCCACGGTCTTCCTGAACGGGAAGAAACTGGACAACCGGGAGTTCAGAAAACTCCCCGACATGATCAACGAGATCCTCGCCAAGGAGAAACCGGCGGCCGCCGTACCGAAGGATACGCCATGAACCGCATGCCCCCGCCTCAGGCCCTTGCCGCGGGCCGCACCCTGGTGGCGGTGCTGCTGGTGACGGCCGGATGCCTTCTCCCGCAGGCCTTTGCTTATGAGGGGAGCTACCCCTTCCGCGCGACGGCGACCGTGGGGATGGTCGCCGACATCGTCCGCGAGGTCGCGGGGGACCGGGCCGAGGTCACGGGCATCATCGGCGCCGGCGTCGACCCGCATATGTACAGCCCTACCAGGAGCGACGTGGCGATGCTGCTGCGGTCCGATATCGTCTTTTACGCGGGGCTGCTCCTGGAGGGTCAGATGACGGAGATCCTGGCCAAGGTGGGGCGGAGCCGGCCAGTGGTTGCCGTGACCGAGCGCCTGAAGCAGGCGGACCTGATCCACACCGCCCAGACCGGCCACCAAGACCCCCATGTCTGGATGGATGTTTCGGGCTGGATGAAGGCCGTCCGGGTGGTCCGGGACGCCCTCACGGGGTTCGACCCCGCCAACGCCGCCGAATATCAGACCCGGTCCGAACGGTATCTGTTGGAATTGAAGACCCTGGACGACTACGCCCGGAAGGTCATTTCCTCCATCCCCGAAGACCAGCGGGTGATGGTCACGGCCCACGACGCTTTCAACTACATGGGCCGGGCCTACAACATCGAGGTCATGGGCATCCAGGGCGTCTCCACCGAGTCCGAAGCCGGCCTCAAGGACATCAACCGCATCGTGGACGACATCGTCCGGCGGAAGATCCCCGCCGTCTTCGTGGAGTCCAGCGTCTCCGACAAGAACGTCAAGGCCCTCATCGAGGGCGCGAAGGCCCGGGGGCATTCTGTCCGCATCGGCGGAGAGCTTTTCTCGGACGCCATGGGAAAGGCCGGCACCTACGAAGGCACCTACGTCGGCATGATCGACCACAACGTCACGTTGATCGCCCGGGCTTTGGGCGGCGATGCCCCGGAAACCGGGATGCAGGGGAAGCTCACGCCCCCCCGGTGACATCGTTCATTTTTGGTCCGGCGGCCCCACGGCCGACACCACCACCCTATCCCCGACGGGCCTCTGCTGAAGCCCGCGGGCGGAACATGAGGTCGCGCACATGCCCCGCCCCGAAACCGCCGACAAAGACACCGCCCATCAGCCGCAGGCGCATCCATCCGAAACCCGTGCCGATGAGGCGTCCGGCGGCATGTCAGACACCCTCTGGCCCCTTGCCGTCACAGACCTGACCGTCGCCTACCAGCGAAAGCCGGTGCTGTGGGACGTGGCGCTGACCCTGCCCGAGGGGCGGCTCATCGCCGTGGTCGGCCCCAACGGCGCCGGAAAGAGCACCCTGATCAAGGCGGTGCTGGGCCTGGTGCCCCGGGCTTCCGGACGGATCTCCATCTACGGGAAGTCCTACGAATCCCAGCGGCACCTCGTGGGCTACGTGCCCCAGCGGGAGAGCGTGGACTGGGATTTTCCGGTCAACGCCCTGGACGTGGTGGCCATGGGGTTCTACCGCAAAATCGGCTGGCTCCGGCCCGTCACCCGAACCCACCGCCGCGCAGCCCTCGTGGAGCTGGAAAAGGTCGGCATGGCCGCCTACGCCGACCGGCAGATCAGCCAGCTCTCCGGCGGACAGCAGCAGCGCATCTTCCTGGCCCGGGCCCTGGCCCAGGACGCCCGGATCTATCTCATGGACGAACCCTTCGCGGGGGTCGACACCGCCACCGAGCAGGCCATCATCGCCCTGCTGAAAGACCTCAAGGCATCGGGCAAGACCTGCGTGGTGGTCCACCACGACCTGCAGACCGTGCCCACCTATTTCGACCACGTGGTGCTCCTCAACATGCGCGTGGTGGCCCACGGGCCGACGGAGGAGGTCTTCACCGAGGAGAACCTGAAAAAGACCTACGGCGGGCGGCTGACGCTCCTGTCCCAGGCGTTTTACGAACTCTCCAAGGACCCGCGGCTGCCCAGGGGAACGAAAGGGACGATGGAATGACGGGCAGGCGCGGCCGCAGGCCCCCCGTGGGCTGGATCCTGTGGGCGGGGCTTCTGGCGCTGCTGCCGGCGCTGCCGGAAACCGCCCGCGCCGCCGGGCTCTCGAATCCCTTTCCGGAGTGGCCGACCTGGCAGGAGATCTTTCGGGTGCTGACCCTCCGGGACTACAACACCCGGGTCGTCATCATCGGCACCGCCTTCCTGGGGATGGCCGCCGGCCTGGTGGGGACCTTCCTCCTGCTCCGGAAGCGGGCGCTCCTGAGCGACGCCTTGAGCCACGCGACGCTTCCGGGCATCGCCCTGGCCTTCATCCTGATGACGGCCCTGGGCGGCGACGGCAAAAATCTCATCGGGCTGATCGCGGGGGCCGCGGTCTTCTCCGTCCTCGGGACCGCCTCGGTCATCCTCATCCAGCGGCATTCGCGCCTCAAGGACGACGCGGCCCTGGGCATCGTGCTGAGCAGCTATTTCGGGCTGGGCATCGCCCTCATGGGGATCGCCACCCGGATGGCTTCGGGCAACGCCGCCGGGCTCAACTCCTTCATCTACGGCAAGACCGCCTCCATGCTCTTTCTCGATGCGGTCCTCATCGCCGCGGCGGCCCTGATATCGGCTGTTTTCTGTATCCTTTTCTTCAAGGAATTCACCCTGATCTGCTTTGACGGGGAATATGCCGCCGCCCAGGGATGGCCGGTCACCCGCCTCGACTTCCTCATGATGTCTCTCGCGATCGTCGTGACGGTCATCGGCCTCCAGGCCGTGGGGCTCATCCTGGTGGTGGCCCTGCTCATCATTCCGCCGGCCGCAGCAAGGTTCTGGACCCACAACCTGCGCCGCATGCTCTGGCTCTCGGGCCTTTTCGGCGCCGCCTCCGGGCTTGTCGGGTCGGGGATCAGCGCCCTCATGGCCAATCTTCCGGCCGGCGCGGTCATCGTGCTCACGGCGTCCGCTGTCTTTTTTGTCAGCATGGTCCTGGGGTCGGCCCGGGGCCTGCTCAAAACAGGGCTGGAGCGGCACCGGCTCAAGGGGAAAATCGCCCGGGAAAACCTCCTCCGCGCCCTGTACGAATGGATCGAGTCCTGCAGCGACAGCCAAACTCCCGACGCATGCCTTCTCCGGAGCGTGCCCTTCGGCGTCATGCAGGCCCGCAGGTCATGGACGGCGGGCCTGCTCCGGCGGACCCTGGCCGGGCTCGAAGCCGAAGGGCTCGTCCGCCGGGACCCTCCGGAATCCTGTATGCTGACGGCCGAGGGGTGGGATGCCGCCCGCCACGTGGTCCGCAAACACCGCCTCTGGGAGGCCTACCTCATCACCCACGCGGACATCGCCCCCGGTCAGGTGGACTGGGGCGCGGACGAAATCGAACACATCCTGGACCCGGAGATGATCCGGACGCTGGAGAGGATGCTGCCTGCGGCGCCCGGAGACGCCCTCCCCGAAAGCCCGCATCCCATCGCGCCGCAGGGGGGAGCCGATTGATATGGAATGGACCTTCATCGATACCTGGATCGTCATCACCGCAGCACTCTCCGCCATGTCGTGCGCCCTGTTGGGGGCCTACCTCGTCCTCCGCCGGATGAGCATGATGGGCGATGCCATCAGCCATGCGGTGCTGCCCGGCCTGGCCGTGGCCTTCATCCTCACGGGAAGCCGCGAAAGCCTGCCCATGCTGGTCGGCGCCACCGCCGTCGGGGTGCTGACCACCTTCCTCGTCCAGGCCGTCGTGAAACTGAGCGGACTCGACAAGGGCGCCTCCATGGGGGTCATCTTCACGACCCTCTTCGCCCTGGGCCTCATCCTCATCCGCCAGGCCGCCGACCACGTGGACCTCGACCCCGGCTGCGTGCTCTACGGGGCCATCGAGCTGACGCCCCTGGACGTCATGGGCCTCTTCGGCATGGAGATCCCCCGGGCCGCCGTCACCAACGCCGCCATGTTGGCGGTCAACACGGGCTTCGTCCTCCTCTTCTACAAGGAGTTCAAGATCACCTCCTTCGACCCGGCCCTGGCCACCACCATCGGCATCAGCGCCGGCCTCATGCACTACCTCCTCATGACCCTGGTCGCCGCCACGACCATCGCCTCCTTCGAGAGCGTCGGGAGCATCCTCGTCATCGCCATGCTGATCATCCCGGGCGCCACCGCTCATCTCCTCACCGACCGGCTGTGGGCGCTTCTGGCGCTGAGCCTCGTCATCGCAGCCATGTGCGCCTTTTTCGGGCACCTCGCGGCCATCACGGTGCCCGTCTGGTTCGGGTTCCGGGACACGAGCACCGCCGGCATGATGGCGGTGGTCGCCGGGCTGATCTTTATTTCGGCCTTCCTCTTCGCGCCCCGCTACGGGCTGGTCAGCCGGATGCTCCGCCAGGGGATGCTCTCCCTCCGGATCGTCCGGGACGACGTCATGGGCCTCCTCTACAGGTTTCAGGAGGTGGCCCCGGCCGATGCCGGGGCACTGGGGATTCGGGAGCTTTCGGACGCGCTGAAGCAGGGCGCCGCGGTCCGGCTGGCGGTCTGGGACCTCCTGCGGACAAGGCGGATCCGGCGGCGGGCCATGGGCTTCGAACTCACCGACGCCGGACTCGGGGAGAGCGCGGGGATCATCCGCTCCCACCGCCTCTGGGAATCCTATCTCTGCGACAGGATGGGCTTCTGCATGGCCTCGGTCCACCAGTCCGCCCACCGCCTCGAGCATGTCACCGATCCTGCGATGCAGGAGGAACTGCACCGCGCCGCGGGCCGCCCGGAGCGCGACCCCCACGACCGGAAGATCCCCGACTGACATCCTCCCGGGGCGGGCGTCACGCCAGGCGGTATTTTTCCCTGAGCCGCAGGGACATCTCCTTCACCACGCCAAAGGCCCGGTCCACGGTCTTGTCCCGGTCCGGATTGACGAGGCAGCAGGTGGCGGGCGAGAGCATGCTCCGGGAGAGCAGGAAGTCCCGGTCGATCTCCTTTTTCCCGAGGATCTCCCAGACGCCTTCGAGCTGGGCCGTGAGGGAAGGGATGTCTTCCTTTGCAAACGCCTCGAAGCCCGTGGGCACGATGCCCCAGACGATCACCCCGCCCCGGTCCAGAAATCTTCGGATCGACGGCCCGTAGGCGGCGAAGATCTCCCGGTTGGTGTAGAGGTCCATGGAGAGGACGTCGAGGTCCAGGCCCAGAAGAAAATCCCAGTCGGGGTTGCCGCACAAATGGATGCCCCGGGGCCGGTCGATCATGGCAAAGAACTCGTCCATGTCCCCCTTGGCCTTGATGTCGCCGTAACCGGAGAGGGCCGAGAAGAGAAACTGGAGCCCCGGCTCGTCCACGAACATGAATGCGTTGGCGTTCACCGCCCGGAGCCGGTCGAGCTGGACGTTGATCCGCCTCGCCATGAACTCCAGCATGAACGGCCGGACCGTATCGTCGAAGAGGATGGGGCGGTCGTTCTCGTCTGTGATATTGAACCCGAAGCTGATGGGGCCTTCGAGTTGCCCCCGGATGGCGGGCCGGTCGGCGAGGGCCAGGGCCAGAAACCGGTGGTAGACCGCGGAGTAGGTCTCGCTGATGTCGAAATAGGATGGGTCGTCGAAGCGGGCCAGGGTTTCTTCGACTTCAGCGATGAATTTTTCCAGGGAAAACCGGAGGGTCCGCTTCTCCACGTCGAGGAGGATGCCGGGGAAGTGCTCCGCGGCCTGGACATACATGTCCTCGTAATAGCTGTAGTTGGGGAGCTGGGGCCAGAAGGGCACGTCGAGGGAGAGGGCCGAGGCCATGGCGGTGGTCAGCAGATTTCCGGGGATGGGCATGGGATTCCTCCTATCATGGGGGTACAGGTTCCGAATCACGGGATGGGTTGACCATGGCCGGGCGTCAAAGGCTCCGGCTGCCAGATCTCGATCCGGTGGCCTTCGGGGTCGCGGAAAAAGAAAGCCCGGGCGCCCCAGCGGCGCCGGATCGGGTCGACCGCGATGCCCCGGCGTTCGAGACGGCGGTGCCACAGGGCGGCATCCGCCACCTGGAACGAGAGGGTGATGCCTCCGCCCCCGGCGCTTTTCACGGCGGCGCGGCCCTCGTCGGCGAGGCTCAGGAAGGCCCCGCCGTCCACGCCGAATTCCACGAACCAGTCGGTTTCCAGACGGATGGGAAGCCCCAGGACGTCCCGGTAAAACCCGACGGCGGCCTCCCAACTGCGGCAGTAAAGAATGGTGTTCATGCGGCCGACGCGATTTCCGGTCATCTCTTCTCCCTGCACCCAACCGGTGGACGGTATACAATCAAAATGAGCACGCCAAGCGGTTTCCCGGCCCCGCCCGGCCCGAAATCAACGCTTCCCGCCCGGAGCGTGCCGGTCGAGATAGAGGAACAGCGCAATCGATGCCACCGAGAAGATCAGGAACACCGCAAAGCCCCGGGCATATCCGGCATGGGGGTTCCATTTGACGAAGAGGCTCATGAGGGGAGGGATCACGAATCCGCCGAAGGCGCCCAGCCCGCCGACAATGCCGGCCGCCCCGCCCACGGCCGTCGGGCTGTATTTGGGGACGAGCTTGAATACGGCGGCGTTGGCGATCCCCATCCCCAGGGCCAGGAGCATCTGGCCCGAGAAGGCCGCCGGCAGGGACCGGCCGGCGGCCATCATCACCAGGGCGCCCGCGGCCACGGCCACAAAAGAGATCAGCACCGTCCGCTCGCCGCCGACGCGGTCCGAAAAGACGCCTCCCGCGACCCGCAGCAGGCTGGCGGAGAGGGAAAAGGCGGCCGTGAGCAGGCCGGCCCTGACCATGCCCACGGCAAAAAGCTCCGTCCAGTATGTGGGGAGCCAGACCGTGAGGGCGATGAACCCGCCGAAGGAGACAAAATAGAAGAAGGTCAGGAACCAGGTACGCCAGTCCAGGGCCGCCTTGCGCACGGAGGCGAAGGCCTTTCCCGAGGGGACCAGCTCCTCCCCGCAGGTGAGGAAAAGGGCCTCCGGATCGATCTCTATGCCCATCTCCCGGTACTGGAAATAGGGGGCGTCCTTCATGAAGATAACGACCAGCCCCGTCAGGATGCCCAGCATTCCCAGCCAGACGAGGTAAGACCGGGTGAAGCCCAGGGCCGTGACCATGGCGGGCAGCAGCAGGGCGAAGAGGCCGGGCGCCAGGTTTCCGAGGCCCGCATACACGGCCAGGGCCACCCCCTGACGCCGCTGGGGATACCAGTAGGAGACCGTGGGGACCCCCACGGAGAAGACGGCGATGCCGCACCCGCACAGCATGCCGAAAAACAGGAGAAACGGGTAATCCCCGGGCCCGGGCGCCGCCGCCCGGTGAAACATCATGATGATCCCCGCGATGCCGGCCGCCGCCAGAAGAAGCAGGATCAGAATGGGCTTCTTGCCGCCGGTCCGGTCGACCATGGCGCCGAAGGGGATCCGGAGCAGGGACCCGGTCAGGGCCGGGCTGGCGGCCAGGAAGCCCGCCAGCATGGGGCTCATGGCCATGGTCTGTTTGAGCTGGCTCACGATGGGCCCGAAAGCCGAGACCCCGGCGAATCCGCCGAAAAAGGCGACCGTCGTCCAAATCAGGGCCATCCTGGGGCTGGACACCGCGTAACAAGCCTTTTCTGCTTCACTCATGGGAAACCCCTCCGACGCTTGCGATGAGATTCCTTCACGCTGCCCCTACTCCGCGACCTTCCGTCGGAACAGGATCCATCCTCGAAAAAAATACCCGACGGGGGCGCTCCAGATGTGGACGAGACGGCTGAATGGCGAAAAGGCCAACAGGGCGAAGGCACTCAAAATGTGGATCTTGTAGCTCACCGGGACGTCCCGCATCAGCATCGGATCGGGCGCAAAAGTCACAATCCCCCGGATCCAGGGCGCCACGGTGTACAGGAGGTCATAATGGCCGAAGAGGACATTGAAGACGCCCACCCCCGAGACAAAGATCAGGGCCAGGAGGGTGACAACGTCGTTCAGGGTGGTGGTGCGCCGGATCCGCCGGAAAAAGATCCGCCGGAAGAGGAGCAGGACGGCGCCGATGAATGCCGCGTGGCCCACCGCAAGACCGCTGTAGAAGGCGATGGCGGTGTGGGCCGCGGCGTCGATGCCCGCGGCGTCGAAGAGACGCTGGGGAATCAACAGCCCCCCCGCGTGCCCCGCGAGGGTCAGGAGCACGCCCCAGTGAAACATCGTCACCCCGAAAAAGAGGTTCTCCTTTTCCAGGAATTCGCTCGATTTCGCGTTCCAGCCGTACCGGTCGGTCACGTACCGGTAGGCGTGGCCCGCCGTGAAAAGCGCAAGGGCGATATAGGGAAAAACCAGGAATGCCAGTGTATTGCCCATCTCCATGTCAGGCCTCCTTTTCCGCTGCGGAAGGGGTGCCGCATCCCCGTCCCCGCAGGATGTCGGCCGCAAGCCCCAGAAGCCCCGCATAGGGATGCCCCTCCTCTTCCAGGTGCGCCGCCAGCGTGGAAACTTTTCCCAGGCAGGACCAGAGCAGGTCCGCCCCTTCGGGCTCGGGGCACACCGACAGGAACTCCAGCACCATGGGCAGGTAGTCCGGGAGTTCGCCGGCGGCGACGTCGTAGCCCTCCCGGTGATACACTCCGAGAAGGCCGGCCAGGGCCTTGCCGCGGTCCTCGCTGTCCCCCATGAGATGATAGGACAGGTTGAGGCTCGCGGACGGGTTGAGGTCGAAGGCGGCGGTGTAGGTTTCCTGGAGCCGGATCCCGGGGGTGCCGCCGGCATAGCCCAGGAAACGCCGCAGGGCCTGCCGCCCCCTGCCGTCCTCCAGGGCCGCCACGACCCCATCCAGGCCGGCCAGGGCGTTCATCCATGCGGCGTCCGGGTATTCGAGCAGGAACCCTATCACCTTGAGTTGCATCCGATCGTTTTCGGTCATGGCAGACTCCTTTCTCACATCAACGGCACTCGGGGAACCCGGCGCACCCCTGGGCCGCATGGCGATGGCTCCCATCCGGGTAAAACGCCGTGGGCACGACGAACCGGTCCTCGATCCTGGCGATGGCCAGGAGTTCGTAAATCCGGTGGATGCTTTCGGGATCGAGCCCCACGGACGCGGGGATCTCCGCGTCGGGTTTTCCTTCCACGCGAACCGTCCGCATGTAAGCCCGGACCGCGGTCAGGCGCTTCAGGGCGTTCCGCACCGGCGCCTCGTCGCCGGCCGCCAGCAGGTTGGCCAGGTACCGGACCGGGATCCTGAGGTTGTCGACGGCTGTCTCCACCGCCTCCGAAGCGGCCGAGGCCGCGGCTGCGACCGGGCTCAGGGGCGGGATGTACCAGACCATGGGCAGGGTCCGGAATTCGGGATGGAGCGGCAGGGCCAGACCCCAGGTCTTGGCGAGGAGGAAAACCGGCGAGCGGCGGGCCGCGGCCATCACGTGGTCGGGAATGCCCTGGTCCCGGGCCGCCGCCGCAGTCTCCGGGTCCGAGGGGTCCAGGAACAGGTCCAGGTGGGCCGGATAGACCGCCGGGTCGGTCTCGGCTGCCGCGGCCTCGCGGATGCGGTCCGAGTCGTAGAGGACCACGCCCACGTAGCGGATCCGCCCAACGCAGCTGTGGGCGCAGAGGGTCGTGAGCCCCGCTTCGATCCGCGGGTAGCAGAAGATGCACTTCTCCGACCGGCCGGTCTTCCAGTTGAAATAGACCTTCTTGTAGGGGCATCCGGACACGCAGTACCGCCACCCCCGGCACCGCTCCTGGTCGACCAGGACGATCCCGTCCTCGTCCCGCTTGTAGATCGCCCCCGACGGGCACGAGGCCGCGCAGGCCGGGTTGAGGCAGTGCTCGCACAGCCGGGGCAGGTGAAGCATGAAAACCCGCTGGAAGGTGAGGTAGACGGCATGGTCGAGGCCGGCGAAGTTGACATCCCGGGCCCCGGTCTCGCACACGCCGGCAAGGTCGTCCTCCCAGTTGGGCCCCCACTGGATCTTCATGGGGTCCCCGGTGATCCGGGATCTGGGGCGGACGGCGGGCTGGTGTTTTTTCCCGGGCCCCGTGACCAGGGCTTCGTAGTCATAAGTCCAGGGTTCGTAGTAATCGTCGATGACGGGCAGATCCGGGTTGTGGAAAATCCGGGCCGCCTTGTGGATGCGACCCCCGGCCCGGAGGCGGAGCCGGCCGTCTTCCATCACCCAGCCGCCCCTGGAGATCGACGGGTTCTCCCATTCCTTCGGGTAGCCGATGCCGGGCTTGGTTTCCACGTTGTTGAACCACATGTATTCCGCGCCCTTGCGGTTGGTCCAGACGTTCTTGCACGGAATGCTGCAGGTGTGGCACCCGATGCACTTATCCAGGTTGAGCACCATGGATAGCTGGGCTTTAATCTTCATACCATTCCACCTCCCCGGCCTTCCGCACCACGATCACCTCGTCCCGCTGGGACCCGACGGGGCCGTAATAGTTGAAGCCGTAGCTGAGTTGAGCGTATCCCCCGATCATGTGGGTCGGCTTGACCATGATCCGGGTCACGCTGTTGTGGGTGCCGCCCCGCTTTCCCGAGAGCTTCGACCCCGGCGTGTTGATGAGCCGCTCCTGGGCGTGGTACATGAAGGCCTTCCCCGGGGGGATCCGGTGGCTCACCACGGCCTTGGCCATCAACACGCCGTTTTCGTTGAAGCATTCGAGCCAGTCGTTGTCCTTCACCTCGAGGGTCCGGGCATCCGCGTCGCTGATCCAGATGGCCTCGCCGCCCCGGAAGAGGGTCAGCATGGTGAGGGTATCGGAATAGGTGCTGTGGATCGACCATTTGGAATGGGGCGTGAGGTAATTGAGAACCAGGGCGTTCCCGCCCTGAGGCGCCGTGCCCGGGGCCATCCTGCCCAGGGATGCCGAGAGGCTTGGGTCACCGTGGTCCGGCCTCAGGTTGAGGGGCGGACGGTAGAGGGGCAGCCCCTCCCCGAAATCGCGCATCCACGGGTGGTCCTGGTAAAACTGCGCACGGCCGGTGAGGGTCCGGAAGGGCACCTTCTCCTCGATGTTGATGACAAAGGGGGAATACCGCCGGCTTTCGGATTCGATTCCGCTCCAGACCGGCGAGGTGATGATCTTCCGGGGCTGGGCCGTGATGTCGCTGAAGGAGAACGCCTCTCCCCGCCGCGCCTCGCTCAGGTGGGAGAGGGAGAGCCCCGTCCTCTTTTCGAGCCCGGCCCAGGCCTTGACCGCGGTTTCGCCGTTGGTTTCGGGCGCGAGGTGGAGGATGGCCTCGGCCACCTGCCTGCCGGTGGCCAGGGAGGGCATACCCCGGGTCTTTCCGGGGGCCGCCACCGTGCCGAGCCTTTCCGAAAGCGCCTCGTATTCCGCCTTCCCCGACCAGACGACGCCCTTGGACCCCAGGCCGGCCGTGTGGACCAGGGGCCCGAGCGCCGTCATCATCTTGTGGACGCCGGCAAAATCCCGGCGGACCACCGTAAGGTGGGGCAGGGTCCTTCCCGGCACCGCCTCGGTTTCGCCCTTTCGCCAGTCCAGGACATCCGGCTGGGCGATTTCGCCGGGGCTGTCGTGGAGGAGGGGTGTGGCAACCAGGTCCGGCATCTCCCCCAGGTGAACGGCCGCCAGCTCGGAAAACTTCAAGGCGATGGTCAGGAACTGGTCCCAGTTGGTCCGGGCCTCCCAGGGCGGGTCGACCGCCGGGTTGAAGGGATGGATGAAGGGGTGCATGTCGGTGGTGGAAAGGTCGTGCATCTCGTACCATCCCGCCGCCGGCAGGGCGATGTCCGCGTACATGGCGCTGGTGGACATGCGGAGCTCCAGGGTGACGAAAAGGTCCAGCTTGCCCTCGGGCGCCGGCTCCCGCAGGCGGACCTCCCGGGGCTTGAAGGGGCTTTCGGTGTTCATCACGGCGTTTTCCACCCCCAGCAGATGCTTGAGGAAATATTCATGCCCCTTGCCGCTGGCCCCCAGAAGGTTGGCCCGCCAGAGGAAGAAGACCCGCGGGAAGTTGTCCGGGTGGTCCGGGTCCTCCACGGCGAAGCGGAGGGAGCCGTCCTTGAGCTGCTCCACGGCGTGGGCGACGATCCCGGCGTCGGAGGCGGCGCCCTTCTCCGCCGCCTCCCGGCAGACCTCCAGGGGGTTCCGGTTGAACTGGGGGTAGGAGGGCAGCCATCCGAGCCGGACCGCGACGGCGTTGTAGTCCGCCATGTGGCGGGGTTTTCCGGGACCCGCCATGGGCCAGAGGATGCTCTCGGCGCCCAGGGTGTCGTAGCGCCACTGGTCCGTCGCGAAATAGTAGAACGAGGTGCCGTTCTGCTGGCGCGGGGGGCGGCTCCAGTCGAGGCCGAAGGCCACCTGGGACCAGGCCGCCTGGGGCCGGACCTTCTCCTGCCCCACATAATGCGCCCACCCCCCGCCGTTGACCCCCTGGCAGCCGCAGAGGGTCGTCAGGTTGATGATGCACCGGTAGATCATGTCGCTGTGGTACCAGTGGTTGGTGCCGGCGCCCAGGAAGATCATGGAGCGGCCCCGGGTCTTGTCGGCGTTTTCCGCAAACTCCCGGGCCACGCGGATCACATCCTTTCGGGGTACGCCGGTGATCGGCTCCTGCCAGGCCGGGGTAAAAGGGACAGGGTCGTCATCGCCTGCAGGATTGCCGCTCCCCTCCCCGGCGTCCTCCCCCCGGGCGATGCCCAGGTGGGCGGCCATGAGGTCAAAGACCGTGGTCACGACAAGCTCGCCATCGGGCGTCGGGACCGACTTCACCGGCACCCGTCCGGTCCGCGTCCCGGGGCCGCCCGCGTCGAAATAGGGCAGCGTCACCGTCCGCCATTGGTCGGCCTCGCCGGCATAGCTCAGCAGGGGGTCCACCGGCGCATCGGTCCGGGAATCCTTCAGGTGAAGGTTCCACCGGCCGCCGGCCTCGTCCCACCGGAAGCCGATGCTGCCGTTGGGGACGACCCAGGCTCCGGTCCGGCCGTCGAAAAAAACGGTTTTCCAGAGGGGATGGGCCGCCTCCGCCCCCAGGTCGGCGGCCCTCAGAAAACGGCCGGAGACCAGGGTATCGCCCGAGGGATCGAGGACCACCGCAAAGGGAAGGTCCGTGTACTGTTTGGCGTAGCCGGTGAAATAGCCGGACGGGCGGTCGATATAGAATTCTTTCACGATCACGCGGGTCATGGCCAGGGCCAGGGCCGCGTCCGTTCCGGCCCGGGCCGGGAGCCAGGTGTCGGCGAACCGGACGTATTCGGCGTAATCCGGCGCCACCGCGGCGACCCGGGCGCCGCGGTAGCGGGCCTCGGTGAAGAAATGGGCGTCGGGGGTCCGGGTCATGGGCAGGTTGGTGCCCCACACGATCATGTAGGTCGATTCATACCAGTCAGCGCTCTCGGGCACGTCCGTCTGCTCGCCCCAGATCTGGGGGGAGGCCGGGGGAAGATCGCAGTACCAGTCGTAGAAGCTGATGAGGGAGCCGCCGATGAGGGAGAGAAACCGGGCGCCGGCGGCGTAGGAGACCATGGACATGGCGGGGATGGGGGTGAAGCCGAAGATCCGGTCGGGCCCGTACCGCCGGATGGTGTGGACCAGGGACGCCGCGATGAGGGTCGCGGCCTCGTCCCAGGAGAGGCGGACGAACCCGCCCTTGCCGCGGTCCCGCTGGAACCGCCCCCGTTTTTCAGGGTTCTCCGCGATGTCGCGCCACGCCGAGACGGGGTCCCCGTGGGCAGCCAGAGCATCGCGCCAGAGCGTCAGAAGGGAGGCACGGATCAGGGGATACTTGAGGCGGACGGGACTGTAGGTGTACCAGGAGAAGGTCGCTCCCCGGGGGCAGCCCCGGGGTTCGTGGTTGGGGAACCCCTCCCCGCAGTCGGGGTAGTCGGTGCGCTGGGTCTCCCAGACGATGATCCCGTTTTTCACGTAGACGTCCCACGAGCAGGAGCCGGTGCAGTTGACGCCGTGGGTGGACCTCACCTTTTTATCGTACTGCCACCGGTCGCGATAAAACTTCTCCCATGACCGCTGCCCGCAGCGGGCTTCCCCCCAGCCGCCCGAAACACGGGACTCGCGGCAACCTTCACCGGAGCTGCGGGGCCGGAAAAAACGAAGCCGGTTCATGAAGTCTCTGACAGACATCGCCACCTCCTGGAAGAGGGCGAAACATTCCGACGCGGAACCAGGGAAACCTGAACGGGTTTTGATTAGAAAGCAAAAATTCGCGCCGGCGTTTCGCGGTTAACGGTTAGGATGCGCGCACGAGCCTTTGGATGGAGAATTATCATGGACCATAAATCCTTTCTTTGACTTAAGTCAAATCCTATCGACGAAATAAGGAGCCCTCCGGCAGGTCCAGCGCCAATTCCCGGTGAACCCAGTTTTATGTTTACAGCAGGGTTCGCTTTCAGGTACAGAGAGACAAAAAACAATTGATCAATGACAGACACGGGAAGAGGAGGCGTCATGAAAACATCGGTTAAAGCGATCGTTGGGACCCTGTTTTTTCTCATTCTGGCGGCGGGTGCCGCCTTTGCCGAGGATCTCGGCCTCATCACCGGCGGAGAAAAAGGCACCTACTATCAGTTCGGGCTCAACCTTCAGGAACTGGCAAAAGAAAAAGGGATCAACCTCAGCGTCTACAATTCCAAGGGATCCATCGAGAACATCTATGCCGTCTTCAAGCGGCCCCGCACCCAGATGGGCATTGTCCAGTCCGATGTTTTAGCCTTCGTGGCCAAGGTACGCAGCAATCCGGTCCTGGCGAGGATCGCGGAGAAAACAAAGATGGTGTTTCCCCTCTACAATGAGGAGGTTCACCTGCTCGGCCGGCAGGGGATCGCCGACTTCAAAGACCTGGCGGGAAAACGCGTGGCCGTGGACCGGGAAGGCAGCGGCACCTACCTGACCGCCAATCTTCTCTTTGAGGTCTCCGGCGTCAAACCGGCCGAGATTTTGACCGTGGGCACCGACGAGGCCCTGGCCCAGCTCAAGGCGGGGGCCGTTGACGCCATGTTCTACGTGGCCGGCGTTCCCGTCAAGCTGTTCACGGAAAAGGTGGCGGCGGAAGACGCCCTGGCCCTCATCCCGATCCGCGACAAAAGCATCGTCGAGTATTATCCGGAGGCGGATATCCCGGCCAACAGCTATGCATGGCAGCCCGGCGCGGTGCCGACGGTGGCGGTCAAGGCCGTGCTGATCTCCTACGAATTTCGCGGGTCGAACTGTGACCTCGTGGGCAGGTTCGCGGGGATTCTGGCGGACAATATGGACTGGCTCAAAGCCAACGGTCACCCGAAATGGAAGTCCGTCGACCTGGACTATCCCCTCAAGGGCTGGGAGCAGTATGCCTGCGTGGTCAAGCACATTGGAAAAACGACGATGACGGCACCCCAGGAGCCTTCCGAACCCAACCCGGTGCTGGATGCCGTCAAGGAGATGCTGAAGCCCTGACTCCGGAGCGGCGCGGGACACTGCTGGAAGGACGCCCCGCGGCGGCGAGGATCGGTTGAACGCCGCTGTTCGGGGGAACGCCTCACCGAAAACAAGCACCATTCGCCAAACCTATTGTGAAATAGGGACGGAAAGCCACGGGTCTTGAGACAGACAGCCGGGTTGCCAGAAAGTCAGGTGACCCGGCTGTTCCATTGTTAACCTGACGCGGTTGCGACACTCCGATATGTACAGAAACTTCTACCATCTCAAGGAAAGACCCTTCGACCATACCCCCGACCCGGAGTTTCTCTATCTGTCCAAGAGCCACCGGGAGGTCCTCGCGTCGATGGTTTACGGCATCACCTATGCGAAGGGATTCATTCTCGTGGCAGGGGATGTGGGGATCGGCAAGACGACCCTCATCCAGGCGCTCCTGAAGGAACTGGGACCGACATTTCTCGTCGCCCTCATCAACAACCCTCGGCCCGGTTTTGCCGAGATCCTGTTTCGCCTCTCGAAAACCCTGGGCATCCCGTTCAGCGAGACGGCCCACACGCTGGAGTCTTACCACCACCTGAAAGTGAAGCTCGAAAAATCGGACAAGGAGGGTAAGCGGACGGTATTGATCATCGACGAGGCCCATCTGCTCTCGGAGGAATGCCTCGAAAACATTCGGCTTCTTTCCAATTATGAAACCGAGACACGAAAATTGATCCAGATCGTCCTGGTCGGTCAGAACGAGATTTACCGCACCCTTCAGCAGGATTCCCTGAAATCCCTGAAACAGCGGATCGTCATCAATCGCATCCTGGAGGCCCTGGACCGAAACGAGGTCGAGAAATACATTCAGCACCGCCTGCGCGTGGCGGGCAGGCAGACCCCCCTGTTTGATCGAAAGGCGCGCGCCCTGATCTGGGAGAAAAGCCGCGGCGTCCCCCGGGTCATCAACCACATCTGCGACAATGCCCTGATGACGGGGTATGCCTTATCCTCTCGAAAAATCGGTGAAAAGATCATCACGGAAGTGATCGAGGATATGGAGTCCGGCTATACCACAAGAAAGCTCCCGACCCTCGAGAAAAGCCCCGGCCGGAAGCTCGCGTTCCCGGCCGCGCTGGTATCGGCGATCCTCATCCTGCTCCTGGCCGGCTATATCCTGAAAAACAGGCATGACGATACCGGCGGGAAGGCCGGCATCGAAATCACGGCCACCGACCAGGTCGATCAACAGACGCCCCCGGGTCAGCAGCCGGCAGCCGGGAGCATCAACGGGAATCGTGTCGACGCGCCCGCCCCCCCCAAAAGAATGGCAGATGAAAAACCGGTCGCTGCCGATAAGGTCGCTGCCGATAAGGCCGCTGCTGATAAAGCCGCTGCCGATAAGGCCGCTGCCGATAAGGCCGCTGCCGATAAGGCCGCTGCCGACAAGGCTGCTGCCGACAAGGCTGCTGCTGATAAGGCTGCTGCCGATAAGGCCGCTGCCGATAAGGCCGCTGCCGATAAGGCCGCTGCCGATAAGGCCGCTGCCGAAAAGGCCGCTGCCGAAAAGGCTGCTGCCGAAAAGGCCGCTGCCGATAAGGCTGCTGCCGATAAGGCTGCTGCCGATAAGGCTGCTGCTGATAAGGCTGCTGCCGATAAGGCTGCTGCTGATAAGGCCGCTGCCGAAAAGGCCGCTGCCGAAAAGGCCGCTGCCGAAAAGGCCGCTGCTGATAAGGCTGCTGCCGATAAGGCTGCTGCTGATAAGGCGGCTGCCGATAAGGCTGCTGCCGATAAGGCGGCTGCCGATAAGGCCGCTGCTGAAACGCATACCGAGAAGAAGAAGTTGCTGATGGAGGTCCTCAAGGGCATCCAGTGACACGGGCAAACCACGCGAAGCGCCGCGGCAGCCGCAATCGTGGTGCGACAACCAGCCGCCAAAAACGGATAAGGCATGTACAGACGCTTTTACCGCCTTGACAGAATGCCGTTTGACGGCACGCCCGACCCCGAGTTTCTCGACCTGTCCGGGCAGCATGGGGACGTTCTGGATTCTCTGGGCCGCGCCCTCTCCTCGGGCAAGGAATGGCTTCTCGTCGCAGGCGATGCGGGGACCGGCAAGACGACCCTGATTCAAGCCCTCATGAGGGAGCTGGACGCGAATGCCGTCATCATCCCGGTCAACCATCCCCAGACCGGCTTTGAAGGGATCGTCTACGACCTGTCACGGCAGTTGAGCATCCATTCCATCGACCGATCCAACCCCGTCGATGCATACGCAAAACTCAAATTCAGGCTCGCGCAGGTCCGCAAGGGCGGAAAATGGGCGGTATTGATCATCGATGAGTCCCACCTGCTGGACGAAAACGCCCTGGCGTCGGTGAGACGATTCGCCGATCATGTCAATGAGGACCAAACCCTGCTCCAAGTCGTGCTGGCAGGCCAGCCAGAGATCCTCGAAACCCTTCGGAAAGGCCCCCCGCCGACGATGGCGGAGCGGATCGCCATGTCGTTCGAGCTCCGACCTATGGGAAAAGAGGCGGTCGAGGCCTTCATCCGGCATCGGCTTCGCATCGCGGGCAGGGAAAAACCGCTGTTCGATCCAAAAGCCCTTGTCCTGATCCGGAAAAAAAGCGGCGGCGTGCCGAGGGTCGTGAACCTCATCTGCGACCATGCGCTCCTCATCGGCCATGCCCGCAGGTCCCGCAAGATCGATGCGCAAATTATCCAGAAAGCGGTTGACGACATCGAATCCGGCCGCCCCGCGATGTCATTCGCTTTCTATGAACGGACGAGGCATCCCGGGAGGACCTTGTTCATCGCGCTGATATCGTTTCTGGCGTTCTTCCTGATTGACGGGTATCTATCCAAAACAGATATGACGGCGCCGTCAACACCCGGCGTGGGCCAGGCGCCGCCCATCCGAAACAACGGCCCGGAACCGCCTACCTTTTATACATCTCCTGAATTGGATGACCTCTCCTTCCGGGCAACCCGCAGGGGCACGGCGCGCCGTACCCCTACAAGGATCCTCCGCCGCCGCCCGGCGGAACCGGAATCAGAACTGCTCCTCCTCGGTGGACCCTTTCATGGCCCCGACGGAGCTCTCCCCCCGGGTGATGCTGTTCATGAGGCGGTCGAAGTAGCCGGCACCCACGAATTTCTGGTGGCTGGTAGCCATATATCCCTCGGCGCGTTCATGCCGGAACTCTTCCTGCTGGAATTTTGAGTAGGCGGCCATCCCCGATTTCCTGTAGCTCTGGGCCAGGTCGAACATCCCCAGGTTGAGGGTGTGGAACCCCGCCAGGGTGACGAACTGGAACTTGTAGCCCATGGCCGAAAGCTCCCGCTGAAAGCTGGCGATGGTGGCGTCGTCCAGGTTGGCCTGCCAGTTGAAGGAGGGGGAGCAGTTGTAGCTGAGGAGTTTTCCGGGAAACTTTGAATGGATGCCTTCGGCAAATCGCTTGGCCTGCGCCAGATCGGGCCGGGAGGTTTCGCACCAGATCATGTCGGCATAGGGCGCGTAGCTGAGCCCCCGGGCGATGGCCGCCTCGACGCCGCTTTTCACCCAGTGGAAGCCTTCGGACGATCGCCCGTTCCCGATGATGAAGGGCCGGTCCCGCTCGTCGATGTCGCTGGTGATGAGGTTGGCCGCGTCCGCGTCGGTCCGGGCGATGAGAACGGTGGGCACGTCGCAGACATCCGCGGCCAGGCGCGCGGCGATGAGCTTGGTGATGAACTCCCGGGTCGGCACCAGCACCTTTCCGCCCATGTGACCGCATTTCTTGGCCGAGGAGAGCTGGTCCTCGAAGTGGACCCCGGCGGCGCCGGCGTCGATCATGTCCTTCATCAGCTCATAGGCGTTGAGGGGCCCGCCGAAGCCGGCTTCAGCGTCGGCCACGATGGGGGCGAACCAGTAGGGGCCTTCCTTGCGGCAGTCCAATACCTGGATCTGATCCGCCCGCCGGAGGGCGTTGTTGATCCGCCGCACCACCGCCGGAACGCTGTTGGCCGGGTAGAGGCTCTGGTCGGGATACATCTCGCCGGCCAGGTTGTTGTCGGCCGCGACCTGCCATCCGCTCAAGTAGATGGCCTGGAGCCCGGCCTCCACCTGCTGGACCGCCTGGTTGCCGGTCAGGGCCCCCAGGGCCGCCACGTAAGGCTCGGTCTGGAGGAGGCGCCACAGCCGCTCGGCGCCGATCCTGGCAAAGGTGTGCTCAATTCTGAGGGTGCCCCTCAGGTTGAGGACCTCGGCCGCTTTGTAGGGCCGCAAGATGCCCGCCCAACGGGGATCTGTTTTCCACCGGGTCTCGAGGGCGTCGATTTCAGCAAAATCGATCTCATGGCAGGAGTGCCGTTTTTCCAGTTCAATGGCTTTCTCTTCGACGGTCAGCATCGTGGGTTCCTTTCTTGGGGGTCGGTTTCAAAGCATCGGTTCAGTAAAAACAAGGGAGAAGGGGTGCACGGCCGCTCGCCCGTCCCTATTCAAGCAGTTCATAGGCGCGGAGGGTCAGAAAATCCGCAAACTCCGGGTTGGCGATGATGTCGTCGAACAACCGGGCGGCCCGCTGATAGTTGCCCTTCTCAAATGCCTCGTCTCCCGAGGCCGCGCGGATCTTGGCCAGCTCCTCGGCCGTGACCGCGCGGAAGAGGTCCAGGGTCACCTTCCGTCCGTCCTCCAGGATTCCCAGTGGATGGTGGACCCACTGCCAGACCTGGGTGCGGGAAATCTCGGCCGTGGCAGCGTCCTCCATGAGATTGTAGAGCGGCACGCAGCCGTTGCCCGAGAGCCAGGCCGCCATGTATTCGATCCCCACGCGGACATTGGTGCGCAGCCCGCCTTCGGTAATGGTCCCCGCGGGCACCTTCAGCAGGTCGTCCCGGGTCACGGCCACATCCTCCCGCAAGCGGTCGACCTGGTTGGGCCGGGGCATGAGCCGGTCGAATTCCGCCCTGGCGAGGGCCACCAGCCCCGGATGGGCGACCCAGGTGCCGTCATGGCCGTCGGAGGCCTCGCGGATCTTGTCGTCCCGCACCTTCTGAAGCGCCGCGGCGTTGGCCTCGGGGTCGCCCTTGATGGGAATCTGGGCCGCCATGCCCCCGATGGCGTGGGCGCCCCGCCGGTGGCAGGTCTTGACCGCCAGAAGGGAGTAGGAATGCATGCAGTGCCGGGTCATGGTGATCTGCGCACGGTCGGGGAAGATGTACCCGGGCACCTTCCTGAAGCGCTTGATGAAGCTGAAGATGTAGTCCCAGCGGCCGCAGTTCAGCGCGGCGACGTAGTCACGCAGTTCGTAGAGGATCTCGTCCATCTCAAAGGCCGCGAGGATGGTTTCGATCAGGACCGTGCATCGGATCGATCCCGGCGGCAATCCAAGGGACTTCTGGGAGAAGGCGAAGATCTCGGCCCAGAGACGCGCCTCGCGGTGGCTCTCCAGCTTTGGCAGATAGAGGTAGGCCCCCGTGCCCCGTTCGAGCAGTGCCTGGGCGTTGTGGAACAGGAACAGTCCGAAGTCGACCAGCGCGCCGGACGTGGGCGCTCCATTGTATGAAAGGTGCCGCTCGACGAGGTGCCATCCGCGTGGCCGGACCGTCAGGACGGCAGGCGTGCTCCCGAGCCGATACTCTTTTCCCTCGGGACTGCGATACGAGATCGTCCTGCGAACGGCATCCATCAGGTTGACCTGGCCGTTCAACACGTTGGCCCAGGTCGGCGACAGCGAATCCTCGAAGTCCGCCATGAACACCCGCGCGCCCGAATTCAGCGCGTTGATCACCATCTTGCGCTCGGTCGGACCGGTGATCTCGACCCGGCGGTCCGTCAGGTCGCGCGGCAACTCCCGGACACGCCAGTCAGCGTCCCGGACGGCCCTGGTCTCGGCAAGGAAGTCCGGCAGTGCGCCGCCGCTGATGCGTGCCTGCACGTGCTCGCGCCGCGCGAGCAGTGCCTGCACCTCGGAGGCGAACTGCTCGTGCAGCGCTCCGATGAATGCCAGGGCCTCGGGCGTCAGGACCCGGTCACGCTGCGGATGGTCCTCAGCCGTGAAGTGCGATCCGGGCACGACGCGCGGGCTGGCGCTGGCGCGGGATGAGGCTTGGGAGGTGTCGGGTGAGTCCATGGCGTGATTACCTGCTGGGATTCAATGGGTCGACGACGCGGCG
>NZ_JBGSQX010000102.1:0-51229 GCF_041737845.1 Desulfococcus sp.
ACCGTCAGGGTCGCGGCGGCGGCAATGGCGGCGTCCACCGCGTTGCCGCCCTGAAGCAGCATGCGGAGTCCGGCCTGGGCCGCCAGGGGCTGGGAGGTGGCGACGGCGTTCTCGGCCATGACCGGCATCCGGCGGGAAGGGTAGGGGAAGGTCCAGTGAAGATTCTTCATGCGTGTGCTCCATCTGAAATTCGGGGTCACAACCCGGATGCGGCAGCAGCCGCATCGTAACCGCGCCGGCTTGACGTGGATGCACAGTATCGTTATTTTGAATGAAATTCAAATATTATTCAAGTCGCTGGACCGGGGCTACATGAATGTTCGGGCAAAGCTGCAATCGGGCAGGATTTCCGACGACTGATGGACGGAAGCGACACGATGGGTGTCACTTTTCCGGAATAACCTGCATGAAGGACCCAAAGGACGGCTGCCATGAAAAAAACAACCCTGATTCGCCTTATCGTTCTGTCGATCGTCGCGGTGATAGCCATATTGTTTTTCGCTTTCGATCTCGGCCAGTATCTGACCCTGGAACAACTGAAGGCCCGCCAGGATGCCCTGAACGACTATTACGCCGAACACCGGGCGCTGACCATCGGGCTCTACATGGGCGTCTACATCCTGATGGCGGCCCTCTCGCTGCCGGGGGCGGTGGTCATGACCCTGGCCGGCGCCGTCATTTTCGGGCTCTGGGTCGGTCTGATCGTGGTCTCGTTTGCCAGCGCCATCGGCGCGACCCTGGCGTTTCTGGTCTCGCGCTTTCTGTTGAGGGATGTTGTCCAGAACCGGTTCGGCGAAAAACTGAAGGCCATCAACGAAGGCATGCGGCGGGACGGCCCGTTTTACCTCTTCACCCTGCGTCTTGTCCCCATCTTCCCCTTTTTCATCATCAACCTGGTCATGGGCCTCACGCCCATCCGAACGGGGGTTTACTATCTGGTGAGCCAGATCGGGATGCTGCCCGGCACCTTTGTCTATGTCAATGCCGGAACCCAGCTTGCCCGGATCGATTCCCCGGGCGGCATCCTGTCGCCCGGCCTGATTTTCTCCTTCGCGCTGCTGGGTGTTTTCCCCCTCATCGCCAGGCGGGCCGTGGCCGCGGTGCGTGCCCGCAAGGCGCTGGCCCCATACCCCAGGCCCCGCTCCTTCGATTACAACCTGGTGGTGATCGGCGCCGGTTCCGCGGGGCTGGTCACGGCCTATATCGCGGCGGCGGTCCGGGCCAGGGTCGCCCTTGTCGAGAAGGAGAGCATGGGCGGGGACTGCCTCAACACCGGATGCGTCCCCAGCAAGGCCCTGATCCGCTCCGCAAGGATCCTCTCCTACGTTCGGCGGGCCCGGGAGTTCGGGTTCAGGACCGGCCACATCGACTTCGACTTCGCCGAGGTGATGGAGCGGGTTCAGCGGGTCATCGGGAAGGTGGCGCCCCACGACTCCGAGGAGCGATACCGGAAGCTGGGCGTGGATGTGATCCGGGGGGCGGCGGTGATCACGTCGCCCTATACCGTGGCGGTCGGCGGACGCACCCTCGTCACGCGGAGCATCGTCATCGCCACCGGGGCGCGGCCCTTCGTGCCGCCCATTCCGGGGCTGGATCAGGTATCCTGCCTGACCTCCGACAATATCTGGGAACTCCGCAGGCTTCCCGGGCGGCTGGCGGTGCTGGGCGGGGGGCCCATCGGCTGCGAGTTGACCCAGGCTTTCGCCCGTCTGGGGTCTTCGGTCACCCAGGTCGAGATGGCGCCGCGCATCCTGGGGCGCGAGGATGTGGAGATTGCAGACGGCATCCGGGAGAGGTTCGAGGCCGAGGGGATCCGGGTCCTGACCGGCCACCGGGCCAAGGCGGTGCGTGTGGAGAACGGAGAAAAGATCCTCGTCTGCGAGCACGGCGGCGGGGAGGTGCAGGTGCCTTTCGACGAGATCCTGGTGGCCGTGGGGCGCGCGCCCAGCACCCGGGGCTTCGGCCTCGAGGAACTGGGGGTCGAGATCGGGCCGCGGGGGACCGTCGGGACCAACGGGCTCCTCCAGACCAATTTCCCCAACATCTTCGCGGCGGGGGACGTGGCCGGCCCCTACCAGTTCACCCACACCGCCGCCCACCAGGCGTGGTATGCCGCGGTCAACGCCCTCTTCGGCCCCTTCAAGACCTTTGCGGCAGACTACCGGGTCATCCCCTGGGCCACCTACACCGACCCCGAGGTCGCCCGGGTGGGGCTCAACGAGCTGGAGGCGCGGGAGCAGGGCAGCCCCTATGAGGTTACCCGCTACGGCATCGACGACCTGGACCGGGCCATCGCCGATTCCGAGGATCACGGCGTGGTCAAGGTCCTCACCCGGCCCGGCACCGACCGGATCCTCGGCGTGACCATCGTCGGGGCCCACGCCAGCGACATCATCGCGGAGTACATCTCGGCCATGAAACACAATATCGGATTGAACAAGATCCTGGGGACCATCCACATCTACCCGACCCTGGCGGAGGCCAACAAGGCCGCGGCGGGCATCTGGAAGAAGAACCATGCGCCCGAGCGGCTTCTCCGGTGGGTCGAGCGGTTCCACACCTGGCGCCGCGGGGAGAGACGGCCGAAGGGGATGCCGGAGGATGAGGCCGCCTCCCGGGCATCCATCTCCAGGCGGGAATGAGGAGGCGGGCATGATCCATCGGATACTCAGGCAGACCGCAGACGCGGCAACGGGGTATGGGCCGGCGGGTTGGGTGCTTGTCCTATGGGCGGCCCTGGCCCTCGGATGCTCCCCGAGCATCCGGCTCTTCCCGGGCGCCGGGGATCCGCTCACGGAATACACCCTGGAGGGAGAGGGCCGGATGAAGGTGCTGGTGATTTCCGTGCGGGGGGTGCTCTCGGATGCCCCCGACAAGGGGTGGGTCCGGACCCGCCCGAGCGTCGTGGAGGATGTCGTCTCGCAGCTCCGGAAGGCGGAAAAGGACGACCGGATCCGCGCGGTGGTCCTCAAGATCGACTCCCCGGGCGGGACCGTGACCGCGGGGGACCTCCTGTACCATGAAATTACGGGATATCAGCAGCGCACGGGCGCCAGGGTCGTCGCCGCCATGATGAACGTGGCCGCGTCCGGGGGCTACTACATCTCGCTCCCGGCCGACCATATCCTGGCCCACCCCACCACGGTGACCGGATCGGTGGGGGTGATCTACCTTCAGCCGGACCTCACCGGCTTCATGGGCAAGCTCGGGGTTGACGTGGATGTCTACAAGACCGGCCGGAACAAGGATATGGGCGCCTTTTTCCGCGAGCCCACCGAGGCGGAGCGGCGCATCATGGAAGACCTCATCGGCCGGCTGGGGGACCGGTTCTTCACCCTGGTGAAGCGGCACCGCCCTGTCACGGAAGCAGGCTTTGAGACCATCGCCACGGCCCGCATCTTCCTTTCGGACGACGCCCTCGCCCTGGGCATGATCGACGAGATCGGCTACCTGGACGATGCTGTTTCCCGTGCGAAAGCCCTTGCCCGGCTGCCGTCGGAGGCCCGGGTCGTGGTCTACCGCCGGGATGAATTTCCCGACGACACGATCTACACCACCGCGGGCGGGCTGCATGGCGGAAGGCCGGCCGTCTCCCTTGTTGAGACGGGCCTGCCGGACTTGGGGCACCTGGCCGCCGGCTTCTATTATCTCTGGTATCCGGGAGCATCCCATGATTGACCGCCTGCCCCCTGTTTCGGATGCGCCGGCGGAGATCGAGCGCGCCCTCCACGAGCTCAACCGGCGATGGAGCGCCCATGTTCTGAACCTCTGGCAGGGAGAAACCCCAGAGACGGCCCCTTACCGGATTTACGAGGGCTATGAATCCCTGCTGCGGCTGGAAACCCTGGCCAAGCTGGACGGCGTGAGGGACGGGGAGCTGCGCCGGCGTCTGAAGCACGCCCTCATGGACCATTACCTCCAGCAGATCCTGCTGCCCCATGAACTCGAGATGCGGACCTGGATGCAGGGCGCCAGCGCGGAGGTGGACGGCGAAAAGATCGGGTTCCAGGAGGTCATACCCTGGTGCCAGACCTCCAGCACCTATGAAAAGCGGCAAACGCTCCAAAAAGAGACCTCCGCCCTCTGCAAGTTCCTCAAGCCCTTCCTTCTGAACCACTGGCACGTCCTCCTTGGGGCTATCCGGGAGGATCTGGGCTTTAGCGGGTACATCGACTATTGCAGCCACAAGCACGGCATCGACTACGGAAGATGGTATACGGTGATGAAGGCCTTTCTCGACCAGACCGACGCACTCTATTTCGACGGCATGGCGGCCTGGTGCGAGCGCCGGTTTCACCGCCCCCTGGAGGCCCTGACCCGTTTCGACAGCATCAATCTTTTCAGCCTGGCGGAGTTCGACGGCTGCTGTCCGGGGATCCCCCTCGCGGAGACCCTGAAATTCTTTTCCCACTGGGGCCTGCGATTGGACGAACTGCCGGGGCTGCATCTCGATCTGCGGCAGGAGAAGCACAATGCCCAGGCCCTGTCGGTCTTCATCGATATCCCCCATGCGGTCCATGTCCTGATGCGGCCCCAGGGGGGGTGGATCGACCTTGAAACCCTGTGGCACGAGCTGGGGCACGGGCTTTCGGCGGTCTTCACCGACGGCGGACTGCCTGCGGTCATCCGGAACATGAGCACGAACTACAGCCTCTCGGAGGCCTATGCCTTTCTGCTCCAGAACGCCGTCATGTCCCCACCGTTTTTAACCGGATACCTGGGGGTGGCCGCGGCCGACGCCGAAATCCTCACCCACCACAAGATGCTGCGGGACCTTGCCGCGTTCCGGCGGTACGCCGCCAAATTCATCGCCGAGGTCGACATGTTCTCCGGCGGCGACCTGGCCGACGGCCTCCCCTATGCCCGGGTGATGCGTCGGTACACGGGGTTCTATCACCAGCCCGAGAGCCATCTCTTCGACCTGGTGCCCGAGTTTTACAGCCTCAATTATCTCCTGGGATGGATGGGCGAGGCTGTGATGGAAAGCGCGTTGAGAGGCCGGTGGGGGGAGGCATGGATGTTTCGGAAGGCCTCGGGGGATCAACTGAGAAAGTGGTGGCGCCAGGGGAGCCGGCATGATATTTTCCGCTTCCTGGTCCGAAACCGCCTGGGTCCGGTCCGAACGGACCTGCTGCTTGAACGGTGGCGCGGGGCGCTCCGCAAGGACGGATGACGACGGGATGCCCGGAAAACCAGGTTTCCCCTTTGAACGTGAATGGGGTGAGGCATGCTGGATTGGCTGATCATCGGCGGCGGTGTCCACGGCACCCATCTTTCGAACCTGCTGCTGCACGAGGCGGGGGTCCCTTCCGGGAAACTCGCCGTGATAGACCCCTTCAAGGCACCGCTGACCGCTTGGCGGCGCCGGGCGCGGGCATGCGGGATGCCCTATCTGCGGTCCCCCGCGACCCATAACATCGACCTCCACATCCTGTCGGTGCACCGGTTTGCCCGAACACCGGAAGGCCGCCCAACCGCCGATTTCATCCCCAACTACTACCGACCGTCCACAGCCCTGTTCGAGCGGCATTGCGACCACGTCGTTCGGGTGCGGGGGCTTGCCGGGGTCCGGGTTGCGGGGCTTGCCCTGGCGGTCCGCGAAACCGGCGGCGGACTCATGGTGTCCACCAACGCCGGCCCCATGGAAACCCGCCGGGTGATTCTGACCATCGGGCCGCCGGAGCGCCCATGCTGGCCGGGCTGGGCCCTGGCGCTCCGGCGGGAGGGCGTGCCGGTGAGCCATGTATTCGACCCCGCTTTTCGCAGGCCGGAAACCCCCGAAAGCATGGAAACCGTGATCATCGGCGGCGGCATCACCGCCGTGCAGGCAGCCCTTGCGCTGGCGCCCATGACCGCCGGGCGGATCACCCTCATCTCCCGTCACCCCCTCCGGATCCACAACCTCGATTTCGATCCGTGCTGGATCGGGCCCAAGTGCCTGCGATCCTATGCCGGGACGCCCTACCCCCGCCGCCGGGCCATCATCGACGCGGCGCGGCATCGCGGGACCGTGCCCGAGGAAACGGCCGCGGCCTTCGATCAACTGACCCGCGAAGGCCGTGCGGCCTTCCGGGTGGGCCGCGTCCGGGAAGCGTCATGGCGCAGCGGCCGCATCCGGATCTCAACCGACGACGGCGTCTGGCATGCGGACCGGATCCTTCTGGCCACGGGCTTCGGCCCGGAGCGGCCGGGCGGATCCCTGACAGATCAGATGGTCGGGGAGCTGGGACTTGAAACCGAGGCCTGCGGCTATCCGGTTTTGGACGAGGGGTACCGGTGGCACCCCCGCATTTTTGTGACCGGCGCCCTCGCGGAGCTTCGGGGCGGCCCCTGCGCCCGGAATATCGTGGGCGCCCGGAACGCGGGCCGGGAGATCCTCAAGGCCGCATTGTAAAGCCCCGGTCCTGGAGATGCGGGAGCCCGTCATCCGGCTTCGCCGCTCACCTGAAATTTCTTCATGAAGCCGCGGTCGATATGGTTTTTCAGGCGGAACGCGGTTTTTCCCGCAAAGACCAGGCCGTTCCTGACGAAAACCCCCCGGCCGTCGCCCATGTTGAGGATCAGGAGGCAGGTACGCTGGGGTTTGTATTTCACGTAGTCTTGCCGCCCGGTCACGGCGGCCGTCAGGTTGTGAAGCAGGATCGGGTTCTGGCGCACGGCATGGACTCCGATCTTCGCCAGCGGGCGGGGCGCGAAGGCGATGCAGTCCCCGCCGCCGAAGATCGTGGGGTGGGAGACGGCGCGGAGGGTCTCATCCACCAGGAGACCGCCGTCGTCACCGGTGGCAAGACCCGACTCCCGGAAGAATTTCGACGGGCGCGTTCCGGTCGCCAGCAGAACCAGGTCGGTTTGCAGGGTGGATCCGTCGGAAAGGACGACCCTCCCTTCGTCCAGGGCCGCCAGGCGACGGCCCTCAATCACCGTAATCTCCTGCCTGCGAAGTTCTCTTTCGACGCACGCCTTCAGCCGTCGCTCCGGGCGGGTGGACAGGAGTCTGTCGCCGGCCACCAGGACGATCTCCGCCCGCCCCCCCTCCTTCCGAACCAGGGATCGCAGATTGGCCGACAGCTCGATGCCCGCAGGTCCGCCGCCGGCAACGCAGAGATTCAGATGACCCCGTTTGAGGTGCCTGCGGACGGCTTCCCTGGCCGCCAGAAGGTTTTCGATGGGTTTTGCGGGAAAGACCGATCGGACCTGGGGGCCGGCGGGCGTGTCGAAGGCCACCGAACTGCCGGTGTTGAACGAGACGACGTCATAGGGGACGGGGGCGCCCCGCTTCAGGTAGAGGATCTGCTCCCCGGGGGCCACCCGGATCACCCCGTCCTCGATGAACCGGCCTCCGAGGTCCTCGGTCATCTTCCGGACGTGAAATCGAATTTCGCGGGGGGCGTAATCGCCCGACAGCATCCCGGGGCCCATACCCGAATAATAATGGTAGGCGCTTCGGCTGATGACGGTGGCCCTGCATCCGCCGCCGGTGAACTGCTCCAGGTTTTTGAGGACCGTCAGATGGGCGTGGCCGCCCCCAACGAGGACCATGTGCTTTCCCATGGAAAAATCTCCTTTCCGTCCCGGCGGGCGAGAGGATCAGCAATCGTCGAGAGATATCAGTTTCGAAAGGATCAGGGCGTTTTTGAAATTCTGAATCTGGCTGTCGAGTTCCCGGAGCAGGTGGTGGGCGGTTTCCGTCTTTCCGGTGGCGGCGGCCGCTTCGATGCGGCAGGAGATCTCTCTCAGCGCCGGGGCGCTGAGATTGGTGGCGGATCCCTTGAGGGAATGGGCCTCCTGGCGCACCGCTTCGGGCTCCCGCCGGAGGATGGCCGATTTCAGCAGCGAGCGGCGCCGGGGCAGGTCTTTCAGGAATTCCACCGCCAGCTCCCGGGCGAAATGGTCATCCCCCATGACCCGCCGGATCAGATCCTCCTTGTCAAAGATCATCTCCGTGGGCACGGGGATCTGCGGCAGTTCCAGAAGTTCCATGGTGTCGGACACCTGCGTCCATCTGTCGACCATCTGTGCCAGACCTTCCGAGGTGACCGGTTTCGAGATATGGTCGTTCATGCCGCATGCGAGGCATGTTTCTTCGATCTCCGCGCCCGCATGGGCCGTCATGGCGATGATGGGGATCTGTTTCAGCGCGTTTTTCCCGCGGATTTCACGGGCGGTGTCAAAGCCGTTCATGACCGGCATGACGCAGTCCATGAAGATGAGGTCGTAGGTTTGATTTTCCAGGGCCGCCAGGGCCTTTCGGCCGTCCTCGGCGGTGTCCGGCAGGAAGCCCAGCCGCTCCATGAGGGTGAGGGTCACCTTCCGGCTGACCGCGTCGTCCTCCACCAGCAAAATTCGAAGCCGCCGCCTGCGGTTTTCCTCGATGGTGTGGCGCGTCAATATCTTCCGGCTGGGCTGCAGCGCGGGGCGGGACGGATTGCCGTGAAGGGTGAGGAGGCACTCGAGAAGCTGGCACTGCTTGATCGGCTTGGTCAGATATGCCGAAAAGCCGGCCATCTCGAGGCGGGCGGCGTCCCCCCGGCTTCCCAGAGAGGTCATCATGATCAGCCGGGGGGTGCCGAGGGACGGCTCCCCCATGATCCCGGCGCCCAGGGCCTCGCCGCTGGTTCCCGATATCTCGGTGCCGATGATGACGATCCGGAACGGTTGTCCGGCCGAGGCGGCATCCCGCAGTTTCTCCAGCGCGGTGTCTTTTTCGGCGGCTTCATCGTAAAGGCAGCCCCAGTGGGCGAGAAGCTCCCTGAGCATGCGGCGGTTGGTGCTGTTGTCTTCCACGACGAGCACGGGAACGCCCTTGATGTCGGGGGCCATCTCATGGACCCGGGTTTCATCGAGTGCCTGCTTTTCCATGACGGCCGTGAACCGGAAGGTGCTGCCCGCCCCGGGCGTGCTCTCGACCCCGATGGTCCCGCCCATGCGCTCGACGAGCTGTTTGGAGATGGCCAGCCCCAGCCCGGTGCCGCCGTATTTCCGGGCGGTGGAGACATCGGCCTGCTGGTAGGGGTCGAAGAGGGTCGCCATCTGGGCATCGGTGATGCCGATCCCCGTGTCGGCGATGGAGAATCGCAGGGTGATGCCGTTGCCTTCGCCGGCGCCGAGGAGATCGACCTTCAAGGAAATCTCCCCTGTCTCGGTGAATTTTACGGCGTTGCCGATGAGGTTGATGAGGATCTGGCGGAGGCGGCCCGGGTCGCCTTTGATGAGCGAGGGGATTTCGGGATCGATCAGGGTGATCATCTCCATCCGTTTTTCGTAAAGCTGAAGGGAGAACATGTCGACGATGTCTTCCATGGTGACCCTGAGGTCGAACGGGATCACCTCGAGGGCCATCCTGCCGGCTTCGATCTTGGAGAAATCCAGGATGTCGGTGATGGTCTGAAGCAGGGCCTCGGCGCGGTTTTTGACGGCCTCCGCATACTCCCGCTGCTCCATGGTCAGCTCGGTCCCCAGAAGCAGGCGCGCCATGCCGATCACGCCGGAGAGCGGCATTCGGATCTCGTGGCTCATGTGGGCCAGGAATTCGTTTCTGCAGCGGATGGACCGATCCCCGGCCGCGGCGATCTGGTCCGAATGGGCTGTGACCTCCTTCAACCTCCGCCGCGTCTCCCTCCAGCCGGATTCAACCGCCCGGAGTGCCCTGCGGCTTGACTTTCCGCCAAGGTGATGGAGAACGAGGACAGACAGCAGGCAGCCGGCGGCGAGGAGCGCCATGGGGCCGGCGATGGGGTGCCCATCGGAGAGAATGACTCCTGCGGCGGGCAGCAGGCAGACCAGGGCAGCCGCCGCCAGGGTGCCGGGGAGCGCCCGGTTCTGGGCCGCCGCGGCCTGTTTCATGATGCCCTCGACGCTGCCGTCCGATAGATCGTTTTTCGGTTGTGACGGGGAAAAATCCGTGATCGCCTCCTGATGCGGGAAATGTATCGTTTCGTGGCAAATCCACCGTGCAGGAAAGAATCCATCAAACCGGTGAAATTGTCAATCATTTTGGAATCCCCCGCGCCATTCCTCTTGACATGGGAGAAGGTCCGGTGCTACCACCCTTGCTCATCCATGATGAATCCTTCAACCCGTCTGAGATATCATGAACTTTAACCCCTGCATGAAACACAACCTGGTCCGCAAGACGGTTCGGGAGTTCGCCGAGGCCGAAATCGCGCCCGTGGTGCACGACCTGGACCGGGAGGCCAGGTTCCCCTGGGAGATCATCGAGAAAATGAGGCCCCTCAACTTCTTCGGCCTCCAGATTCCCAGGGCTTACGGCGGCGCCGAGATCGACACCATCAGCTACGCCGTCATCGTCGAGGAACTTTCCCGGGTGAGCGGCGCCCTGGGGCTCTGTGTGACCGTACACAACAGCGTCGGCGCGTTTCCCATCGTCAGGTTCGGAACGGAGGCTCAGAAAAAACGGTTCCTTCCCGCCCTTGCAGCCGGCGAGCGCATCGGGGCATTCTGCCTGACCGAGGCCAACGCCGGCTCCGATGCCGGGGGCGTGGAAACCTTCGCCCTCCGCGAGGGAAAAGACTATGTGATCAACGGCACCAAGATCTTCGTGACCAACGGCGGCGTCTGCGGAACGGCGCTGGTGTTCGCCGTGACCCACCCCGAGGACCCGCGCCGGCGGGCGGGGGTGTTTGTCGTGGAAAAAGGGACCGCCGGGTTCTCGGTCGGGGAGATTGAAGACCTCTGCGGCATGCGCGCCAATCCGGTATCGTCGCTTTTTTTCGAAGACTGCAGGGTCCCGGAGACGAACCTTCTGGGCCGCCCCGGAGACGGGCTCAAAATCGGTCTGGCAGCCCTGGATACCGGCCGGCTCGGCATTGCCGCACAGGCCTTGGGAATCGCTCAGGCGGCCTTTGACGCGTCGGTCCGGTATGCCAAGGAGCGGCAGCAGTTCGGCAAGCCCATCGCCGCCTTCCAGACCATCCAGAACTACCTCGCGGACATGGACACCGAGATCGACGCGGGGCGCCTGCTGCTCTACCGGGCCTGCGCCCTGAAGGACGCCGGAAAGCCTTTCGGGCCCGAAGCCGCCAAGGCGAAGCTCTTCTGCAGCCTTCTCTCGACGCGGACGGCCGGCCGGGCGGTCCAGATCCACGGGGGCTACGGTTACAGCAAGGAATATGATGTCGAGCGGTATTACCGGGATGCAAAGGTGACCGAGATCTACGAAGGCACCAGCGAGGTCCAGCGGATGGTCATCTCCCGGTCGGTTCTGTCCCGGCCCGCCTGAACCCCTCAACCCTATCCTGTTGATTGAAGATATGCTGAAACTCGTCGTATGCATGAAACAGGTCCCCATGGTTTCCGAGCTTCCCTGGGATGCCCGGACGGGGACCCTGAAACGGGAACTGGCCGACGGCATGATGAACCCTGCCTGCCGGCACGCCCTTGCGGCCGCCCTTCATCTCAAGCATCGCTTTGGGGCGGATATCACGGCCGTCACCATGGGGCCGCCGGCCGCCCGGGAGATCCTCCACGAAGCCGTCGCAATGGGCGCCGACCGCGGCGTTCACCTCTCCGATCCCCGGATGGCCGGCGCGGATACCTTCGTCACCTCCTTCACCCTAGCCAGGGCCATCCGGCATGTCTGTCCGGATTTCGACCTCGTGCTGTGCGGCTCCCACACCACCGACAGCGAGACCGCCCAGGTTGGGCCGCAGCTGGCGGAGGAGCTGGACGTCCCCGGCGCGGCCGGCGTGGAGCACCTGGAAATCGAGGGGACGATCCTCCGGGTGCGGCGGGAGGCCGATGACTTCCTGGAGACCCTGGAGATGGACCTGCCCGGCCTCGTGACGGTCACGACCCGGCAGTATCCGCCCCGGTATGTATCCTTCAGCGGGCTTGAGGACGCCTTCGGGGACGTGGAAATCCTGACCCTCGGATGCGAGGCCCTCGGCCTGGACCCCGCCGTCGTCGGCATGAAGGCCTCGCCCACGCGGATCCTCAATGTCTATTCCCCCGTGGCTCAGAAAGAGAACGTGGTCCTCAAGGGCTCGCCGAAAAAGGTGGTCGACGAACTCTTCGATCGATTCGGGGACCGCATCGGCGGCGCCATGGGCAAAGACCTCAAGCCCCATGACCATCCATCGGAAAGCGAATGGACAGACGATGAATAAGCCAGGCGGAAACATCTGGGTGTTCGGGGATTACCGGAACTATTTCCAGAACCGGGTGACGCTCCAACTCCTGTCGCGGGCCAACGACCTGGCCCCCGCCGTTGGCGCCGAGGTTTGCGCGGTGATCCTGGGCCATGACCTCGACGAATACGTCGGGGAATATATCGCCCACGGGGCAAAGACCGTCTATGTGATGGACGACCCCGCCCTCAAGGACTACAATGTCGAGCGGTATGCCGACATCACAGCCCGGCTGTCCGCGGCCCACGCGCCCGGCACCATCCTCGTCGGGGCCACCGCCTTCGGCCGGGAGTTCGCGCCGGCCCTGGCCAAGCGCCTTGGAACCGGGCTCACGGCGGACTGCATCGATCTGAACATCGGCGAGGACGGCCTCCTGGTCCAGACGGCGCCCGCCTTCGGAGGAAACCTGATCGCCGATATCGTCACCCCCGATGCCCGCCCGCAGATGGCCACCGTCCGCCCCGGGACTTTTCAGGAGATCCCCCACAACTATACGGCCACGGGCCGGATCATCCGGCTACCCCTTCCCGAGGGGCTCCCTCCCGTCCGGGTCCGGCTGGTCAGTTCCCGGCGGCTGCCCCAGAGAACGCGGCGTCTGGAGGATGCTTCTGTCGTGATCTGCGGCGGCAGGGGGATGGGCAGCAAAACCCGGTTCAGGAAGCTCTTCGAACTGGCGCGGTTCATGGAGGGGGAGGTCGGGGCGACGCGTCCGGTCGTCCATAGCCGGTGGGCCCCCCAGGAGGCCCTGGTCGGTCAGGCCGGGCGAAACATCCGGCCCAGGATCCTGCTTTCCTTCGGCATCAGCGGCGCTATCCAGCATACGGCCGCCCTGTCCAACGCCGATTTTATCATCGCCGTCAACAAAAACCCCCATGCGACCATGATGAAGATGGCGGATGTCGCGGTAGTGGCCGACGCGGGCCAGGTCTGCTCGGCCCTGATCCGCGAGCTGAAGGCGCGCATCCGGGAATAGGCGGAAGGCCAAAGGCTGAAGGAGTTGGGCCGAGAACGAGAAAAATCGCAGGGACCAACCTTCAGCCTATCGCCCATCGCCTATCGCCTTCAGTCTGTTGTTTCCTGCGCGAGGGTGTATTCCGCCAGGAAGGTCCCCGCGCAGTAGTCGTTTTCCGGGTTTTGGAAAAAGGCCTTGAAGAGCGCGAGGCTTTCTTCTCGCAGGACCCGGGGGACGATGGTGATCCGGCGGTCGCGGTAAAGCGGGGGCAGGACCGAGCGGTCGCACGCAGTGCCGCCCCCCATGGCGTCTTCATAGGCCCAGACCACGGTGCCGATGCCTGCGATGAGGATGGCGCCGAAGCACATCAGGCAGGGTTCCATGGTGCAGAAAAGGGCGAGTTCGCCCCTTGCCACATGGGGGCCGAGTTCGTCCAGGCGGCGAAGGGCAATCAT
Organism: Desulfococcus sp.; assembly: GCF_041737845.1. GTDB lineage: Bacteria > Desulfobacterota > Desulfobacteria > Desulfobacterales > Desulfococcaceae > Desulfococcus. Next base: position 13,554 of record NZ_JBGSQX010000102.1, read on the forward strand.
TTCCGCATGATCGGTCTCGTTGACGGCCCCCCCTGCCGTGCCCCGCCGGACGCCGGTCGCGATGACCTCCCCTCCCCGGACGATGACGCACCCCACGGGAAACTCCCCCCGGTCCAAGGCCTCGCGGGCCTGCAGAAGAGCCTTCCCCATAAAATAATCGAAATCCATGAGCGTTCCTTCCGCCTTCAGCCTTCCGCCTCTCCCAACCGACAGATATCGGTTTCACAGGGGCAGCTTCCGTCGATTTCATAGCAGTAGACGATCCGGGCTTCCATCTCGGCCCTCCGGGGCGATATCGGGTCGAACGAGGCCCGGCCCACGATCTCCGCGAGGGCGAACCGGTCGGGGAGGGCGATGAAGCCCCTGCCCGAAAGGCGTCCGGAGGACCCGTCGAGGACGTCCGCGTCAAGGCCGTTGGTGACGACCACCACCGGGATCTGATAAGCGGCAAGCAGCCTCGACATGGCCAGGGCCGGCCGGTGGCGGGTGATGAGGGACCCGGGACCGTACTTGACCATCATGGCGCTCCTTCCGCCAACGGCCACCAGGAAGTCGACCCGGATCCGCCCCCGCAGGTTTCCGGCGGCGACCGTAAGCGGGATTCGGGGGGTGATCTCGGCCTTGGCAAATCCTTTGTCCGAAAGCAGAATGCGTGCGATCTTCTGACGGTACCGCTCGTCATGGCTGTCTTCCAACAACTCTCCCGAAATCGCGTCGGTCAGTTCGCCGAGGATAAGATGGTGTCCCGTCATCATTGCCTCCATGTCCAAATTTTTCTTTACAATTTAATATGGATAAGAATAAAATAAAACCTTTTTTTGAGACAATCATGGGTTGAGTCAACAATGTCTATTCGCGAGGATTTTGAGGAACGGGAACGGCGTTTCATGTCTCCCTACGGGTGCCTCAGTTCCAGTTCCAGGGGGCGCGTCCGGCCGGAGCCTCTGCGGGAGATCCGCACGGCCTTTCAGATGGATCGCGACCGGATCGTCTTCAGCAACGCCTTCAGGCGCATGAAGTACAAGACCCAGGTATTTCTGTCGCCCCTGGGGGACCAGTACCGGACCCGCCTGACCCATACCCTCGAGGTGGCCCACATCGCCAGGACCATCGCCCGCGCCATGTACCTGAACGAGGACCTGGCCGAGGCCATCGCCCTGGGGCACGATCTGGGCCACACCCCGTTCGGTCACGGCGGAGAAATGGCTCTCAAGGAAATCTTTTCCTACAGCTTCGCCCACAACGAACAGAGCCTTCGCGTGGTGGACGTCCTGGAAAACCAGGGGCGGGGGCTCAATCTCACCTATGAGGTGCGCGACGGCATCCTCAAGCACGCCAAGGGCTACGGCAAGATCCTCCCGGACGACCCGGAGGAGAATCCCTGCACCGTGGAAGGCCAGATCGTCCGGTTCGCGGATATCATGGCCTATCTCAACCACGATCTCGAGGATGCGGTCCGGAGCCGGGTCATCCATGAAAGCCAGGTGCCGGATTTCTGCGTGAAGGTTTTGGGAAGGACCCATTCCGAAAGGGCCACGGCCATGATGCGGGACCTGATCTATTCCAGCCGGGGGGAAAACGGCCGAATGGTTTTAGACACCAGTGATGAGATGGAGGAAGCCATGGGGCAGCTCCGCCAGTTCCTCTATGACAATGTCTATCGATCCCACCAGGTCCACAAAGAATTCATGAAGGCCAAGAAGATCCTTTCCGAGCTCTTTACCTACTTCCTGGAAAACCCCTCCCAGATCGAGCGGGAGCTGGTCAGCATGGAGATGCAGAACCTGTTGAACAGCGGCCATCCCTACGAACGCCTGGTCTGTGATTTCATCGCCAGCATGACCGACCGGTATGCCATGAACCTCTATTCCCGATTATTCTTTCCCACCCCCCTCGTCTGAAGGGCGGAGGAGATCCCAATGCACCGGATGATGGAGATCGCAGCCCCGTTCCTCGAACGCCTGAAAACCCTCTATGCCGACATGGACGCCGCCTACCGGGCGGCGGCGGATCACTACGGGTTTCATTGCGACGGCTGCACCGACAACTGCTGCCTGACCCGATTTTACCACCATACCCACCTGGAATACCGCTTTCTCGAAGAGGGGTTCCGCGCGCTCTCTTCGGAGGACCGGGAGGGGATGCGGACCCGGGCGGAGGCGGCCCGGCGGGATGCGGCCGCGGCCGACAAAGAGCAGGCCCTCGTCCGGGTGATGTGCCCCGTTAACGAGGGCGGCCGATGCCGGCTCTATGCCTTCCGCCCCATGATCTGCCGCCTGCACGGCATCGCCCACGAGCTTCGCCTGCCCGGACGCCCCGCAACCCGGGGCCCGGGATGCGAGGCCTTCACCCGGCAGACGGCGGGCCGGGGCTACCATCCGTTTGACCGGACGCCCTTTTACCGTGAGATGGCGCTCCTCGAAAACGAGCTGAAGCAGACCGCGGGGATCGCATCCAGGCTGAAACGGACCGTCTCGGAGATGATCGTGACGTTTGAGGAGATGCCCTGATGAAGCACCTCGATTGGGAATCCCTGAAAGACATCCCCGGAAGGCGCCTTGAAAAAGGGGACCGGTTCTCCTTTGCCTGCCATCCCGGGGTCGGGTGTTTCAACCTCTGCTGCCGGAATCTCAACCTTTTCCTCTACCCCTACGACGTGGTCCGGCTCAGGAACAACCTGGGCATCTCCTCGGACCGCTTCCTGGAGGCTCACGTGGACGTGGTCCTCCGGCCCGGAAGCCATTTCCCCGAGGTCCTCCTCCGCATGGCGGACAACGAGGCGAGAACCTGCCCGTTCCTGACCGACGGGGGCTGTTCGGTCTACCCGGACCGTCCGGATACCTGCCGGACCTTTCCCGTGGAGCAGGGCGTCCTGTTCGATGCCGGGACCGGCAAAAGCGAGACGATCCACCTGTTCAGGCCGCCGGAGTTCTGCCTGGGCCGTCACGAAGACCAGACCTGGACCGTCGACTCCTGGGCCGACGACCAGGACGCCGCCATGCACAATGAGATGACCCTGGCCTGGGCCGGGGTGAGGCGCCTGTTTCAGGATAATCCCTGGGGAAGCGAGGGCCCGGGGGGCGCAAAAGCGAAGATGGCCTTCATGGCGGCGTACAACATCGATCCGTTCCGGGAGTTCGTCTTCAAGAGCAGTTTCCTGAAACGTTACAAGGTGAGGCCCGACCTCCAGCGGAAATGCAGAAGAGACGACAAGGAGCTTCTGAAGCTGGGCTTTGAATGGATCTCGTTCTACCTGTGGGGGGTCCCCCCGACCCGGTTCCGGCCGAAATAGGGGGCGCGGCGCCGGGACGCTTCCGCGCGGTCACACCACGCCCGGCGGCATGGGCGCGACCTTTTCCCCGCCCAGCACATAGCCGCCGTCGATGCGGAGAACGCTGCCGGTCATGAAAGGGGCGTCCCGGATGATGAAGCGCACGGCCTTGGCCACGTCATCGACGGCGCCCGTCCGCCCCATGAGCGTGTGGTCGATGATGGCCTGCCTCTGGGCATGGGTGAGCAGGCCCCAGCCCCGGGTTTCCCGGGCGTGGCGGGTATCGAAGATCCCCAGCATGATTTCGTTGACCCGGACCTCGGGGGCGCCCAGCCGCGCCCAGGTTTCCGTCAGCAGGGAGATGCCCCGGTTCGCGGCCGAATACCCCTCGTTGAAGAGATAGGCGGCCGGACCGCACCGGCCGACGATGCCCGCGATGGACGAGATGTTGATGACGACGCCGTCGCCCGAGGCCTTGAGGTGGGGGAGGGCGGCGGTGAAGACCCATTGCTTGGCACGGAGGGTGGTCTCCATTTCCAGGTCCCACTGGCCCCGGGTGTAGGCCCCGTGGACGATCGGCCACCCGCCCCGCTCGATGTTGTTGATGAGGATATCGAGCCGCCCGAAACGGGCCACGACCTTTTCGACCAACCTGGCGATAGAATCGGTTTCAAGCAGATTCGCGCGGAGGATCAGATGGTCTGTTCCGGACGCGGCGAAATCCCGGCGCATGGCCGCGAGGCTTTCTTCCCAGTCGCAATAGGTGAGGGCTGTCCTCACGCCGGATTCGGCCAGCGCAAGCCCCACCCCCTTGCCGATGCCCTTGACGGCCCCGAGCACCAGGGCCGCCTTCCCGGCCAGGGTCATGGCTCCCCGCCCTCCGGCTTTCCGAAGAGGGTCTGTTTCAGCCAGGCCATCGCCAGGCGGAGAAGGACCGTGTCGTCGTTTTCGGCAGCCAGGAGGAGCTCGGGGTCCGGGGCCATCTCTTTGAGGAGATCCTTTTCGAACACCTGCTTCCGGAAGGCGTCCAGATCATAGCAGGCCAGGTGAAAAATATGCCGTTCACGGATGTCCAGGGGCTGGGGGTGAAGCCGCGACTTGAGGCCGATGATCTCCATCAGAAGATCGTTCATCTCGTTGCAGGCGGAAAGGCCCTGGTCCTCAATCCACTGGCGCACGGTCTGGCGCTTTTCTTCCCGGAAGCCCCGGCAGTGGGGTTCGCGCATGAGCGCATAGTGCTCGGTCACCTTGCCGGTTTCCCGGCAGCGGGACGCAAGGCGTGCCAGGGGATAGGCGCGGCACGATGACGGTCGGGCTTCGTAGACGATGCACCCCCGGTCGCTGACGAAGGGGCATGTCATTCCCGATGCGGGATCCTGCCGCAGGACGACGACCGGCAGCCCGGTTTCGGGCCCGATGTGGGTCACGGTATGCCGTTCTAGGAAAACGGACGACGAAAGACCCAGGTGGTTTTTGAGCCGCAGGATGTCATAGGGGGTCAGGAACTGGTTGAGGTTCCGGCAGCATTCATTGAAGCACGCCACCGCGGGCGTGCAGGAAAAGGTGAAAACATCATCCGGAGACAGCGGCGTCAGTTCATTTTCCATACCATAATCCCTTCATTGAAAAACACGATTGTCGGCAGCGTGCGGCGTCACCATGAAACGGTCAGAAGATGATCGGGTTGGGGTGGTTTGTCAACCGAAAATCGTTTCGGGAGAGCCCTCCAATGCGGTGATTTCATATCAATGTGTTTCAAAAGCGTCCCATCAAAAGAGGTTGACAAGCCCCATAAAGGATGGTAGTTGATTTGCCTTGGTAAATGGGATTTTTTTTGGATCCTGTGACGGATTTGAGGAAAATTCATAGTAAAAACGTTTGCATGAGGTTCCGGCAAACGCGGCTTGAAACCCGGCTGGTTGCGGGGTTGGCCACAAAAACAGCAGCGCGAAAAGAAAACTGTTTACAGAGCCTGAAATCTAGCATAGTTGTCCAATTTGGGATCTGATAGGCGGCAAAAACTAATATGAGTCAGTGTTTTTGAGAATTGGCCAAAATGTTTGGCCACAGGTAGGAAGGGAGGTGCAGACAGCTTAAGTTGCCATTCAATTGATTTAGGTTGTTAGACCTTTACTATCACCAAACGATAACTGTAGGAGGTATTGTAAATGCCAAGTTTTGTAATTCAGGAAAAATGTGACGGCTGCAAGGGTGGAGATAAGACCGCGTGTATGTACATCTGCCCCAACGACCTGATGGTGCTCGATCCCAATGCAATGAAAGCCTACAATCAGGAGCCCGATCAGTGCTGGGAATGCTTTTCTTGTGTAAAGATCTGCCCGACCCAGGCCATCGAGGTCAGAGGTTATGCGGATTTCGTGCCCCTGGGAAGCTCCATTATGCCGATGATGGGTACCGAAGACGTCATGTGGACCTGTAAGTTCAGAAATGGGCTTATCAAACGCTTTAAGTTCCCCATCCGTACCACTCCTGAGGGCGCGGCCAATGCTTACGACAGTCTGAAGGGCAAAGACCTTGACAGCGAATTGCTCTCCACGGAAGAGGCAGACGGCTACACATTGAAGAGACCGATTGCCACCGCTTAGCATGTGATGCTGCATCACGATGCCCGGGAATGAAACAACAATCGGAAGCTGAAAAAAATAACAAGTTGATATTACCTTAAGGAGGTATGGAGTATGGCATTACCGAACAAACCCGTGGGTGAACTTAAAGCCGTTAGGGATCCTGAAGTTGATGAGCGTGAAGTTGACATCCTGATCGTAGGCGGCGGCATGGCTGCTTGCGGCACTGCCTTCGAGATCAAGAAATGGGCCGCCGACAAGAAGGTCCTTCTCTGCGACAAAGCCGCCATGGAGAGAAGCGGCGCGGTAGCGCAGGGCCTTTCCGCCATCAATACTTATGTCGGCACGAACTCCCCCGACGACTACGTCCGGATGGTCCGCAACGACTTGATGGGTCTGGTCCGCGAAGACCTTATCTTCGACCTGGGCTGCCATGTCGATGACTCCGTGCACCTGTTCGAGGAATGGGGCCTGCCCATCTGGAAGAAAACCGAAGACGGGAAAAACCTGGACGGCAAAAAGGGTCTCAAGATGGGATCCCTGAAAGCCGGCGCCACCCCGGTCCGCACCGGTAAATGGCAGATCATGATCAACGGCGAATCCTACAAGAGAGTCGTTGCGGAAGCCGCCAAAAAAGCTCTGGGTGACGACAATATCCTCGAGCGCTGCTTCATCGTCGAACTGCTGCTGGACGCCAATGAGCCCAACCGCATCGCCGGCGCCGTCGGCTTCTCCGTCCGCGAGAACAAGGTCTACATCATCAAATGCAACACCATGATGGTCGCCTGCGGCGGCGCGGTAAACATTTACCAGCCCCGTTCGGTCGGCGAGGGCAAGGGCCGCGCCTGGTACCCCGTATGGAACGCCGGTTCCACCTACACCATGTGTATGAAGGTCGGCGCCGAACTGTCCATGATGGAAAACCGTTTCACCCCGGCCCGCTTTAAAGACGGATACGGCCCGGTCGGCGCATGGTTCCTTCTGTTCAAGGCCAAAACCCTTAACGGTCTGGGCGAAGCCTTCGCCGGCGGTGCCGCCGCCAAGGCCGAACTGGAAAAATACGCTCCTTACGGAACCGCCGCCATCACCCCGACCTGTCTGCGTAACCACCTGATGCTGTTCGAGATGAAAGAAGGCCGCGGCCCGATCATCATGGACACCGTGACCGCCCTGGCAACGCTCGGAAAAACCATGGACAAGAAAGAACTCAAGCACCTCGAGTCCGAAGCTTGGGAAGACTTCCTTGACATGACCTGCGGCCAGGCCAACCTTTGGTGTGCCCAGAACTGCGAGCCGGAAAAGAAAAACTCCGAGGTTATGCCCACCGAGCCTTACCTGCTGGGTTCCCACTCCGGCTGCTGCGGCCTGTGGTGCTCCGGCCCCGATTTCGACTGGGTTCCGGAAGCCTACAAGATCAAATACAAAGGCAAAATCTATAACCGCATGACCACGGTCAACGGTCTCTTCTCCTCCGGTGACGGCGTCGGCTGCTCCGGCCACAAGTTCTCCTCCGGCTCCCACGCCGAGGGTCGTATGGTCGCCAAGTCCATGGCCAGATTCGTGCGCGACAACGCCGACTTCAAACCGACCTTGAAGCAGACCAATGCGGAGTTGGTCGACCTGGTCTACAAACCGGTCCGCACCTTCCTGGATAACTGCAACTACACCACTGCGATCGACATCAACCCCGCGTACATCAAACCCAACGGAATGATGTATCGCCTGATGAAGGCAACCCATGAGTACGGCGCCGGCACGTCGACATACTACCAGACCTCCAGCAAGATGCTGGAAGTCGTCATGGATCTGCTGGCGACCATGCGCGAAGACTGCGAGAAACTGGCTGCCGGCGACCTCCACGAGCTGATGAGAGCATGGGAGATCGAGCACCGCATCTGGACCGTCGAGTCTCATCTGCGTCACATCCAGTTCCGTAAAGAGACCCGCTACCCCGGCTTCTACTATCAGGCCGACTACCCGGGTCAGGATGACGCGAACTGGTTCTGCTTCGTCAACTCGAAGTACGATCCGGCCAACAAGAAATGGGATATCTTCAAGAAAGAATACATCAAGATCATCCCCGATTAATTGAAGCGGAGACCGGAATGATTAGGAGTTCCGAAATCCACTAAAGACTGAACCATAACCTCCGGGTGTTTTCGAATGCCCGGAGGTTTTTATTAAGATGCGGCATCGTTACTGTGATGGGACGAAATCGGAGCCTCGAAACAGGCCGCGAACGCCGCCGACACAGGGCGCTATAGGCTTTCAGAAAATGGTTTTGGCCGGTCTTCGCTCTGCGAAAACAGGGCGGAGGGCTTCGAAAGCGTTTTCTGAGAGTTTATGACATCCACCATTTACAATGGAAAAACGATTAGGAAAAAACACATGTGCAACCTTGCTATAATCACACAAACATTATGATGCACGGAGGGATAGCATGACGGTAGACAAACAAGCCCCTGGTAGCGGAAGCATTATGGTTGTTGGCGGTGGGATCAGTGGGTTAACTACGGCCCTCGAAGCTGCCGAGGTGGGGTATGAGGTATTCATCATCGAGAAGAACCCATATCTGGGCGGCCGGGTCTCGCAGTTGAACCAGTATTTTCCCAAGCTGTGTCCCCCTACCTGCGGACTTGAGATCAACTTCAGGCGGATCAAGGACAATCCGAACATCAAGGTGTTTACCTTGGCCGAGGTGGAGAAGGTCAACGGAGCACCGGGAAATTATTCGGTCGATGTGAAGCTGAGCCCCCGGTACGTCAACAGCAACTGCACCTGCTGCGGCGAATGCGCGAAGGTCTGCGAGACAGAGGTCCCCAACGACTTCAATTTCGGAATGGACCGGATCAAGGGCGCCTATCTGCCCCACGAGATGGCCTTCCCGTCAAGGTATGTCATCTCTTCGAGAATCATAGGCACCGAAGACGCCAAGAAGGTCAAGGCGGCGTGCAAGTACGACGCGGTCGAGCTGGATATGGAGACGAAGACCGTCTCCCTCAGCGTCGGCTCCCTTGTATGGGCCACCGGCTGGGAGCCCTACGATGCCAACCGGATCGACAACCTGGGGTTCGGCCGGTACCAGAACATCGTCACCAACATGATGATGGAGCGCCTGGCGGCCCCCAACGGTCCCACCCAGGGTAAAATCCTCAGACCCTCCGACGACAAGGCGCCCGAGACCATCGCGTTTGTTCAGTGCGCGGGATCCCGGGACGAAAATCACCTTCCCTATTGTTCGTATATTTGCTGCATGGCTTCCCTGAAGCAGGCGACCTATGTCCGCGCCCTGTATCCCGACGCCAAGATCTACGTCTTTTATATCGATATCCGCTCTCCGGGCCAGCGGTATGAGAAATTCTACCAAATGGTCAAGGCGGATCCAAACGTCGTCTTCATCAAGGGAAAAGTCGCCGAGGTCAGCGAGGATCCGGACACCAAGAATATCACCGTCGTCGCGGAGAATGCCCTTACCGGTGAGAAGATCCGTCAGACCGTCGATATGGTCGTCCTGGCGACCGGCATGCAGCCGACGGCAGCCAACGTCAAACTGCCCGCCGAGTTGAAATTCAATTCAGACGGCTTCATCATCAACGACTTTGAAAAAGGCGGAATGTTTGGCACCGGATGCGCCGCCAAACCCTTTGACGTGACATCGGCCAATCAGCATGCCACCGGCATGGCACTGAAAGCGATTCAAACCCTGGTGAACAGGTAACAGTGATCAGCGAACAGGGATCAGGGATCAGTCCTAACTCATAGATAACTGACAACTGATAACTGACGACTGAACTCAGGAGGATATCCATGGATAAAAAGTACGGTGTATATATCTGCACAGGTTGTGGAATCGGTGAAGCCCTGGATGTTAAAGCGCTATGTGCTGTCCCTGAAGATGAAGGCGTGCCGGTAAAGACCCACCCCTGCTTCTGCGGCAAAGAGGGCGTTGATCTGCTGAAGAAGGAGATCGCCTCCGGGACCAACACCCTGGTCCTGGCGGCATGCTCCCGTCGCGTCAATTTCGATACCTTTCGGTTCGACGGCTGCATCGTCGACCGGGTGAATCTGAGGGAAGGGGTCGTGTGGTCCCACCCCAGAGACAAGTTTCCGGCCCTGACCGAGGAAGAAAAGGAAGACGAATCCAATTTTGACCGCGTCCAGATGATGGCTGAGGATTATATCCGGATGGGCATGATCCGGGTCGAAAAAGTCAAACTGCCCGAACCCTACAAGCAGGAGAACTTCAGCGACCGGATTCTGGTGATCGGCGGGGGCATCACCGGCATCTCCGCCGCCGTCGACGCTGCCAAGGCCGGCTATGAGGTCACCATCGTCGAAAAAGAATCCTACCTCGGCGGATACGCCGCCAAGGTCCGGAAACAGACGCCCATCGGTGACCCCTACGACAGCCTCATCCCGCCCATCCTTCATGGCAAGATCGACGAACTCGAAAAGTTTCCCAAAATTACGGTGAAAACCAACACCGTCGTGGCTCGAATCGCCGGCGAACCGGGCGATTTCACCGTGACCCTCAAGAAACCGGGCGATAAGATCGAATTTGACGTGCCATTTCCCCTTCCCGAAGAGATGAAGATCGATGCGAGCGGAAAGGAACTCGACGCCGAAAAGATCCATGAGCTTTACATGGAATACAACAAGGGCAAGGTGGACATCCTGACCTTTGATCCCAACGGCGAGAAATTCGGCGCCGTGGTTCTGGCCGCCGGATGGCGCCCCTACAAACCCGAAGCCGGGGAGTTCGCCAACCTCGGGTACGGGGATCTGCCCGATGTGGTCACCAATGCGGCCTTCGAGGAAATCGCGGCCGCAGGCCCCATCAAACGCCCATCGGACGGCAAGGCGGCCAAATCGGTCGTCTTCATCCAGAGCCCCGGCGGCGAGGCGGGGGATGCCGATTTTTCCTATGCCGGCGCCGTGACCAGCATGGTATCGCTCAAGCAGGCCAAGTATGTCCGCGAGGATTATGATGACGGAAAGGCCTATATCTTCTATCAGCACATGCGGACCCCCGGCCTCAACGAAAATTTCTACAAAAGCATGCAGCAGGACCCGGGCATCTTCCTCACCAAGGGTGAGGTTACCCAGGTCTCCAAGAACGGCGACGGCATGTTCGTCGATGCCGACAACACCCTCCTGGGCCAGCAGATCCGGGTCAAAGCCGACATGGTCGTTCTGGGGACCGGCATGGTGCCGGCCACGGCCGATGATCCGGTCGTCAACCTCGCCTACCGGCAGGGGCCCGCGTTCCGTGATATCGGTCTTTTCAACGGCTATTCCGACTCCAACTTCATCTGCTTCCCCTATGAAACCCAGCGGACCGGCATTTACGCAGCCGGCGCCGTCCGGCGTAGCATGACGATGGAAGAGTCCATGGAAGACGCCACCGGTGCCGCCCTCAAGGCCATCCAGTGCATCCGGTCCACCAACCGCGGCGTGTCGGTCCATCCCCGCTCCGGCGACATGACCTTCCCGGACTTCTTCTTCCAGAGATGCACCCAGTGCAAGCGCTGCACCGAGGAATGCCCCTTCGGCGCCCTGGACGATGACGCCAAGGGCACGCCCAAGCCCAATCCCGCACGGTGCCGCCGATGCGGAACCTGCATGGGGGCCTGCCCCGAGCGCATCATCGGTTTTGCCGATTACAACATCGACAGCATCGGCTCCATGGTCAAGGCGGTCAAGGTGCCCTCCGAAGACGACTACCCCTCGCCGCCCTTCCGAGTCCTAGGCTTGGTCTGCGAAAACGACGCCCTCCCGGCACTGGATATTGCGGCCCTCAACGGCCTTTCCTACTCCGCCGACGTCCGACTGATTCCGGTGCGCTGCCTCGGTTCCGTCAACGTCATCTGGATCAAGGACGCGCTCTCCCAGGGCATGGACGGGGTTTTCATCATGGGATGCAAACACGGGGATGACTACCAGTGCCATTTTGTCAAAGGCAGCGAACTGGCCCAGATCCGGATGAAGAAGATCGGCGACGCCCTGACAAGCCTGGCCCTCGAAGAGGAGCGGGTCGCCCAGTTCGAGATCGCGATCGATGAATACGACAAGGTTCCGGAGATCATCAACGGCTTCGTGGAATCCATCGAAGCCCTGGGTCCGAACCCCTTCAAGGGTTTCTAAACAGGCAAAAACAGCATGTGAAAAGTTGATGGGGGAAGGGTATTCTTCCATCGGCTTTTCACGCTTACCAGATCAGGAGGAACAAAGATGACGGATAGATATGTGGTGGAGCCCGACGTCGGATTTATCAACGAGGTCATCGGGCTTGGTGGAGAAGACCTCAAAAAGTGTTATCAGTGTGCGACCTGTGCCGTGGCCTGTCCGATTTCGCCGGATAACAGACCCTTCCCCCGCAAGGAGATGATCGCGGCCTCCTGGGGGCTGAAAGACAAACTTGTCGGCAATGCGGATATCTGGCTGTGCCATAACTGCGGCGACTGTTCGACCCTGTGCCCCAGGGGCGCCAAGCCCGGGGATGTTCTGGCCGCCGTCCGGGCCTATGCCATTCAGGAATACGCCCAGCCCAAAAAACTGGCCGAGTTGTTCAGCGATCCCAAGAAACTGCCGGTGCTCCTGGCGATCCCCGCCGTTCTCTTCATTGTCGTCGGCATGATCTTCAATATCCTGGGCTTCAATTTTCTGGATCTCACGCCGGGCGGAGACAAGATCGAACACGCCAAGTTCATCCACACCACACTGGTCGACATCATCATGATCCCGACCTTCTTTGCGTCCATCGGTATCTTTGCCCTGGGGCTCAAGCGGTTTATTGCGGACATCCATCAGGATGCGCTCGCCAGCGGTAAAACCGACATCCGGAAGATCGACCCCAAAGGCTTTGTGGAAGCCCTGATCCAGGTCATCCCCGGGATTTTCAAACACCAGAAATTTTCCGAGTGCGGCGAGAATACCGAGCGGGCCACCTCCCACATGATGGTCCTCTTCGGGTTCCTCGGGCTCTTCATCGTCACGAACATCTTCTTCGTCGTCCTCTACGGCTTCGGCATCCATGGGCCGTATTCGCAGTTCAACCCGGTGAAATGGCTTGCCAACATCGCCGGCGTGGCGCTGATCATCGGCGCGGTATTGATGATCAAAGACCGCCTGGCCAAAAAGGATCAGGCATCCGGCTATAAAGATTGGTTCATCATCGGTTTGGCCCTGGCCCTGGGCGTTACGGGCATGCTGACCCAGATGACCCGTCTGGGCGGCGCCGCCGGCGCCTCTTATCTCATCTATTTCATCCACCTGCTCTGCATCTGGGTGTTCTTCATGTGCCTCCCGTTCTCCAAGTTCGCCCACATCATATACCGGACGGCGGCCATGGCCTATGCGGAATATACCGGAAGAAAATAGCGCACTGCACACGACGGAAACGTCGACGTGGTGAAAAGGGGGAGGCTGCGGCCTCCCTTTTTTATGGAAGAATATGAAGCCGTTGCCATACAGGGATTTCAACACCTGGCTGAGGGAACAATTCGGTGAACGCGTGCAGAAAATCACCGTGGATGCGGGCCTGACCTGCCCCAACCGCGACGGCAGGGCGGGGCGGGGTGGTTGCATCTACTGCAACGCCCGGGGATCGGGGACCGGCGGGCATGCCCGGGGGCTGTCCATCACCCGGCAGATCCGAAACAGCCGCCACGTCATTGCCAGGCGGTACAAGGCCCGGAAGTTTCTCGTCTATTTCCAGTCTTTTTCCAACACCTATGCCCCCTTGGACACGCTTCGCGGGATGTACGACGAGGCCCTTGCGGCCGTCGACGGCATCGTCGGCCTGAGTGTGGGTACACGCCCGGACTGCGTGGACGAGCCCGTGCTGGAACTCCTTCAGGCCTATGCGGAGCATGCCATGATCTGGGTGGAGTACGGCCTCCAGTCCATCCACGACGAGACCCTCCGGCGGATCCATCGGGGACACGATGCCGCCTGCTTCAGACGGGCCGTCGATGCGACCCGGGGGCGGGGGATCCGGATCTGCGCCCATGTCATCCTGGGGCTTCCGGGCGAGACGCGCGGCCACATGATGGAGACGGCCCGGGCGGTGGCGGAGATGGGGATTGACGGCATCAAGCTCCACCTGCTCTACGTGGTGAGGGGCACGGCCCTGGATCGGCTCTATCGGGAGGGGGCGTTTCAATGCCTCTCGCAATCCGAATATGTGGATCGGGTCTGTGAGTTCCTGGAATATCTTCCGAAAGAGATGGTCATTCAGCGCCTGACCGGCGACCCTCATCCGGAGGAGCTTGCGGCGCCCCTGTGGGCGCTGGAACGGACGACCCTGACCCGCATCCGGGAGTCTCTGGCGGAATCCGGCCGCTTCCAGGGGAAGCGGTTTCCGTCCTAATGTTTGAGGATCTTACTGAGGAATGACCGGGTCCGCTCATTCTCCGGCGCGGTGAAGAATGCCGTGGGCGTTCCGGTTTCAATAATCCTGCCGTCATCCATGAAGACCACCTTGCTGGCGACCTCGCGGGCAAACCCCATTTCGTGGGTCACCACGGCCATGGTCATCCCCTCCCCGGCCAGCTTCCGCATGACATCCAAAACCTCGTTGATCATTTCAGGGTCCAGGGCAGACGTGGGCTCGTCAAAGAGCATGATCTTCGGCTGCATGGCCAGCCCCCGGGCAATGGCCACCCGCTGCTGCTGCCCGCCCGAGAGCTGGGAAGGGTAGGCGGTCGCCTTGTCGGGAATGCCCACCTTTTCCAGCAGATCGAGCGCCATGGCCTCGGCCTCTTTTCTGGCCACGTTTTTCACCTTGATGGGGGCGATGGTGACATTTTCCAGGACCGTCATGTGGGGGTAGAGGTTGAACTGCTGAAACACGAACCCGATCTCCGCCCGAAGCCGGGTGATGTCGGTGAGCTTGTCGTGAACCGGCAGGTCGTCCACGATGATCTCGCCGGACTTGATCTTTTCCAGCTTGTTGACGCATCGGATGAGGGTGCTCTTTCCGGACCCGCTGGGACCGCAGATGACCGCGACCTCGCCGGCGTTCACATGAAAATCGATATCCTTGAGCACATGGAGCTTGCCGAACCATTTGTTGACTTTTTTGAACAGGATCATGGTGTTCCTTTTGGGATAATTGTCGACGTCAGGCCAGGGCCGCGGCGACCATGGCCTGGCCCAGGGAGAGTCCGCCGTCATTGGTGGGGACGCGGGAATGGCTGAAGACCGCAAATCCTTCGCGGGTGAGCGCCCGGGTCAGCCCGTCCAGCAGGATGCCGTTCTGGAAGGCGCCCCCGCTCATGACCACCCGGGGCAGTCCGGTGTCGCGCCGGATCTCGCTGCACAACCGGGTGAAGAGGCGGATGAGGGTGTTGTGAAATTTCCGGCTGATGACCGCGGGGGAAACGCCCGAAAGACGGTCCCGGACAGCCCCCATAACGATCGGGGAAACCTGGATCTGCCGGATATCGCCGGAAGACCAGGAAAAGTCGTAATGCCCGGCTTCGGCGGGATCGGCCGCCATTTCAAGGGCCATGGCCGCCTGCCCCTCGAAGGAGACCGTGCGGCGGATGTCCAGAATGGCGGCCATGCCGTCGAAGAGCCGCCCCAGGCTGGAGGTGGGCGGTGCGTTGATGCCCTGCTTTACCATGGCGAGGATGGTCTGCACGCGGGTCTCATCCAGATTTTGGAGCATCGGCAGGCCCAGGTCCCGGAGCCCCTCCCCGAAGGCCCCGTGAAGATAGGCCAGGGCCATCCGCCAGGGCTCCCGCACGGCTGCGTCGCCCCCGGGCATGGGCGTGTAGGCGAGATGGGCGGCCCGCCGGAACGTCCGGTATTCGGCGATCAGGACCTCCCCGCCCCAGACGGCGTCGTCGGTGCCGTAACCCGTCCCGTCGAAGGCCAGCCCGATGACCGGGCCCTCCAGCCCGTTTTCCGCCATGCCCGCCGCAATGTGGGCGTGGTGGTGCTGAACGGCGATTTTTTTCCCCTCCGCCCGCATCCGGGCATATCGCGTGCTGAGGTAGTCGGGGTGGGCGTCATGGGCAACGATCTCGGGGGTGATGTTCAGAATGCGTTCGAGGTGACGGACGGTCACCTCCAGAAAACGATAGGTCTCAAGATTCTCCACGTCGCCGATATGCTGGCTCAAAAAGGCGTGGCTGTCCCGGGTGAGGCATACGGTGTTTTTGAGGCTCGCCCCGCAGGCCAGAACCTGCGGAAGGGGGCGGTGGAGGAAAACCGGCGTCGGGGCATATCCCCGGGAGCGGCGGATGAGCCGGAGGCCGCCCGCGGCGTGCCTCACAATGGCGTCATCGGTTCTCAGGTAGATATCCCTGTCATGGACCAGAAAGGCGTCGGCGATGCCGGAAAGCCGATGCAGGGCCTCCTCGTTGTCGATGGCGATGGGTTCGTCGCTGATGTTTCCGCTCGTCATCACCAGGGCCGTAAACCGGACGGCCCCGGTATCGAACAGAAGGTGATGGATCGGGGTGTAAGGCAGCATGACCCCGAAATACCGGTTTCCCGGCGCGACGCCGGGGGCAAGGCCGCGGCCGGTTCCCTTTTCGATCAGCACGATGGGCCGCCGGGGCGAAGAGAGGGTCTCTGTCTCCTCGGGGCGGATGCGGGCGAACCTCCGGACGGCGTCCAGGTCGGAGGCCATCAGCGCGAAGGGCTTTTCCTCGCGCCGCTTCCGTCCCCGCAGCCGGGCCACGGCTTCCTCGTTTTCGGCATCCACCGAAAGGTGGAACCCCCCCAGCCCCTTGACGGCCAGGATTTTTCCGTCCTTCAGCAGTGCCGCGGCGGCGGCCATGGGATCTTCCACGGCCATGGGGCCTCCCGTGTTGTTTAGAAGCGCGGCCCGGGGGCCGCACACCGGGCAGGCGTTGGGCTGGGCGTGAAAGCGCCGGTTCGCCGGATGGTCGTATTCGGCCCGGCAGTCGGGGCACATGGCGAAAGCGGCCATGGAGGTTTTGGCCCGGTCGTAGGGAATGTCTTCGATGATGGTATACCGGGGGCCGCAGTTGGTGCAGTTGATGAACGGGTATCGATACCGCCGGTCGTCCGGATCGAACATCTCCCGGAGGCAGTCGTCGCACACCGCCGTGTCGGGGGAGATGAGGGTACGGGCGAGGCTGGTCTCGGTGCTGGGAACAATGGAAAAATCCCTGAAGCCGGCGGGCGCCGCCGGCGCTGTCCGGATCTCGGTGATGACCGCCAGGGGCGGAGGCGCCGCTTCGATCTCCCGGCGGAACAGGGCGATGTTTTCGGGCGTTCCCTCCACGTGGATACGGACGCCCGAGGAGGTGTTGGCCACCTCCCCCTTCAGATCGTGCCGGCCGGCAAGCTGATAGACAAAGGGCCGGAACCCGACCCCCTGGACGATGCCGCTGATGTAGAGCCGTTGCGATGCCATGGATATCAGGGCCTGGGAAGGTCCCAGCGGGCCCCGGGCGTACCCTGGGGCGCCTTCTTTGACGGAGGAGGCCCCGTCTCGGGCACGGCCGAATCGAAGGCGTCCAGGACGCCCTTGGCGGCGGCGATGAACCCGCCGACGTCCGAAAGGGTCGAGGGAATGATCATGGTGTTGTTGGTCCGGGCGAGCTTTCCGAATTCCTGGATGTACTGTTCGGCGATCCGCAGGTTCACCGCCTGAAGCCCGCCCTCGGCCTGAATGGCCTGGGCGATCTTTTCAATGCCCCGGGCTGTGGCTTCCGCCACCCGCTCGATCTCCTGGCCGCGCCCTTCGGCCTCGTTGATCCGCTTCTGTTTTTCACCTTCCGATTCCGCGATCATGGCCTGCCGCCGCCCTTCGGCCCGGTTGATCTCCGCCTGCCGTTTTCCCTCGGACTCGGCGATTTCGGCCCGCTTGTCCCGTTCGGCCTTCATCTGCTTCTCCATGGCCTCGATAATGCTCTGGGGCGGCGCGATGTCCTTGATTTCATACCGGGTCACCTTCACGCCCCACGGGTCGCTGGCTTCGTCCACCGCCTCCACCACCCTCCGGTTGATGACATCCCGCGCCTCGAAGGTGTCGTCGAGATCAAAGGTGCCGAAGACGCTCCGCATGGTGGTCTGGGCGATCTGCATGACGGCGTACTTGTAGTTTTCGATGCCGTAGCACGATTTCTGGGCATCCACCACCTGGAGGTAGAGGATGCCGTCCACCCCGATGGAGACGTTGTCCTTGGTGATGCAGACCTGCTGCGGCACGTCCACCGCCTCCTCTTTCTGGGAGCGTTTGTAGGCGATCCGGTCGAGAAAAGGGATCAGAATGTGGAATCCGGCTTCGAGGGTGCGGCTGTATTTTCCGAGGCGTTCAATGATGAAGGCCGAACGCTGCGGGACGATGCGGACGGTTTTGAAAAATACGACGATGACGACAAGGGCGATTCCCGACATGATAAAGGTGAATGTGTTCATTTTCTCATGCTCTCCTGTTCCGGGATGGACTCGACAAAAAGAAGGATGCTCTCCCTGGCGACGATCGATACGCTGCGGCCGGTTTCCAGCCATTCGTCGGAAGTGGTTTCGGCCTTCCAGGCGGCGCCCTTGAAGGTCACCCGGCCGGGCCGGCCCCGTCGCATGGGCTCCAGAACGACAGCGGTTCTGCCGATGAACTCGTCGATATCCGGGCCGCTGTCCGCGGGGGGATTGAATCGCTTGCGGAGCAGCACGAGGGCCCCGATGGAAACGACGGTGAAAACGGTGATCTGCTGGGCTGTACTGATTTCGCTGCCCAGGCAGAGCAGCGCCACGACCCAGGCGCCGGCGCCGAAGAAAACGATGATCACCCCGGGGGCGAAAAACTCGGCGATCACACAGAACAGTCCAATGAGAAACCAGATAATGACGGGGTCCTTGAGGATATCCATCTCGCCGCCTCCGGTCTCAAACGGACGAATCCGGGAGGGGCGGTTCATCTCCGCCGATGATGGCCGCCGCCTCGCGGAGCAGCCGGAGGGATTCCATGGCGTCCGCTTCATCAATGATATGGAGGGCGAACCCGGCATGGACGATGACGTAATCTCCGATCTTGGGGCTTTCCAGCATCAGAATACTGCATTCCCGCCGGACCCCGTCCACATCGATAACGGCCATGTCGCCGTTGATTTCAACAATCAGGGAAGGAATTGCAAGGCACATGTCAATCCATTGGTAAGAGGTTGGTTCATATCGTGGAACGCGCTTCAGCCATAAGTATATATTGTGGTTCCGATTGTCAATCATGCGGATCAATGACGCTGCGGCCGCCACAGGCCGATCGCGGTGCGATACCGCCGGGTCAGCAGGGCGGCGGCGGCGAGGAGACGCCGGGATTCCCGGGTGGACCTGAGGGAACAGGCCCGTTTGGCGTGGAGGAACATCCGGCTGAAATCCCCGGACCGGAACGCGCAGCGCGCATCTTCCGCATGGCGGGCGGCCTGCTCTTCCACGGCGGTCAACACAGAGAGGTCGGTTTTGCAGCGGCGGCACACCGTTCGTTCGCGGACGTCGGCGTTGCAGGCGGGGCAGCGATCCATGTCTACTCCACGTAGAAGAGGAGGTCTTCCAGTTCGTCGGCCAAAGCCTTCACGGCATCCGTATCCGCTTCAGCCGCCCTGGCCCGGAGCTCTTTCATGAGCTTCGCGATCTCCTCCCGGTCCTCCTCGTGGGCAGCGGGCAATTTGGCCTCCGCCCGCTTCAGGAGGACCGAGAGGGCCTCCGGCAGGCCGGGGTCGGTGTTCCGGTCCGCCGGTTTTTCCGTTTCAGCCAAGGCCGGCCCGTCCGGATCATCCCACATCTCCGCAAGCCGATTTCTGGATTCCGAGAGCGTTTCCTCGGAATATTGCGAAAAGGCATTTTCGATGACGGCCTGGATCTTCCTGCCGGTGTGCTTCTCCACCGCCTCGAGCTTCAGGATGCCGTTCAGGTCGAGGCTGTAGTTGAGCAGGATGACGCTTCCGGCGGGCGCCCGGGTCAGGTCGAACATGTAGGTGCCGATCCGGATGTTGTCGAGGGCGTGGGGCTTCTCTCCCTGGTAAACCTTGATTTCGGCTGCTTTCTGATTGTCCTGTACGGTGGAGAAGGCCTCCGTTCTGGCGGTCGGGAGCTTGGTGTTCCGGCGGATGATGGGGACGAACATGTCCAGGGTGGGGATCCCGTCCACCTCCCCGATGGCCGATGTGCCAAAGGTATAGGGCGTGATGTCCAGCAGGATGCCGGTGTTTTTCAGCCCCATCTCCCTCCCCGCCTGGATGGCCGCCCCCACGGCCACGCACAGGTCCGGATCGATGCCGCTGTGGGGGATCCGGCCGAATTTGGTCGCGAGCATCCCGGAGACCGCAGGGATCCTCGTGGAGCCGCCGACAAGGATGATTTTGTCGATGTGGGAGGCCAGCAGGTCGGCATCCCTCAGGGCCTGGCTGACCGATTCCATGGTCCTCGACAGATCGTCGTCGATCAGCTCCTGGAATTGATCCCGGGAGAGTTCGTAGGAGAGGTGGGCCGGCCGTCCGTCCTTTGTGCCGATGTGGTCTTCCTCGATCATGGCGAAGGGTTCGCTGGAGAGGAGGATCTTGGCCGCCTCGGCCGCCCGCCTCAGGCGGGCCATGGCGGCGCGGTCATGGGTTACGTCGATGTCCAGCGCCGATTCACATTCTTCAAGCAGGAGTTCCACGATCTTCTGGTCGAAGTCGTCGCCGCCCAGATGGTTGTCCCCGGTGCTGGACAGGACCTCGACGATGCCCGCCTCGATCTTGACGATGGAGACGTCGAAGGTCCCGCCGCCCAGATCGAAGACGAGGACGCGCCGGGTTTCCGACTGGTTGCTCTCGTAGGCCAGCGCCGCCGCGGTGGGCTCGTTGATGATCCGGATCACCTCCAGCCCGGCGATTTCTCCCGCTTCCCGGGTCGCGTGGCGCTGGGCGTCGGTGAAATACGCCGGGACCGTGATCACCGCTTTGGATACGGTGCGGCCGAGGACCTTTTCCGCCCTGGATTTGAGGGCTTTCAGGATGAATGCGGAGATTTCCTGGGGCCGGTAGACGCCGTCTCCCATGGCAATCTTCTCGTCCCGGCCCATGAGCCGTTTGACGGAAAGAACGGTTCGATCGGGTGCGATCACCGCCTGGTTTTTGGCCTCGGCGCCGACGATGATTTTCCCGTCTTCGGTAAGCCCCACGCAGGAGGGGAGGATGCCGTCGTCGCCATCCTTCAGCACCTCGGCGCGATCATTGATGATATATGCAATCTCGGAATTGGTGGTCCCGAGATCGATGCCCACGATGGGTTCCATGAATCCTGTCTCCTTATGGGGTGAGGGGGGTGGATCTACTCATTGACAATGACTTCCGCCGTTCGGATGACCTCGCCGCCCCGGACAAAACCGCACAGGGTCTCCACCGCCACTTGCCCCTTTTCCATATCGGGCCGGCGGCAGGTCTCAACCGCCCGCATGGTCGCCGGGTCAAAGGGTTTTCCCGCGGCATTCACCGGATGGATGCCGACGGCAAAGAGCGCCCGGTCAAAGCGGCGGAGCGCCATGTCGTAGCCTTCGATGACGCTCTCCATCTCCCTGGGCGGTTTTCTGAAAAATCCCCGTTTGCCTGCGATGTCGCGCGAGGCCTGGCGGCCGCGGATCAGGGCGTCCCGGATATCGAGAAAGGGGCGCACGGTCTGCTTTTCGGCTTCCCGCCGGACAGCTTCCGCGACCTGGCGGCGCATCTCTTCGACGGAGGCCCTGAGTTCCCGGGAAAGGCCCTCCACGGCCTGGATGGCCTGAAGGGCGCCGCCCCGCATGCCGTCGACATCCCGTACGGCGGCGCGGATGTCTGCGGAGAGCGCTTCCAGTGCGCCCATGGTCCGGTGCTGTTCGCGGTTCTGCATGCGGATTTCCTGGCGCAGGGCCGAAAACTCCGAGAGAAGGGTGTACAGGTCGCATGCCTCCACCTCGGTGTCGGAAGCCGCCGGCGGGGTGTCCGGGAGGTCCGCCAGCCAGCTCTCGAAATTGTCCAGGGCCTCCCGCTTCCAGTTCTCCCGAGGGTCCGCCGGCCCGCTGCCTCCCTCAGGAGGGGCATCCGGGAGCGGGGGCGCGTCATCTGCCGCCTCGGTCTTTTCCGTGCTCCGGCCGGCCCACTTCAACAGGGTATGTCTTATTTTTTCGAGCATCGTTTTTCCATCTCGAAGAGTTCCCTGAGGCCCGCCCGCCTGCGCCGGACTTCAACGGCATCCGCCAGCAGGGTCAGCCTTCCGGCGAAATCGCCGGTGTCGGGCATATCTCCGAACAGGGTGGTTTCGATTCGCTTTCGGCGATTCCGGAGGGCCTCATAGGCTTCGGTAATCTGCTGAAAACGGACGGGAGCGGTTTCCGGCGGGTATTGTTTCACGAGTTCCAGATACCGGCTGCGGATTTCCGCATCGGCAGCGTTGTCGGAGATCCCTAACACCAGGTGGGGGATCCGCATGGGTTACCTCCTCTTCCGGGGTGTCTTGCCGGGGGATGTGCCGTAGATGAAGAGCCTGGCCTCGCGGCTCATGCCGCTCACCGCCTTCAGGGACGGGTCCAGCCGCCGGGCCAGTTGATCGAAAAATCCCTTTATTCCAGGGGCCTGCAAAAACTCGCTCCGCACCATCCGGATGATCCGGTCGGGTTCGCCCCGAAGATCGAGGCTGTCGATCAAGCGCTCGAACATATCGACGACCGGCTCTGGATCCAATGCGATATTTTCCAGAAATCCCGAAAGCGACGCCGGGTCCAGCGGCGGATGGCTACCGGGGTCGAGGAATTCATCATCATCATCATCATCATCCAAAAATGAGAAGAAATCGTCGTCATCCTCATCCGCTAACGGCAAAAACGGGTGCTCCCCGGGCTTGGGACCGAAATAAAAATGGGCCAGGGCCTGGCGGAGATTCCCCGTGGCATGGCGGGACAGCCGGCGGGCGATGGCCCGCAGCGCCTCCCTCAAAGGGAGTTCCCGGGCCTCATCCAGCACCTCGTGGAAAAGATCGTAGGAGTATACCTCTCCCGACATATGTCGGACGGCTGCCAGGTAAAAATTCAGGATGACCTTTTCCCTCGCGCCGGCGCGTTTGAGCCGGACCCGGATGTCTTTTATGATGGGGGTGAGGGTCTCCCGGGCCATGATGAGATCGTAGGTTGCCGTGATCTCCTCGTCCGTGATGGCGCCGAGGAGGTTTTTGTCCTGTTTCAGCAGGAGCGGGGCCGGGTTCAGGACGCTGAAGACCTCGGCATAATCCTTTCCCAGGGGAGAAAGAAGGCGGGCGATATCCGCGGAGGGCAGTTTTTTTGCCTGACCCAAATTTTCTTTCAAGCGACGGATCAGGAATTTGAGGATCGGTTTTTTTTGAGAAAAATCTTGGTATTCGAGGTCCGGAATGAGAAACGACAGCATCCGCAGCCGGTCCACGAGGGGCAGAGCCTTGAGTTCCCCGTCGAGAAAGGCGACAAAATCGAATACATCGTCGAAAAGCCGCATCTGTGGGCCGCCGGTTTCCAGGACGGCCCGGGGCGCCCGGGGGTCCATGAGCGTGACCTGCGTCCGCTTGGCGGTGACATAGGGGGCCGCTCCCTTGCTGGGCAGCATCCCGGCCCGCTCGATGTCCGGGGACGCCAGGTGGAATTTGCCGCGCCGGATGTTCTTCTCCGCGGCAATGAGGAGGGAGACCGCATGCCTGTCGACCACCCGGGTGTCATGGGGCGCTCGTCGCATGGCCTCCCTCAGCACGCTCTCGGCTTTCCGGAACGCGTGGTTTTCGTAGTATACCGACGCTAGCGTAAGACAGGGGAATGGGTCATCCGGGAAGCCTTCCATCATGGCCAGGAACGCGCTTTCCACCTTTTTCCGGTCTTCTCTGGAGCGGCGGGGCAATTCCCCGAGAAGCAGGTACCCATCTCGGTTTTCGGGATCCAGGACCAGGGCCTTGACCGCCATTTCAATGGGGATGTCGGCCGACGGCCGATGGCCCAGACCCAGAACATCCATGCAGCGGGCCGGGATCTCGTCGAGCGGGGTGCCCTCCCACCACCCGAGCTTATGGCGCTGCCGGACGATATGGAGGAGGACGTTCGCATGGGCGATGTTTCGTTCCGCCGCGTCGGGGAAATCCGCCGCCAGGTGGCGCGTGAGATACCTTCCGGCATCCGCCGGGGAGGCCTCCAGGGTCATCATCATTCGGAGATGCAGGCTTTCGGCCCGGGGTTCCGGCAGGAGGGTCGACGCCATCCGCAGATAGGCGTTCGGGGGGATCTTCTGGGCGAAGACCGCCCCCCCGGCGGCCTGGAGGAGGAGGGCGCGGAGGGGCGCCGGGTTCTCCGGGCACGCGGATTGGGCCATCCTGCCCACGGCTTTGGCGCTTTCCCCGATATTCCCGCGATCGAGGCTGTGAATCAGGTCCTGGAGGTCCACCTTGCGGAGCAGGGAGCCTTCCCACAGCTCCGGGAGGGATGCGGCGGCGTCCATCCGGGTTTCCGGCCCCCCGGTGGACGAAAGCGCATCCCTCAGCCGGGCCGTCACCCCGGAGAGCGGGAAATGGTCGGGAATCATGGAAAGGGCCTTGACGGCGTCGGTGTCGTCTCCGGCGTAAAAGGACGTCATGGCGCGGCAGAGCAGCCGGACCGGCGCAAAAGAGGATTTCCGGGGCAGGGGGCGAAGGCCCTCCAGGGCGTCTTCCCAGGCGCCTTCATCCATCAGGGCGACGGCCTCCCGGACAATGTCGGCTTCCCGGGCCAGGGGAACGGCGGAATCCAATCGGTCGGCAAGCGCCCACTGCCGATGCCGGAAGAGATGGCCTGCCAGCAGGCTCTCCGCTTCCGGAACGCGCCGTCGGTAGCGGACGTACCGGCTGTAGGTATCAAAGGCGCCCGTCCCGGAACAGAGGGAGACAAAGGCCAGCAGGTCTGCTTCGGCAAGCCAGGAGACATCCTCCGCCATCAGGCCCGCCTGCTCCGCCGCGGCCTCGGCTTCCGGGGCCTGCCCTTGCCGCTGGAGCTGGCCCGCATGGGAGAGGAGTGCCTGGAACAGGCGCTGCTTCAGTTCCGGCGTGAGCCCATGCTTCTTGACGGCGAACCGGAGCATGTCAACGGCGGCCTTGGGCGCCCCGTTCCGGAGGGAGGCTTCCGCCGCCTGAGTCAACTGGGCCCGGGTGAGGTCGTGGATCTGCTGCGGGGCCGGCTTTTTTGCTTTTTTTTTGTTTTTTGCCATGAGGGATGCTGCCAAAAATGGAATTAAATTTTCGTGAATTTACCTTCGAATCTGATTTTGATCAAGAGCCAAGTGGATGGGGTGCCGGGGCCGTCCGCCGGGGATCTTCCGCCAATCCGCCCGCAACGCTACAGCGCCGCCAGGAGCCGCTCGTGGATATTGTCGAACCCCCCGTTGGACATGATCAGAATCACGTCGCCCTGCTGAGATGTCTCGGCGAGGAACCGGAGGATGGCCTCGGTGTCGTCGAAATGATGGGCGTCCATGCCCCGGCGCTTCAGATCGTCCACCAGCGCCTCCGATGAAAACCGCTCCTCCGGCGGGATCTTGTCGAGCCGGGAGGGCTTCCGGATCAGGACCCGGTCCGCCTCCGCGAACACCCGGGGGTAGACCTCCTGAAAGACCCGGCGCATGCTCGTGTTGGTCCGGGGCTCGAATACGGCGACCAGCCGCTCCCGGGGATAGAAGGACCGCACCGCCAGGAGGGTTTCAAGCACCGCCGTGGGGTGGTGGGCGAAGTCGTCGATGACGGTGACGCCCCGCTTCACTCCCCGGATCTCCTGGCGGCGCCGCGGCCCCTGGAAGCTTTCCAGGGCCGCCTCAATGGGGGCCCTGGCGATGCCGATGCCGTCCGCCGCGGCGATGCAGGCGAGGATGTTTCCCAGGTTGTGCCGGCCCATGAGGCGGGTCCGGAAGGTTCCAAAGGGCCGGCCGCCCCTGATGACATCGAAGCGGGTCCAGGGCGGCGCGGCCTCCGTACGCCCCAGCCGCCAGGGGGATTCGGGGCGGTGCCCGTAAGGGACGACCCGGCACCGCCGTCCCTGGATCAGTTCCGCCACGGTCTTGTCCCCGTCAAAGGAAATCAGGGTGCTTGCCGGGGCCATCCGGTCGATCAGGCGGTCGAAGGCCTCCTGGATGTGGGCGAGGTCCCGAAAGATGTCCGCGTGGTCGAACTCCACGCTGGTCAGGATGGCGATTGTTGGATCGTAATGAAGGAATTTCGGCCCCTTGTCGAAAAAGGCCGTGTCGTATTCATCTCCCTCGATGACCACGTACGGGCCGGCCCCCAGCCGGTAATTGCTCTGGAAGTCCCGCACGATGCCGCCGATGAAAAACGAGGGGTCGAGGCCCGCGTGGTGAAGAATCCAGGCCAGGATGGACGCGGTGGTGGTCTTGCCGTGGGTGCCGACGGCCATGAGGACCGCCCTGTCCCGGACGATGAAATGGTTGACGGCCTGGGGCATGGAGCAGTAGGCTATGCCCATCTCCGCCAGGGCCAAGGCCTCGGGGTTGTTCCGGGTGACGGCGTTGCCCACGACGACGAGGTCCGGCCCATGGGCCAGATTCGCGGGGGAAAACCCCTCGGTCACCGGGATCCCTTTTCCGGCCAGAAAATCGCTCATGGGCGGGTAGACCCCCTGGTCGGAGCCGGTGACCCGGTAGCCCAGGTCCGTGAGCATCCCGGCCAATGCCCCCATGCCCGTGCCGCAAACGGCCGTGAGATGGATCGTTTCCACGGGGGAGGGAATCCGGTTCAGGCGCATGTCCATGGGTTGTCACATCCTCTCTTTTCTGATAGATCGAGTTCAGTCATGACGGTTCCGTAAACAGGCCGATATCTGCGCAAGCCTGGATCTATGCCTTTTTATGAAACCGTCTGAAAATTGACTTTTTACGAATCCGTCAGTCATGGCGCGGTTCGTTCCACAGGGCCGACGCACGTCACCATCCGCCGGGCGCATGCGGCCGGCCAAAACAGATCGTCCAGCGGAAAGGCACCCCATGGAACCATCTCTTGAAAAGCTCTTGAAAGCATTCGTCCATTCTGAAAAAGCGATCACCATCCTCACCGGCGCGGGCATTTCAGCCGAGAGCGGCATCCCCACCTTCCGGGGCCCCGAGGGGTACTGGACCATCGGGTCCCAAGAATACCGCCCCCAGGAGATGGCCACCCACCGCATGTTCCTCAACAATCCCAACGAGGTATGGAAATGGTACCTCTATCGCCTGTCGGTCTGCGCACGGGCCGAACCCAATCCCGGTCATCTGGCCGTGGCGGGGATGGAGCGCCTTTTGGGCGGGCGCTTCCACCTGATCACCCAGAACGTCGACAACCTCCACATCCGGGCCGGCAACACCCCCGAGCGGACCTTTCAGATCCACGGCAACATCTTTCTGATGCGCTGCGCGGCCGAATGCGTAGAGACCCTCACGCCGGTGCCTTCGGTGTTCGAGAGCTGGACACGGGAGAGAACGCTCACTCAAGAGGACGCGGCTCTGCTTCGCTGCCCGGCCTGCGGCGGCCCCGCGCGGCCCCACGTCCTCTGGTTCGACGAGGTCTACAACGAACCCTTCTACCGGCTCACGTCAACGCTGAACGTCGCGCGGAACACGGACCTGCTCATCGTCGCCGGGACCTCCGGGACGACCAACCTCCCCAACAAGGTGGCCTGGGAGGTCAGCCGGCGGCACACCGCCGTCATCGTCGACATCAACATCGACGTCAACCCCTTTGCGGCCCTGGCCTCCCGGCAGGGGGGCTTTGCGGTCAAGGACGCAAGTGGCCTTGTCCTGCCGGAGATCCTTTCGCTCTTCGAGGCGGCCTAACACTCACAGTCGCTGCCGAGGGTACCGAGGGCCTCGGCCGCGGCCCGGACGGTTTCGTCGATATCCTCCTGGGAGTGGGCCGTGGAAACAAAGGCGGCCTCGAACTGGGAAGGTGCGAGATAGATGCCCCGGTCGAGCATGGCGTTGTAGTATGCCGCGAACATCTTCAAATCGGATTTCCTGGCCTCAGCGAAGTTGGTGACCGGCCCCTCGGTGAAAAACATGCCCAGCATCGACCCGACCCGGGTGAAGGTGACGGGCAGGCCGAGCACGGTCGCCGCGCCCTGAAGCCCGATGGCCAGCCGGCTGGAGTTTCTCTCCAGCGCTTCGTAGACCCCCGGCTCCTGAAGCTGTTTGAGGGTGGCGACGCCCGCGGCCATGGCCAGGGGGTTTCCGGACAGGGTGCCGGCCTGGTACATGGGGCCCAAGGGGGCCACCTTTTCCATGATTTCCCGCCGCCCGCCGTAGGCGCCGACCGGCAGCCCGCCGCCGATGATCTTGGCGAGGCAGGTCAGGTCCGGAGTGATGCCGTACAGGGCCTGGGCTCCGCCGTAGGCCACACGGAAACCCGTCATGACCTCGTCGAAGATCAATACGGTTCCGTGGGTTTCCGTCTCCTTCCGGAGGGCTTCGAGGAAGCCTTCGGCCGGCGGCACGCAGCCCATGTTGCCGGCCACGGGTTCGACGATGACGCAGGCGATCTCGTCCCCGCGGGCCTCCATCAGGGCGGTGAAGGCCTCGATGTCGTTGTAGGGCAGGGAGATGGTGTGGGCCACAAAAGACTGGGGAACGCCCGGGCTGCCGGGGATGCCCAGGGTGGCGACCCCGGAGCCGGCCTCGACCAGAAGGGCGTCGGCATGGCCGTGGTAGCACCCGTCGAATTTGACGATGGCGTCCCGGCCCGTGAAGGCCCGGGCCAGGCGGATTGCGCTCATGGTGGCCTCGGTTCCGGAGTTGACCATGCGGACCATATCGATGGACGGTACGGCGTCCCTCACCATTTCGGCCAGCCGGACCTCCAGCACGGTGGGCGCCCCGAAGCTGGTGCCCTGGGTCAGCTCGAACTCGATCAGCTTGATCACCTCGGGGTGGCGGTGCCCCAGGATCATGGGGCCCCACGACCCCACGTAGTCGATATAGCTGTTGCCGTCCACATCAAAGATGCGGCTGCCCTGGGCCCGTTCGATGAACAGCGGCGAGCAGCCCACGGATTTGCAGGCCCGGACCGGACTGTTCACCCCGCCGGGAATGAGATGCTTGGCCTCTTCAAACAGTTTCAACGAATGGTCTATTTTCATGCGGATCTCCTTCAATGCCTGGCTCTGATTGCCCGTTGTCTGCCTATGCTATCAATTTTAAAGCGATTATTTGAAAAACATCAGATACACCGGATCGTCCTGGATTGCAATAAGAGAGTCGGGAACGGCCCGCCCGGCCGTCACCCCCGGCCGGCGGCCGGGATAAATAATATATTGATCTTGCGATTGAATCATCTTAATTTGGTAGATTATCACCCATGGGGGCGACGAAGGATGCGCGAAAGCATTCCGTCGTTTGGACCGACGGCCAACAATACAGACGGGGAGCGACCATCAGCATGATTCGAAAGGTGATTTCCGGGGGACAGGCGGGCGTTGAGCGGGCGGCGCTGGACGTGGCCCTGAAGTTCATGATCGAATGCGGGGGCTGGATTCCGGATTGGCGGGCCAGGGAGGATGAGGACCTGGTGAAGACCTATCGGATGACGGTGCTGGAGGGCGCCAATTACGTCCAGGCGACGGAGCGGAACGTTACCGCCGGCGACGGGGTGATGGTCGTGTCCCGGGGGGAGGTTTCCGGGAGCGCTGCCCTCCATATCCGGCTCGCGGAGCGCCACAACCGCCCCCTCCTGCTTCTGGATGTCGAGCGGACCGCCGCATTCGAGGCGGCGCGCAAGGCCGAGTCCTGGATCCGGGAGCACGGAATTCAGGTCCTGACCGTCACCGGGTCGCCGCCCGGCGGCGAGCCCGATATCCATCATACGGCCTCGGGCATCCTCGAAGCGCTCTATCACCTGCTGGTCATCGACCCCCAACGCTACCTCGACGGGGCTATGGGCCTTGCCCCGCCTGCGGACCGGCTGCTCGAATCCCTTGTCCGGATCCCCAAAACCGTTGACGAGGCGGTGGCGGCCCTGCAGTCGGCCCTGAGCTTCCATGACCGGAGCCGAATCGCCAAGATGGCGGAAAATCGGCTCGATATCTTGATCCCCTCCCTCGGCATGTACGTGAAGAACGAATTCCGGCTCTGGCAGGGCAACCCGCCGCTGGAGGCGGACTGCCGGGCCCGTTCGGCCCGAGCCGACGAGGAGCCTTCGACGGTCATCCTCCGGGCGTTGTGGAAGGCCCTCCAGGTCTCGGATCAGGTCCTCCGGGTCGTAAAGTAGGGGGATGCCTCATGCGGGGCCGGCCGGGAAAGAGTGCAGGATCGGTTCTTTACAATTTGGCGGGATATTGGTATAGGCCCTCAATTTCATGGGGAAGGAGGGGGCGCGGTTCACCCTCAAGCCTTTCCGGGCGCCACGGGACGCCATTCTTGTGGAGACATCAGAGCGAAAACGAGAAAAGGAGTTGACTATGGAACCATGCCCCTGCGGATCCGGCCTGGCCTATGCCGCATGCTGCGAGCCGCTGATCACCGGAGAGAAATCTGCCGAAACCGCCCAGGAACTGCTCCGGTCGCGCTTCAGCGCCTATGCCAGGAAGATCGTCGATTACATTGTCGACACCACCCACCCCGAACAGCAGGAGCCGGACAGCCGGAAAACGGTGGAAAAATGGGCCGGCCAGACCGAATGGCTGAAGCTCGACATCGTGGAATGCGTGGCGGGCGGCATCGGAGACGAGGAGGGCGAGGTCGAGTTCAAGGCGGACTACACCGAAAAAGGCAAGCGGAGAAAGCACCATGAACTGGCCAAGTTCAAGAAAAAGGATGGCCGGTGGTATTTCTTCGATGCCGGCACCCCCCAGATCAAACAGTTCGTGAGGACTGCTCCCAAGGTGGGCCGGAACGAGCCGTGCCCCTGCGGGAGCGGAAAAAAATACAAGAAATGCTGCGGCTGAAACGCATCCGGTCCGGCGCTGCCCGGGCCGGAGGATCGGGCATGCCGGGCGGAGTGCTGTCAACCCATAACAAGGCGGGGGATGAATGATGATGAAACGGACGATGATGGCGATGTTGGCGGTGTTGCTGTGCTGTGGACCTTCGGTTGCCGCGGATAAGGAGATAAAGGTCGGCTTCCTCTATGTGTCGCCCGTGGGGGATGCGGGGTATTCCTATGCCCACGACATGGGCCGCAGGTTCATCGACGGCAGGGACGGGGTGACCACGGCGTTTGTCGAGGCCGTTCCCGAAGGGCCGGATTCCGAGCGGGTGATTCTGAACATGGCCCGGAAAAACTACGATCTCATCTTCGCGACCAGCTACGGGTATATGGACCCCATGCTCAAGGTGGCCCAGAAATTTCCCGATATTGTCTTCATGCACTGTTCCGGGTTTAAAACCGCGCCGAACATGGGGAATTATTTCGGTCGGATGTATCAGGCCCGCTACCTCACCGGCATGGTGGCGGGGAGCATGACAAAGAGCAGCACCCTGGGATATGTGGCGGCGTTCCCCATCCCCGAGGTCATCCGGGGCATCAACGCCTTCACCCTGGGGGCACAGGCGGTCAACCCCGGCGTGACGGTGCGCGTGGTCTGGACCAAGACCTGGTACGATCCGGCCACCGAAAAGGAGGCGGCCAAGAGCCTCCTGGATACCGGCGCGGATGTCATCGCCCAGCACCAGGATTCCCCCGGGCCCCAGGAAGCCGCCCAGGAGAGAGGGGTCTATTCCATCGGCTACAACAGCGACATGAGCGCTTTTGCCCCCAAGGCCCACCTGGTGGCCGCCGTCTGGAACTGGGGGCCGTTCTACAAGGAGATGGCCGATGCCGTGAAAGCCGGCACCTGGAAGAGCGGGGCCTACTGGTACGGCATGGACAAGGGGATTGTCGACATCAGCAAGATGAGCGACGCCGTGCCTGAACAGGTCCGGTCCCGGGTGGCGGCCAAAAAGGCGGAGATCGTGGCCGGGGCCTTCGAACCCTTTACCGGCGAGATCAAAGACCAGAGCGGCGCCGTCCGGATCCCCTCCGGCAAATCCGCAGCAGACCCCGAGCTTCTGGGGATGGACTGGTTCGTCCGGGGCGTGGTCGGATCGACGCAGTAGCGACTGCCCATGAATCCTTTTCGGATGGTTAAAAGACAGGAGCCGCTGGGGTGGGGCTCCTGTCTTGTCGTATCGGGGGCGGTGATCTTCGCCCTCGGCATCAGCGCGGCTTTTTTGAGCCTCCAGGGGAAATCGCCCCTTTCGGGGATGGCGCTGCTCTTTCAGGGGGCCTTCGGGTCCCGGTTCGCCCTGGAGGATAGCGTGGTCAAGGCGATCCCGATCTACCTATGCTCCCTGGGCGTGGCCATTGCGTTCCGACTCCAGATCTGGAACATCGGGGCCGAGGGGCAGTATGCCCTGGGGGCGGTGGGTGCCTCCTGGGCGGTCTATCATTTTTCGTGGCTTCCCGGGTTCCTGCTGATCCCCCTGATGATGGCGGCCGCCTTCGCCCTGGGGGCGTTATGGGGCCTGATTCCCGCCTTTCTGAAGCTTCGGATGCGCGCCAGCGAGATCATCGTCACCCTGATGATGAACTACATCGCCGTTTCCTTCCTGGATTACCTGGTCTACGGCCGATGGAAAGACCCGGCGAGCTTCGGGTTTCCCATGACCCCGGCCTTCCCCGATCACGCCGTTGTGGGCAGGATCGGGGCGACCAGCCTCAACTGGGGGCTAATGATGTGCCTCGTCTGCGGCCTCCTCGTATGGGTTTTTTTCCGGTATACCCGCCTGGGTTTTGAACTTAAGGCCAGCGGCGAGAACATCCAGGCGGCCCGGTATGCGAGGCTGCCCTATGAAAACCTGGTGGTCCTGGTGATGGTCCTGAGCGGGGGGCTGGCCGGATGGGCCGGGTTCATCGAGGCCTCGGCCACCTTAAACCGGCTTCAGCCCAGCATTATGGTCGGATACGGATACACGGCCATCGTGGTCGCCTGGCTGGCCCGGCTCAATCCCCTCTTCATCGGCATCGCCTCCCTCCTGCTGGCGGGGCTGCGGGTGGGCGTCGAGAACCTCCAGCTCGAGCTGCAGGTGCCCGCCGCCTTCGGGGAGATCATGGAGGGCATGATCCTTCTTTCGGTGCTGGCGGCATCCTTCTTCATCTACTACCGGATCACCCCGAGGAGGCGCCCATGACCTGGTGGGAGATGATGGTGCCGCTTCTGGCGGCCGCGGTTCAGTCGGGAACCCCGATCCTCTATGCCACGCTGGGGGAGATCTTTACGGAGCGCTCGGGCGTCCTTAACTTGGGCGTGGAAGGCGTCATGATCGCGGGGGCCTTCGCGGCGTTCTTGACTGCAAAATTGACGGGGAGCCCCGTGCTGGGCTTCCTGGCCGGAGGGATTTTCGGCGCGGGGCTGGCCGCCGTCCATGGCCTGGTGTGCATCGGTTTTCAGGGGAATCAGGTCGTATCCGGCCTGGCCCTGACCATCCTGGGCGTCGGCCTGGCCGACTACCTCGGGACCCCCTTTATCGGGCAGAGCGCCCCCGGGTTCGATCCCGTGCCCGTGCCCGGTCTTGCGGACATTCCGGCCCTGGGAAGCATCCTGTTCCGTCACGACCCCCTGGTCTATGCCTCCTACGCGATCCCGCCGGTGATGTGGATCTTCTTCCGGAACACCCGGTGGGGGCTAAGGCTCCGGTCCGTGGGGGAGTATCCCGCAGCGGCAGCGGCAGCGGGTTTGAACGTCGCGATGTTCCGATGGGTCGGCGTTCTCGTGGGCGGGTTCCTTGCGGGGCTGGGGGGCGCCTACCTTTCCCTGGCCTATACCCATCTCTGGACCAGCGGACTGACCGCCGGCAGGGGATGGATCGCCGTGGCCCTGGTGATCTTCGCCTTCTGGCATCCGGCGCGGGCCATGGTCGGCGCCTATTTTTTCGGCGGGGTGATGGCCTTCCAGTTCCGGCTCCAGGCGACGGGCACCCATATCCCGTCGTCGCTTCTGCTGATGCTGCCTTACGCCCTTACGATCCTCGTCCTGGTCTTTTCCTCCTGGCGGGGGCGGGGGGACCGGGCCCCGGCTTTTCTGGGCATCAACGCGGAGCCCCTGGAGTAAGGAGCGGGCGCGCCGGGAAGGTCTGAAAACAAACAGAAAGGGGAGATCGCAGGTGGCCGGTTCGGATCGACGATACCCGAAAACATATCCCGTTTCCTGGGAGCAGCTTCACCGGGATGCCCGGGCGCTCTCCTGGCGGCTTCTGGAAATACGCAGATGGCGGGGCATCATCGCCATCACCCGGGGCGGGCTGGTGCCTTCGGCCATCATTGCCCGGGAGCTGGACATCCACCTGGTGGATACGGTGTGCGTCTCCAGCTACACCGGAAAGGACCAGGGTCAGGTCCGGGTCCTCAAGCCGGTGGCCGACGACGGCGCGGACTGGCTCCTCGTGGATGACCTGGTCGATACCGGAAAGACCGCGGCCGTGGTCCGGGAAATGATTCCCCGGGCGCATTTCGCCACCGTCTACGCCAAGCCGGCCGGCCGATCCCTGGTGGATACCTATGTCACGGAGGTCAGCCAGGATACATGGATCCTTTTTCCCTGGGATTCCGAATCCCGGTTCGTCCAGCCCATCGCGGATCGGAAACAGGGGGGCGTGTGAACGAACCCATCCAGAAAGCGGAGCCGCTGATCCAGCTTCAGGGGATCGGCAAGCGCTTCGGCCGCGTCAGAGCCAACCACGACATCCGCCTCGACATCCATGGTGGCAGGATCCTGGCCCTTCTGGGCGAAAACGGGGCCGGGAAGAGCACCCTCATGTGCATCCTGGCCGGCCGGCTTCAGCCCGACAGCGGGCACATCGCCATCGGCGGCCGGCGGACCGTATTCTCATCGGC
The DNA here is from genome assembly GCF_041737845.1 of Desulfococcus sp. Taxonomy (GTDB): domain Bacteria; phylum Desulfobacterota; class Desulfobacteria; order Desulfobacterales; family Desulfococcaceae; genus Desulfococcus. Next base: position 48,228 of record NZ_JBGSQX010000102.1, read on the forward strand.
CAGATCCGCCATCGACGCGGGAATCGGGATGGTCTACCAGCATTTCATGCTGGTGGAGGCCATGACTGCTGCGGAAAACGTCTTCCTGGGGCAGGAGGGGGGCTTCTGGCTGCACCCTCGGCGGATGCGGGAAAAGGTGGCGGCGCTGGCCGAAACCTATCAGCTCGCCATCGATCCGGACCGCAGGGTATCGGCGCTCTCCATGGGCGAGCGTCAGCGGGTCGAGATCTTGAAACTCCTCCTCCGGCAGAGCCGCGTTCTGATCTTCGACGAGCCGACGGCGGTGCTGACGCCCCTCGAGACCGAACATCTTTTCAAGGCCATGCGCCGGATGGCGGACCAGGGAAAGGCCATTGTCTTCATCAGCCACAAGCTGGCCGAGGTCATGGCCGTGGCGGACGAGATCGCGATCCTGCGCAAAGGCGAGATCGTCGATACCATGGCGGCCGCCGGCGTCGTCTCCCGGGAGGACCTGGCCCGCCGGATGGTGGGCCGGGAGGTGCTGCTTCAGGTCGCAAAGACGCCGGCTCTTCGGGGGGAGCGGATCCTGAATATCCGGGGCCTCCGGTCAGGAGACCTCAACGGCGTCGATCTGGAACTCGCACAGGGAGAGATCCTGGGGATTGTCGGGGTGGCCGGGAACGGGCAGAAGGCCCTTGCCGAGGTCATCTGCGGCCTTGCTCCGCCCGAGCAGGGGCGGGTCGAGATCATGGACCTCCCGTGGCGAAGGTTCTTCGCCCGGAACCGCTCGGAGCAGATCCTCAGTTACATTCCCGAAGACCGGCTGGGGATCGCCACCTGCCCGGGCCTTGACCTTCGGGACAATTTTCTGCTGACGACCCGGGAGGGGTTCTGCCGGGGGCCATGGCTGCTGGGAAAAAGCGCCGAGGGAAAGGCCCGCGAGACGGTTGAAAATTTCCGGGTCAGCCCCATGAATGTCTTTGCGCTGGCCCGGCAGCTTTCCGGCGGGAACCTCCAGAAGATGGTGGTGGGAAGGGAGTTTTACCGGCAGCCCCGACTCATCGTCGCCGAACAGCCGACCCAGGGCCTCGATGTGGCTGCCACCGAGGAGGTCTGGCGCCACCTGCTCAAGGCCAGGAAGCAGGCAGGCATCCTCCTGATCACCGGGGACCTGACCGAGGCCCTGGCCCTGTCCGATCGCATCGCCGTCATGTTCGGCGGCAGGATCATGGACGTTTTCGATGCCTCCGATGCAGGGAAGGTGGCGCAGATCGGTCCGCTGATGGCGGGGATTTCATCGGCCGCCTGTCCTGATCGCGCCCGCAGCGCGGCCGCGCCCTGACCGGACCGGCTGAAAAAGGGTTCCTCTTTCGCGGAACCCGGAAGGAGGTTCATGCCATGTCCCGACAGGCGAGTGACCGTCCTGAGGACGAGGGCCGGCCCGCCTTCGAGGCGGTGTGCGAGGCCATGGGCGACCCCGCGTTTTACCCCCACCCCATGTCCCGCGTCGAGCGGCGGGATACCCATATCTCGGCGGTCTTTCTGACCGGAGAGGTCGTCTACAAGGTAAAAAAGCCGGTGGATCTGGGCTTCCTCGACTTCCGTCGCCTGGAAGACCGCCGGACCGCCTGTATGCGGGAGGATCTCCTGAACCGCCGGCTGAGCCGGGACGTCTACCGCGGCGTCGTCCCCATCCATATGGACCCTTCGGGCGCCGTCTCTTTGGAGACATGCGGCCCGGTGGTCGAGTATGCCGTGACCATGCGGCAGCTTCCCGATGCGGCCAACCTGAAGGCCCTCCTTGCGGCGGGCGCTGCCGGGCGGGAGCATGTGGCCAGGATCGGCCGGCGGCTGGCCGGGTTTTACGGGGCCTGCGAGCGCAGCCCCGCCATCGACGCCCACGGCGGCCTCGACGCCATCGCCTGCAACATGGAAGAGAATTTCCGGCAGCTTGCGCCGTGGGCGGGCAGGATCCTGGAGGCGTCGCGCTGGGAATTCCTGTGCGAGGCGAACCGCGCCTTTCTCACCCATCATGCCGGCGCCTTCGCCCGTCGGGTGGACGAGGGCAGGATCCGCGACGGCCACGGGGATCTCAGGACCGATCACGTCTATTTCGACGGCGGTCTCCAGATCATTGACTGCATCGAATTCAACGACCGGTTCCGGTTCGGGGATGCGGCGGCCGACATCGCATTTCTGGTGATGGACCTGGCCGCCCTGGGCCATGCCGACCTGGGGCGCGATCTGCTTGCGGCCTATGCCGCGGCGGCGGACGATCCCGGTGTTTTCGCCGTCGTCGATTTCTACGTGGTCTACCGGGCCGTGGTCCGCATCAAGGTCGCCTGCCTGCGCCTCTCCTCGGCCGACGCCGCGGAGCGGGAGGTCCTTGCGTCGGAGATCGACCGCCACATGGACCTGGCCTACCGCCATACCCTCCTGTTCGGACGCCCGACCCTCTGGGTCTGCTGCGGGGTCCCCGCATCCGGCAAGTCGTCCCTGGCCGGCCGTCTGGGCAAGGTGCTGGGGATCCGGGTCTTCGGCTCCGACATTGTCAGAAAGGAGACGGCGCCGGATGCCGCGGTCTCCCCTTATGGCAGGGGGGCCTATTCCCCCGAACGCCGCTCCCTGGTTTACGGACGTCTGCTGGCGCTGGCCCAGGATGAGCTCCGATCGGGCCGTTCGGCGGTGCTGGACGCCACCTATGCCCTTCGGCGCTGGCGGGACGGGGTGCGAAGGCTGGCGGAGGACATGGATGCCAGTCTGGTTTTTGCGGTGTGCGCCTGCGCCCGAAAGACCCTGTCCCGGCGCCTCACCCGGCGCGAGCAGGCGCCGCCGGGGCCTTCCGACGCCAGGATCGGCCATCTCGACCCCCTTCTTGCGGAATTCGAGGACATCGAAGAACTCCCGAAGGACCAGGTGGTGCATGTCGATACCGACGGGCCGCGTGAAGAGAACCTGGTGCGGGTCCTGACGGAGGGCTGCGCCCGGCGCGCCTCCCAGATCGCCCGGCGCCTGCGCTGATCCGGCGCGCCGCACCCGGC
>NZ_JBGSQX010000121.1:0-10548 GCF_041737845.1 Desulfococcus sp.
TTGAGTGCTGCGAGTACGTGCCGCCTGAGCAAGACTCAATTGCACATCACCGGATGCGCCCCGGTAGCCGTATGCCGGGACCGCCGCGGGCGCCGCGCTCGGGTAGACGACGGTGCGGGGCGGGGTGAAGATGGCCGAGAGGATGACACCGGTCAGAAGACCGATGCCCGCTGCCGCCCAGACGTCACCATTACTATACCCACCATAATACCCGCCATAATGTCCACGGTGGCCGTGATAATGGCGGTATCCCCGCCCGGCACCGGCAATGGCCGGCGTCGCGGCCAGAAAGAAGACCGTCGCCAGAACGATGATATTTTTTTTCATGGCACCCCCCTGTCTGTCCCGGCGGGCGCGAACCTTCGGGATGATCGTTCAGCGCCTGCGTGTACCAAAACTAATACAGTTTCCGATAATTTTCAACGCTGAAATCCTGCCGCCCCGCCCCGCTGCACTGCCGGTGCGCGGGCCGGGCGTGGCAGTCATCCCCCCTGCGACCCGGCGGAGGCTTTATGGCGGAACGCAACCTTCCGGTTTGATTTTTCCGCTGCGGCGTTTTAAACTTAGGCATTATGCAATCCCTTCAAAAAAACGATAAGCCGACGGCGTCATCGCATGCAGCCATAATCCGCGCCAGGAACCTGAGCCGGACCTACACCCTCGGGGAGAGCCGGATCACGGGCGTCGATGCCGTCGATCTGGAGATCGCGGCGGGGGAGCTGGTATTGCTGACGGGGGTCAGCGGCTCCGGCAAGAGCACCCTTCTGTCCCTCCTGGCCGGTCTCGACCGCCCGACGGCCGGGGAGCTGACCGTGGCCGGCCGGGACCTCAGCCAGGCATCGGGTGCCTCTTTGGACGATTACCGCCGTCATGTCGTCGGCATGGTCTTCCAGTCCTTCAACCTGATGCCGACCCTGGACGTGCTGGAAAACGTCTGCCTCCCGGCGCTCCTGGCCGGCCGGCCCATGGCGGATGTCCGCAAACGGGCCACCGAACTCCTCGGATGGCTGAACCTGGGCCCCCGCCTTGCCCACCTTCCGGCCCAGCTCTCGGGCGGGGAGATGCAGCGGACCGCCATCGCCCGGGCACTGATCAACGACCCGGCGGTGATCCTGGCGGACGAACCCACGGGAAACCTCGACAGCCGGAACGGGGCCGTGGTCATCGATCTGTTGACCGAACTGAACCGCGCCTCCGGGAAAACCATCGTCATCGCCACCCACGGGGGCCTCGCCGATAAGGCAGCGACCCGGCGCATCCGCCTCGGGGACGGAAGAATCCAATGGGACGGCTGATGTTTCTCCTGCGCCTCTTCGGGTGGTTCAGCCTCAGGAATTTCAGGCTTCACCGGAGCCGGACCGTCGCCGTGGTCCTGGGGATCGCCCTGGGTGCGGCCGTATTCACGAGCGTCCGGCTGTCCATCAACGCCTCGGTCGACGCCTTCGGAAGGAGCATGGACCGCATCGCCGGCAGGGCCGACTGGACGGTCGCCCGGCCCGGAGGCCGGGTCCCCGAGGCATGGGTGGCCTTCCTCCTTCGCCATCCGGCGGTCGACAGCGCATCCCCCCTGCTCCAGACCTATGTCCGGCCGGCCTCGGGACCGGGTGCGCCCTTTCTTCTCATCGGCCTCGATCCCCTGCTGGACCGGCCGTTTCGGGAATGGACTCCGGAGCGGGCTGCGAAAAAGGCTTCGGGTAACGCCCCCGGCGACACCCCGGAGACGTCGGCCACCCTGGACCTTATGACCGATCCGGCCACCCTGGTCATGGGCGGGCGCCTCTCGGACGAACTCGGGGTGGCGGCCGGGGATACGCTCCCCCTGGTCGGGGTCCGCCGCATCCAGGATTTCAGGGTGCTGGGCGTCCTGGGCGGGGAGGGGCTTTCCCGGGTCGACGGGGGCCGCATCGCCGTGACGGACATCGCGACCTTTCAGGAATTCACCGGGGGAACCGGGGAGGTCGATCAGATCGACATCCGGCTCCGGCCGGGCGACCCGACCAAGGCCGCAGAGGTCCTTCGGGCGTCGCTTCCGGAGGGCATCCTGCTGTCGCGGCCCAATGCGGCCAAGGAGAGCGGGCTGGAGATGATCCGGGCCTACCAGGTCAACCTCTCGGTGCTCAGCTTCGTCTCCCTGTTCGTGGGGATGTTCCTCGTCTACAGCCTGGTGGCCCTCAATGCGGCGTCCCGGCGCCGGGAGATCGCGATTTTGCGGGCCGTGGGGGCCTCCCGTCGGATGGTGTTCGCCCTCTTCCTCCTGGAGGGTGCCTTTTTCGGCATGGCCGGATGGGTCCTGGCATTTCCCGCGAGTTCCGCCATGGTCGGGCTTCTGGTGGAGGGGATCGGGCGGACCATCTCCACCCTCTTTGTCCGGGTGACCGTCGATCAGCTCAACCTGGATGCCTGGGAGGTGCTCCTCTCCTTCGGCGTCACCCTGGCCGTGTCGATTCTGGCGGCCGTGGAGCCGGCCTGGGAGGCCATGCAGGTCTCTCCCCGGGAGGCCCTGTCGGCGGCCCGGACCCGGGCCTCCGTCCAACGGATCTCCCGCCGCCTTTTCGCGCTTGGCGTGATGTTTGCGGCCTTGGTCTGGCCCCTCTCCCGCATGCCCCCCGTCTCCGGCATCCCCCTGCCGGGCTACGTGGCGACCTTCATGCTCTTTGCGGGGTTTTCCCTCATGTCCCCCTTCTTCCTGGGGCTCATCAGCGTCCGGCTCTCCCCCCTGCTCCGCCGCGCGGCCGGGGAGCCGGCGTACCTGGCCGGCCGGTACCTGCGGGACAGCGGCGTCCGGGTGGCCGTCTCCGTGGGCTCCCTCATCACGGCGGTCGCCCTTTTCACCGCCCTGGTCATCATGATCCACAGCTTTCGGGGGACCGTGAACCTCTGGGTCGCCCAGACCGTGAGCGGGGATCTTTTCGTCACGCCCCGGCTGGGCGAGATCAACCGGCACCGCACCCCGTTTCCGGAGGAGGTCGCACGCGCCATCGAGGCCGTCGATACTGCTGCGGACCGGGTCCATTTCCGCCGGTTCTACCTCACCTACGGCCGGGTGCCCTACCAGTTCGAGGCCATCGATTTCGCGCCCTTTTTCCGCCATGGGGGCTACATCTGGACCGACGGCGATCCGGACGAGGCGGGGCGGGACCTTTTGGCCGGCCGGGGCGTCATCGTGTCCGAGGTTTTCGCCAACCGAACGGGGCTGGGCGTGGGCGGCATCTTCCGGGACCGGATCGACGGGAACCCGGTCGAGGCGCCCATCCTGGGCGTGATCCGCGATTACCGGTCCCAGGGCGGCGTGGTCTTTTTCTCCCTGGACCGCTACGAGGCCATCCGGACCCGCGGCGGGGGCCGGCCCGCCCCGGAATGGAGCGGCGTCCGGTTTTTCTTCCGGGAGGCCGGGCCGGACCGCGATGTGAAGATCGACCGTCTGAAAGCGGAGATCGCGGCCCGCTGCGGCGACCGGATCGACATGATCGCAGGGCCGGAATTGCGGCGGAACATCCTCCGGGTGTTCGACGAGACCTTTTCCATCACGACGGTGCTCCTCCTCATCGCGCTTCTGGTCGCGGCCCTGGGCATCGCCACGACCCTCACGGTCCTCGTGCTGGAGCGGTCCCGGCAGCTCAACACGATCTTCGCCGTGGGCGGCAGCCGCAGCCAGATCCGGCGGATGATCGTCTGGGAGGCGTCTCTCATGGTGGCGGCCGGGGAGCTGGGGGGGCTTCTCTGCGAGGCGCTGCTCTCGCTCCTCCTGGTGTTCGTCATCAATCGGCAGTCCTTCGGGTGGACGTTCATCTATCAGGTGGACTGGGCCGCCCTCCTCCTGTCCCTGCCCCTGATCTTCGCCACGGCCATGCTGGCCGCCCTGCCGGCCGTGCGGCGGGTGTTTCGCGAGCCGCCGGCGATCGTCCTGCGGGAGGGGTGATCCCCATGAATGAAAAGGATGAAGACGGATGAACCCGATAGTGATCCGGCCGGTTCGCGATGCCGGCAGCCGGTTGAAACCCATGCGCGCCGCGCTGATTTCCATCGCTGCCGCGGTGCTGTCGGCACTGCTGTGGCCGGCGGCCTGGGCCGGGGGCTACGCCCGGGTCACGGGGCCCTGCGGGCTCGTCTTTCCGCAGGACCACGGACCCCATCCGGACTACAAGACCGAATGGTGGTACTACACCGGGAATCTCAGAGCGGAAGACGGGCGGCACCTGGGGTTCCAGCTCACCTTTTTTCGCAGCCGAGTGGTTCCGCCGGGCGGGGGAAAGAACCCGAGCCTGCCCGCGTCCGGGTGGCGGGCGGAAAACATCATTCTGGGCCATGCTGCGGTTTCGGACGTGCCGGGCAGGCGGTTTCACCATGACAGCGAGGCCGCCCGCGACGTTCTCGGCATGGCCCATGCCGGAACCGCCTCGGACCGGACGGCCGTGGCCCTGAAAAAATGGTCCCTCGAGATCACGCCGGACGCCCACCGGCTTTCGGCCGACGCCCGCGGCTTCGGCATCGATCTTACGCTTCGCCCGGAAAAGCCCCCGGTTCTCCACGGAGATCAAGGCTACAGCCGAAAGGGCTCCACTCCGGAGCGGGCGAGCTGCTACTACTCCTTCACCCGCCTCGGGGCCGAGGGCGTCATTACCGTGGAAGGGGCTTCCTTTCCGGTGCGCGGCCAGGCCTGGATGGACCATGAATTTTCCACCTCGCCCCTGGAACCCGGCCTGGTGGGCTGGGACTGGTTCAGCCTCCAGTTGTCAGACGGGACCGAGGTCATGATCTACCTTCTGCGGACCCCGGACGGGTCGTTTCATCCCGCATCGAGCGGCACCTTCGTGGAAGGGGACGGCCGCAGCCGGCACCTCGACCGGGGCGACCTCCGCGTGACGGCAGAGAGCGTCTGGAGAAGCCCCCATTCCCGGGCCGAGTATCCTTCGACATGGCGGATCGAGATCGTGCCCCTGGGATTGCTCCTGGATGTGCGCGCCAATCTGCCGGACCAGGAGATGGCGGAGGGCGGGGCCGCTGGGGTGGTCTACTGGGAGGGGAGCGTGTCGTTTTCCGGGGTCCGGGCGGGCGCCCCGGTGGCGGGCGAAGGGTATGTGGAACTCACGGGGTACGCCGAGCCCCTGGACGTGTTGAAATAAGAAGGGGCGATCTGGCTCCGGGGCCGGAAGGTCGGCCGAACGGCCGGGTAAATCCCGGGCGAACCGCCTGAGAGATCTTTCCGCGTTTGATGAAAATTCAGGGCGTGTGAGGGGTATTTTGCAATTAAAATCTAATGGTTGTCTATGAAAATATATCGTCTTGACATCGTTTGTTTCCGTCTTACTTTCTACACAACATTTGGAGGGTATAACCTTTTTTTTTAAGCGCTTACTTATTTGAAACGTAGAGCGTATCTTGGTTCAGATCTTATATTCAGCCCTGCTGCTTTATGGTTTCTTACACAGGTTAAACGGGAGAGTGTACTGGCCCATGACGGAAGAAAAGATGGAAGACAGATCGATTGAAGCGGACCTTTCAGACGACCACGCGGAAAGCCCCTTTGAAGACGGCGGGATGGGGGAGTCGGAAGCCGGGGCGGAACAGACCACAGAGCAACTGAAATCGGAGCTTCAAGAGGCGGTGCGGGCCGGAAGGGAGTTTGAAGACCGCTTCATGAGACTCTACGCGGAGTTTGAAAATTACAGGAAACGGGCCGCCCGTGAGGCCCAGGATACCCGAAAATTCGCCAACGAGGCCATGGTCAAGGAGATGCTTCCCGTCATCGACAACCTTGAACGGGCCATCCAGTCCTCCTCATGCCGGGAAAACACCCAGGAGGATGCAAGCGTCCGCATCCTAGAAGGGGTGACCATGACCCTCAAGGAGATCCTGAAGGTCATGGAGCGGTTCCATGTCAAGCCGATCGAGGCGCTTGAAAAACCGTTCGACCCCAATTTCCACGAGGCGGTGGGGCGGGAGGAGAGCGATGAATACGTCGACAACATCGTCATACGGGAGTACCAGAAGGGCTACCTTCTGCACGATCGCCTGATACGGCCGGCCATGGTGGTGGTGTCCCGGGCGAAGCCATCGCCCCCGGCTGTGGAAGAGGCCGTGTCGGACGATCATGGAGTGCTGCAGGAAACCGGCGAAGAATGAAATCATGCGAGACTTGCATTCGAATATGCATCCTAAGGAGGAGATTAAATGGGTAAGGTAATAGGCATTGACCTGGGAACGACAAACTCTTGTGTGGCAGTCATGGAAGGAGGGGAGGCGAAGGTTATCACCAATCCCGAAGGGGGGCGGACCACGCCCTCGGTGGTGGCGATTTCAGAGTCGGGCGAGCGCCTGGTCGGAATGATCGCCAAGCGCCAGGCGATCACCAACCCCGAGAACACGGTGTTCGGCGTCAAGCGGCTGATCGGACGGAAATTCGACTCCAAAGAGGTTCAGGGCGACATCAAGATCCTCCCGTTTACCATCCAGAAAGCCGGCAACGGAGACGTACGGGTCAACATTCGTGACAAGCAGTACAGCCCCGCCGAGGTGTCGTCTTTTATTCTGAGCAACATCAAAAAGACCGCCGAAGAATACCTGGGGGAGACAGTGACGGACGCCGTCATCACCGTTCCGGCCTACTTCAACGACAGCCAGCGCCAGGCGACCAAGGACGCCGGAAAGATCGCCGGGCTCAACGTGCTCCGGATCATCAACGAGCCGACCGCGGCCTCCCTGGCCTACGGACTCGACAAGAAAAAAGAGGAAAAGATCGCGGTCTTCGACCTGGGCGGCGGAACCTTCGACATATCCGTTCTTGAAATCGGCGACGGCGTCTTCGAGGTGAAGGCCACCAACGGCGACACCCATCTGGGAGGCGAAGACTTCGACCTCCGCCTTATCGATTACCTGGCCGATGAATTCAAAAAGGACCAGGGGATTGACCTGAGGAACGACAAGATGGCGCTTCAGCGCCTGAAAGAGGCGGCGGAAAAAGCCAAAATGGAGCTGTCGAGCTCCATGGAGACGGACGTGAACCTCCCCTTCATCACTGCCGATGCCAGCGGCCCCAAGCACCTCAACATCCGCATCACCCGGACCAAGCTGGAGGGCCTGGTGGCGGACCTTCTGGACAACCTGGAGATGCCCTGCAAGATTGCCATGAAAGACGCCGGACTCAGCAACGCGGACATCGACGAGGTGATCCTGGTCGGCGGCATGACCCGCATGCCGGCGGTTCAGGAGCGGGTGAAAAAGATCTTCGGCAGGGATCCCCACAAGGGCGTGAACCCGGACGAGGTCGTGGCCGTCGGCGCCGCCATCCAGGGGGGGGTGCTGAAAGGCGACGTGAAGGATGTCCTCCTTCTCGACGTGACCCCCCTGTCCCTGGGCATCGAGACCCTGGGCGGCGTGATGACCAAGCTGATCGAGAAGAACACCACCATCCCGACCAAGAAGAGCCAGGTATTCTCCACGGCCACGGACAACCAGCCGGCCGTGTCCATCCACGTGCTCCAGGGTGAGCGCGAAATGGCCGCCAACAACAAGACCCTGGGCCGCTTCGACCTGGCAGATATCCCGCCGGCCCAACGGGGCGTGCCCCAGATCGAGGTTGCCTTCGACATCGACGCCAACGGCATCGTGAACGTCTCCGCCAAGGACCTGGGAACGGGCAAGGAGCAGGCGATCAAGATCACCGCCTCCAGCGGCCTCAGTGATGAAGAGATCAAGAACCTGGTCAGGGAGGCCGAACTGCACGCCGATGAAGATAAAAAGAAAAAAGAGCTCGTCGAGGCCCGCAACCACGCCGATGCCCTGATCTACCAGACGGAAAAATCCATCAAGGACCTGGGGGACAAGGTGGATGCATCTCTCAAGAGCGATGTCGAGGCCAAGATCGGCGTCCTCAAGGAGGCCATGAAAGGCGACACCACCGACGAGATCAAGCGCATGAGCGATGAACTGATGCAGGCATCCCACAACCTGGCCGAGGCCATGTATAACCAGGCATCCCAGAAGGCCGACGGCGGGGGCAAAAGCGACGCGGGCCCCAAGGGCGGCGCCCAGTCCGGCGGCGGCTCCGATGACGATGTGGTGGATGCCGATTTCGAGGAAGTCAAGGACAAGTAGATGTAAGGCCGCTTACCCCGGAATTCTCATCCCAGGTTCCTCATCTAAAGACAAAGATCTCAAAAATCCCGCGTCGGGTCCGGCGCGGGATTTTTTTCCGCTTTTCGGGATCCGCGCTGGACGGCGAGGGCGAATTCCTTGGGTGCGGACTATTTCCTCCGCCATACACCGGCGTCGTCCTGGAACCATTCGCCGGGCCGCGTCAGGTCCCGGAACTTTACGGCAAACCGGCGGCCGACGATCTCCGCCGTGGTGCCTTGCTCCGCCGCGATGCCCGCAAAAAGCACAGACCGGTCGGCGTTTTCGGCCTTCACGACCTCCGCCTTCTCTGCCGGGCCTCTGAATTCCAGGTAGCCGCTGCTGTTTTCACCGACGACGCCCCTGGCCTTGAGGGCGTCGATCGCGGGGATGCGGGCTGCCATCCGGGATTTTACATCGTCCTGGCCCCGCGCCGCAACGATCAGCAGGACATGACAGATGATGATGGTGAGCAAAAGGGTCACTCGTTTCGACGGCATTTCTTTCCTCCTGAAGGGATGAAACGGTTCAATTCTTTCGGGATTCCTGCGATGGCTTGGACGTTTCGTTTTTCCGGTATTCGTAGACGTCGCCCATGAACTCATCCAGGGCGCGGTCCACCTTGACGTTGACGTCGATGGTGATATGGATGGGTTTCACCTCGACGGGTTTGAGTTCGACCTGATGATACGTCCGGCAGCCCTGCATGAGCAGGAACGACGCGAGCATCAGCATCCGCAGCACGTGTTTCGCCATTTGCCTTCTCCTCGGTAATGAAAATACCGGCAGATTCGTCCCCCTTCCGCCGGCGTTCGGGGTATTTTATTGAATGTTGTCCATCAGGCCCCTGTACCGGAGGATCTTGTCCAGGGGAAGACCCAAATTGACATCCAGTCGAATGCCCTGGAAAACCGATCCCGGGTGGTCGGCCGCCACCCGGACGAACCCTCCGAATTCCTTTTGGTAGACAAACGGCAGGGGCGCCGTCGGTTTGCCGTCGAACTGCAGATTCAGCCGCAGGTTTTCGCCCTCGGTGGTGATCCCGAGTTTGGCCCAGGCATATTCATAGGATTTGAGGGCCTCCACCGCCAGGTCGATCTGGGCGAACTGCGGGGTGTTTTCGGGAATGCCCGCCGTCAGGACCCGGGCCTCGGTGACGTGGATCACGCCGCCGTCGCCGGGGGTTGAATAGAGGAATCCGTCGTCGAATCGCACGGTGCCGTTCCGGAGCCGGATGGGCAGCCGCCCGTTGACGGCGCCCCGGCCCTCGGCACGGGCCGCCCCGAGCTGGTCGAGCAGGCGGGCGAGGTTGAGGCGGTCGCAGTAGAGGATGAGTTCGACATCCGCCATGTCGGGTGCGATGCGCAGGGATTGGGTGCTGACCGTCCCGCCGCACCAGGTGAAGCGCCCTTTTTCGATCAGGACGGCCGTGTCGGGCTCGATCTGAAAGCGGAGGCCGACGTCCTCGATCCGGATTTTCCCCAGGGTCGCCTTCCCGACGGCAAGCCTCTGGTCCGGTGCGCTCCGAAGGGTCGGCAGCGCCGGAAAATGGAGGTCGAGGCGGATATCTTCCATCCGCATATCCCGCGCCTTTGCCGTGATCCGCCCGCCCGCAAGGGAGGCCGTCATGCCGCCGCCGGGGGCAATGCCGCCGCCGAAGTCCATCCGTCCGTCCACTGAAAGGGTCCCCTCGACGGTCATGCCCTTGGCCGTCTTGGCGAACCGGCCCAGGTCCAGCGGCGTTGCCGGCCGATACCGGGCAGACCAGGCCAGGCCGGACGGTTTTTCCGGGGCGAGAAACGGGGATTCCCCGCTGAGCTTCAGGACCAGGCCCGGCAGGAGGCGGGCGGCAAAATCCCCATCGAACCGGAGCCCATCAGGCCGGGGGTGGAGCCTCCCCTTCAGCGCCCCCATGTCCTGCCTGTCCCACCGGAGGGCGCTGAAGGACAGGGACCCGGCGGCCTCGGATGCGCCCCAGGGCCATGTCAGGGGGAGGGACAGGCGGATGTCTTCGACCGATGTCCGGCTTCCCGGCACTGTGACCGCGGCGCCGGCCAGGTCGGCCTTGCCGTCAAAGCGGAGCCCCCCTTTACGGGAAAAGATGGCATCCCCGGACAGGGCGAGAGACGGCAGGCGGGCCGACGTTCGGCTTTTTGCCGGGCCTGCCGTGAGGGTCGCCTCTTCCCCCGCAAGCTTCAGGGTGCCGCGAACCTCCTCCGCGCCCTCGAAGCGAATGTCGCCGTCTAGGGTAACCGCCTTCACGCGGAGATCGACCCCCGGGGCTTCGGCCCGAACCGGGCCCGCGTCGAGACGGCACCGGACGGCGCCCGCGTCGGATGCCCCCTCTCCGGAGAGGGTGATTCGGGGCAGGGGGACGTGAAGGCTCACCCGGCCCACCCGGAGGGGTGAGGCCGTCCCGGCGTCTGCCGGGTTCCG
>NZ_JBGSQX010000131.1:0-61889 GCF_041737845.1 Desulfococcus sp.
GCCGGCCCCGCCACGCTTCGATGCGGTGGAGGTGCCTCGGGAACAGGCCGATGACGGCTGCGGGGGCTTCCGCCCGGAGGGCTACGATGATGCGGGCCGCGTCGGCCTCCTCCTCCCGGCGGACGGAGCCCAGGATCACGAAGGGCGATCCGGGCGGCGCAGGCCTTGCGATGGGGCGGTTTTCGCCGTCGGCCGCTGACGGCAGGCTGCCCAGCCGGTCGAACTTGATGTTGGGCATGACCCCGACGCGGGCGGCCCCGAAAAGCCGCCGAAACCGGGACGCGTCAGCTTCGGAAACGGCCAGAACGCGATGGGGCGCAGCCCGGCCCCAGAAGGAGGGCCAGGTCAGGTAGCGGTTCAGGCTGCGGGGGGAGAGCCTCCCGTTGAGGATGAGGATGCATGCCCCCGACAGCCGCAGCTCTCGGAGGAGCCCCGGCCAGATCTCCGTCTCGAGCAGGACGGCCACGGCCGGCCGGACCCGGCGGACGACGCGTCTCATGACCCGCGGCCGGTCAAAGGGGAAGCAGGCGGCCGAGGGGCGGATATGGCGCGAGGCCAGGGCGGGAATGCGGAGCGTCTCGCGATGGATGTCCAGCCCCTGCCGGGTGTTGGCGGTGAGCAGCACCCTCAGGGGAAAGGCGCCGGGCTCCAGGCGCTTCACGATCTCCCGGGCAAGGTAGGCCTCCCCCACGGAGGCCGCCTGAATCCACAGCGGCGAAGGGGGCGGCAGATCGATGCCCCGGCGCTGGGCGAATCCGTCCGATAGACGGGGGCTCATGCGGAGGAGCGGCATAACCGCGCCCCACAGGAGGTCATAGCACAGATAGGCCGCCCGAATCCCCGGCGAGTCGATCTTCATGGAGTCATTCCACATTCAAGAGGGTGATGACGGCGAAGCAGGAGAAGAGGAGGTTGGCCGTCCACGCCGCGAGGATCGGGGGAATCACGCCGCCGTAGCCCAGGGAGATGCAGAAGCTGTAGAAGATCCAGTAGAGGAAGGCGATGCCGATGCCGGAGGCGACGCCCACGGGAATGCCGTCCCGGATGGCCTTCCGGCCGGCGATGCCGGCGCTCACGAAAGCGAGGATGAAACAGATGAGGGGAAAGGCGGTCTTGCCATGCAGATCAACCCGGTATCGGGTGGCATCATATCCTTCCGATTCGATTCTGCGGAGATATGCGTAAAGCTCCACGAGGCTCATCTCCTCGGATTTCTTGACGACCGCTTCGAGGCTCTCGGGGGAGATGCCGAGACGGAGACCGATCGGCCCGGGGTCGACGTGGACCCGGTACTGCCCGGTGGCCGTGTCCAGCACCTGCCGCATCATCCCGAAAACCTCACAGCGGCCGGATTCGATGCCGCCGGGGCCACCGTTCGGGCGGGCAGCATTTTCCGCCGGGCCGGGGGGCGGTTCCGAAAAAATCGCTTTTTCGGCGTCCATCCTCTCGACCAGACGGAAATCCCTGTCGAAATCGTAGACGGTGATGCCGAAGGCCGCGCGCCTGTCCCGGTCGTAGTATTTGATGTGTGTGATCCGCTGGTTCTCCTTCAACCAGATGTTCTTCTCCCGGGAGACCACCGCCGCCCGTTTCTTCACCTCCCCCCACCAGATGGCGTTGGCCCTTGCGGCCGTGACGGGTACGAAGACCTCGGCGGTGAGGAAGAGGAGGAGGCTGAAGGCCAGCCCCAGGCCCGCAAGGGGTTTGAGCAGGGTGTGGTAGCTGACGCCGCCGCTTTTCAGGGCGATGATCTCATTGTGCCTGCCCATGAGGCCGAAGGTGACCAGGACGGAGAGAAGAAGGACCACGGGCAGGACCTGTGCGGCGATCATGGGGATCTTGTAGGCCAGATACGCCGCCATCCGGGTCAGGGGAACGCCCGCCTCCATGAAGTTGTCGATACGCTCGAAGAAATCCACCACCAGGTAGATTCCGACGACGGAGATGAGGAGGATCACGGCATATCGAAGGATTTCCCGGATCAGGTATCGGTAGAGGATGGGCATGGGCTCTTCCGGCGGGTTCAGGCGCCCTGGGCGTCGACCCGCGTCTTCTCCGCCGGGGTGAACTGCATCGTGTGGAGCTTGAAATATTCTCCGCGGCGGGCCATGAGGTCGTCGTGGGTGCCCTCCTCGACAATCCGGCCGGCGACCAGCACGAAGATCCGGTCGGCATGGGCGATGGTCGACAGGCGGTGGGCGATGACAAAGGTCGTCCTCCCCTGCATGAGGTTTTCGAGGGCCTGCTGCACGAGCATCTCCGATTCCGTGTCCAGGGCCGACGTGGCCTCGTCGAGGATCAGGATCGGCGCATCCTTGAGAATCGCCCTCGCGATGCAGATCCGCTGTTTTTCTCCGCCGGAGAGGCGGCCTCCCAGCTCTCCGATCCGGGTGTCGAATCCGTCAGGAAACCCCTGAACGAAATCAAAGGTATAGGCGGCCCTGGCCGCGGCCGCTACCTCCGGCATGGGGGCCTCCGGCCGGCCGTAGGCGATATTGTTCCGGACCGTGTCGTCAAAGAGGATGGTGTCCTGGGTCACGATGGCGATCTGCCGCCTGAGGGAGGCGATGGAGAACTGCCGGATGTCGATGCCGTCGATGCATATCCGGCCACGGGTGACATCGTAAAACCGGGGAATCAGATTGACCAGGGAGGTCTTGCCGCCGCCGCTCATGCCCACCAGGGCGATGATTTCCCCCGCGCGGACCCGCAGATCCACGTCCGAAAGGGCGGGATTCTGGCCGTTGTAGGTGAGGCCGACCCCCTCGAACGCGATCTGCTGAAACGCCGGATCCAGGGTCAAGGGGCTCGCGGCATCCGCGATCTCCGACTCTTTTTCGATGACGTCGAAGACCCGGTCGGCGGCCGCGAGCCCCTGCTGGACCTTGTTGTTGAGCTTGCTCAGCTTTTTCACCGGATCGTAGAGCATGAGCACGGCCGCCATGAACGAGAAGAACGTCCCGGCGGTGGAGGTGCCGTCCACGACCCGGGAGCCCCCGTACCAGATGATGAAGGCGATGCCGATGCCCGCCAGGAATTCCATCACCGGGGAGGAGAGGGCGTTGACGATCACGGCCTTCATTTCAAGCCTGAAAAGATCTTCGGTTTTTCCGGCAAAGCGCTTCTTTTCGTAGGACTCCATGCCGAAGGCCTTGACGATCTTGTTTCCGGCAAAGGTTTCGTGAAGGAAGGCGTTCATGTCCGCCATGGCCCGCTGGCAGCCCGTGCTCACCTTCCGCATGCGCCGGCCCATGGCGACAATGGGGTAGAAGGCCGCCGGCAGGATCAGGAGCGCGAATACCGCCATCTTCCAGTCCCGGTAAAAAATCACCGCCGTCAGGCCTGCGATGGTGAAGACGTCCCGGAGCAGGCTGGTAACGGAGGTGGAGACCATCTCCTTGATGATATTGACGTCGTTGGTGATGCGCGACATCAGGACGCCGGTCTTCTCCTCCTGGAAAAAGGACAGGGGGAGGTCCTGGATATGGTCGTAGAGGGTGTTGCGGAGCCTCCGGATGACGTCTTCGCCCGCGTAGGCCATCAGGTAGTCCTGGCCGTAGGTGCCGATCCCCCGGAGAAAATAGATGGCGACGACGGCCATGGGGATCAGCATCAGCATCCTCGCGTCCCGGCTGAAAAAGATGTCGTCCAGGACCGGCTTGACCATGAACGCGGTGGCCGACGTGGTGGCGGCGATGACGAGCATGCACCCCATGGCCGCGGCGAGCCGCAGCCAGTTGCTGCGGATCATGCCGAGCAAACGTCTATGCCGGTTTTTCAGAGCGAATCGCTTCATCACATCCATCGGTGACGCGGCCGAAATACCGGTCGGCGTTCAGGGTAATGCGGCACAACTCCCCTTCGAGACGGAGGCGGCAGGCTTCCCTCACAAGGTCGTCGGCGTCCGCAGGGATGGAAATCGGATCGCCGTAGACGACGCGGCATTCGGTAAACGGACGCGGCAGCATGAACCGGTCCCAGCTCGAAAAAATTCTGGCATGCCTGGCGCTGTATGACGCAGGATAGATGGGGATTCCCGTCTTCTGCGCCAGCAGGATGACGCCGGGCTGGACCCGAAAACGGGGCCCCTGGGGGCCGTCGGGGATGATGACGGCCGACCCGCCGCTGCGAAGGCGCTGGATCAGCGTGCCCAGGGCCCGGCGCCCCCCTTTGTTCGTCGAGCCCCGTATGGTTTCGAACCCCTGGCGCTCCAGGATGCGGGCGATGATCTCGCCGTCATCCGAACGGCTCACCAGAATCGAGGCCCGCCAACCCCTGTAGAGGTAGGCGAACATCAGGATCCGGGAATGCCATATGGCGCCGATGCACTGTATCCGGGCGCCCGCCGCTTTGAGGTGGTTTGGGTCGCCGCCTTCAAAATGGATCCGGGTGGTGGAAAAAATCGCCTGGATCAGCCATGTCCCGAAAAGTCCGACCAGCCGCCATTTGAGTTCAGTCATGACAAAACCTCCGCTTAGCCCCGGCAAGCAGCTTCAGCGCGATTTCCGCCGTGCGCGCGGACGCGCCGGATTGCCCCAACCGCGCCCTCAGCGCCATGAGCGCCCTCCTCGTTTTCATGAGACCCTCCCTGTCCGAAAGCAGGGCCGTGACCGTCCCGGCGACCCGCTCAGGGCATGCGTCCTCCTGGACAAGCTCCGGAACCAGGCGCTTTTCCGCGATCAGGTTGACGAGGCTGATGTGGTCGACGCGGATCAGGGCCTTGCCCAACCGGTAGGAGACGGGCGAAACCTTGTAAATGACGACCATGGGTAAGCCCGCGAGGGCCGTTTCAAGGGTGGCCGTCCCGGATGCGGCGACCACCAGGGTCGCGCGGCGGTGGATATTCGCGAGATCCCCGGAGACCACCTCGATATCCGGCGGGTGCCGCTCTGCGGCCATGACGGCCGCAAACCGCCCGGGGCTGACGGAGGGCGAGCGGGAGAGCAGAAACCTTGCCCCGGGATGACGGCGGCGGAGGATGACGGCGGCGTCCAGCATGACCGGCAGGAGCCGCTCGATCTCTCCTTCGCGGGAGCCCGGCAAAAGCCCGATCACCGGGGGACCCCCCAGGCGTTCGGCATAGTCTTCCGACCCTGGTGTCTCCTTTGCCCCGTCCATGAGGGGATGTCCCACAAAGGTCGCGGCAATGCCGTGACGCCGGTAGAACGCCGCCTCAAAGGGCAGGATGACGGCCATGTGGTCGATCCGCCTCCCGATCTTATGAACCCGTCCCGATCGCCACGCCCAAATCTGAGGGCTGATGTAGTAGAGCACGGGAATGCCCCGTTTTTTGGCGCAGCCCGCGACATGAAGGTTGAAATCGGGGTAGTCGATCAGGATGAGAAGCCCGGGGCCCTGCCGCAGCAACTGTTTTGCGGCGGACATCGCCCTCAGGATGTTTTTCGCTTTGGAGAGAACCTCCGTGATGCCCACCACCGACAAATCCGAGGCATCGACCCGGATGTCGACCCCGGCGGCCGCCATCCGCCCGCCCCCGATGCCCACAAAGGGAATACGGGGATTTTTCTCCCGCATGGCCAGAACGAGCTTGGCCCCGTGGGCGTCTCCGGACGCCTCTCCGGCGATGATCATGACGGTGTCCGGGGAGAGGGTCGGACCGGACGGCAGGGCCTTCGGCATGGCTACTGCTCCAGAAATCGGCGGTTGGCCGCCTGGATCTGATCCATGACGGAGAGGGCCACCCGGAGGGCGTCCCGGCCCATCTGGCCGGTGACCTCGGGCGCCTCGCGGAACCGGACCGCCCGGACGAAGGCCCGGAGCTCGTCGTCGAGGGCATCCCCCTGGGTGAACCGGCGCCGCTCGATGTCCATGCCCGGAATGATGCCCCCTTCCCGCCCGTCCTTCCGGATGATGGTGATCTCGTGGTTGGCGAAATCGACGGAAATATACGCGTTTTTCTGGAAGAGCCGGATCTTCCGTTCATTTTTGATGGATATCCGGCTGGCCGTTACGTTGGCGACGCACCCGGTTTCGAACTCAAGGCGGGCGTTGGCGATGTCCACATGGTCGGAAACCGCGGGGATCCCGGCGGCGTGGATGCTCTTGACCTCCGATTTCACCACGGTGAGGATGATGTCGATGTCGTGGATCATGAGATCGAGAACCACGCTGACATCCGTGCACCGGCTCTTGAACATGCTGAGCCGGTGGGACTCGATGAACATGGGCTTGCTGACCACATCCTTCAGCGCCCCGACGGCGGAGTTGAAGCGCTCCAACTGGCCGACCTGAATGATCCGACCGCCCGCCTCGGCGATCTCGATGAGTTCATCGGCCTCCGCCAGGGTTGTGGTCATGGGTTTTTCAATGAGCACATCCACGTCATGGGCAAGAAAGAACCGGCTGATTTCATGATGCCGGGGGGTCGGGGCCGCGATGCTGACGGCATCCACCTTCCCCAGAAGTTCACGATAGTCTGCAAAGGCGGTGGTGCGGTTGGCGGCTGCCACCGACGCCGCCCGGGAGGCATCGGGGTCGACCACGCCCGCCAGGGCGACATCCGTCATGTTCGCATATTTTTCGGCGTGAAATTTTCCGATATACCCTGCCCCGATCACGCCAACCCGCAGTTTTTCCATGGTAATCCTGCCTCAAAAAGCAACGGGGAGCCGGTCGCTCCCCGAACATGAATGGTCAAGGTTCCGAGATCACTCGTTATCCAGCCGTCACCGGGTGATGCCCCGGCTGGAAGACTGAATGAAATCGACAAACTGGACCACCTCCGGAAGCTGATCCACCTCGGCTTTCACGCGCTGGATGGCCTCGTTCATCGTCAGTCCGATGCGGAACACGATTCTGTAGGTTTTTTTCAGCGCGGACAGGGTCTCTTCGTTCATGCCCCGCCGTCTCAGGCCGACCTTGTTGAGGCCGTGGAGCGTGGCCCGGTCGCCCGCTGCGATCACGTAGGGGGGAATGTCCTTGACCACCGCCGATTTGCCGCCCACATAAGCGTGCTTCCCGATCCTCACGAACTGGTGGATGGCCGTCAAGCCGCCGACCGTCACGTAATCCTCGATGGTGATGTGGCCGGCCAGGGTGGCGTTGTTGGCCAGGATCACCTGCCTGCCGGTCTTGCAGTCGTGGGCGATATGGCAATAGGCCATGAGAAAATTTTCCTCGCCGACCTCGGTGATGCCGCCGCCGAAGCCCGTTCCCCGGTTGATGGTGACAAACTCCCGGATGACGGTCCTTCTTCCGATCCTGACATAGGTTTTCTCCCCCTCGAACTTGATCGCCTGGGGCTCGGCCCCGATGGAGGCAAACTGGAAGATCCGGCACTCCTCCCCGATGGTCGTGTAGGGATCGACGGCCACATGGGGGCCGATGACCGTGCCGGCCCCGATGACGACCTCTTCACCGATGATGGCATAGGGGCCGATGGTGACGCTGGAATCGATCTCCGCTTTGGGGTCGACGATGGCTGTGGGATGTATCATGGCTGCTCTCCAATGGATGCAAGAACCTCGGCTTCGGCGACGCGGTTTCCATCCACCGTGGCGACGCCGGAAAGCTTTGCCGCCCTGCCCCGGGACTTGATCATATCGATTTCGAATATCAACTGGTCGCCGGGCACGACGGGCTGCCGGAACCGCGCCTTGTCGATGCCCATGAAATAGACCAGGGACCCGTGCTTTTCCGGCGGCAGGGATTCGATGACGAGCACGCCCCCGGCCTGGGCCATGGCCTCGATGATCAATACCCCGGGCATGATGGGCGTCCGGGGGAAATGGCCCTGGAAAAACGGCTCGTTGATGGTGACGTTCTTGAGGGCCTTGATGCGCCTTCCGGGTTCGAGTTCGAGAATCCTGTCCACCAGAATGAAGGGATACCGGTGGGGCAGGAACCTCATGATGTCGGTGACGGTATAGGGTCTATCCATTTTCCTCCACCTTGGCGATGCGTTTTTCCAGTTCGGATATTTTTTTCTTCAGTTCAGGCAGTCCGGGAATGATCCTTTGGACCCTGAGCCACAGCTTGTGGGGCATCTCCGGGGAGCCGGAAACCACCTCCCCTTCGGGCACGGGCCTGCCAACGCCCGCCTGGGGACCGACCACTGCGTTGTCCCCGATGGTGAGGTGTCCGGCGACGCCCGCCTGCCCGGCAAGAATGGCGTGCCTGCCGATGGTGACGCTGCCCGCGATGCCGACCTGGGCCACCAGGAGGGTGTCTTCACCGACGGTCACGTTGTGGGCGACATGGACCAGGTTGTCCGTCTTGACGCCCCGCTGGATCCATGTTTGGCCGAACGTCGCCCGGTCGATGGCGTTGAGCGCCCCGATTTCGACGTCGTCGTCGATCTGGACGATGCCGGTGTGGGGAATCTTGTGGTACCGTTTCCCGTCGGGGGAAAACCCGAAACCGTCCCCGCCGATGACCGTGCCCGCGTGGATGATGACCCGGCTGCCGATCCGGCAGCGGTATCGGATCGTCACATTCGGATGGATCTCGACGTCGTCGCCGATCACCGCGTCGGCCTCGATGACCGCACCCGCGTGGATGCGGACCCGGTCTCCGATGCTCACCCGGTCCCCGATCACGGCCGACGGCCCGATGGACACCGGGCTCCCCATCCGGACGCCTGTGCCGATAAACGCCCCGGGGCTGATATCGTCTGGAATTTCGGGCGGCGGGAAAAAGAGCGCGATGGCTTTTGCGAAGGCCACGGCGGGATTGATCGCCGCCAGGGTCGCCAGGGAGGCCGTCGTGAAGCCGCGGGGGACGATGGCCGCCCCGGCGCGGCAGTCGTGAATGCGCTTCAGGAATTTGGGGGCGGCCGCCAGGGTGAGGTGTCCTTCCGCCGCCTGATCGAAGGGGGCGACGCCGGAAATCTCCGTGTCCGGGTCCCCCTGGACCTCGCCGCCGATCCGCCGCGCGATCTCCGAAAGCTTCATCTTCATGGTCGCCGTCCCGCTATTTTTTGTCGTACATCTTGATCAACTGATCGGTAATGTCGATCCCGTTCGGATTGTAGAGCGCTGCGCTTTTTTCAAGGATGAGGGTGTAGTTTCCACTTTTCCCGATGCTTTCCACCAGGCTGAAAACATCCTTCTGCACCTTTCGGATGATCTCCATCTCATAGTCCTTGAAGTCTTCGGCGGACTTTTTCTGAAGGGCCTGGAAATCCATGATCTTGATCTTGAACTCGCGGGCCTTGGTTTCGCGCGCATCGGCGTTCATCACCATGGCTTCGGCCTCCAGCTTTTTCTTTTCAGCCTCCAGAGCCTTGCCCTTGCCGACCAGGGACGACTCGACGCTCTTTCCTTTTTTTTCGATCTCCGCCTTTGCGGCTTTCCCGCTCTTGGATTCCCTCAGGACCTTCTGGAAATCGATGACGCCGATCTTGATGTCGGCGGCAAACACCTGCGCGGTCAGCAGCACCGTGAGTAAAGATACCATCCATGCGAATTTGTTGAATTTCAAAATTTCCTCCTTCATGAGCAGGCGTGGCTTTGCACCCTGCTTTTTTGATGTTTTATTGAACAAACGTCTTTCAGGCGAAAACACCCCGGGTGGTAAACGATTTAAAAAGCGCTTCCCATGGCGAATTCCCACTTTCCGGCGTCCTCTCCCTCCTCACGGTCCAGTTTGTAGCCGTATTCGATGCGGATGGGGCCCATGGGGGAATACCAGCGGATTCCTGCGCCGGCGCTCTGGCGCAGGTTCCCGAAGTCGATGTTGTTCGATTCGGCGAACACGTTGCCCGTGTCGTAAAAGACCACCCCGACCATGCCGGCTTTCTGGATCAGCGGGAAGATGTATTCGGCATTGAACTGAACGAATTTCTCGCCGCCGATCTCGGCGCCGTCTTCATCGAAGAGGCTGATCTCCTGCCAGTCAAAACCGCGCACCGTATCGATGCCGCCCAGATAGAACTTTTCATAATCGGGCAGAAGCAACCCGGAAGATTCAGTTACATATCCGGTGCGCCCCCGCAGACGGCCGACGGTCTGCCAGAACAGGGGAACGTACTGACTCAGCTCTCCCACCACCTTGGTAAAGCCGATATCGCCCCCCAGGCCGGCATATTCCAGCGCCACTTCGTGGAACCCGCCGCGGGTGGGATTGAAGGCCCGGTCCCGGGAATCGTAGCGAAGCGTTGCCATGACGGCGCTGGTGGTGTTTTCACCCTCCAGTTCCTTCACGTCCCGGGAGGCATCCTCGGTGATGTCCGAGATGTCGCTGATGTCGTACCGGTAGCTCAGGTAGGCCCGGGTGTAGTCCCAGACCGGATATCCGAAGCGGACCACGCCGCCGACGGCGTTCTTGTTATAGGTATCGTATTCCCGATCCCAGTTGTAGAGGTCGAAACCGGCCGACAGGGGGATGTCAAACAGCCACGGCTCCGTGAAGCTCAGGGTATACCGGGTGGTCTCGGAACCCAGTTCGCCCCGGAGCTGGAGGGTCTGGCCCCGGCCGAAGAGGTTCCGCTGGGCGATGGACGCCATGACGAACAGATTTTCCGTGCTGCTGTAACCGCCGCCGAAGCTGAACATGCCGGTCGGTTTTTCGGTGACATCCAGCTTGAGGATCATCTTGTCGTCGCTGCTCCCCTTGCGGGTATCGACCTTGATGTCTTCAAAATAGTCGAGTCGGGTCAGGTTGGCGACGCTCCGCTTCAGCTTGCGGCCGCTGTAGAGGCCGTCCTCGGCGATAGTCAGCTCGCGGCGGATCACCTTGTCCCGGGTTTTGGTGTTGCCGCTGATGAGGATCTTCTCGAAACGAACCTGCTCTCCCTGAGTGACCTCATAGGTGATGTTCACCTGGAGATCCTCTTCGCTTTTGTCGATGATCGGGGCGATATCGGCGTAGGCATACCCTTCGTCGGAGTAGATGTCGGTGAGCCGAAGTACGTCCCCCCGGACCACCTCCCGGCTGTAGTACTCCTGCTGGGTGATCTTCAGAGAGCCCAGAAAATCCGCTTCCGGCAGGATGAGGTCGCCTGTCATGGAAACCTTTCCCACCTTGTACCGCCGCCCCTCGTCGAGCTTGATGGTGATGTAGATCCAGTTGTCCTCATAGGCGACCTCGGGATTTCCGACCTTGGCATCGATATACCCGCTGTTCTGGTAGTGGGCGATCAGCAGCGAGGCGTCCTGATTGAGGTTTTCCGTGTTCAACTCGCCCGAGGAGGTGATCCATGACCAGAATCCTTTTTCGGAGGTCTTCATGATCTTTTTCAGATCGTCTTCCGTAAAGGCCTGGTTTCCCATAAACTTGATCTCCTTGATGCGGACTTTCTCCCCTTCCTCGATGATGAAGGCCAAGTCGGCCTGGTTTTTTTCCAGGGCAAGCACCTCATAGGTCACCTTGACGTTATGATAGTTCTTTTCCTTGTACATCGACTCGATCCGTTTGATGTTGCTGTTGACCATGTAGATGTTAAGGATCGATCCCCGTTTGATGCTGAGCGCCTCTGAAATTTCCTTGTCATCGAAAATTCGGTTTCCCGTTGTCTTGATCCGCTTGATCGTGGGCTTTTCCTTGACCTCGAAAATGATGATTTTGCCCCCGGGCGCATCCTCCGATTTTATTTTGATGTCATCAAAATAGCCCATGCGGTAGACGGCCTTGAGGTCTTCCGAGAGTGTCTTGGGAAGAAACGCCTCGCCTTCCCGTATGCGGATGGCCCTCTTGATGGCGTCCTCCTCGATCCGCTCGTTCCCGACGACGTCGATCCGCACCACCGTCTCTCGTTTGAACAGGCGCAAACTCATGTCCTCCGTGAGTTCCTTGACCATGACCGAAAGATTTTCGATCCCCCGCCCCTCGACAAAGAACGGCATTGGCGGGGCCGACCCCTCGGCGGGCGCCATTTTGGCGTCGATGCTGATGTTCTGGCCGATGCGCGTGAGGCTTCCCCAGATGACGTAATCGGCATTCCGAGACCTGCCGAAGCCCTGGATCTCCGATATGCTTTTGGTGTCGACCGCGGCCCCCTCGGCCCCGGCGGGGACGATCTCGGCCCCCTCCTGCTTCAGGTAGGATTCGATCACCTCCGGGAGATTTTTCCGAAGGTAGTCACGGCCTTCCAATGCGTTGATTTCAAAGGGCAGGACCGAGACGCGAACGGTTTCAAGCCCCCATGAGATGCCGGCGGAAAAGCAGAATATCAAGAACACGGACAGCCTCAAAGGTCTCAACATACCCTTCCCCTTTCAAACAGCCAAATTGTAATCATTCTATCCCATCCCCTTCTTCGACCAATCGTCCTTCCTGCAGCGTCACCCGTCGGGCCATGTATCCGGCGAGTTCGGAACTGTGGGTCACCACCACGAGGGTCATGCCCAGTTCCCGGTTCAACTCATGGAGCAGTTCATGGATGTGATCGCTGTTCTTCTTGTCCAGGTTGCCGGTGGGTTCATCCGCCAGGAGCAATGCCGGCGACAGCACCAGTGCCCTTGCCAGGGCGACGCGCTGCTGCTCCCCCCCCGAGAGCTGGTTGACGCGATGTGTCAGGCGGTGCTGGAGGCCGACCTTGACCAGCAGCCCCTTGGCGCGCTCCTCCGCCTCGTCCTTCTTTCGACCGTTGATGAGCAGTGGCATCATGGCATTCTCGAGGGCGCTGAACTCCGCAAGAAGATGGTGAAACTGAAAAACGAAGCCGATGGATTCGTTTCGAAATGCCGCAAGCCGCTCCGGGTCGAAGGCAAACACGTCCTCGTTCTTGAAGAGGAGCGTGCCGCGATCCGGCCGGTCCAGAGTCCCCAGAATATGGAGGAGCGTCGATTTGCCGATTCCCGACGGCCCCGTGATGGCGACGGTCTCCCCCTGTTCAAGGATGAAATCCAGCTCATTCAGCACCTCAATCCGCCGGATGTCCGAGTTGAAGCTCTTGCAGATCGCCTTTCCCTGGACGAGCGGTACGCTCCGGCCTGACCGGCCCATGGTGAACCCGCCCCTATCCATGGCGCAGCGCCTCCACCGGATTCAGTCTGGCGGCCTGACCCGCGGGATAAAGCGTCGCGACCAAGCTGATGAGCAGGGTCGACAGGCTGATCAGGGCCACCATGGGCCATTCGAGCTGGACCGGGAGGGTGGTGATGTAGTAGACATCCGACGGCAGCTTCACGAATTCATAGCGTTTGAGCAGAAAACAGAGAAGCACCCCCAATCCGCCCCCCAGCAGGGTGCCGAACAGGCCGACGGCAACCCCCTTGAAAACGAATATCCTGCGGACGCTGGCATCGGTCGCCCCCATGGTTTTCAGGATGGCGATATCCCGTGTTTTTTCCATGACCATCATGATGAGGGAGCTTGAAATGTTGAAGGCGGCCACCAGGACGATCAGGGTGAGGAGGATGAACATCATGGTTTTTTCGAGCTTGAGGGCCGAAAAAAAATTTCGGTTCATCTCCATCCAGTCTTTGGCCGCATAGGGCGCCCCCAGGTCCGTCAGGATGCCGTCGGCGATTTTTCCCGCCCTGTAAATATCCGTCACGCGCAGCTCGATCCCGCTGACGGTCCGGCCCATCCGCATCAGGTGCTGGGCCTCCGCCAGGTGAATGAAGGCCAGGGAGCCGTCATATTCGTACATTCCGGTTTCAAACAGGCCCGCAACCCGGAAGCGTTTCATGGCGGGCATGTGGCCCACGGGCGAGATCATCCCCCGGGGGGAGATCAGGTAGAGAATGTCCCCCTCGATCACCCCGAGCGAGCTCGCGAGTTCTCGGCCGAGAACGATGCCCGGCAGACCGGCTCCCCTCTGTTCCCCCTCCGCGACCCGGACCCGCAGCCCCGACAGGACGGCCCCGTCCTGACCCGGAATCACCGGCCCGTCCCCGTCGGGGTCGATCCCCCTGACGACGGATCCGGCGATCCCCGCGTCCGAC
Organism: Desulfococcus sp.; assembly: GCF_041737845.1. GTDB lineage: Bacteria > Desulfobacterota > Desulfobacteria > Desulfobacterales > Desulfococcaceae > Desulfococcus. Next base: position 13,851 of record NZ_JBGSQX010000131.1, read on the forward strand.
CGGAGCATGGTCTGGGTGGCGATGAAGGGCGTCGCGGATGTCACCCCTTCAATGGACCGGAGTCGCCGGCTGATCCCCTCATAATCCGTGAACTGACGGTCGGTTCGCTCCAGCACGATATGGGGATCGACCCCCAGAATCCTTTTCTTCAGATCGGATTCAAAGCCGGCCATAACCGCAATGACCACGATGAGCGCCATGACGCCCAGGGTCACCCCCGCCACGGAAAGAAACGTGATGAGCGAAATGAACCGCAGTTTCTGTCGCGACCTGAGGTAGCGACCGGCGATGAAAAGTTCAAAAGACATGACTGTCCGTCCGAATTGGCCGAGCCCGCGGCAGCCCGCTCCCGGGGGCGGCAGGGGCGGGCAAGGCGCCTTATTTCGATTTCATGTGCGGGAACAGAATGACCTCCCGGATGGATGCGGCATCGGTCAGCAGCATGGCCAGGCGGTCGATCCCGATCCCCTCGCCGGCGGTGGGCGGCATCCCGTACTCCAGGGCCTCAATGTAATCCTCATCCATGAAATGGGCCTCCCTGTCCCCGGCCGCCCGGTCCTCGACCTGCTGCAGGAAGCGCCCTCTCTGGTCTTCGGGATCGTTCAGCTCCGAAAAGCCGTTGGCGATCTCCCGGCCCGCGATAAAGAGCTCAAACCGTTCGGTCAGATCGGGCTGCGCATCGCTCCTTCGGGAGAGGGGCGACACCTCCACCGGATATCCGGTGATAAAGGTGGGCTGGATCAGTTCGGGTTCCACGAGGGCATCAAAAAGCTTGGTGATCACCTTGCCCAGACGGCCGGTCTTGGTCATCTTGATGTCTTTTTCCGCCGCGAAGGCGAGGAGTTTTTCCCTGTCGTCCAGGATTTCGGGGGGCACGCCGCCGATGGTCTCCAGGGATTCGGCCAGGGTCATGCGGCGCCACCCCTTCGAGAGATCGATGGTGTTGCCCTGGTAGGTGATCCGGGTGCCCCCCGTCACCTCTTCCGCCACGCGGGCGAACATCTCCTCGGTCAGGGCCATCAGGTCCGCAAAGGTTGCATAGGCCTCGTAGAACTCGACCATGGTGAATTCCGGGTTATGCTGGGTCGAGACCCCTTCATTCCTGAAATTGCGGTTGATTTCAAAGACCCGCTCGAAGCCGCCCACTACCAGGCGCTTGAGATAGAGTTCGGGCGCGATCCGGAGGTAGAGGTCCATGCCCAGGGCATTGTGGTGGGTCACAAACGGCTCGGCTTCCGCCCCGCCGGGGATCGGCTGCATCATGGGCGTCTCGACCTCGAGATAGCCCCGCTCCAGGAGAAAGCTGCGCACCGCCTGGATGATCCGGCTGCGCTTGAGGAAGATGTCGCGCACCTCGGGGTTCATGATGAGATCGACGTAGCGGCGCCGATAGCGTTTCTCCGGATCCTTCAGGCCGTGAAATTTCTCCGGGAGGGGCCGGATCGCCTTGCCGAGCAGACGGACTTCGGAGGCGAGGAGCGTCCACTCCCCGGTTTTGGTCTGGAACAGGGTGCCGACGATCCCGATGAAATCCCCTACATCCATCTCCTTGAAGAGTTCATAGGCCGGGGCGCCCACCTTGTCGTGGCGAACGTAGGCCTGGATCTGGCCGTCCTGGTCCTTGAAGCGGATGAAGGCGGACTTCCCGAAGCGGTTGACCGCCATGATGCGCCCGGCCGTCGAGAAGACGGCATCGTCGGGCCGGCCTTCGGGCATATTCTCCACATACCGCTGGATCGATAAAATCCCATGGGATACCCTGAAATCGTTGGGGTAGAGGTTGATACCCCTTTCTTTCAGCTCAATGGCCTTCTGCTTCCGCTTCAGCAATACGTCACTTTTTTCCATGTCGTCGTTTTTACCCTGTCGTCTCTATATCTATTTGAAACCCATACGGGAAAATACTGCGGTTCCGCAAAAAGACCGATATTCCCGCAGCGCGTGCACCCTGGACCGCGCCACAGCGCCATTGCGCCGCATTCCAGGGAATTTTCCGGCCGTGATCCCGGACTGTCGACGAAACCGTCTGAAATGCGTCTTTTTACAAGATGTTCCCATTTGACTTCCCGGCAAAATGCAGGCTGGGAATGCTATGCCATTCAGGATACGGTGTCAACCCCAAGTTCTTGCAGCGATTGCCGTCCGCCCGGCGCCGGCGGGATGTCGGCGGCTTCCAACCGCGGACCGTCCTATTTCATCCAGTCCGGTATGCCGGTTGTCTGGGACGGTTCGGGCGTCTCCCGGGGGGGGTCCGCCCCGGGGGGCTCCGGCAGACGACGGGCGGCAGGCGGCGCCCCCGAAGGCACCGTCCGGCCCTGCACGGGGGTGAACGGCACATACCCGGTCAATCCCGGCTCCACGACGGCATAGTTGGGAAAGTGAAGAAAACCAGCCACATCCGCTATAAACTGCCGCTCCACCGGGTCGGAGGAGCCGTCCGCGGCGCTGACATCATACATGAACCGGATCAGCATGGAGATATCGGCATCCTTCTTCACCTGCGCGATGGCCGCCACGCAGTACCCGTAGCCCGCGAGGACGTTGCCGGATTCATAGATGGACATGTACTTCGACAGGGTATGGGTGATCTCTTCCGGGGAGAAGTAGTTGGTGATCCCCTTCTCCGCCAGGCTGATCAGCAGTTTGTGCTCCTCGCTGGCACGGTCCCGGGCGCTCTTCTCCGCCAGGCCGGTGTTCATGATAAGAACGCATCCGGCGATGATGGCCTCGAAAAGGTCCTGGTTCAGTCTTCGGTCGATCTTGTGCTTTGTCTCGGCCGCCTTGCGTTTGGCGGTCTCGGCGGCCGTGGAGAGGCCCTCCTTGAGCCGACTCATCAGATCTCTCATGGTTCTTCCTCTCTATTTCCCCTTCCAGACGGGCTTCCGTTTTTCGATAAAGGCGGTGACCCCTTCCCGGGCATCCTCGGTGGTGCACAGCCTGGCGAACAGCTCGGCGTTGTAGGCGAACCGCCGTGAAAAAGGCATCTCCTGCATCTTCTGGCAGAACTCCTTTCCCAGACGGACGGCCGTGGGGCTTTTTGCGGCCAGCTTCCGCGCCAGGGCCAGGGTCTCCTCCTCAAGCCTGTCAGCGGGAACGACCTTGTTGACGAGGCCCAGGGCCTCGGCCTCGCGGGCGTCGATCATGTCGCCGCAAAGCAGCATCTCCATGGTCTTCTTTTTGCCCAGCCGGTCGGCGATGGGGATAATGGGCCCCGTGCACAGGAGGCCCACGTTGATGGCGGTCGTGCCGATCTGGGTCTCTTCGGAGATGATGGAGAAGTCTGCGGCGAAGAGAAGACCCGCGCCGTTGGCTACGGCGTACTTGTGCGCCATGGCGATCACCGGTTTTCCCATGTCCGCGATGGTGAAGTGCATTTTTTCCATCAGGGATATCCACGTGTGGTATTCCGAAGGGGATTTCCCCGGGTACTCCGTAATATCGATGCCCGTGGAAAAAACCTTTCCGGCGCCCTTCACGATGACGACCCGGACGGCATCGTCCGCGTCCAGGTCTTTCAGGGCTTCGTTCAGCTCCCGGGCCATTTCCGAACTGAAGGTATTGAACTGTTCCGGCCGGTTGAGGGTGATTGTTCCGATGTTGCCGTCCCTGTCTACGATTACCGTATTGAAGGCCATGCCGCTCTCCTTGCTTTAATGATAGGGGCCACCCGTCCGGATGGGTATGTTGGGTTTCGTCATCGACGGCCGCACCCGCTACTCGTCGGCCGCCCCGGAATCCTCGGGGAAAAATTTCAGGCGTCCGTCCGCCATGCGGCACGCGACGCCCAGGGGTCTCAGTGTTTCCACCAGCGGGCGCCCGAACAGGAAACCCGTCATCTCCATCGCGACCAGCCCCCGCTCCACCACAAGCACCCGGAGATGAATATCATACAGAACCTTCTCCCGCAGTTCCTGAACGGCCGCGGGGTCCCGATCCCTCACGCCGGCAAGAAGGTTCGGGAGGTCATTGTAACCGCACCGCGCCTGGTGATCCTCGATCAGCTCCCAGAGCCCCTCGGCCCCTCCCAGCAGCATTTTCCGGGTCAGCCGGTCCCGCAGGCAGACGGCTTCGATCTCCGTGGTATCCCAGCATTTCAGCACCCGGCACTCCAGGGGCCGATTCTCATAGATGCGGCACCCTTTCAGGACCTCGTCGTAGTAGATGCAGGTCCAGGCGTCGCCTGCGCCCCGGATCTTGATGAGATCGCCGTCGACGGGGTGGATGCCCCCCCGGATATTGTCGTGCGCCGGCTCCCCGCCGCGGATGGTGAACAGATGGGCGGGCGGCAGGATGCCTTCATCGACGAGACGCCGGTCCTCCAGATGCAGGGATGGGCCGCCCTTCCTGCAGCATGTGCCGCATCGCCTGCAGCCTCCTGTGCTGTTGTCGTCCATAGGGGATCCTGACGTCCTTTCCCGACGCCCGTGCTTCAAGGATGGCCGATGTCGGCGGCCCCGAAAGCCCTGAGGCGTCGATGGGTCTATATCGCATCTGGCTGGAAGGTTTCAATGGATAAATGGATCCGGCGCCTCCTTGGGGCTGTTTTTCTTTTTTTCCTGAATTTTTCATCGACCCCGCTCGGAGGGATTGACTTTTCCGCCGGTTTGGTCTACCTTCCGGTTGACTTTCTACAAAATTATGGATTTATTGAGATTACCTTTCAGCACAGGGAGGACGGGGCATCAACATCATATCTTCTCCCAAAGACATGCAGTCCTTCGCCGATCAGGCGAGGGCAGGCGGCCGGGTCATCGCTTTCATCCCCACCATGGGGTATCTTCATGACGGGCATCTCTCCCTCATCCGGGAGGGTTGCCGGCACGGGGACGAGGTGGTGGTGAGCATCTTCGTCAATCCCACCCAGTTCGCCCCCGGGGAAGACCTCGCCTCCTATCCCAGAGCCTTCGAACGGGACTGCCTCCTGGCGGAGGGCGCCGGCGCCACGACGATTTTCAGCCCCGCCGAGAGAGATCTCTACGGCGATGGGTACCAGACCTTCGTGGCGCTGGAGAAACTACCGTTTCACCTCTGCGGATTATCCCGACCGACGTTTTTCAGGGGGGTGGCCACGGTGGTGTCCAAGCTCTTCAACATCGTCAAACCCCACGTCGCCGTTTTCGGTGAAAAAGACTATCAGCAGCTTCTGGTGATCCGCCGGATGGTCAGCGATCTCAATTTCGATATCCGCATCATCGGGGGGCCCATCATCCGCGAGGCGGACGGGCTTGCCATGAGTTCCCGGAACAGCTATCTTACCCCCGGTGAAAGGCAGCGCGCCCTCTGCCTTTCAAAGGCCCTGAAACAGGCGGAAGCCATGGTTCGCGACGGGGTCAGCGGCGCCGCGGACCTGATCGACGCCGCCCGCAAGATCATCACCGCGCACCCCGACGCGGTCATCGACTATATTGAAATCTTTGACCCGGAAACCATCGAAGCGGTCCAGACCGTCGACGGCCCCGCCCGCATGGCCCTGGCTGTAAAGATTGGAACAACCCGCCTGATCGACAACACCCTTTTACTCCCATAATACAACCGCCGCCGGAGTCATGCCCGAAATGAAGCCCTTTACTGCGGTAGGACATGAATTCATGAGCGGTTTCAAGAATCGAGACAACAAGGAGAGCTGCGCATGACTGATAATTACTTATTTACGTCTGAATCGGTGACCGAGGGACACCCGGACAAGGTCGCCGACGCCATATCCGATGCCATCCTCGACGCCATCATGACCCAGGACAAACGCTGCCGCGTGGCCTGCGAGACCCTGGTCACCACCGGCATGGCCGTCATCGCCGGTGAAATCACCACCGAATGCTATGTCGACATGCCCCAGGTGGTGCGCGACACCATCCGGGATATCGGATACCATTCCTCCCAGATGGGGTTCGACTGGCAGACCTGCGCCGTTCTCACCAGCATCGACCACCAATCCCCGGATATCGCCCAGGGGGTGAACATCGGCGAGGGCCTTTTCAAGGATCAGGGTGCGGGCGATCAGGGCCTGATGTTCGGTTTCGCCTCGGATGAAACCGAGGAACTCATGCCCATGCCCATTATCTTTGCCCACAGGCTGACCCGCCGCCTGGCCAAGGTCCGGAAGAACGGCGCCCTGGATTTCCTGCGCCCCGACGGCAAGGCCCAGGTCACCATCGAATACGAAAACGGCGCCCCCAAACGGGTCGACACCATCGTCATCGCCGCCCAGCACAAGCCGGACGTCACCTACGATCAGCTCCGCGAAGCCATTATCGAAGAGGTGATCAAGAAGGTCATTCCCAGGAGCATGATCGACGGGGACACCCGGTATTTCATCAACTCCACCGGAAAATTCGTCATCGGCGGGCCCATGGGCGACTGCGGCCTCACCGGACGCAAAATCATCGTGGACACCTACGGGGGTCAGGGGAGCCACGGCGGCGGCTGCTTCTCCGGCAAGGACCCGTCCAAGGTGGACCGCAGCGCCTCATACATGGCGCGCCATGTGGCCAAGAACATGGTTGCGGCGGGCCTCGCCAAGAAATGCGAGGTCCAGATCGCCTATGCCATCGGCGTTGCACAACCGGTTTCGATCCTGGTCGACATGATGGGCACCGGCAAGATCCCGACGGTCCGCGCCAAGGACATCATCCTGGAAACCTTCGACCTTAGGCCCGCGGCCATCATTGAATACCTCGACCTCTTGAAGCCCATCTACCGGAACACCTCCGCCTACGGCCACTTCGGCAGGAACGAACCGGGCTTTACCTGGGAGCAGGTCAACAAAGCCGATGTATTGAAAGACAGGGCCGGCATTTAGAAAGGAGCCCATCATGACCGTTGTCAGCATCCAGAAGGAGAACCCGGAATGCATGCCGCTGGACCTCTCCCTTCCCTATAAGGTCGCCGATATCGCCCTTGCGGAATACGGCAACAAGGAAATGAAACTGTCCGAGAACGAAATGCCCGGACTCATGGCCGTCCGCGAGAAATACGGCGCAGTGAAGCCCCTGGCCGGGCTCAAGGTCACCGGCAGCCTCCATATGACCATTCAGACCGCCATGCTCATTGAAACCCTGAAAATTCTGGGGGCCGACATCCGCTGGGCGAGCTGCAACATCTTCTCCACCCAGGACCACGCGGCGGCGGCTGTCGCGAAAAACGGATCGGCCGCGGTATTCGCCTGGAAGGGGGAAACCCTCCCCGAGTACTGGTGGTGCACCGAACAGGCCCTGATCTGGCCCGACGGCTCGGGGCCGGACCTCATCGTGGATGACGGCGGCGACGCCACCATGTTCATCCACCAGGGGGTCGCCGTGGAAAGGGATCCGTCCCTGCTGGATCGCGTGTACGACAACAAGGACATGTTCTACCTCATGGAACGTCTGCGTTCGACCTGCGGGACAACCCCCGGCCAGTGGACCCGCAGGGTCGGAAAGATCCAGGGGGTTTCCGAGGAGACCACCACGGGCGTCCACCGCCTCTATCAGCTCTCAGAGAAGAATGAACTCCTCTTTCCGGCCTTCAACGTCAACGATTCCGTCACCAAATCGAAGTTCGACAACCTTTACGGATGCCGGGAATCCCTGGCCGACGGCATCAAGCGGGCCACCGATGTGATGATCGCCGGAAAGGTCGTCGTGGTCTGCGGCTACGGCGACGTGGGCAAAGGGTGCGCCCATTCCATGCGGGGCTACGGCGCACGGGTGCTCATCACCGAAGTCGATCCCATCTGCGCCCTTCAGGCGGCCATGGAGGGCTTCGAGGTGGTGACCATGGAGGATGCGGCCCCCGAGGGAAACATCTTCGTCACGGCTACGGGATGTTACCACGTCATCACGGGCGCCCACATGGAGCAGATGAAAAACGAGGCCATTGTCTGCAACATCGGCCATTTTGACAATGAAATCGATATGCGTTACCTGGAAACCTCCCCGAACTGTACCCGGGAAAACATTAAGCCCCAACTGGACAAATGGACACTGAAATCGGGGCGCTCCATTCTCGTTCTGGCGGAAGGCCGGCTGGTCAACCTGGGCTGCGCCACGGGGCACCCGAGCTTTGTGATGAGCAACAGCTTCACCAACCAGTGCATGGCCCAGATCGAACTGGCCGGAAAAACCTACGCGGTCGGCGTTCACACCCTTCCCAAGAAGCTGGATGAAGAGGTGGCCCGGCTTCACCTGGCCAAACTGGGCGTAAAGCTGACCCGCTTGAACGCCCTCCAGGCCGAATATCTGGGCGTCCCGGTGGACGGACCGTTCAAATCGGAGCTTTACCGGTATTAAAAAGAAAGACCCGAAACCTCGGATATGCCAAGGCCCCGGACGTGAAATCGTCCGGGGCCTTTTTTATCCGTCGATCCGCCCCGCTTCCGCCGTCGCTGAGCCTCCGGAGCCCCGGCCTCTTCCTGACAGCGATGAAAAAACGGCGTTTTTGACTTAGATCAACCACGGATTATCCTTTGTGGTGTAAATGTGCTCTCCAGAATCGAAACCATCCCCGGCACTCCGGGGATCCCATACCGATCTGGAGAGCGCAGATCGCCATAAAGGAGCGTTTATGAAACCTGTCAGAAAAATACTCGAGATCGATGAAGAAAAATGTGATGGATGCGGCCAGTGCGTCCCGGGATGCGCCGAAGGGGCGCTCCAGGTGGTCGACGGCAAGGCCCGCATCGTCGCGGACCGCTATTGCGACGGCCTGGGCGCCTGTATCGGGGAGTGCCCGCAAGGGGCGCTCCACATCATCGAGCGCGAGGCGGACGAGTTTGACGAGGAGGCGGTTCAGGCCTATCTGGAGGAACAGGCCGGGAAGGCTGACGAAGCACCCGCCCCTGCCCGCGGTTGCCCGTCGTCCCAGGTTCGGGTCCTGGCGCCCTTCGCCGCCGCCGGGATAACGCCGGATCCCGTTGCGCAGGCCGGAGAGATTCCGTCGGAACTGACCCACTGGCCGATCCAGATCCGCCTGATTCCGCCGAATGCGCCGTTCCTGAAACATGCCGACCTGCTGGTTCTGGCCGACTGCTCCGCCGTCGCCTTTCCGATGGTCCATCAGAAACTGTTGAAGGGGAAGGTCGTGATGATGGGATGCCCGAAGTTCGACGATGCCAATGACTACATCGAGCGCTTCAAGGCCATTTTCGAGCAGGCGGCCATCAACAGCGTCACGGTGGTGTACATGGAGGTTCCCTGCTGCTCGGCCCTGCCCGCCATTGTTCAGAAAGGCCTCAAGAAAGCGGGCAAAAAGGTGCCCTACCTGGAGCTTGTCGTCGGCAGGACCGGTGAGATCATCAACTGATCGGCCTGAAACAGGAACCGGTTCATCCCGGCGAAAACCGGTTCCCCGGCGTCAGATGTTCCGGTGCTTATGCTTGGCCGACAGGATCGGCGTGTTGACGACCAGCGCGGAGAGGTCGTCCGACCGCCGGATGTCGAGCCTGAAGGCTTTCTGATCGATCTCGAAGTAGCGGGAAATCACTTCAACCATGTCTTTGTGGAGGTTTTTGATGATATCATCGGAGACCTCCAGCTTATCGTATATTAATGCGAATTTGAGCCTGTTTTTGGCGACATCCTTGCTGGTGTCGTCTTTCTTTCCGATGATCTTCCGAAATAAGCCGTTAAACATTTGGCCCCCTTATCTCCCAAGACCGAGTTTGCTGCGAATCTTTTTAAAAAACCCTCCCTGGGCCTCTGGAACCTGTATCGGAAGATCTTCATGGCCATTCAGCCGCATGGCGATCCGGCGGAACGCCTCCCCCGCCTTCGACCCTTTCTGCAACGGCAGGGGAACGCCCGTGTTGGTGGCGATGATGACCTGGTCATCCATCTCCACCAGCCCGATCAGTTCGATCGACAGGACATCCACCATATCGAGATGGCTCAGCATATCTCCGCGGGCGACCATTTCGGGAACGATTCGATTGACCACGAGTTTGGGGGTGATCTGCCGGGCGTAGAGCAGGCCGATCACCCGATCGGCATCCCTGACCGCGGAAACATCGGGCGTACAGATGACCAGCGCCTCGTCGGCCGCGGCAACGGAATTTTCAAAGCCCCGCTCGATCCCGGCAGGACAGTCCATGAGAATAAAATCGAACTCGCTCCTGAGCTGCTCGCTGAAGATGACCATCTCATCGGGCGTCAGGACATCTTTGTTGTCGCTCTGAGAGGCAGGGATCAGAAAAAGATTGTCCACCCTCCGGTCTCGTATGGCCGCCTGCTTGAGCTGACATTTCGATTTGACCGCATCCACGACGTTGAAAACAATCCGGTTTTCCAGACCCATCACCACGTCCAGATTCCGAAGCCCGATATCCATGTCCACGACAGCCACCCGTTTACCCTCCATTGCCAGTGCCGCGCCGATGGAAGCGGTGGCCGTGGTTTTCCCCACACCGCCCTTGCCAGAAGTGACAACAATGATTTTCCCGTCCAATGCTCAACCTCTTACCTTAAAAAGGGTCATCGCCAAAATACGGTGCGTTCAGCGCACCTGCGGCCAGGGCAACCGCCCAAATGGATTGACATCCAGATAATTATCCACCACGATGGCGCCGTTTTCAACATGGGCAAATTCAGCAATTTTTCCAGGGGAGGACGGAAGGCCAGCCGCGACAAAGCTGCCGATCTGAATCTGGGTCGGCCGGAAATCCAGGGCGAATACGATGTTCTCGTCGTTGTCGGGCTGTCCGGCGATGGCAGTCCCCTTGAGGCTACCCAGGACAACGACGTCTCCGCCGGCCATGACCTCGGCGCCGGGGTTGACGTCTCCCAGGATGATGAGATGCCTTTCGGCGGCGACCCTCTGCCCGGAACGAACCCGGCCGGCCAGCATGAGCACGTCGGTGCTGTAGTGATGCCAGGACTGTTCCATGTCTCGAATGCGAATGCGCTCTTCCAGTTGAACCGGCCGCTTCGAAACCTTGTTTTTCTTTTCAGGACGGATGACCGATCCGACGCCGAAGGTCTCCTTGATAAACCCCGAAAGTTCGGTGACCAGATCCTCATGCCCTTCACCGGTCCCGACATCCAGAGTCACGCAACTGTCAACCACCTGATCCTTCAGCTCATTCATGAGCCGGGTGATCTCCTTGACAAGATTCTCGTTGGTTTCCAGAGGATCGACGATGATGCACAGGTTTTTTCCGACACCCTTGAGCCTGACTGGGGTTTTTTCCTGATCCATAACTTCCATTCGCGTTTGACGTAATCACTTGCCGCCGCCGCAATATAGGCGCTGTGCGGCAATCATCCTGAAAGAACTCGCCCGAACTATAGAGAAGATCGCCTATCCTGTCAATAACTCCATGGAACCGACCGGCGCGGCGAATGGATCTCGCACCCGGCGCCCGGCCCGGACGGCGGCGACCCGGGCGCCCCTATTCGGTCGGCTCTTCGGAAACGGCAAACCAGGCTGTCATCGACTGAAACATCTCGCAGTTGCGGCAAAACTCCATCTTTTCATCCCAGCTTTTCTGAATCCGGCCGCGGCATATCATGCCGTTGACCATCCAGCAGAAATCACGGGTCTGGAGCCCCCATGCCGGGCAGGTCCTCCGCATTTCATCCGGACAGTTTTTTACCATCCAGCACGGCTGATTCGAGCGGGTCCTGCATCCTTTCATGGCGGCCAGAAACAGCATCTGCCGCTCGACGTGGGCCGGAATACTTCGCCATCCCTGCTCAAAGCTCTGAACGCCCTTGAGGGAAATCCCCAGCATTGCCGCGAGTTCGCGCTGCGTCTTTTCCAAATGCTGCCGAATCCTTGCAAAAACCGCTTTATCCATGCAGAGCTCCGTGCGCTTTTTTTCATGAGGGCATATCTGAAACGGTGCTTTCCCCAACCCCGGCGGTCCGGTCTATCCTTACTATACTTTCAGTTATCTTCAAGTCATTTTTCCAGGGGGTTCGCCTTTTTCTCCGCGGGCGGATAGCCGGTTGCAAGCGCGTGCAAAATTTCCCCGATGATCGGCACTTTCTCGCGCGCGCATCCTCAGGGGGATGTTTTTGTGACAAAAAGCTTTGATTGGCGTACCACGATATGGTATATCATGGCTCAAAACAAAATCCTTATTATAAATATTATGGATCCAATCTCGAGACCGCCGTCAGATTCGCAACATTTTAACCACATGGAGGGACTTCAATGAGAATTTCAAAAATCGCCGCTGCCCTGATCATCGCCTGCGGCCTCGGTTTTCCCATACAGCAGAGTGCATTTGCGTTGGAGCGGGAGGTGGGCTTCATCATCTACGGGATGCCCACCTGACAGCTTTCCTCCAGGGTAGGTCCTGCCCTGATGGCAACACGCGGCGTGATCAGCTTCAAGGTCAGCAAAACGGGCACCCGGGTCGACGCGGTTTTTGATGATACGAAAACCACGCTCTTGCAGATGCAACAGAGTGTCATGAAAGTCGGCGCCGTGATTTCCGAGATGATCTACGACTTTTCGGACCATCCGCCCGGCGCGGATGCCGGACCCGACCAGAATGCCGCCCGGGGCGCCCTCGTCACCCTGGACGGTTCACGGTCCGTCTATCCCCTCATGGGGATCAAGCGTTATGAATGGACCCAGGTTTCCGGCCCGCCGGTCACCCTGTCGAGCCGGACCGTTCCCAAGCCGACCTTCACCATCCCCTCTGCGGCGGCAAACGGAAGCTCCCTCGTGTTTGAGTTGAAAATCACCACCAACAACGAGAAGCGCTTTACGGACACCACCAAAGTATCCATCGGTTCCGCCGGCGGCTACGATGGCCGGCCCATTGCCGATGCCGGCAGCAACCTCTCCGTCGACGAGGGATCCAAGATCGTCCTGGACGGCTCGGGCTCCTCCGACCCCGATGGGGGCCGCCTCACCTACAAATGGGTTCAGAAAAGCGGCGTCACGATGGTTGCCCTTTCCGACCCCGCCTCGGTTCGACCGACGCTGGATGTTCCGGAAGTCGGCCCCGCCGGCGGGTCGCTGACCTTCCGGCTGACCGTGACGAACGAAAACGGCGGATTCAGCTCCGATGAAATCACCATCCGGATCCTGTGGGTTCCGGAAGCGGGCTACAACAAGATCTCCGCCCAGGAAGCCAAGAACATGATCGACACCCGGGACGACCTGATCGTCGTCGATGTTCGGGAACAGAGCGAATACTGCGAGAGCGGCGGCCATATCCCCTGCGCCGTCAACTATCCGTGGGACACGGGCGTCCTTGAAGCGAAATATGGAAACCTTCCGCAGGAGGCCGATATCCTGGTCGTCTGCGACACCGGGGATCGGAGCGCCGTCGCGGCCGAGTTCCTCCTCTCCAAGGGATTTACCTCCGTGTACGACATGGGCGGCCTCAATGTGTGGCAGGGAGAGACCGCAACCTGCGGCCAGGTCTGCGATAAGCCCCCTGTCGGCGGCAAGGATGAAGAGTTCACCCCCCGGGGCTTCGTCGCCCGGTTCTATCGTCTGATTCTGGGCCGGAACCCGGATGAGGCCGGACTGGCGGGATGGACGGCCGCGATAGGCCGGGGTGCGGTCACCGGCGCGGACCTCGCGGAAGGGTTTCTCTCCAGCGAGGAGTTCAACCGCCGCGGCACGACGGATGAGGCGTTTCTGATCATCCTGTACCGGGCGCTGATGAACCGTGAACCCAATCCGGAATGGATCGACGAATGGGCGGCGGAGCTGGCTTCGGGAACCCCCCGCGGGGAAGTCGTTGAGGCGTTCATCTCTTCCGAGGAATTTGCAAACCTGGCCCGCGTGTACGGCGTCGCACCCTATACGGTGGACCCCGTCGAGGCCTTCGTTTCGCATTTCTATACCGCCGCGCTGAACAGAACCCCCGATGCCCCCGGGCTGGGGGGATGGGTGGGCGCACTCAAAAACGGTCGGGTGAGCGGCGCGGACCTCGCCGTCAGCTTCTTCCTGAGTCCGGAGTTCTTGAATCGGAAACTGACGGACGAGGCGTTCCTGACCGCGCTCTACCGGACGCTGATGAACCGGGAGCCCGATCCCGGAGGCCTTGCCGGATGGCTCTCTGAAATGAACCGCGGCCGGAGCCGCGCCGACGTACTCGACGGGTTCACCGGCTCGCCGGAGTTCGCAGGCCGGTGCGCCCAGGTCGGCATTACCGCCGAAGACCCGCCCAATTCCATCTGACCCGGGTTCCGGGGCGCATCCGCCTCACGGATAACGGAAGACAGGTCGCCCCACCCAACAACGGGCCATGATCCCGCCGGCATGCACATCGCCGGCACGGGTCATGGCCCTTTATCTTGTTGGAGAGACCGCTCCCCGCGGATGTTATCCGGCGGTCTGCGGCGTGGGCCTCAGGTACGCCCCCCAATATCCCAACCCGACGAAGACGACGCCGCCGATGGTGTTGCCCAGGGTCACCGGAAGGAGATTGTCTATCCAGAAAGCGGTCCAGTTGAGGGACGCCATATCAAGCCCGGACGGGGCGACGCCGGCCCATTGGTTCAGGAAGATGCCGACGGGGATGAAGTACATGTTGGCCACGCAGTGTTCAAAGCCGATCGCCACGAATCCCATGATGGGGAAAAAAATGGCAAAGATCTTTCCGATCACCTGGCGGGAAGCCAGCGCCATCCACACCGCCAGGCAGACCATCCAGTTGCAGCCCACGGCCCGGACGAACGCTTCCATAAACCCCAGATTCACCTTGGCGTGGGCCACCTTGACCGCCGTCTCCCCCAGAAGGCCGCCCCCGGTCTTCCAGAGGCCCGAGAAATAGAAGAGCAGCGCCAGGAGAACCGAACCGACGAGATTGGCGACATAGACGACGCTCCATTTGGCCAGGACCCGCCGCCAGGTGACCTCTCCGATCATGACGCTCGACACCATGAGGCTGTTGCCGGTATAGAGTTCGGCGCCGGCGATCACCACCAGCATCAGCCCGATGCTGAAGGCCGCGCCCCCGATGAGCTTCTTGAGCCCCAGGCCCAGGGCGGGCGAAAGATCGAAGGTCACGGATGCGGAGAAGAGCCCCCCGAATCCGATATATGCGCCGGCCAGGGTCCCCAGAACAAAGAGGGAGATCCAGGGCGAGTTGGCCTTGGCCACGCCGATGCTCTGGGCCACCGTCTCGGCGATGATCTTGGGCCCCTTGTCGTCGAGGCTGGGGATGGGGAATTTATTCCACATGGTCTCAAACCGGCTGAAGACTTTTTTCTCCTGTTTCAGCTTCCGGCGGACGGCCTTGTCGACCACCTCGGTGATTTCATCGGGCGTAAAGGGCTTGGCGAGAAAATCCATTGCGCCCCGCTTCATGGCCTCGGTCGCCCGGTCGACCGAGGGATAGCCGCTGAACATCACCACGGCGGAATCGGGCGCCCGCTCCTCCAGCAGGGCGATGACGTCAAGTCCGTCGAACCCGGGCATTTTCCAGTCGCACAGAATCACGCCGTAATGGCGCTGGGTGCTCAGTTCGAGGCCTTCCAAGGGGTTGTTCGTGGTTTCCACCACAAACCCATTGTCTCCGAAGATGGCCTCACAGGATCTCAGCACAGCGGGATCATCGTCGATCACGAGCATTCGTTCTTTCATCTTTCCTCCATTCATCTCTCATTCCGCCGGTTGGCGCGCCCCGTTCCGCCTCCGGAGAAGGGCGCGCGGTGTGCACGCGTCTATTCTGTTCGAAACCTGACGGCAGCGACGGCATCATGGACCGATGCGAGCAGCTCCTCAGGGGTAAATGGTTTGGCGATCAGAAGATCCGCCCCGCTCTCCGTTCCTTTCCGGATGGTTTCGGGAATCAAATAACCGGTCATCATCAGAATCGCCATTTCCGGATATGTCTTCCTTATCGGTCGAATCAGTTCAAATCCGTCGCTTCCGGGCATCTTGATGTCGGTCATGATCACATCGAAAGGACCCTCCGTTTCCAGCACGGCCCGGGCTGTTTCGGCGTTTTCGGCCGTATGGGCGGTGATGCCCTCCGCTTCCAGAATTCTTCGGCAGCTTTCCAGAACGATCCTGTCATCGTCAACAATGAGTATTCTCATGGCCGATAGCGCCCTCATGGGTTGGTGGTGGAATGGCCGGTTTCTACCGCTTCCCCGCTGCATGGCAGCCATATGGTGAACAGGCTGCCCGTGCCGGGGATGCTCTCCACGCTGATCCTTCCGCCGTGCCGCTCGATGATGCCGACGGACACCGCAAGCCCGAGCCCGGTTCCCTTTCCGACCTCCTTGGTCGTAAAAAACGGGTCGAAAAGCCTGCCCATGTGCTCCGGAGCGATCCCCGTCCCCGTGTCGCGGACCAGAATGTCAATGCCCCTCCCGCGGTCGCCGTCATGCAATTTCGACACGATCTCCACCTTTCCGCCGGGCTCCGTGGCATCCAGGGCGTTCAGGATCATGTTGACCATCACCGCCTGAATCTGGCTGCGGTCCAGTGTCAGGACAGGCATATCCTCCCGGGATTCGTACCGCAGGGTCACGCCCCGGATCAAGGCCTGATTCTCCATCAGGCGGACGCAGTCTTCCAGGAGCCGCTCCAGTTTCAGAGGTTCGGTGTCCAGTCGGCTCTGGCGTGAAAAATCGAGAAGCCCCTTGACGATTTTGCGGACCCGTTCGGTCTGCAGGGCGATGGTCTCGACGTCCTGCCGGACCTCCGCCGGAAGATCCTTGCGACGGAGGATGAGATGGGAGAAGGTGAGCACCGCCGTCAGCGGGTTGTTGATCTCGTGGGCCACCCCGGCGGCGAGTTTGCCGATGCTGGCCTGCTTTTCAGACTGGATCAGCCGCTTCTCGCTCTCCTCCCGATGCTCCTGATCGCGCCTCACGAGGGCCTCGCACATTTCCTTGAACGCATTCTGAAGCAGGCCGATGTCGCTTTTGGAGATGGGGCCGATCTGCGGAGAGAGGTTTCCCGCGGAGATCTCCGTGCTGGCGTGGATGAGTTGATGGACCGGCAGCATGATCCGGTTGGCCAGAAGGCATCCCAGGGCAATGGCGAAGGCCACCCCGGCCAGGGTGATCCCGGCGAAGACCCAGAGGGCGTTCTCCCGCACGTCCCGGTATTTTGCCTCCAGGACCCCGACGTAGAGCATCCCCACCCGGCGACGGTCGATGTCCGTGATGGGTTCATAGGCGGTGATGTACCAGTCGTTCACCACAAAGGCCCGGTCGGTCCATTTCCTGCCTTCGACCAGCACCCGCTGGGTCACCTCCGGGGATGCGAAGGTTCCGAGGGCGCGCTGGCCGGCCGTTTCCAGGACATTGGTGGCGATCCGGAGATTTCGGAAGAAGATGGTCGCCGTGCCGACGTTATGGCCCCGGTACACCTCGTTGCGGAAGACCGTCCCACCGATCTTGTCGACGATGGATTCATCGCGGTTGAGCAGCATCCCGCCGTATATGGCGCCGACGATGCCCCCGTTTTTCATGACGGGAACCGCAGCGGCAATGGCGAGCCCCGACACCTCCACGGCGATCGGCAACTCCTGACCCGCAGTCGGGGGGCTCGGGTCGGTCGACCGGGTCGGGATGCGGGATTTTTCGGCCAGTCCGGGAGCCTCGGCCTGAAGAACGCCGCTGTCCAGGACCACCGTGCCGGAGACCGCCCGCCTCCGCTGGAGGGCGGCATGCGCGATGGCCATCCCCCCGGGCGTTTGAACCGACGCGGCATCCCCTCCGCCGAGCCGGGAGAGAAGCGTTCCGTCGGCGGCGATGATGCCCGCGAAATCGAGGCGGATCGCCTTTGCGATCTTTTCCGTTCTGGCGCCCAGGAGGCCCCGGTCGCGGATGACCACCGCATCGCTGAAGCCGCTGTCCAGCCCCGTGGCTTCAAGCGACAGGCGGATGGCCGCAACCCGGTCGTCGTAAATCACCCGGGCCACATTCAGGTCCTGCCTCACGCGGTTATTGGCTTCATTTAACACCGAATCATACAGAAGCTGCCATCCCACCACCAGCGATACGGTGCCGACCAGCAGGGCGACGCTGAGAAAACTGAAGATGAGTTTTGAACGGGTCGAATAAAGCATGGTACCTCCCAAGCAGCAACGCAGTCGATTTCCGGACCTTTTCCGTACTCATGGACATCCTGCAATAAAGCAAGATAAATGCCAGAATTATTTTTGTCTGGGTGCATCTGCCCATTCCGATATTTTTTTGTAGATATTGCATATAGTTAATACTATCTGCCCCCCCTTCGAGGCTTCGTTCTCGAAAAAGGCGCCGCAGGCGGTCCCGCCCGCCAGGGAGGTGCCTGGCGCGCCCATTGCCGCCCGGCTGGCCGAACGCTTCGGTTGTCAGCATTTTTTTCATCGTGTAAATGTGGCGGAACCGCGCCATGGAGCTTCCCAAACCAGGAGGGGCCTTCGAAAGGGCTTCGTCAGGCGCCCGTGTTTGACACCCGTGGCGAACATCCCTATTCTTTTTGATCATAATGATTTTTTTGGAAGATAATATGGGTCGAACTGATCCGAACGACCGCATGGGCGGCAGGGACGCCCGGTGCCGGAACGGGGAGGATATGAATGGGGCGTGGGGACATCGTGAGGATTCTCTTCCATCCGGCATCCGTCGCAGTCGTGATTCTCTTCTCCGTGGCCCCGGTTTATTCGGCGGCGGAGCAGATGATCATTTTTGTCCAGCCCGGCGCCTCGCGCGTCGACGCCGCCTTCCAGGAGAAGTCGCTGCCTGAGATTCGAAGACTGGCCGAGGCCATGGAAATTCATGTCCACATAGTCGATGCGGCCGAAGGCGCCCCCGCGGAAGTCGCCATTACTCCCCTCATCGTTTATCAGAACCACCGGGGCCGGTCCGTCTACCAGGGAAGATACACCACCCTCGAGCGGATCCGCAATTTCATCCGCACGTCCCGGTTCGTTCCCCAGGCTTCGGCGGATCACGAGAGGGACGACATCCTTGTCTGGCCCAACGGCCGGGCCAGGGTCTGGGCTCCCATCAAGATCTCCCGGGTGACGGGCGCGCCGCCGCCGGGCCCCGGGGCTCACGACCACGACGCCTTCGTCAGGGAGGCGCGCGCGGCCATGGAAACCGGCCTGACCCGTTTCAGAACCATGGACGGGATTTCCCTCTCCCGCGCGGATCGGGGCTTCTACATGGACCTCTATCCGTGGCTGGCCGATGACGGCACCCTCTTCCTGTCGCTTGCCGTCTACTCCCAGTTTGACTGCAAATCTCCGGTGTTCGAGAAGAAAAAAGACCCCCTGGTCGGGCCGTGGCAGGAGCGGAAGAGGCTCTTCCGGGATGCGGCGCGCATTCTGGAAAAGGCCGTCGCGGACCGGATCGTCGATGCAGACAGGGGAGACGGGTTCGATCCGGTGGCTTCTACAGTGCCCGCGGCGGCGTGGGAAAGGATCGGATTCCCCCTTCCCGGAGCGCCGTCCGCATCCCCGTCGGCGCCCGCGGCCCGGGGTCCGATCCCCCGGAAATGGCGGCTGGCCCGGCCCGGCCCCGATGATCCGCCCGTCATCCAGTTTCACTTCGTAGCACCGCTGGATCACTACCGCGGCGAGGTCACCCGATACCGGGGAGGTTTCGAACTCAGCGGGGAGCGAAAGCTGGAGGGCGCGGCGGGTTGGGTGACGGCGGATCCATCGTCCGTCACCATGGGAGACGGCAGCCTGGACAGCGTCCTCGCGGGTGCCGTCTTTCTGGACGTCCGACATCACCCCGAGGCCGCATTCCGGGTCACGGCCGTGCGGGGGGACGGCAACCCCCTGGCCTACGGCCGGATGTCCGTCGCATCGGTTTCGGGCACCTTCAGGTTAAAAGGAAAAGAGGTCCCATTGGAGATGGCCGTGGAGATGGAACCGGTCCTGGGTGCGGACAATCAACCCCTGCTTCTGGCCCGGGGCATGTTTCGGATCGATCTGGAGGTGTTCGGCATCGAAGGGGCGGACGGCCCGGCCCCGGCCAACCGGAGCCTGGTTTTCGATCTTTTCCTGTTGTTTGAACCCGATCCGGGATGAACGCCCGAGGGCCGTCCATCCCGGCTGCATAATCAGAAATGATAGACGTAGCGCATGTTGACGCGGGTGCCTTCGGGCCGGTTTTCCGCCTCGGTTTCCCAGTAGAGGTTAAAGAAGAAATGGTTGTCCGGTGAAATGTGCCACAGGAGCCCAGGGCCGATGCCGATGACCTGCTCTTTGGACCCCGACACCTCGTTTCCGTCCACCTCGGTCTCGCTGATCTGCTTGAAGTAGTACCCGTTGAGACCAACGCGCAGAGATGCGGGAATGACCTCGTATGCGGAGGCGAAGTTGAGGTGGAAAGCCTGGCCGGCCTGGGTGTCAGCGGCATCGCCGTAGGCCCGGTTGGGGTCGTCGTTCTTGTCGTTCCAGAGGTAGTGGATTCGTGAGGTGACGGTCCACTGGGGGGTGATGAAGAAGGTGCCGGTCCAGTAGGGATTGAAGGAGAAAAAATTGCTGCCCGGGTTGATCTCCTTGTCCTCGTCGTATTTCCCGGTGGGGAAGATCATCTGGAGCTCCACCCGGTGCATGAAAAGCGGCCCCGAGGCGCCCATGACGGGGTCCCACTGGAGGAACGGGCCCACCAGGATGTCGCCGAAGCCGCCCCCGTTGGCCTGGGGAAAGGGACCGGGCGCATCATAATCGAGATCGATGGAAGCATAGGGAATGATGACATCCAGGCCCCATTTTCCGCCCATCAGAAGCTCCTGGTCGGACTGATAGATGAACTGGGAGAGGCTGATCCACCCCTCCAGGTCCGGACCCGGCAGGGGGAGGTCGCTGCCGTCGTTGTCTTTGAGGTCTTCCGCGCCGTAGTACTGGAGGTACTGGGTGAAATAGAGGCCGGGTCCGGCCGGCGGCCCCCCGTCCATGAAGCTCGTAAACCCGAGGTTGACGGCGGGCTGGTCATAGCCTGACGCCCCCGGAGCCGCAATCAATGCCGCCAGCACAACACAGATCCCCACGCGGATGAATGTCCGTTTCATCTCTTCCTCCTTCGGTCGATACGGTTCGGTTACGGTGGGCGGCACCCCCGGCGCCGGGACAGGCCCGCGGCGCTTTCACGGACGCCGGAGAATGCCGCCCCTGGTTGACCGAAAGATATTCCATGACCCATCGCAAAGATCAACTCATTTCAGAAACTGAACCGGATTTTTTTTGCGATGCCCAATCAATCTCCTCCCCCAGGATTTTCACGGCGCGGCGGATCTCCTCCGCTTCGGCCAGGGTGAAATTGAGCCGCATGGCTCCCCTCCCTTCGCCGTCGTGGGCGTAAAAATACCGTCCCGGCACAAAGGCGGTGTTCCGCGCGACGGCCCGCTGATACACCGTTTCCATGTCCACCCCGCCGTCTGCGTCAGCCCATATGAACATCCCCCCCTCGGGTCGGCTCCACCGGATGGTTTCAGGAAAACAGGCCGCCATTGCCGTCAGCATGGCCTCCTGACGGGGCCGGTAGAGCGCAAGGATCCCGGGCAGGTGACGCTCCAGGTGTCCGCCGGCAAGATATTCCGCAGCCAGGGCCTGGTTGAAGGTGCTGGTATGGAGATCGGTCCCCTGCTTCACCCGGACCAGCCACTCCCGGATCAGGGGCGGGGCCGCGCAGAAGCCGATCCGCAGCCCCGGCGCCAAAATTTTGGAGAGGGTGCTGATGTAGACCACGTGATCCGGAGCAAAGCTTTTCACGGGCGGCGGGGCCTCGCCCCGGTATCTCAAATCGCTGTAGGGATCGTCCTCGATCACAAGGGCGTCGTACGTCTGAATGATCCGGGCGATCTCCCGTCTTCTGGCGAGGGGAATGGTCCGGCCGGTGGGGTTCTGGAAGGTGGGCACGAGGTAGACGAACTTGACGCTTCCCGAGGCCAGGGTTCGTTCCAGGGACTCGGGCACCACGCCGTCCTCATCCGTTTCCAGGCGGACATATTCCGGTTCATAGGGATTGAACGCCGAGATGGCGCCCAGATAGGTCGGGGCCTCCACGGCCACCCGGTCGCCCCGGGTGATCAGCACCTTGCCCAAGGCATCCAGAAATCCCTGGGAGCCGCTCGCGATGATGATCTCCTCCGGGGAGGCCGTCACGCCCTTCCGCTCAAGCCGCACGGACAGGGCCTCCCTGAGAGGCATGAACCCTTCTGTGAGATCGTACTGAAATGCGCCGGACCCGTATTTTTCAATGACCGCGGCGGACAGGCCGTTCATGATTTCCATGGGGAAGCTCTCGGGCGCCGGGATGCCGCCGGCAAGGGAGATCATGCCCGGACGCGAGACGACCTTGAGGATCTCCCGGATGGCGTTGTCGTGTATCTTCAGGGTTCTTGCCGCCAGCAGATGTTCAAATTTCATGGCCTCTTTTCCTTCTTCAAAATTTTAGGTTGAAGCCATCTTAGACCCTGTGGTAAAAAAAAACAGATACACATTCTCTAAAAAATCAGCATAACAGATTCAAGGCCGCCGTGACCGGACACCCGATGCCCGACAGAACCGTTTTTCGATACCAGTCCCTTGCGGAGGAGATCGAAGGCAACATCCTGGACGGGACCTATGCGCCCGGGGAGCGGCTTCCCTCCATCCGCCAGTTGCATCGCCGGTTGAACCTGAGCATCAGCACGGTGCACCAGGCCTACATGGCGCTGGAGATGACCGGCCTCATCGAGGCCCGGCCAAAATCCGGGTATTTCGTCAGTCCGGTATCCCTGAAAAGCTTCGATCCGCCGGTTCTGCCCGAGCCCGCGGCCGGGCCCCTCAGGGTCGAAACCACCGGCATGGTCAACGCCGTGCTCAGGGCCATCGCCGACCCCGGGATGCTGCCGCTGGCCTCCTCCGCCACGGCCACGGACCTCCTTCCCCACCGGCAGTTCGCCCGGATCCTCAAATCCCTTTCCGAAAAGGAGATCAAAAAAACCCTCTCCTACTCTTTGACCGAAGGGCACCCGGAACTGCGGCGACAGCTCTCCCACCGCATGGTGGGGATGCCGAATGGGGTGTCGCCCGAGGAGATCGTCGTCACCACCGGCTGCATGGAGGCCGTTACCCTCTGCCTTCAGGCCGTCCTGAAACCGGGGGAGACGCTGGCCATCGAGACGCCGACCCATTTCGGGTTCCTGCAGCTCTTCAAGGAGATGGGAATCATGGTCGTGGAGGTGCCCACCCATCCCGGAACGGGCGTGGATATCGACGCTCTCGCGCGGATCATAGGCCGGACCGCCGTCAAGGCATGCCTCTTCATGCCCAATTTTCACAACCCGTTGGGCACCCTCCTGTCGGAAGAAGGCAAGGAGCGGCTTGTGGGCCTGCTGAACCGGCATGAGATTCCCGTCATCGAAGACGACATCTGTGCGGAGCTGTATTTCGAGGGACACCGGCGCCCGTCGCTTCTGAAGGCCTTCGATCGGAAGGATCTGGTGCTGACCTGCTCATCGTTTTCCAAAACCCTGGCCCCGGGCTTCCGCATCGGATGGACCCTCCCCGGGCCCCGGTTCCGGGACAAGATCCTGAGGCTCAAGGCCGGATCCACCGTGTGCACCGCGACCCTGGACCAGGAGCTCATGGCCCGCTTCCTGGCCGGCGGCACCTGCGACCGCCACCTGCGGGCACTCAGAAGCTCCCTCAAATCCCAGACCCTCAAAACGGCCCTTGCGGTGAAAAAATATTTCCCGGAAAACACGCGCCTCTCCTTCCCGGCCGGGGGGTCGCTCCTCTGGATCGAACTCAACCGGCGGATCGACGGGATGGCGCTCTATCGAAAGGCCCTGGAACACCGGATCGCCATCCTGCCGGGGGCGGTCTGCTCGGTATCGGGGATGTTCACAAACTATATCCGCATCGGCTGCGGAGCGCCCTTCACGGCCGAGGTCGAAGGGGGGATCGAGATCCTGGGCCGCCTTGCCGGCCAGTGCCTCCGGGAGCGGGGCTCCGGGTGAATCCGCTGATGATGCTCAATTTCCTGCTGTTCCCCAGCAGAATCAGCGCCGCGGACCATGGCGCCCACTTCCGGCGCCTTCTGGACGTTGCCTGGTAGAGTCCGGCGGTGCCGGCCTTTTCCAGGTCCACCTTCACCGTCGTCAGGGCCGAAATGGATGGCGTCCTCACTCCGTCTTAACGATCTCGATCCGGCTTCTCGCGGTGAGCTCGTAGAGGTCCGGCCGGCGGTCGTGGAGGGGGCGCACGGTGGCCACGTGCCGCTGCTGGGCCAGGGACGAAAGCGCCAGGTCCGAGACCACCACTGCCTCGACGTTCGGGTCCGCCTCTCCCCCGACCCCTTTCTCGGGAAACGAGAAATCGCTGGGCGTCAGGATGGCGGCCTGGCTGTAGCTCATGAAAGACCCGATCTCCGTTCGCATGTTGCCTACGCTCCCGGTCATGACCACATAGATGAAGTTTTCCACGGCCCGAGCCTGGGAGCAGTGGCGAACCCGGTAATATGCCTTCTTCTCCTCGGTGTAGAACGGCACGAAGATCACCTCCACCCCGGCCAGGGTCAGAAGGCGGGATATTTCGGGGAACTCGATATCGTAGCAGACCTGGATCGCGATTCTGGACAGGGGGGTGTTGAAAATCCGGATGCTCTCGCCGGGCTGGATACCGCCTGCCGAACGCTCGGCCGGGGTGATGTGAAGCTTATCCTGGGTGTAGACATTGCCCGAGGGTGTGAAGAGGTGCGCCGTATTGTAGATCAAGCCGTCCCGCATGACAGGATGGGAGCCGCCGATGATGTAGATGTTATACTTCTCGGCAAACCGGCGGAACATCTCGATATAGCGGTCCGTCAGGGCAACCAGCTCCCGGACCATCATCTTCATGTCCGCGCCCTTGAGGTAGCTCAGGAGCTGGTATGTCAGGTATTCGGGAAAGAGCAGGAAGTGGCAGTGATATCCATCGGCGGTGTCGACGAAAAACTCCACGCTCTTCTCAAAGTCCTCCCATCGGTCGATCTGCCGCAGGCTGTACTGGGCCGCGCAGACCCTTATCTGCCGGGCTTTTTGCTTGGGGGCGTTGGCCGAAGAGATCCGTTTCTTGGCGATGTCGAAATCAGGGTTGAGCAGTTCGAGGTAGGTCGAATAGTTGAGGCTTGAAAAATCGACGGTGATGTCCAGTTGGACCTTCCTCACCCGGTAGCCGGCCTTGAGGTGGGCGTTGAGCGCAGGATCCCGGATCTCCCCCTTGAGGACCGCCTCGACGTACTGCTCGGCCGTCATCTTGCCGGCATAGTCTTTGTAGCCGGGAATTCGCCCGTAGCCGATCATCCGTCTCAGGTTGTACCGCTTCAGCAGGCCGAGCCGCCGCTTATAGAGCAGCATGGCGATGCCGCGACGGCGGTAGTCGGGATGAACCCCGATATCCGCTCCGTAGAGCGTGTCGCCGTCGGGATTGTGGGTGCTGAAGGTGCTGGCCCCGGAAATTTCATCCACGGTGTACCAGTAATCATCGTCGATGTTCACGATGATGGAGGTTGCATACCCGACGATCTTTCCGTCGGCGACGGCCACGAACTGGCCGTCGGGAAACGTCTTCAACTGCATTTCGTACTGGCGCTCGGTATACGTGTATTCCGGCGGATAGTCGGCGTAAATCCGCCGGCTGCACTCGATCAGTTCGGGAATATCGCCGATCCGGCACCGGCGGGTCGTCACCTTCGATTTCGTTTTCTTCACAAGCAGGCTCCTTTGAACATCATCTAAACATAACCGGCCAATTCCACGAGGCGGCGGAACGCCTCCGGGACGGGTGCTTCAATGCACAGCGGCCGTCCGGTGCGGGGGTGGTGAAATTCGAGAGCGGCGGCGTGGAGGGCCTGCCGTTCCATCCGCAGGCGCGCCCGGTCCGGATCGGTCAGACGATCCTCAATGAACCGGACAAAAAGGGCTTCCTCCACGCCGTAGATC
Source organism: Desulfococcus sp. (assembly GCF_041737845.1). Taxonomy (GTDB): domain Bacteria; phylum Desulfobacterota; class Desulfobacteria; order Desulfobacterales; family Desulfococcaceae; genus Desulfococcus. The sequence goes on from NZ_JBGSQX010000131.1 coordinate 39,657, forward strand.
TTGTCCCCGACCACCGGATAACCCAGGGCGAGAAGGGTCGCACGGATCTGGTGACGCCGTCCGGTGATGGGCATGGCGGAAACAAGGCTTAGGGAATGGCCCGTCCGAAGGGTGCTGAATTGGGTGCAGCAGGGTTTGCCCTTATCCGGGGGGCTCTCCAGGGACCCCGTCGGAAAGAACCGCATTTTCTTCCGGATGACGCTCGCCGGGTCCGTTGAGATCAGCCCTTCGGCGGTCACGGGTTCAGACGGAAAGCGTCCCTCGACCAGTGCGGCATATCGCTTGCGGAACTCCCCGCGGGCCATCTGCCGGCCCAGGTCCGAGGCGTCGCGGGAGTGTTTGGCAATCAGGATCACCCCCGAGGTCTCCCGGTCGAGGCGGTGTACGAAGAAGAGGCCCTGCCCCGGGGACCTGTCCTGGAGCATGGCCCAGAGGGTGTGCCGGAAGTAACGGCCGCCCGGGTGGCAGGGAAGGTTTCCGGGCTTGTTCACCGCAAGGAGGGCCTCATCTTCGAAGAGAACGGCATAGAGGCCGTCCACGGGCGGTTCCGGGGCATCCGCCGGGAGGTAGGCCACCGTCTCGCCCCCGCGGAGCACGAGGCCTGCTGAGGCCCGTTGCCCGTTGACGAGGACCCTTCCGCCGTCGATCTCGGCCATCCATGACGCGCGATCCAGATAGGAGAAGCGTCCGGCAAGGAAATCCACCGGCCCGACCCCCGCCGCATGGCGCGGGATCGATACGTACAGGCGGCGGGTCAGCATCATGCGTCGTCGTTCATCATGTCGATCAACTGTCTCAGCCGGCCGAAGCTTTTCCGGTTGAAATCGATGACAAGCCTGGGAAGATGGGCGATCTCCTGTTCATTGACCTCCCCGGGGAGCTGTGTCGACAGGGTGATGGCCCCGTCCGGCAAAAGGATGTCGCCGAATTCCCCGCGGATCTTTTCGAGTGTGGCGGGTTCGGGCGGCTGGTTCATGCGGATCACCAGCTTTTCCTCCACGTATCTCAGGCTGTGGAACCGCCTATAGAAATGGTCGATGCGCCGAACCGCCTCCTCGCTCGACTCGACCCGCTCGAACAGGCTGAAATCCTCGGGGTGGATGTATCCCTCCGCCATCAGCTTCCCGTTCAGGAATTCGAGCCAGTGGGACCAGTAGGCGCAGCCGGGGGGATCGATCAGGATCAGCGGGATGGGGTCCCGCTTTCCGGTCTGGACCAGGGTCAGGGTTTCCATGGCCTCGTCCAGGGTACCGAACCCCCCGGGAAAAAGGGCGACCGCATGGGCCTCCTTCAAAAACGCCACCTTCCGGTTGAAGAAATACTTGTAGGTGATGCTCCGGGGGTTGCCGTGGATCACCGGGTTCGATTTCTGCTCGAAAGGCAGCCGGATGTTGACCCCGAAGGAGTGCTCGGCGCCGGCCCCCTCGTTGACGGCCTGCATGATCCCCGGTCCGCCGCCCGTGATGACCATGTACCCGGCCTCCCTCAACTGCTCCCCCAGGCGAAAGGCCATGCGGTAGGCCGGGGCGTCCGATCTGGTGCGGGCGGAGCCGAAGACCGTCACCTTTTTTACGGCGCTGTAAGGCCCGAATATCTTGGAGGTGAAGCGCATCTCCTTCAGGGTGGTGTTCATGAGCTTGAGGTCGGCCTTGTCGTCGTCCTCCTGGCCGGCCTTGAGGGCCGCGATGATCATCTCGCGGATCAGTTCCGGGCTCTTGATCCCGCCGACCATCTGGATCAGGTCCGCGATGGCATTGTCCGCAGGGCCGTTGGATGCGTGGAAACGAAGTTTCATGGATGTGTCCTTTGTCGGGATGGATGCCTGCGGATGGGTCATGGATGCGCTGCTCCTTTCAGTTATGCCTGCGGCCGCTTCCGGTCGGTACGCAAACGGCGCTTCCCGCGCCTGAGAGATCTGTTGCAATTGGGCGCCAAAACATATACAGATTCCACGGCTTTTGCAAGATGAACGCGCATTCTTATCCGGGGGAAGGGACCTTGCGGGATGGACATTCACATGACGGCGGAGATTGCTGCGCTGCTTTTCATTACCGGGCTTTCCGCCGGATTTGTGGATGCCATCGCCGGCGGCGGGGGGCTCATCGCGCTGCCCGTTCTCCTGTCCATCGGGCTTCCGCCGCAGATCGCCCTGGGGACCAACAAGCTCCAGGGGACCTTCGGAACCCTTGCGTCATCCTATCAGTTTTTCCGGAAGGGACAGGTCGATTTCAGGGAGGCCATGCCCGGAATTCTGTATACCTTTGTCGGGGCCGCCGCCGGTACGACGCTGGTTCAGAACATCAGCCCCTCATTTCTGGGCTACATGGTCCCCGTGCTTCTGGTGGGCGTCTTCGTTTACACCCTTTTCTCCAAGAGCCTGGGGTATGAAAGAAGACCACCGAAAATGGCCTCCAGGGTGTTTTATACCGTTTTCGGTCTCGCGCTGGGGTTTTATGACGGCTTCTTCGGGCCGGGCGCCGGATCCTTCTGGATGGCCGCATTCTGCGTTTTCCTGGGATTTGACCTGACGCGCTCCGCCGGGTTCACGCGGGCCATGAACTTCACCAGCAACCTTGTTTCGCTCGCGGTGTTCATCCTCGGCGGAAACGTGCTCTATTCCGTAGGCCTCCTGATGGCCGCGGGCCAGTTCATCGGCGGGCGCCTGGGCGCCAACCTGGCCATGAAAAAAGGCGCGGGATTCATCCGCCTGGTATTCTTGACGGTGGTCGCCGCCACCGTGGCGCGGCTGGTCTACGTCACCTATTTGGCCTGACACCCCGCCGACAGGCAGAAAAACGCGCTTCCCCCAATAGATTCCTCCGGGTCAATCCCGGAGGATCCGCTTGACATCGGGAAGGGTTTCCGGCCGCCCCCGGACCATGTAGCGGCTCTCGCCGTCCCGGCGGGTGACGTTTTCATAGACCCCGTCATCCCGCCGGACCAGCTTGGTGAACCCCATGTCCTTGAGCTGGGCATTGCCTTTGGGTGCGCTGACGGCAACCCGCGACACGAGCTTCTTGACCGGGCCGCCGCACGCCGGGCATACTGCCAGGGGAGCGTCGTGGATGGACTGCCGGATCTCGAAGGCCCTCCCGATGTCGCAGGGGGTGTCCGTATGTTCATATTCATACACCGGCATCTGCAAACCTCCTCTGGTGCTTCTCTTTCATCTTTTCGGAAGCCGGCCCGGGTCAACCCGATCGCTTGCCGCTCATCTCAAGGATCTTCACCTTGAATACCGATATGCGCTCCAGCTCCGCGTCTTGATATGCGAAGGACGGTTCGTCCGAATACTGGGCCATGATAATATCGAGGGCCCTGCGGCACGCCTCCGGCGCCGAAATGAATTCCACCTTGCCGAAACCGATGACGCTCCGAAAGGCCATGCCCCATTTGCAGGGCACCTCCCCCGCGGAGACCGAAACATCCACATCGAATTCGAAGCAGACCCGGGGATTTTGCCGGAGGAGATCCAGCTTCTTTCCCTTCCGGGCCGAGTGGAAATAGAGGCTGTCGCCGTCGTATCCGAAAGAGAGGGGAATGATGTAGGGGCCGTCTCCGTCCAGCATCGCCAGCCGGCAGACCCTTGCCTTCCGGATCACGGCATCGATCTCCGACCGAAGGGTGATCTCCTTGTCCGTTCGTCTCATATCCTTCTTCCTGTGTCTTCCTATTTCAAGGTTTCTTCTTCTGGTAGTGCGCCTCGAGCCGGTCATAGGCGGCATTGAGGATCTGCATGATCTCCTTGGAGGTTTTAAACCGCTCCGGATCGTCAATAAACCGGTCGGAATGGTATTTTTTCACCTCCCGGTTCCTGGCCTTCCGGACCGCCTCCAGGGAGGCGGGCGGCACGAGGCCGAAGACGGCCAGATCCTCCTCGACCTTGGGCGGGACGCCGCCGTCGGACGAAGCGCTTCCGGCACCCTCCTTTGCCTTGAAACGGGGGTCACCGTCCAGGGAGGCGCCGTTTCCGGGACCGGTTTCCCCCGCAGCCCCCTCCCGAAACCTTACCCACGGGCGGGGGATGGCCGCTTTGGCGATCCGGTAGAATCTGTTCAGCAGGGAGGCCATGCCATTCGCCCGGCCATGCCTGGATATGCTCTCGGGCCGGCGGTTCCCCGGGGTGCTGAAAAGGTTTTCACCGCCGTGCCGCCCTCACGCTTTCTGCCCATAGGTCTTGAATTTTTCGATGATGCGGTCCATTTCCGCGTCAGGCAGGATCCGGGGCGTCCCCACGGCGCGGGTCTGATAATAGATCCGGGCGACGAACTCGATCTCCTCCGCTGCGGCAAAAGCCTGCGGCAGGTCCCGGCCCACTGTCACCAGGCCATGATTGGCCAGCAGCACGGCGTTGTAAGATCCGATGGCTCCGGCCACACCGGCCGCAAGGCCCGCCGTTCCGAAGGTCTCATAGGGCGCCAGGGGGACCTTCCTCCCTGAAAACCCCACAAGATAATGGACCGCGGGGATTTCCCATCCCAGGCAGGCCATGGTGGTGGCGTACGGGGAATGGGTGTGAACGACGGCCGCCACGTCGGGCCGCGCCCGATAGAGGGCCTGATGAAACCCCAGTTCGCTGGTGGGCTTCCGATCTCCGTCGACGACCGACCCGTCCAGGGTCAAGACCACCACATCCCCGGGCGTGAGGCGGTCGTAGGCGATGCCGGTGGGGGTGACGGCCATGAGCCCGTCGTCCCGCTTGAACAGGCTCAGATTTCCGCCCGTCCCCGTGGTCAGGCCCGCCGCAACCATCCGCATCCCGAACTCGACCACCAGCGATCTTTCCGATGCCAGCAGCATTTCTTCCCTCCCCTACTCCCGCCTCTCTTCCGACAGGTTCGCCAGAATCAGGCCGTAAAACCCCGCCCCTGCCAAGGATTGATAAAACCATCCGAGGTGGGCGCCGCAGGCGCCGCACAGGGCAAAACACCAGTTGTACCCGTCAAACCAGGTGAATTCCAGGGTCGGTCGGCCTTCGGTGACGCACCCTTCCGCCGCGGCAAAGCAGCCGATCTCGAAAACGACGCCGGCCGGATTGTTGAAGACATGGTCAAACCGCCCGCCCACCCTGATCCGGTCGGCGGACCTGGCGACGTTGCCGCCGCACCGGACGCACCGGAGCCACCGGTCGTCCCGGTCGGTCGATGCGTCATCCGTCTCCCGCTCCGGGAGCCCCCGGTATCCGCCGGGGCGGTTTTCCTCCCGCCGGAACGCCTCGATCCGGTCATGCCGGCGCCCGTCGATCCCAGGGCGAGCATCGGGGTGTGCTTTCCGCGGATGCATCATCGCCCTCCTCCGTTGTGATCCCCGTTCTCCATGCCGCGGCGGCAATCCTCCCGCCATGACGCCAGGGCCATACTATCCTGATGGAGGCCGTTAGTAAAGACCGATCCCTCGGGGTCCGGCCAAAAAACGCCGGGATGGGGCGCTGTCCGTCGGGCGAATGCGACCCCGGACTTGATCTTTTCAAAACGGTGTGTATAGTGGTCATAAGAATTTGACATGGTATGGATTTTTCACCGGCATCCGCCACGGAACCGGTCCGCATGCCCCTGACCGGGAAGGAAAAAAAGGAAAACATGAAACATGCCGTCCGCGGCCTGGCCGCACTGCTTCTTTTCTCTTTTCTCCTCCCGGCGCACGGCGTCGCGGCGGCGTGGTGGGTGATTGGAACTGTCAAAGGGGAAAAAATAAAGCATAAAGGCATCGCTGTCCGCCTTGTCCGGGTGGGCGACCCCATGGAGTCGCCCGTCGGAAAAACCATGACCAACAAAAGCGGACAGTACGCCTTTTCCGATCCGGGCGAAGGGCTTCCGCCGAGTGCCTACAAGGTCGTTCTCAAGGTCACGTCCGAGCTTTCCATCGACGTCAGCCTGGAGGAAATGGAGCCCCGGGGATGGATGCCGACCATCATCCCGCCGGTCACCGTCTACTGGTAGCGGTGCCGGCGAAAGGGTCCGCTGCCCCGCCTTACGCCGTAAGGGAGATGCTGCGCTCCCGAAGCAGCCCTGAATGTCCCCGCGGAAAGACGGGTTTCAGAAAAAAAGCACACCATCGTTAAAAAAAACTTGCCTTTTTTTTTCTTTTGCATTAAAAAGCGCGCGTCTTTTTTTTTGACTGCAAAGAATAGGAGATTTATGTCACCCGATTAGCAGCGCCGGCCAGCCGCCCGTATGGGTCTTTCTGAACCCGGCGCTATTTTGTCACAACCCAATCAGAAAATACCCAGAAAGAGGGGGGCGAATGGATGATTAAAGAAGCTCTTGTCGGTCGCGACGTCGTTCATCCTTTTAAGAAAGCCGCTGCTGCAAAGCCTTGGCCTGAACATCATAATCTTCTCTCCGACGAAACACCTCAGGATCACTTTATAACAAGAGATGATACTGTTTTCGCCGGCATACACCTGATCATCGATCTGTGGGGCGCAAAGCACCTGGATGACCTCGAACGGATGGAGAAGGCGCTGCGGGAATGTGTTGACAAAGCAAAAGCAACGCTCCTGCACATTCACCTTCACCATTTCACACCCAACGGGGGCATTTCCGGCGTGGCCGTGCTGGCCGAGTCGCATATCAGCGTGCATACCTGGCCGGAGCGGGATTTCGCCGCATTTGACGTGTTCATGTGCGGAAATTCACGGCCCGCCGAGGCCATCCCCGTACTGAGCAACGCGTTCTATCCGAAAAAGATTATCGTCAGTGAAAATCTTAGAGGGGTGCTGGATCATGCGTAACTTTACGGAGACCCTGTATGACGCCTTTGCCCAGGAGTTTCGGGTGGATGAGATGCTGCACGAGGTGAAAACCGAGCATCAGCACCTGCTGATCTTCAAGAATGCCGCGTTTGGGCGGATCATGGCCCTGGACGGCATCGTTCAGACCACCCAGAAGGATGAATTCATCTATCATGAAATGATGTCGCACGTGCCGATTTTCGCCCACGGAAATGTCCGCAAGGTCCTGATCGTGGGAGGCGGCGACGGCGGGATGCTGAGGGAGGTCTGCCGTCATGAGACCGTCCAGCGGATTACCCAGGTGGAGATCGACCAGGCGGTGATCGACATGTGCCGGGAGTACCTTCCGGGGCACAGTGACGGCGCCTATGACGACCCGAGAGCAACCATCGTGATCGACGACGGCATCCATTTCGTTCAGAAGACCGACGAGACATTCGACGTCATCATCTCCGACAGCACCGATCCGCTCGGGCCCGGAGAAGCGCTTTTCACGGAATCGTTTTACGCCGCGTGCAGGCGGTGCCTCACCCCCGGCGGCGTGCTGGTGACCCAGAACGGTGTGCCGTTCCACCAGATGGATGAAATCCGGCAGACGGGCCTGCACCTCAAGGCCCTCTTCCAGGACTGGCATTTCTTCATGGCCGCCGTGCCGAGCTACATCGGCGGCGCCATGAGCTTTGCGTGGGCGACGGACAACCCCGGGCTCCGGCATGTCGATCCTGCCGTCCTCAGGGAGCGGTACCGGAAGAGCGGGCTTACCACCCGCTATTACAATCCGGAAATCCATTTTTCCGCTTTCGCACTGCCCCAGTATGTGCTGAAGGCGATTGGGAAGGAAGATAATGAATACCTTTAAAATATCATCCGCCGAATCGGACGCCTTCTACCGTGAGCTCGTCAAGACCCATGGAGGTCCCCTGTTTCTGCTGGACTGCGACATTGCACGGCAGCAGTACCGGTCGCTCCGGCAGGCGCTTCCCGACGTCGATCTCTATTACGCCGTCAAGGCCCTGCCCCATCCCGACCTCATCTCGCTCCTCCACGAGGAAGGGGCCGGGTTCGATATCGCCAGTTCGGGCGAAATCGACCTGGTGCGGCAGCTCCATATCGCGCCGCGAAGGACCATCCACACCCACCCTATCAAGCGGGACCGGGATATCCGGGATGCCCTTCGCTACGGCTGCACCACCTTCGTGGTCGACAACCCGGATGAACTGCTGAAGTTTCTCCCCTACCGCAACCGGGTGGGGATTCTCCTCAGGGTCAGCTTCAGGAGTCCGTCGGCCCTGGTGGACCTGTCCAGGAAATTCGGGTGCGCCGTGGAGCAGGTCCCGGAGATCCTGGGCCTGGCCGAGCGGACCGGGATCCACATCAAGGGGCTCTCCTTCCATGTGGGGTCCCAGTGTACGGACACCCGCCAGCAGGTCCGGGCCATCGAGACCTGCAATCTGCTGATCCGGCAGCATCATGATGTGGCCACCATGCCCATCAGCATCCTCGACATCGGGGGCGGATTTCCGGTCTCCTACGAATGGCGGCCGGTCGATATCGCGGTCTACTGCGCCCCCATCCGGGAGGCCCTGGCCCAGCTCCCGTCACATGTGCGGGTCATCGCCGAGCCGGGGCGCTATATCTGCGCCCCCGCGGCCAGGACCGTCACGACCGTGGTGGGCCGGGCCGACCGCCAGGGCATGAGCTGGTATTATCTGGACGACGGCGTCTACGGCTCCTTCAGCGGGCAGATCTTCGACCATGTGCGCTACCCGCTGGAGATCTTCGCGAACGACGGCCCCGTCCGGCCGAGCGTGTTCGCGGGGCCGACCTGCGACAGCATCGATGTGGTCGCAGAAGACATTGCCCTGCCCGATCTCCCCCTGGGGAGCATCGTTGTCGGGCACATGATGGGGGCCTACACGGCGGCGACGGCCACCGAGTTCAACTCGCTCAAAAAGGCCAAAATCCTGGTCCAGAACCGCCACAGCGGATTCGGGGCGGCCCTTCCCCTGCCGGAGCATTTCATCAGCGCCATAGGGATGACCCCGCCGCGGGGCCAGGGATGGGTCCACTGACGGCTGCGGGACTTTCCCGTTATTCCTGAACCATAACCCCCGCCGCGGCGGGACGGTCTGAGCTCAAAGGGGTGCCTTCCGGGCGGAGGCACCCCTTTTTTGGATGAGTTTTACCCAGCGTGCGCGATTCAAGTTCGAGAGGGCCGTGTTTCAGCCGCCGGCAATGACGGACCTGGATGCACCCTGACCCTCTGGCTGCGGCCCGGCACCCGCTGAGGCGCGGACCGGACATCATGCCCTGGAGAAAAACGGCAGCATCGAATAGAAAAAAAGGATGAGAATGGTGATGGAGAGACCGATCACCATCAGCGCCTGCTGCCATTTCAACGCGAGGTTCCGCGTGAGCCCCGTATAGATCAGCCACCACTTCCATGGCTCCGCAATAAACAGGAAATAAGGCATCCATGAGGAGAGGAGCGTCACGCCCGCGGAAAAGGCGTAAACGGCGAAAAAACGGCCATAACCGTCCTTTCGGCCGAGGGCCAGGACCGTCACCATGAAGCCCAGACCCGAGGTGATGAACACCATGCCCACGGCGTTGGCCATAAAAATCGCCACGGCAACCAGGGGCCCGACGGCCGCATTCATGAGGCTGGCCAGTGTGAAGATGATGCTGGAGACCATCAGGAAGCAGAACGGCGTCGCCATCCCCATATCAGAAGGCAGTTCGGTGAAAAACCCCTTCGGGTTTGCCAGGAGCTGCGACAGGGTCCGGAAATAGAATCGCACTGAAAATCGTGGGGTCGCCATGAGGTCTTCCGTTACAGCCATCCAAATTTATAGAGAACGCCCAAAATGAGCATGACGATGGTCAGGATAAAGAATACCCGCCGTTCCATTGTCTTCGTGTAATAGGTGACGCCCCCCTCCTGCTGGACTGGCTTCACCGTGTCGTTTTCATCGGTATGATTCATCTGTTTATCCTCTAAGCATGATTGTCGGTTCCGCAAAAAGGCCGATATCTGCGTTACGCTTCACCCCTCGTCACTGCAGCGTACTGTAAGTACGCCGCATTCTTCGGGATTCGCAAGCCTTGATCTTGGCCTTTTTGCGAAACCGTCTGGAAATCGACTTGTTACAAACGCGTCATGATACTGGCCATTTCAAAGAAGAGCTCCTGTTCCCGGACCACCCCGATCACCCTCCCCTTTGCGCGGGTCACCACCAGCCTCCGAATGTTCCGGCTGTACATGAGGTCGGCCAGTTCCATGAGATTGGCGTTTTCGTCCACGGCGGGCGGGGAGTCCGACATGATGTCTGCAATCCGGGTGTCGGCGAGCTTGGCGGCCTGGCTCGTGAACAGTCCGGTCCAGAACATGGCCGAATACTGCATGGAATCGGCCATGGAGGGCTTTGGGGCCGAAAGATAGGCCGGACGGACGGCGGAGATCAGGTCCTGAATGCTCAACATCCCCTCCAGTTCGCCGTCCCGGTCGAACACCAGGATGGACCTGTGGCCGGTTTCCATGACCGAACCGCTGGCGATCAGCCCCTCGAAGGAACGCATCAGCATTTCGATGCCCTCCCTGACGGTCTTCTCCCCCAGGATCGTGGTGTAATGATCCACGGGGATCATGATCTCGCGGGCTTTTTTCTCCCCCCGCCACCTCTCGGTATCTTCGATCGCCTTGTACGCGTCGTTGATCTTGGAGGTCAGAAGGCTGATGTCGCACGGTTTGTTCAGGTAGTCGAAGGCCCCTTTGTCGAGGGAGGCTATAGCCGATTCCACCCCGCCATGCCCGGTCAGCATGATCACCTGGGTCCTGGGCGCGATCTCCTTGATCCTGGCCAGCGCCTCATGGCCGTCCATGCCCGGCATCCGGATATCGAGCACCACCACGTCCGCCGGCTGTTTTTTCAGAATTTCGACCGCCTCCTCCCCGGTTGCGGCCATCATCATGTCAAACCCCTGCTTCCTCAGGATCTTCGACGTGGTCTCGCGAAACTTGTCTTCGTCGTCGACCATCAGGACCTTGATCGGTTGCGGCATCTGCGGCTCCTTTCATGGGTTGTTCCGGTTGGACGCGCGGCTTTCCGCCGTTTGAAGGCCTGCCCTATCCGTCGTCGCCGGCTGCATCCGGCGGCGTCATATATCTCCCGCCGGTCGCGAGCTGGATTTTATCCTCCATGAGCTTCCACCGGAGAAATGCCGCTTCCGTCTTTTGAATCAGTTCTTCCATGCTGGTGGGCTTCATCAGGTAATCCGTGGCCCCCGACTTGAGGCCGTCGACGGCGGATTCGACCGTGGCGTGACCGGTGAGCATGACCACCTCCACGAGGGGAAAGCGCGATTTGATCTCCCTGAGGGTCTGAATGCCGTCCATGCCCGGCATCTTGACATCGAGGACGACCACGTGAATGATGTTCTTTTCCAGAATGTCCAGCGCCTCGGGACCGCTGGCGGCGATCAGCGCATCATATCCGTGCTTTTTCAGAAGTTTCTGGGTGGTGGTGAGAAACCGCATCTCGTCATCCACCAGCAGCAGCTTCATTTTTTCCATGGTGATCCCCTTTCCTGTTTACGTGATGTGCCCCTATTGTTTCGGGGGGGATGATGAGGCCGACGAGGGCAGGGAGATCGTGAAGGTCGATCCGCCTCCCGGCGTGCTGTCCACATCCATGGTCCCGCCCAGGGTATTGATGATGCCGTAGCAAACCGCCAGTCCCAGACCCGTACCTCTTCCCACCGGCTTGGTCGTGAAAAACGGGCTGAAGATCTTCTTTATGTTTTCGGCGTCGATACCGCAGCCGTTGTCTCTGACGACGATCCTGGTCCGCTTGTCGTCTCCCGCCCCGGCTTGGATGGCGATGCTTCCCCCGGAAGGCCCGTGCAGATCCATGACGGCATCCATGGCATTGTTGAAGAGGTTGACCAGGACCTGCTGGAGCTGCCCCGGGTCGCCGTGGACCGGCGGCGTGTTTTCCGCGATCTCCTGAATGATCTCGATCCCGTTGACGCTCGCTTTTTTGGACACCATGGCCACGACCTGCGGGATGAAGGCTTTCAGGTCCACATCCCGCATCTGGGGATCGCTCTGACGCCCGAACTTCAGGATCGCCTGGGTGATGCCGGCGCATCTGTCGATCTGGAGTTTGATCTGGGACATGGAATCTTCGATCTCCGCCAGGGACTCGGACGGCTTGAGCGCGCCGGAGGACGTGAGTTCCGACATGTTCATATCAATCAGGGCCTGCTCGCTGCGGATGATCTGGAGCGGGTTGTTGATCTCATGGGCGAATCCGGCGGCCATCTCCCCCAGCTCCGCCAGCCGCTGGGCCCGGATCAACTGCTGGTTGAGGCTTTCCTTTTCCGTGTCGGTCTCCTGCATCCTCTGGACGATCCGGCCCGAGACGATGAAGGCTACCGTGACGATGGCTCCGAGGCCCAGGAGGGAGATCACGAAGATGCCGTAGGTCGCGGCCCGGAGGGACCTGAAGGCGTCCGCCTTCTCCTTCCGGATCACCAGGAGCCACTCCTTGTCCTTGAGCCATGCCGTGGCGTAGAGATACTCCTCGCCGGTGGCGTCCGGGGCGACATAGGCATGGATGTCGTTCAGCCCTTCGGGATATTCGATGCGGTCAACGGGTTTCTGCATCAGGTCCCGGCCCGAGCGCGGCTGGGTCTGGAGCACCCCCTCCGAGTTGAGCAGATAGGCCTCCCCGGTCCTTCCGATGCGAACCCCCTCCACCAGCCGGGAAAAGAACTGCGTGTCGATGGTGGCCCGAATGGCCCACCGGCCGTCGCTCTGGTCCTTGCTCACGGCGATGATGAAATGGGGCACCTTCCGGTACCCCAGGAAAATATCGCTGATGTAAAGCCCCTCGGAGATGGCCCGCTGAAACCAGGTTTCCCTCCCGTAGTTCTTCCATTTCAGCTCATAGGGGCCTTCATAGGCCACGTGGTTGCCCTCCTGATCGAACACCCCGAGGTCCACGAAGGCGGCCGACCGGGCCTGCAAATTCCGGAAGACATCACTCAGATACTCCGGGCGGCTCAGTTCGTCATAGGAATAGGCGTTGAGGATGAACTCCAGATCGGCGGTGCGTTCGAGGAGAAAGGATTCGATCATCTGGCGGTGGTCGGTAACGATCCGTTTCAGGCTTTCGATGGTGGATGTCGAAAGGGAATTCGTGAAATAATAGTATCCCATGGCCAGGCTCAGGAAGAGCGGAAAGAACGGCACCAGGATCATACTGAGCAAAATTCTGTTCTGTATCGACGAGTAGTAGCTATGCTTCATGCGCTTTCTCCGATTCGACGCCCCGCACGGCCTCAGCCACCTGCCCGAGGCGCGCACCCATGTTGCCGCCATGGAATAAGCAAAGATCGTGCCCCGTCCACTCGCGCCCGAACTATGCTAAAATCCAAATATTTTCATATAGTAACGACATCCGGGCCGGTGGCGGAATCGCCTGTTCTGTCGATAAATTTTACAGCGTGGAAAACCGCCATCGGCGCCCCTGCACCCCTACGCCAGGTCAAAATGCCGGATGACGATCCCCAGGTAGCCGTCCACGGTGATGTCATCGCCGGTGGCGATGAAGCGGACGGCGTCCGGCACCCCGGTGACGCACGGCAGGCCGTATTCCCGGGCGATGATGGCGCCGTGGATGAGCATCCCGCCCCGACGCTCCACCACGGCCGCCGCGAGCGGTACCAGGAAGGTCATATTGGGATCGACCGCGTCGCATACCAGGATCTCGCCGGCCTGGAAGTCGAAGAGGTCGTCCGGCCCGGCCACGACCCGGGCCTTTCCTCGGGCAAGGCCCGGCCCCGCGGGCTGCCCGACGATCTGCCGGGCTTTGATCTCCCGCTCATGGCCCGTCGGCAGGGCATCTTCACGGCCGGGCGGCCTGGGCTCGTCTTTCTTCCGTGCGAGCTCGGCGGTTCGCCGGTCGATCACCCGCAGCAGGTCCGACCGTCCGGCGGGGTCCTCGATGGGCATTGCGGCCTTCATGCGCCGCCGGCCCTCTTCAAAGGCCGTGAGCAGGTGTCCCTCAATCCGGCCCAGGTAGATGTTGTCGTCGTCCCTCAGGCGATAGCTCTCCCTCCCCACGGCCAGCATCTCCCGGGCCCGGGCCTGTTTTTCTCCGGCGAAGCGCGCGAGGAATGCGCTTTCGAGATCCTCCGGACGGCGGGATGCCCCGACGGCGTCGTGCACCGCTGTTTCAGGAAGCCCGGCAAGGGAGAGGAGCATCCGGATCACCCGGTCCCGGTCCTGTATCACGCCGGCGCCCCAGGCCGCAAGGCCGAACTCCTCCATGAACCGTGCCAGGGCCTCCGCAAACGGTCCCTGGGTAGGGGGCGCCCCGGAAGTCAGGGATTCGGCCAGCCGGGCGTCCTTTCGGAGCTTTCCGGCCATCTCCGTGATCATCCGGTTGCGCTGAAGGCTCAGCAGTTCCTCGCCCTTGAGGAGATCCACAAATTCGAAGGGGTCCCGGGGCCGGACCGCCTCATTGTAGACCTGGCCGAAGAGACGGATGCCGTGGGCCAGGGGGATGAACTCATCCCAGTAAACCTGCTTCCATGTCGCGTAGGTTTCCTCCCGGCGGCAAATCTCCTTCGCCAGGTCACCGTCGGTGAGGGACGAAAGATCCCGGCCGGCCATGGCGTGCGCCGCTTCCGCCATCCGGGGTAGCAGAACCTCTTTGACCCGCACCAAGAGTTGTTTCAGGTTTTCGAGGCTGCGGTGCTGGCTCAGATACCAGGCGCGGTTGTCGGCGCCCGCCTCCCCCCGGCCGGCTGCCGTGACGGGCCGGGACTGAAGGATGAAGAGCCGCCCGTCCCGGAAGGTCCATTCCATGTCCTGGGGCACGCCGAAGAGGGCTTCCGCGGTGCCCATCATGCGGAAGAGGGCCGTGACCGCCGAAGGCGTCAGCGGCGGCCGGTCTTTCTCGTCGGCCGAAAGGGGCACGAGGCGGACGCCTTCGCCGCCGTCGTCCGTGACCGGCTTCATGGCCTTGTCCCGCTGGGGGGACCGGTGGGCGAGAACGGCGCCGTCATCCCGGCGGAGGATCCAGGTATCCGGGGCCACATCCCCATCCACGAGCCCCTGGTTGAGGCCGTAGACGGCCTCGATCACCGCCTGGGCCGGATCATTGGGCGAGACGCCGAAGGCCACGCCCGAGACCTCCCCGGCCACGATGGCCTGGACCGCCACCCCCATGGCGCTGTCCGAAGCGGACAACCCCAGTTCCCGCCGGTAGAGCAAAGCCCGGTCCGACCAGAGGGAGGCCCAGACCAGCAGGATATGGCCCAGGACCGAATCGAGGCCGCGGACGTTGACAAACGAATCGTGGAGCCCGGCAAACGAGGTTCCGGCGGCATCCTCCCGGGGGGCCGACGAGCGGACGACCACCGGCCGGCTTCCGAAACGGGATTGGATCGACCCCGACAGTTCGGCCCGGAGGTCGTCCGGCAGGGGCGTCCGGATGAACCGGTTCCGGATGCGGAGGGCCGTGTCCCAGATCTCCTCCCATCGCATCTCCTCGAAAACCTTGCGGTTCAATTCGAGCACGATCCGCGCCTCGAGGCCCGTCGCTTCGACAAACCGCCGATAGGCTTCCACGCCCACGCAAAGGGTGTCGGGAACGGGCAGGCCCTCTGCCGCCATCCGTGCCAGGGCCGTATTCTTCCCGCCGACGATCGCTTCGTCCCCGGGCCGGATATCGCCCAGTTCGTAAACGAGCTTCATGGCGAAAGCTCCCACACGCTGACGTTTTGAAACCGGCTCACCAGGTAGTACTGCTCGACCGAGACCTGGAGGAGGGCGCAGGACGGCGCCTCGACGAACGATGCCAGGTGGGGATGCCTCGCAAGGTAGAGGGCCGCCAGGGGCGCCTTTTCATCCCCTGAAACCTCCGCGGCGCTCCCCAGGACGGTGACGGCGACGGCGTTCCGGAAATCCGACACCTCATTGGCACGGTTGTCGATGAGCAGGGAGACGCGGGGGTTTCCGAGGATATTGGCAAATTTCCGTGTGGCGCGGGTCGTTGCGAAAACGAGGCGGGCGAGTTCCGGGGTCGCGGCAAACGCCACGAGGCTGGTGTACGGGCGGCCGCCGCCGTCGGTGGCGAGGACCGCGAGCTGCTGTCCGCTGAAGAGTTCCCTCATCTGTTGTTCGAATTGGCTTTGTGTCGTCAAGGCCGTTCCTCCGTGTTTCAAACAGGCGCCGATGGATGACTCGCATCCCATCCAGCATATATCCCATGGGGCGGAAAAAGGGAAGCGGGAATCAAATCAGAGTCTTGCAAAGGGCTGCAATCTCGGGTATGCTGGCCTCTTTTTTCGGCCGGGAATCGCGCCGCTGCGCGGCGGGGCCGGGGCGTTTCCGGGGGCCCGGTCCGGAATCATCCTCCGGAATTCCATGGATGAAATTGACGGTCTCGCAAAAATTCGATTACCTACAGAACAAAAGGTGGGCTGCGTGATGGAGGAAATTCGGTTTCACGGCCGCGGCGGACAGGGGACGGTGGTGGCCTCGGTCATCCTCGCCAAGGCTTTTTTCAATGCCGGGTATGATGTTCAGACCTTCCCGGTGTTCGGCGTGGAGCGCCGGGGCGCGCCGGTGGAAGCTTATCTCCGGCTCGACCACCGCAAGATCATGATTCGAAGCAACATCTATGCGCCGAACCACGTGCTGGTCCAGGACATGAAGCTCCTGGGAAGCGTTGATGTGACCCGCGGCCTCAAACCCGGCGGATGGATCCTCCTCAACACCGCCCTGCCCCCGGAGATGCAGGCGTTCAAGGGTTTCCGCGTGGCCGTGGTCGATGCGGGGCGGATCGCTCAGGCCCACCATCTCGGCACCCGCACCCACCCCATCATCAACACGGCCATGGTCGGGGCCTTCGCCAGGATACTGGCGGCGCCGCCCATGGCAGCCCTTGAAGAGGCCATTCGCGGGGAGCTGCCCGTAAAGCAGGAGGAAAACATCGCGGCGGCAAAACAGGCATATGCGGAGGTCAGGTTTACGGACGGAACTACAGGCGGGGAAGACTCATGAAAGACGTTTGGGAAAGCACGGAGGAGGCGCCGATGCGGATATCGCGCTCCAGCATCTCCACGGAGGTCAACATGACCGGCTCCTGGCGCTTTGTGCGGCCGGGATATGATGAAAAGACGGCGCCATGCAGCAGCGCCTGCCCGGCCGGCGAGGACATCGCCCGCATCGAGATGCTCGCGGGCCAGGGCATGTTCCCGGCGGCCTGGGAAACCATCCTGAGGGAAAACCCCTTCCCGGCCGTCTGCGGGCGGGTCTGCTTCCACCCCTGCGAGCGGGTCTGCAACCGCGGGGGGATGGACAGCCCCGTGGGCATCCATCACCTGGAACGCTTCGTCGGCGACATGGCCATCGAAAACGCCTATGCCCTGCCCCACCCCTTCTACGGCGATGAGGCGGAGGTCGGCAGACGGTCCACGGCAAGCAGGCGCATCGCAATCGCCGGCGCCGGCCCCGCCGGGCTCGCAGCGGCCTATTTTCTGGCCCGCCTGGGCCATGCCTGCGATGTGTTCGAGGCCGACAGCGAGCCGGGCGGGGTCCTGAGATGGGGCATCCCCTGGTACCGGCTGCCCGAGGACGTTCTCAAGGCGGAGATTTCCCGGATCCTCGACATGGGGGTCACCATCCACTGCGGGAAACCCGTGACCTCCGAATTCCTCGCGGACGCCGCGGAGACCTACGCCGCCGTCTTGCTGGGATGCGGCTACGGACGCGCCGTCCCCCTGGGCATCCCCGGCCGGGAGAGGGTCCGGGACGGCCTCCGGTATCTCCGCGAGGTCCGGGGCGGAGACAACACCCGCGTCGGCGGGAAGGCGGCCGTCATCGGCGGCGGCAACACCGCCCTCGACGTGGCAAGGTCCCTGGTGCGCCTCGGGGCCGAGACCGTCCTGGTCTACCGGCGGCGTCGGGAGGACATGCCGGCCTTCGCCCATGAAATCGAGATGGCCCTGGCCGAGGGCATTGCGCTCATGGAGCTGGTCGCCCCGGTCCGCATCGACGAGGCGGGCGGACGGTGCGAGCTGACCCTTCAGCGGATGCGGACCACCCGGATGGAGACCCCGGGCGGCCGGTGCCGCGTCGTGCCCGACGGGGACCGGCGCCTCACCCTGACGGTGGACCGGGTGTATGCCGCCATCGGGGCCGAACCGGCGGAGACCTGGCTCGCCCCGCCCGAAGGGCCCGAACTCCTCAGGATGAGCCACTGCGCCCTCTGGGAGCGGCCGGATCTCGGCCTGCCCCTCTTTTTCGGCGGGGACCTCGCGACGCCCGTCAAGAGCGTCACCGATGCCGTAGCCTCGGGAAAACAGGCCGCCATGATGATCGACACCCTGTTCCGCGACGGGAAAGCGGCCATCCCCGAGCGGCTCCATGAATGCCGGGTGGGAGACGGCCCCGCCCTGTCCATGGAGATCTACCTTTCCGGAAAGCGCAGATCCCGAAACCCGGCCATCGTCTCCTACGCGTCCGTCAACACCGATTATTTCTCCCCGGCCGACCGGGCCGCCCCGCCCGTGCTTGCCCCCTCGGACCGGCGGAGCGCCTTTGACGAGGTCGAGGGGCGCTACGAAAAAGAGGCCGCCGTGAGGGAGGCTTCGCGGTGCTTCAACTGCGGCATCTGCAACGACTGCGACAACTGCCGCCTCTATTGTCCGGAGGTCGCGATTCACATCGACGGCACCCGGTGCATCAATCTGGATTACTGCAAGGGGTGCGGCATCTGCGTGGTGGAATGCCCCAGAAACGCCATGACCCTTGGGGAGGAGACGTCATGAAAGAAGTGGTGGAAGGAAGTCACGCCGTTTCCGAAGCGGTCCGGCTGGCCAGGGTTCAGGTGATGTCGGCCTATCCCATCACCCCCCAGACCCACATCGTGGAGGCCCTGTCGGAATACTGTTCCGACGGCAGGATGAACGGCCGCTTCATCTGCGTCGAGAGCGAGCATTCGGCCATGGCCGCGGTGATCGGCGCGGCCAGCGGCGGGGTCCGGACCTTCACGGCCAGCTCCTCCCACGGCCTGGCGCTCATGCACGAACTCCTCCACTGGTCCTCCGCGGCCCGGCTGCCCATCGTCATGGCCGAGGTCAACCGCGCCCTGGGGCCGGGGTGGAACATCTGGATGGACCAGACCGACAGCCTCGCCCAGCGGGACACGGGCTGGATCCAGCTCTACGTCGAGGACGGCCAGGAAGCCCTGGACACCACCCTCCTGGCCTTCCGCCTGGCCGAAGCCGCCAGCCTGCCGGTCATGGTGGTGCTGGACGCGTTCTTTCTCTCCCATACCTACGAGCCGGTGGACATCCCCGACCAGGAGGCGGTGGACCGCTTTCTGCCGCCCTATCGGCCGAGGGTCCAGCTCGACACCCGGGACCCCTTCGCCCTGAGCCAGATGGCGCCCCCCGGGTGCTACATGGAGATGCGCCACGACATCCAGGCGGGCATGCGCCGGGTGCCCGATCTCCATGCGGCGGCGGAGGACGCCTTCTCCGACATCTTCGGACGGCGCTACGGCATCCTCGACGCCTACCGGTGCGAGGACGCCGAGATCATCCTGGCCATGGCCGGCACGGCCGTCAGCACGAGCCGGGAGGTGGTGGACGAACTCAGGAGCCGCGGCGAAAAGGCGGGGCTCCTGAAGATCCGGATGTTCCGCCCGTTTCCGACGGAACTGCTGCGGCGCCTCGCGGGAGGGGCAAAAAAAATTGCGGTGATCGACCGGAATTTCTGCTTCGGGGTGGGCGGCATCTTCGCCCAGGAGATCCGGGCCGCCCTGTACAACGCCGGGGCTCGGCCCGAGGTCCACAGCTTCGTCACCGGCATGGGCGGGCGGGACGTCACGCCCGAAATCATCCAGGAGATCTACGGCCTTGCGAAGGCGGCGGATCGCCCGGAACCCGAGAGCGTCTGGGTCGGCCTGGACCCCGCAACGTGTCCGGTATGCAAAACCGCCTGAACGGCGGGCATCACTCAAGAAAAGAGGGTTCAAACATGATCCATTCCTCCCTTCCCCGGACCGACTACATGTCTTCCGGACATGTGGGCTGCCCCGGCTGCGGCGCCACGGTGGCCATGAAATTCGCCCTTCGCGCCCTGGGCGAGAAGACCATGCTGGTGATCCCGGCTTGCTGCTGGGCCATCATCGCCGGATCCCACCCCCAGACCTCCCTCAAGGTCCCGGTGCTGCACACCGCATTCGCCACGGCCGGCGCCGCGGCCAGCGGCCTGCGCGCAGCCCTCGACATGAAAGGCGACACCGAGACCACCGTCGTGGCCTGGGCCGGCGACGGCGGCACCTTCGACATCGGTTTTCAGGCCCTCTCCGGAGCGGTGGAGCGCAACGAGGATTTCATCTATGTGTGCTACGACAACGAAGCCTACATGAACACCGGGGTCCAGCGGAGTTCGTCGACCCCCTTCGGGACCCGCACCACCACCACGCCCGGCGCGAGCTGGAAGCACACCCGGAAGAAGAACATCGTGGAGGCCCTGGCCGCCCACCGCATCCCCTACGCCGCCACCGCCAGCATCGCCTTTCCCGAGGATATGATCCGGAAGTTCGAGCGGGCCCGGGACCTCAAGGGCGGCAGCCGGTTCATCCACGTATACGCCACCTGCCCCACCGGCTGGCGGGTCCCCACGGACCAGTGCATCAAGATCGCGCGCCTGGCCGTCCAGACCCACGCCTTCCCCCTCTACGAGGTGGAGGACGGGGTGCGCTACACCCTGAATTACGACAGCGGCACCCCCCGTCCGGTCAAGGACTACCTGTCGGTCCAGGGGCGCTTCAAACATCTTACCGACGCCGATTACACAACCATCCAGGCGATGGTGGATGAAGACCGGATGCTGCTCGCGCGCAAGGCTGCGGCCGGGCCGCTGCAGGCCTGCGTCTGATCCGGAACCACGGCGGAGGAAGGGGATGCGGCAGAAGGCGGAAAAGCGGATCCGGGAGGCGGCGGCAGGGATCGGATGCGGACCCTTCCGGTTGGATGCCGTCCGGGCCGGGGCCGGACTTCATCCCCGGGTCTTCGACAAAACCATCATCGACATGGCGCGGGTGGGCGCCATCACCCTGGCGCCACTGGAGGATGGCTGCGAGGAGACGGCCGGCCTGGTCCGCCGCGGCGACCGGATCTATGCCCGGTTTGACTTCGCCGCCGCCCCCGGCCCTGCGCCGTCGCCCCCGGAAACGAACGAAGCCCCGGCCGGCAGCAAGCCCCCTCCTCCTGCTCCCATGGACGCCGTGGTCGTCATCCTCCGGAACCTCCTTCCCGGAGAGTGGGAAGCCTTTTCCGACAGATGCCTGACCCGGGAAGGGAAAAGCCCCCATGAAAAAATCGAGGAGATGATCCGAGGGCATCTTTACACTCGCGAGTGATCGGCCCCAAGGGTCCCGGGGCGGCGCTCTCTCCGGAAAGGATGGGCCGCTTATCCCCTTCGGCCGCCCATCCCCGGCTCCGAATACATGATCCTCGCCTGGGCCGCGAAGCCCAGGAGGATCATGCCGAAAAAGGCCCAGGGAACGATGTCGGGGTCCAGGGCGACCGACTGGATCACCAGGACGGCGCCGAAGAGGGAAGAGAGGAAAATCACGGCCCAGTCGAACAGGAACGCCAAAAGGGCGATCCCCACCACCCCGCCGGCGAGGCAGATCAGCCATGTGAACTGGGTCTCCTGAAATCCCATGGTTTTGACGAGATGGAGGGTGACATAGGCCCCAACCGTGAATCCCGCGAGGCCGACGGCGATCCGCTTCAGGAAAAAGGCGCAGGTGGCGAACAGGATGCCGATCCCGACGGCAACGCCCAGGATGACGACGTCCTCCCGGGGACCCAGAAATCTTTCGGCATAGGTCAGCCCCGCGAGGAGACCGATGCTCCCGACAAAAAGCCAGAAAAGCTTTCTGCCGATGAAAAGAATCATAATGCCGATGACCGTGCCCGGGATGTTTACCATGATCGCTCCTTGTCCAACTATGGTTGATGGTCTCATAAAAAGTTGATTTTCAGACGGTTTCGTAAAAGTTTGAGATCAAGGCTTGCGAATCCCTATGAATGCGGCGTACTGATAGTCCGCCGCAGTGCCGAGGGATGAATCATAACGCAGATATCGGACGTTTACGGAACCGTCAGGGTTAGAACCGGTGATTCGGGAACATGGCAGGGCGCCGTCTGTGATGCGCCCTTGCGTCCCCTGTCCGAAAGCGGTATATTCTACCAGATTAAGGCGCTGATCTCAACACTACACTGATATTGCGCACGCCGGAAATGCGCCGCGATGAATCCATCCCATGCCGGTCCAAGGTGAAACCATGAAATATCGCAATCGTCACGCCCGGAGCCCCGTCCTTCGAACGGCGCTCCTGTGGATGCTTCTTCTTGCGGCCGGGTCCCCGGCCATGCGCGCGCGTGCCGCCGAGCTTGACGGG
>NZ_JBGSQX010000147.1:0-129321 GCF_041737845.1 Desulfococcus sp.
GGCCGCGGCGCCCCGGGCGCCGTCTGCGGCGGGGCCGATGCTGTCGAATCAGACGGCGTGCGCCGCCTTGCCCTGGTCGTCGGCGTCGGCGAATACAAGAACCCCAGGGTGCCGGACCTTCCGGGTCCCCCCAATGACGCCCGGCGCTTCTACGAGATGCTGACCGGAAAGAACGGCTACGGCTTTCCCAGAGAAAACGTCTGCATGCTCCTCGACGAAAACGCCACGACGGCCGGGTTCAAGGCCGCGTTCGACAACCTGCTCGTCGCCCGTGCGAGGGAAACCGACGTGGCCGTCATCTTCTACGCGGGGCATGGCTCCCAGGCCCGGGACAAGAACGGCGACGAGCCCGACGAATGGGACGAAACCTTCCTGTTCCACGACGCGCGGACGGACGGCGTCAAAGACCTCCTGGACGACGAGCTGAACCGGATGCTGGCCCGCCTCTATCAACAGACGAAGCACATCACCGTCATCCTGGATTCCTGCAATTCCGGCACGGCGACCCGGGCCCCGGACGAAGGCACGGCCCTTGCCCGCTTTTTCACGCCCATGGAGGACGATCCTGAGATGCCTGCGGCCGGCGGGGATGCGGGCGACGGGGGCGGCGGATGGATCACGGAGGCCATGCCGGGGCTCGTCGTGTTGACCGCCGCGACGGACGGCAATCCCGCCCTGGAGAAAAACGGCAAGGGCATCTTTACCGACGCCCTGCTCCGTGTCATGTCGGATGCCGGCGACCCGCCCATGACCTACGCACAGATCGCCAGGCAGGTGCCTGCCCTGGTGGCGGCGGAAAGCCCCCAGATCCCCTATTTTCAGGGAGACCTGACCCGGACGGCTTTAGGAAACCAGCGCCGGAGTTATCCCGTCGCATGGGAGGTGACCGCCGTCGGGCCGCCGATTGCGTTGAGCGGCCCGCCCCTGCCCGGCATCGGGAAAGGGGCGGAGTTTCGCATCTATGACGGCCGGGTGGACGGGGCAGGCACCCGGGACCCCGGCAAGGCCAGGGCGACCGTCGTGGTGACCGAGATGACCGGATTGAATGCCATGGGGGTGGTTTCATCGGTCGCGGAGAATCGGGGCGCCGTCGCGGAGGGCGATCTTGCGGTGCTGGTCCGGCCCGCGGATGCCTACACGACCCTGAAGGTTCGGCTCAGGCCCGCGAATGAGGACGGCGGCCTTCCCGAGGAAACCGCCCGGAAAATCCGGGATCTTGTCGCCCGGAATGCAGAAGCCGGAATGCTCGTTGAACTGGTCGACGGGCCCGGAGACTTCGAACTCGGCATGGTTGACGAGAATCGTCTTGGCCTGCGGGGCCCGGAAAACCGCATGAGAAATCTCTACCCCAATGTGGACCAGGAGGTGCCCGACAGCCTGTGGCAGCACGCGCGACAGAAGGCCCTGCTGCACCTGCGGGGGGAGGGCGGCGGCGATTTTGTCGACAACCAGACCCTCCAGGCCTCCCTGGTCCCGGCCCCGACGGCCAGGCAGAACAAGTGCGCGGTCGGCGTCTGGCGGCAGGCGGCGCCCAACAGCCACCAGGCGGTCCCGCTCTGCCATGCCTGGAACCTCAAGGTGACGCTCTCGGAAAAAGCCCCCATACCCCTCCTGGTGGGCGCGCTTATTCTTTCAACGGACGGCGGCATTTTCGCCCTGCCCGGGGATGATCGGAAGGTCCGGCTCCAGCCCGGCGAGAGCGTCACCTTCGACGCCACAGGGGAGACCTTCCGGGGCATGCCGCCCCTGGATGTCCGGGACCGCATCCTGGTCTTCGGCACGCAGGAAAGCAACCCCGTCTCCTGGAGCCAGTTCACCCGGACCGCGGCCAGCCGGGGCCCCGGGATGAGCGGGCTTGCCCGGGCGCTCAACCGCTATTTCCAGCCGGGAACCCGGGGCGTCGGCGTGGTCGCGGAGGAATCGGCGGAAACGACCACCTGGACCCTCAGCACGGTCACCATGGCGGTGGAGGCCAACAACCGGTTTGCCGAAAGGGGCGAAGGGGCGGCCGGGGCCTTGAACTGGCGCGAATACACCATCGCCAATTTCGATATCCGTCCGTATCTGCCGGCCGATGAAGGGAGCGTGCTGTTCAAGGTGCTGACGAAAGCGGACTGGCTGGCCAGCGCCTCGGCCCGGGACGGTTTTTCCTACAAGCAGCACGCCTGGACAAAGGCAACGGATGAGGAGAACCTCAAGCTTGGCATCGACTGCTCCAGGGCCGTCTGGTTCGTCTTCACGCGGTCGGGGGTGCCCTACAACCGGGGGGATCGATATCTCTCGACGGCCATGATGGCGGGCCGGGGCAGCCCCATGGGCGATGCCTTTGAAAGTTGTTCCGATGACCCGACCCTCGAGATCGGAGATATTCTGGTCTACCGGGACGACGGGCGGGGCGACGGCCACGTGGTCATGGTTATTGATCCGGATAAGCGCATTGCGTGGGGCTCCCACGGATGGGACGGCAACCCCCGCGACCTGCCGGTGGAACCGGATACCGGGGTGGAATACCAGAAGATCAAGTACAAGCCCGACTGGGAACGCTGGGACCGGGGGTCGATGAAGCTCAAGTCCTGCTGGAGATACCGCCGCATCGCCGAAGAGGGAATCAGCTTCCGCGGTCAGCCGGGCTCAAGGCCCCTGGCCGACATCTGCAATGCCCAGCGGAACTGCGGCAGATAAACCCGGAAAAAGCCAAGGGAGGTGCCGAATGGACGAATTCCTGAAATCCAAAGCGATGATGACCCCCGGGGTTGCCGGAGCCGTCACCACGATGATCACCGGGACCCTGGTGAGCCAGTTCGGGCTGCCGGGAAACTGGACGGGGCTGGTCGTCAGCCTCCTGCTCGGGCTCGTGGTCTGGATCGACAAATCGGTCGCCGTCCATCACCGGATCATTTATTACCTCATCAATTCCATGACGATCTATGCCGTAGCCATCGGCGTCAACACGGCCGGGATGGCGATTTCATACAGCAGCGAGCCCGTTTCGGACCCTCCGGCGATCGAGCGGAACGTGCCGCCCGAACCGGAGCGATTTTTCCAGGAGTGGTTCCGGAGATAGTCGATAGCCGAGCCCGCCATGCTGCTCGGCGCCGGCAGCTGCCTGAACATTGGATCGGAAAGGACAAGGCCATGAAGCCATCACTGTTTGCCGTGAAAAAGATCGGAGCGATTTTCAGTCTGCTGATGATCGCCCTGCCGGCCGGGTGTGTTTCACCCCCGAGTGGCGGGGGGAGCGGTCCGGCGAGCGTCGTCGAGATGGACCAGAACACCGACCCCCGCTTTTTTATCCGGAATCAGCCCGGGGCGATCGGCCGGCTGAAAACCGCCGGTAATGATGTCCGGCTCGATGGAAAAAGGGTGTTAAGGGATATGCGGATCCAAAACGGCGCTCATGTTGCCACCGGCCCCGCCAGCGCCGCCATCATCCAATTTTCCCCCGCCGCCGGGATCGACTGCGGGCTTGAAGTCCGCGACTTCAGGCATGGGCGGATCTACGGCTCCGCCAAGCGCTGCGGCCATATCGTTTCGACGAATCAGGGCGTCATGGAGACCCC
This sequence comes from Desulfococcus sp., assembly GCF_041737845.1. Taxonomy (GTDB): domain Bacteria; phylum Desulfobacterota; class Desulfobacteria; order Desulfobacterales; family Desulfococcaceae; genus Desulfococcus. The sequence goes on from NZ_JBGSQX010000147.1 coordinate 3,561, forward strand.
CGGGGCGGAGGCGTCCTACCATGTGGAGACCCGGGACGACGGCGAGACCGTCTTCACCGCCATCAACGGGCAGGCCTCGGTCTGGCGCCACGCCAACCCTTCGGACGTGAGGAGGGTGCCCGGTTATCATCAGGTGGTTCTGTCCCGCGACGGGATCAGCCCCATCCGCAGGGTCACGCCGGGAGAAGTCCAAGCGATGACCCGTTGGCGGAAAAACTTCTGGCGATTGAGGGAAGCTCGAATAGAGCCCACCCCACCCGCTTCCGACCCGGATTCGCGAGGCGGTATCCTATTAGATATATGGAAAATCTTCGATAATTCAAGGTCACGGGATCGCGTCACTCCCTCGGATACGGACAGTCGTCCAAATGCTGAACCGCAATATCCGGATGCGCCAAATACGGACGGTCAATCCAGCGTTGAACCACAATCCCCGGGTGACGGCACGGTGAACCCAGGCAGAGTGATACGCATAAAACCTTCGGTTCTGGATCAGAAACCGATCAGGCGGGTTCCCTCGGAGGAGCCAGGGCAGTTGAGGTAGAATGAGGAAGATGGAAGCAGATCAGGGTTTCCGGCGCAAAAGCGGTGCTGCGATGCTTGGCCGCGGCGGTGCGATGATTACCCTGCTCCTGTTGGCAGGGTGCGTTGGGATGCCTGCACCGGCCTCGGTGGACGAGGTCATAAACGCGTATTACCGCCAAGGCCTTGGGGCCTACAACGAGGGGCTGTACCCGCAGGCCGAGAAGGCCTGGCAAAAAGGCCTTGCGTCGGCCCGGGAAGGGGGGCGCACCGCCCGCGAGGCCGAATTCCTGGTGCGGCTCTCCCAGGCCAACGAAGGCATGGGGCGGTATGACGCGGCCCTGGCCCATGCGGTCGGGGCCCTCCGCATTCTGGAGGAGGGCGGCGACCGGGAGATGCTGTGCATGGCCCTGATGCAAAAAGGCCTGGCATGCCGACGAACGGCCCGTTACGCGGCGGCGAGGCCGTACTTCGATCGCGCCCTCATGATCTCCCGCAAACTCAACAACCCGCATCTGGAAAGCGAGAGCCTGAGAAATATCGCCGCCCTGCTCCAGGATCAGGGGCAGCTCGACGCGGCCCTCCCGCTTTTCAACGAGGCGATCAGCCTGGCGCGGGCCCATGGGGACGAAAGGAGCGAGGCCCGCAGCCTCAACAACCTCGGCCTCCTCTTCGATGCTCAGGCCGAATACCCGGAGGCCCTTTCCCATCAACAGGCCTCCCTTGCCCTCCGGAGAAAGACAGGAGACCGGGCCGGAGAGGGAAAGGTCCTGGGGAACATCTGCATCACCTACAACAGACTGAACCAGATCGCCCCGGCGCTTGCGCATTGCGAGGCTGCCCTGACGATTGCGGAGGAGATCGGGGACCGGCAGCGGGCGGCCAACCATCTCAATAATATCGGCGCCCTCTACCGGGGCCTGAACCAGCCCCGCAAGGCCCTTCGGTATTACCGGCGCTCCCTCAGGATCAAACGGCAATTAAACGACCCCGCCGGCGAGGCGCGCGCCTTGAACAATATCGGCGAGACTTATTGGCGTATGGGGAACCTCGGTGCGGCCGAGGACTATCTGGAGCGGTCTATCGAGATCAAGGCGGCCATCGGCGACCTGCCGGGGCAGAGCGCATCCTGGCAGAATCTGGCCCTGCTGCACCGGCAGCGGGGAGGGTACCCGCAGGCGAAATCCGCCTACATGAAAGCGCTCTTTTTCAACAGCCGTGCCGCGCGGCCCGAGCTGATCTGGCGGGCCTACGACGGGTTGAGCTACGTTTACGAAGACCTGTCCATGCCGGACGTGGCGATACTCTACGGCAAGCAGGCGCTGAAATCGATCCAGAACACCCGCGGCGGGATGGCCGCTATCGAAAAGCCGCTGCGTCTGTCCTACCTATCCGACAAGGCGCGCGTCTACCGGCATGTCGCCGACCTGCTCATCCGGCAAGGCCGGCTTCTGGAGGCCCAGCAGGTCTTGTCCCTGCTCAAGGAGGAGGAATATTTGGATTTCCTCGACACCCGCGGACCCGAGGAGGCATCGGTCGATGATGTCGTGATAACGGTAACGGAGCAGCCGCCGATCGAAAGGCTTGCGGCATTCGACGGTGAGCTGGGCGAACTCGGCTATGAGATGGACCAACTGGAGACCCGACGGCGCGAGCAGGGCCTTACCCATGAGGAGCAGCGCCGCCTGGACCAGTTGTATGAAAGGGCGGATGAGATTCAGGAGGCCTTTGAAGCCTACCTTCAGCATCTCGAAGCGAGCTACGAGAACAAAATTGCATTCGGCGAAAAGGACCTGGAAAGCCTTCAGGCCATCCAGGGAGAGCTGGGGGAATTCAAGAAGCGCACTGCCATCGCGACCTTTCTGGTGTCAGGCGACAGCGTCAGCGTTATTCTGACAGCGCCATCGATCCAGATTCCGTATCGCATCCCGATCCCCGAAACCGATCTCAATCGATTGGTCTTCTACTTCAGGCAGACCCTGGTCCGTCCCGACCGGGACCCCCGGCCCCAGGCCCGGGCGCTCTACGATCTTCTGGTGTCGCCCATCGAGCAGGACCTCGCCCGGCTTCAGGTGGAAACCCTGATGGTCTCCCTGGACGGCGCGCTGCGCTACCTGCCGTTTGCCGCCCTGTTCGACGGAAAGCGCTATCTGGCGGAGCGCTGGAACCTCGCCCTGTTCACCCCGGCCGCCAAAACCCTCTTCGGGGAGAAAAAGATCCGGGACCCGCGCATCGCGGGACTGGGCACGAGTGAAGAGATCGCCGGATTCAGCAAACTGCCGGCGGTGGCGGATGAGTTGGACGGGATCGTCAAGGAGGACGACGAGACCGACCTCAGGGGGGTCCTGCCGGGGAAGGTGCTCCTTAATCAGGCGTTTACCGCCGCCGGCCTGGCCGAGATGCTGGGGCAGGGGTATCCGCTCATTCATCTGGCCACCCATTTCTCCTTTCGCCCGGGGACCGCGGAGGATTCTTTCCTTCTGCTGGGCGACGGCGGCCGGCTCTCCCTGGCCGAGCTGGAAAGCAGGCGATATCCCTTTAAATTCATCGATCTGCTGACGCTTTCCGCCTGCGAAACCGCCGTCGGCGGCGAGGATGCCCGGGGAAGGGAGATCGAGAGCTTTGCCGCCCTCGCCCAGAAACGCGGCGCCGGCGCCATCCTGGCGACCCTGTGGCCGGTGGCCGATGTGAGCACGGGGACCTTCATGCAGTTGTTCTATCAGCTTCGCAATGAACACGGATTGAGCAAGGCGGAATCCCTCCGGCAGGTTCAGCAGAAATTTCTGGAGGGCCGCCATGATATGGAGGCCCATGAACGGGAGCATCGCGGCGTCGTCGTGGCAGACGATGACGAAGGCGCCTTTACGCCGTCGCCTCACGCGCCCTACGCCCATCCCTTCTACTGGGCGCCGTTTATCCTGATGGGGAATTTTCTGTGACAGGCTATGTTTTCTCGATATATTTTACGCTTTGAATGTCTTTGAAGTGCGCATCTTGTGTCCAAACGAGAGCCCCATGGGCTTGAGCGGTCGCCAGTATGACGCTGTCGGCAAGGGGCAGCTTGAGTTCGCTTCCGACTTTGGCTGCCCGAAGGGCGATGCTTGCACTCAAGGCGATAACCTGCCCTTGATGCATTACGGCAACGACCTGGAGTGCGGCATCTTCACCTCTTTGTTGACGTACGCGTTTGAAAACCTCAAGGATGCAGATGGTTGGTACAATGAGCGTGGCTGTATCCTCAATGGCGGATGCGTAGAAATCAGCATGGGCGCCATCGGCAAAATACTCGAGCCAGCCTCAGGAATCCACAAGGTTCATATACGATCCATCTCCCGGTCCACATTCGTGTCTATCCCCTTCAGGAACCCTCGCAAGCTTTTGGGGCTTTTGAGAGGGATAAGTTCAATACGATTTTCGTATTGGAGGACCTGGAGCTTGGTGCCGGGCTGAATATCCATTGCCTCTCTCATATCACGAGGGATGACGACTTGGAATTTGGGGGAAACAGTGACTGTGTTCATCATGACCTCCATCGATGAGTATGTTGACATACTATATCGCAGTCGATCCTTTGATGCAAGGAGTTGAAAGGGCCTGAAAGCGATGCTCATCTCCAATTCTTGATGGGGTATTCCTTTTGGCGGGGGAGGGTTCGCAGGGATCGGCCCCGGCTCCATCAGCGCTCAGGAAGCGCCTGATGGTTCCCCGGGTCCACCGCCCGTTCCATCCATCTAAGTTCTGAGATAATTCATGAATTTCGATTTGATCGAGGGTATCCGTACCGCCTATTGACCTGCAACAGGCCGGGCCGTGCGTCAATTTCATCATTGTCAAGTGAATCGCGCCTGTGGTATGCCCGTCCCATCTGCCACGGCGGACTTTCCGTGATGGGAAGGCCCGCCGTCAGGCCCGGTTTTTTCCGGCCCGGTCCGTCGCGGGCGAATGTCAACCCTCCAGATTCCGATTGATGCGCAAGATGGTTTCGACCCTGGTACCCTTCACCATGCTTTTTGCCGCCGCCCTCATCCTCATGACCGGGGTCGGCCTGCTCAATACCCTCATCAGCCTGAAACTGACCCTGGCGGGCTTTTCCGCCCAGGCCACCGGCGCCGTCATGGCCTGCTACTTTATCGGGCTGATCCTGGGGTCGGTCAACGGCCACCGGCTGATCGAGCGGGTGGGCCACATCCGTTCCTTCGCGGGATTCGCCGCCGTGACGACGGCCATGGTCATGCTCCACGGGCTGGTTTTCTCGGGCGTCGCCTGGGCCGTATTGCGGCTGTTGACGGGCATCTCCACCATGGGCCTCTACATGGTCATCGAAAGCTGGCTCAACGAATGCACGGAGCCCAAAGCGCGCGGCCGCATCTTTTCCGTGTACATGATCATGAGCTACCTGGGGATGAGCATCGGCCAGCAGCTTCTCAACGCGGGGGACGTTGCCGGCCGGGAGCTCTTTTTCCTTGTCGGGTTTCTCATCTCCTTCAGCCTGGTGCCGGTGGCGGTCACCCACGGCATCCACCCGGAGGTGCCCGCGGTCCGGAGTTTCCAGATCCTCCCCTATTTCAGGAGGGCACCCATCGGCATGCTGGGGTGCCTGTCGGCGGGATTGATCAACAGCGCCTTTTACGCCATGGGGCCGGTCTTCGGCCACCAGATCCATCTGTCGGTCTCCGAGATCTCGATCCTCATGACGGCGACGATCCTGGGGGGCCTCTCCCTCCAGTGGCCGGTCGGCCGCATGTCGGACCGGTTCGACCGGACCCTGGTGCTGCCCGTGCTGGCGGTGCTGGTCGCGGGCGCCGCGCTCCTGGCGGTTTTCGTGGCCCAGATCTCCTACTGGCTCATGATCGCGGTCATGGCGCTTTTCGGCGGATTGATCTTTACGGTGTATCCCGTGGCCGTGGCCCGGGCCCATGATCTTTTCGAGCAGAAGGAGATCGTGCCGGTCAGCGCCTGCCTCCTGCTGTGCTACGGCGTCGGCGCCGCCATCGGGCCGGTGGGGGCCGCCAGGGTGATGGACGCGACCGGGAGCCCTTACGGCCTGATGGTCTACACCGCCATGGTGGCCGGCCTGTATGCCGCCGTGACAGGGCTCCTGCGGCGCTTTGAAAAGGTCGAGATCATTCCGGTCGAGGAACAGGTCGGCTTCCTGCCCATGGAGAGCCCGTCGAGGATCGCCCTGCGCCTCGACCCGCGGGCGGATCTCGATGCCGAAAAATCCGCGGGGTGACCCTAACCTCTTCGGGGCGGTTTCATGACTCAGGCCGCCCACATGCAGGGGCGCTGTGAACCCTCCTCAAGAAAAGACGTTCGTGCAGTTGAACCGCTACATCTGGGCGACGGCCGTCGTCTGGACGGTGGTCGTATTGTTGTCGCTCGTCTGGAACCGGGTCCATTCCGAGCTCAACATTCAGGAGAACGCCCGCATCCAGGCCCGGACCGCCTACCATAAAGACATCCACTACCGCCGCTGGAATTCCCGCCACGGCGGGGTCTATGTCCCCGTATCCGATCTCGCGCCGCCCAACCCCTACCTCGATATTCCGCACCGCGACCTGACGACGGCCGACGGACTCCGTCTGACCCTGCTCAACCCGGCCTACATGCTGCGGCTGGTTTACGATCTCGAGGAAGGGCCCTACGCCATCAGGGGGCATATCACGAGCCTCCGGCCGATCCGGCCCGGGAACGCGCCGGACGCGTGGGAGGCGGCGTCGCTCAAGGCCTTCGAGGGCGGCGGGGAGGAGGTCAGCGAACCGGCGGCCATCGACGGCGTGCCCTACATGCGCCTGATGCGGCCCCTGGTCGCCGAGGCTAGCTGCCTCAAATGCCACGGGAAGCAGGGGTACCGGGAGGGCGAGATCCGGGGCGGGATCACCGTTTCGGTTCCCATGGCGCCCCTGCGTGCCGCGATGCGGCCGTATCATGACGCCGTCGTGATGGGCCACGCCCTCCTGTGGCTCTTCGGGCTGGGGGGCGTCGGCATCGCCGCCGGCCGCCTGCGAAAACAGGTCCGGCAGCGGAAAGAGATGGAGGGCGCCCTTCGGGAGAGCGAGGAGAGGTCCCGGGTCCTGGTGGAGCATGCGCCCTTCGGCCTGTCCATCATGCATCCGGATCAGCGGTTCGAATACCTCAACCCCAGGTTCATCGAGACCTTCGGCTACACCCTGGCGGATATCCCGGACAAGTCGGCATGGTTTGAAAAAGCCTACCCGGACCCGTCCTACCGGGACATGGTCCGGAAGGTCTGGGCGGCCGACTCCTTTCAATCCATGGGGACGGTCCGGGCCATCACGCCCAAAACCTTCCGGGTGAGGTGCGGCGACGGCCGGGACCGGGTCATCCGGTTCAGGAATGTCCCCCTGGCCGACGGCCGGCAGATCCTCACCTATGAAGACATCACCACGCAGGTGGCGGCCGAGGAGGCGCTCCGGGAATCGGAGCGGAACCTCCGCTTTCTCTCTTCGGGCCTGCTGGAGGCCCAGGAGAACGAGCGGCGGCGGATCGCCTACGCCCTCCACGACGAGCTGGCCCAGGATCTCGCGGTGCTGACCATCCAGGTGAAATGCATCGAGGAGGGGCTGGAGGGGCATCAGACGGAGATCAAAGAATCCTGCCGGAACACCAACCGGCACATCATCGGCATCATCGAAAATACCCGGCGGCTCTCCCACGGACTCAGCCCGGCGCTCCTGGAGGAGCTGGGCCTCTCGGCGGCCATCCGGCGGATGATCGAGGATTTTACCGAACAGACGGGCGTCGGGGTCTCCCTCGACATGGAGGAGTTGGACCACCTGTTTCGCCGGGAGACGGAGGTCATCGTCTACCGCATTTTCCAGGAGGCCTTCACGAATATCCGCAAGCACGCCGGCGCGACCCGCGTGACGGTGTCGGCCGTCCGAGGGAGGGACGGGGTGACGGTCTGCATCGAGGACAACGGCAGGGGGTTCGAGCCCACGGAGGTCAAGGGCTGGTGCCGGCCGGAAAGGGGGCTGGGGCTGATCGCCATGGAGGAGCGCGTCCGGATGCTGGGCAGGACCCTCCACCGGTCGAGCGATCCCGGCCGGGGCACCCGGATCGTCTTCTCCGTCCCCGTGGACCTGGAAAGCCACGTTCCGGAGTGCGGGCCGCCGGCCGATCCCATGACCGGCGGCGCCTAAGGGCCCCGGGGTTATTTCAGGAGGGCCCGTTCCCCCAGGTTCCCGTACCGGTGGTAGCTGTGGGAGACGGTCTGCTCCTGGAAGTAGTTGAGCATCTCGATGCGGCCTTCCATCAGGACCCGGCTCCGGGAGATGTAGAAGCCGGTCCGGGCCGCCGCCTCGAAAACGGCCATGGGGACCCGGTCGGGCGCGGCATACCGGATGCGGTCCACATCCGAAAGCGTCTCCACGAGGTCCCGGTCCGAATGCCGGACGACGGGGATGCCCGCCAGGAAATGCCTGCCGTCCTCCCCTGAAAGGAACGCGGCGGCCCCGTTCTCCAGCCCCGCGGGCAGGCCCACGATGACCCGGCAGCCCGCGACCGCTGCGCCTGCGATCCTTGCCAGCACCTCGAACAGGGTGTCCCGCACGTCGACCCGAACCAGCACCGTGCCGGCAGGCAGGTAGCGCAGAACGTTGTTCTCCCCCCGGATCTTGAAATAGTCCTTGGCCTGGAAGAACTCCTGCTCGGCGTTGTAGATATAGCTGTGGATGGCCCGGATCGTCTTTTCGATATCCTCCCGGTGGTCCGCCATCCGCCCCGCCGCGAGTTTCAGGCGCCACGCCTGGGCCACCCGGAGGAGGCGGTAGTCCTTCTCGATGGCCCCGGTCCGGGGAAAGCCGGTCTCCTCGATATCCATGAACTGCACGACATAGTTGGGGCTCCCGGCCTTGATGCCCGCGCCCAGGGCGGATTTTTTCATCCCGCCGAAGGGCTGGCGCAGAACAATGGCGCCGGTGGTCACGCGGTTGATGTAGAGGTTTCCGGCCTCGATCTTTTCTTTCCAGAGGCGCTGCTCGCGCTCGTCCAGGCTCTCCAGGCCCGAGGTGAGCCCGTAACCGGTCTGGTTGACGAGGTCGATGGCCGCATCCAGGCTCTCCGCCTTCATGACCCCGATCACCGGCCCGAAGAACTCGGTCATGTGGGTGCGGGAGCCGGGCTGGACGTTCCATTTGATCCCCGGGGTCCAGAGGTGGGGGTTTCCGTCCAGGTTTCGGGGTGTAAGGGCCCATTCCTCGCCGGGTTCGAGTTGGGTCAGGGCCCGCGCCAGCTCGCCCGCGGGCGGGTGGACGAGGGGGCCCATCCGGTTCCGGAACTGCCAGGCCGACCCCGTGGCGTAGCTTTCGGCGGCGTCCACGAGCTGCTGCTTGAAGTGGGGGTCGTGGAACACCTCCTTTTCGAGGATGACGAGGGAGGTGGCCGAGCATTTCTGGCCGGCGTTGCTGAAGGCCGAGTGGAGGATGTTCTTGACGGCCTGGTCCCGGTCGGCCATGGCGGTGACGATGGTGGCGTTCTTCCCGCCGGTCTCGGCGGCCAGGAGGGCGTCGGGGCGGTTCTTCAGGATCTCCATGCCCGTATCCGTGCCGCCGGTGAGGATGATGACGTCGACCTCCGGGCTTTGGGTGAGCCCCGGGCCCACCGACGCCCCCGGGCAGGGCACGAACTGGAGGGTGTTCTGCGAGATTCCGGCCCGCCAGAAGCACTGGCAGAGGTGCCACCCGGTCATGGCGGCCGCCGACGCGGGCTTGAAAATGACGGTGTTTCCCGCCGCCAGGGCCGCCAGGATGCCCCCTGCCGGGATGGCGATGGGAAAATTCCACGGGGTGATGACCAGGGTCACGCCCTTGCCCCGGCAGGAGACGCCGGAAAGGCGCTCCCAGGCCCCCGCGGACCCGGGGTAGAACTCGGCGAAATCCACGGCCTCGGAGACCTCGGGGTCGGACTCGGTGAAGAGCTTGCCCGTGTCTGCGGCGGCGCAGCCCATCAGGTCTCCCCGGGCCTTCCTCAGTTCGACGGCCACGGCCGAGAGGATGCGGTGCCGTTCGGCGTGGGGCAGGCGCCGCCACCCGTCCGGGTCGGCCTTGGCGGCGGCCAGTGCCCGGTCCGCGTCCTCAATGCCTGCCAGGGCGAACCGGGCGGAAACGATCCCCTCGGCATGACGGTTGGGGTCGATGACCTCCACGAGCTTCCGCCCCGCAAAAACCGCCTCTCCGGCGACGACGACGGGGATCTCCTCGGGCGCGTCCCCTGCGCGCTTCATCCAGCGGTCCCGCACTGCCTCCGCCCACCTCACATTGGCGGGAAGAGACCAGTCCGTGTCCGCCTCGTTGATGAACTCCCCGGTGTGAAAGGTCCCGCGGCCCTTGTCGTGGGTTTCCGTGTTCCGGTCCTGGATGCGGTTGGGCGTGCTCCCGACCTGCGCCTTCCGGCGGCAGGAGGCGAGGAAGCGCTCCTTCAGGAAGACCCATTCAGGCGAATCGGAGGCGAGGTTGAAGGAGTAGCGCAGGAAATTTTCATCCGCCGTGTTCTCGTCGAGCCGTCGGACGAGATAGGCGATGGCGTTGATGAACTCCTCCCTGGCCGCCACCGGCGCATAGAGGAGCACCTCCCCGCCGGTGGTGTCCCGGAGGGCGCGCCAGACGTGGTTGGCCATACCCTCCAGCATCTCGAAGGAGACATGCCCGGTCACGCCGTTTTTTTTCGCGGCGAGAAAGGCGTAGGCCTGCTCGAAGAGGTTGTGGGAGGCGATGCCCAGGCGGACCGCCGCCATGTTTTCCGGCCGCATGCCGTAATCGACCATCCGCTTGAAGTTGGCGTCGACGTCCAGCTTGTTGTCGTAGGGCGCGAGGGGCCAGTTGTGGACGGCCGACTCCACCAGCTCCATCTCCATGTTGGCGCCTTTGACGATGCGGATCTTGATGGGCGCGCCGCCTTTGGCGACCCGGTCCCGGGCCCATCGGGTCAGCTCCTTCTGTTTCTCGAAGGAGTCCGGGAGGTAGGCCTGAAGCACGATGCCGGCCGAGTAATCCCTGAACTCGTCCTGGTCCAGGGTCCGGGTGAAGACCGCGAGGGTGATGGACAGGTCCCGGTATTCCTCCATGTCGAGGTTGACGAATTTGGGCGCGGTCGTGCCGTCTTTCCGGACATAGCGGTTGTTTGCGGCCGCCCGGAACAGGCGGGAGAGGCGCCCCTTGAGGACGGAGACGGTGTTGTCGAAGGCCAGGGAGCTGATCTGGGAAAAGATGGTGGAGATCTTGACGGAGATATACTCGATGGACGGATCTTCCATGTCCCGGACGTAGGTGGAAAGCCTTCCTTCGGCCTCCCTCTCGCCCAGGACCGCCTCGCCCAGGTGGTTGAGGTTCATGCGGACCCCGTCGCCCCGCCGCTTTTTGAGGTGGGCGTCCAGGATCGCCTTTTCCCCGGGGATGACGGACCGGGCGCTGTCTTCCCGGATCTTTTCGATCATTCTGGGGATCGCGGTGTTGGGGGCGTAATGGCCGGCCGCGAGAAACAGCCGCATCAGCAGCTTCTCCGGGATGGAGAAGAACTCGGGGACCCCGTAGGTCGTGAGCACGTGCCGGACCTGGTTCGCCACCCGGGCGTTGTCCCCGGAGCGGAAGCTCTGGTCGATCATCCGGGTCAGGATGACCTTGTCCAGGGGGTTCCGGATCAGGCGCATCATCTGCCGCTGGTGGCTCTTCTCCCGGAAGGTGAGCCGGGCGTTGGCATTGTCCTGCCATTCCGCGGCGAGCCTGACGGCCTCGTCCGGCAGGGCGTCCGGGGCCGGGGTTTGGGAAGCGAATTGTCGATGGGGGGCCGCTGTGTTCATAGACCATTCTCCTCGTTTGGATGGGTGGGATAGAAATCTTTTAAATGGTTTGACAATTACAAGTCAAGAAAAATGGTTTGACAATTACAGACATTCGCGTTTGGCAACGTCACCGGTTCCAGGCAGCCGCAGCACGAGGCTCAGATGAAGCGCTTCATCAGCTCGTCGACCACCTCGTCGACATTGGCCGGCGTGATGCCGTTCTTCCGGCAGATGCCCTCGACCTTCTCCATGCGGTGGGACGACGCCATGTCGCCCAGGCACCGGAATATCCCGAGCCTGCGGCCGACAAGATAGCGGGTCTGGCGCTCGGGGGGCAGGTCGAGGAAGCTCTGGAGGATCGCCGTCATGTGCGCTTTGTCCCCGGGCAGGACCCCCTCCAGCTCCTGGAACAGGTTGAGGACGTGATCGCTTTTCAGCGTGCTGCTGATGCCGTTCAGGTTCCGGATGAAGGTCAGGATCTCCCCGGCTGTTTCAATATCCGTGCATTTTTGGAAGGTCCCCTCGCGGAATTCGGTATAGAGGGGAATATGATTCGGGATGGCCAGGGTCCTGAGCCGGATGAAATCGGGGTTGATCCGGTTGAGGGCGTCGGCTGTCTCGACGGCATGTTCATGGGAGAGGGCCCTTCCGCCCAGGCCCGGCATCACGTACTCCGACAGTTCCATCCCCGCCTGCTTGACCTTGAGCCCCGCCGAAATGTGCATGGCTTTGGTCGTCCCCTTCCGGACGGCCTCGAGGACCTTGTCCGATCCGGACTCCAGGCCGATATGGATCCGGTTGAGCCCGGCCTCGCGGATGGCCGCAAGGTCCGCGTCGGCGATGCGGGCGATGGTGTGGGACCGGGCGTAGGAGGTGACCCGCTCGATCCACGGGAAGCGGCGCCTCAGGTGCAGGAGGATCGCAACGAGGTCCCGGGGTTTGATGATGAGGCTGTTTGCGTCCTGGAGAAAGACGCTGGAAAGCCCGCCGGAGAACCACTGGAGGGCCGCATGGAAGGCGTCGGTTTCATCGGGATCGACCTGCCATGAAACCTCCTGCACCATGGCCCGGGTGATCGTATCGGTGCCGCAGGCATGCTCCCGCAGCATCGTCACGTATTTATGGACCATATCGATATCCCGGATGACATGATCCACCGCGCGGAGCGAAAACCGCTTGCCCTTGTAGACCGGACAGAAGGTGCAGAAATTCCAGGGGCAGTTGCGGGTGACCCGGATCAGGAGGCTGTCGGCCTCGCTGGGGGGGCGGATCGGGCCTTGCTCGAATCCGGCGTAGGGCTCCCGGTTCTTTTCGCATGGTTTCATGGCGGATCTCCTGTAAAAAAGGGGTTCAGGCTGATGGAAAACAGGCTGAAGGGGTTTAGACTGAAGGCTGAAGGAAGACGATCAGCTTTCGGTCTTCAGCCTAAACGTTATAGCATAACCCTGCCCGGATCAAGTCGAGGCGGCGCGGGTTGATAATCCCTTTGACAAGCGCCGGGCTTTGGAATATGTCCTCTTCAACCAAAATGGAGCCTGGAATTGTGAACAAATTCATTTGCGGTGCGGTGATCCTGGCGGGTTTCGTGCTGGCGTGCGCCGCCGTCGCGGCCGGCTATCTCTTTTCCGACCTGGCGGGCTATGCGAAAACGGCGGCAGGCGGCGGCAGCGGCCTTGCGGCGCCGTGGGAGAGGATTGTCGTCCTTCCTGCCGGAAAGGGGTTTTCCGGCGTGGTGAAAAATCTCGTGAAGGGGGGTGTCGTGCAGGATCCCCGTCGGTTCAGGCGTCTTGCCCGGGTCCTGGGCGTCGACCGTCGGATGAAGGCCGGAGAATACCGGTTCTCCTCGGCCATGTCGCCCCTGGAGATCCTGGGTAAACTGGCCCGGGGGGATGTGCTTCTTCACGGTCTCACGATTCCCGAGGGCTGGACCGTGAGGGAGATCGCGGTCCTTGCCGGGAAAAAGGGGATCGGGGATGCCCGGGATCTTCTGAGCCAGGCGCTCTCCCCGGAATATGCCGCGGGCAGGGGGGTCGGGGGCGGGACCCTGGAGGGCTATCTCTTTCCAGACACCTATTATTTCCCCCGGAACACGCCCGCCGACCGGATCCTCCAGACCATGCTGGCCCGGTTCGAGGAGGTGTTCCTCCCGTCGTGGGCGGAGCGGGCAAGAGGATTGAACCTCTCCCGGCACCAGCTCGTGACGCTGGCCTCCATCATCGAGAAGGAGACGGGGGCGGCCGAGGAGCGGCCGATCATCTCATCGGTATTCCACAACCGGCTGAAGCGGGGCATGAAACTCCAGAGCGACCCGACGGTCATCTACGGCATCCCGGATTTTGACGGCAACATCACCCGCAGGCACCTCGACACGCCCACGCCCTACAACACCTATCAGATCGGCGGACTGCCGCCGGGCCCCATCGCCAGCCCCGGAAAGGCGTCCCTCGAGGCGGCCCTCTTTCCCAGGGAAACGGCGTTTCTCTATTTCGTGGCCCGCGGGGACGGCACCCACCACTTTTCCGCAAGCCTTGAAGAGCATAACGAGGCGGTGCGGCGGTATCAGCTGGGCGAAAGCAAGATCGGAGAAAGCAACCAGTGACAGTGAACGGATATTCGCCCGAACAGATGGCGGGGCAGCGGCTCATGGCGGGATTCGACGGAACGGACTTCGACGGGGACCTGGCCTTTTTGATCGAGGATCTCAAGGTCGGGGGGATCATCCTCTTTTCCCGGAACATCGGCACCCCGCAGCAGGTTGCCGATCTCTGCCGGTCGGCCCAGGAGTGCGCCGCCGGGTGCGGTCAGCCTGGGCTCTTCATCGCCGTCGACCAGGAGGGGGGGCCGGTGGCCCGCCTGAAGAGGCCCTTTACCGAATTTCCCGGGAACCCGGCCATGACCGGGGAGGCGGACGCGGACCGGTTTGCCGCCGTGACGGCCTCGGAGCTCACGCAGGTCGGCATCAACATGAACATGGCCCCGGTGCTGGACGTGGCGCCCGAAGGCTTCGGGAGCATCATGGAGACCCGCGCCTTCGGCCACGACCCGGAATGGGTCTCCCGCATGGGATGCCGCGTCATCCGGGGCCTCCAGGCGGGCGGCGTCATGGCCGTGGCCAAGCACTTTCCCGGCATCGGCCGGACGACCCTCGACTCCCACCTCGACCTCCCGGTGGTCGACCTGGGCATGGCGGACCTGGAGGCACTGGAGCTGCCGCCCTTCGCGGCCGCTTTCAACGAGGGGGTCTCCGGCGTCATGCTCTCCCACATCCTTTACCGGGGCATCGACCCCGTCTGGCCGGCCAGTCTCTCCGTCCGGATCGCCAGGGACCTGCTGCGGGGCCGGATGGGGTTTGAGGGGCTCGTCCTCACCGATGACCTCGACATGGGCGCCGTCGGCAACCATTACGGCATCGATGACATGATCCGGCGGATCGTGGCGGCCGAAATCGACATCGTCCTGATCTGCCACAAGGGCCCGAACATCGCGCGGGCGTATGACCGCCTTCTCGCGGAGACCCAGGCGGACGGACGGGCCTCGATAGCGTCCTTTCACCGCATCATGCAAAAAAAGCAGGCCCTGTGAATCCCGCATCTCGGCCCGGAATGCCCCCCACCGGGCGGGAACGACGCGCGGGCGCCGATGAAAACCTGCGGATACTGCCATGACCGAAGCCGCTCTCTATTTCTGGTCCCGCCTTCCGCTCCTCCTGATGTTTCTGAACGGGTATCTGATCTACCGCCTCCTTGTCGTGACCGGCCTGACCGAGCAGTTTGTCGCGGCCGCCCTGGGGCGGAGCGCCGGCGATCCGCGCAGGCTGTTTCTCTATATCATCCTTTCGGCGGCCCTTCTTTCTTTTTTCATCCCCAACGCCGTCACGGTCCTCACCCTCCTGCCGGTCCTGAAGGATATCCACAAACGCTTC
Organism: Desulfococcus sp.; assembly: GCF_041737845.1. GTDB lineage: Bacteria > Desulfobacterota > Desulfobacteria > Desulfobacterales > Desulfococcaceae > Desulfococcus. The sequence goes on from NZ_JBGSQX010000147.1 coordinate 18,803, forward strand.
CACCCGAAGCTCCGGGGCCGCATCATCACGCCCCTGACCCTTTCGGTCATCTACGGCGCCAACATCGGGGGGATGGGCTCGATCGTGGGGAGCCCCGCAAACCTGCTGTTCATCGGCGCCATGGACCTCTACGAGGTCCCCGGGCGGCAGGCTGTGGGGTTCTTCAACTGGTTCCTGTGGTCGATCCCGCTGGTGTCGATGCTGACCGCCCTGGCGTGGGGGGTGGTGGTGATGGGGTGCGGGTCGTTTGACGGCCATGCAGTCAAGACCTCCCGGGGAATCGGCGGGGCATCCGGCCGCAGGCGCTGGCGCGGTCTTTACGGGGCGCGCCGGTCGGGGGCGCTCCTGTTTCTGTGCTTTACTGTCTTCTGGACCCTGGAGGCCGCCATCAGGGGAATCTGGCCTTCTTTTGCGGCGTGGTCGCCCCTGGCCTGTCTGGTCTATTTCACGGCCTTCTGCAGGCTCGTTTTTTGGGGAATGCCGCTTTCCGGCGACGCGCCCCTGATGCGGCCAAAGGCGCTGGTCCAGGATTTTCCCGGGCGGGGCATCCTGCTGCTGATTCCCGTGGCGGCGCTGGTGCTGGTCGCCGGGTATTTCGACCTGGATGCCCGGCTGTCCGCCCTGTACCAGTCGCTTTTGCCCGCGGGTGCTTCCCCGTTCACCGTGATGCTCTCCACCGTCGTCACGGTGATCCTGCTCACGGAGGTCCTCTCCAACACCCTGGTTTCCACCGCCTTTTTCCCCATCGCCTACCATACGGCGGTGAGTGCCGGATTTTCTCCCATCGCGCTGATGATCGCCGTTTCAACGGCGTCGACCTGCGCATTCATGACCCCCATCGCCACCCCATGCAACGCTTTTGCCTTCGGCGAGATGAAGGGGACCTCCCTGGCCCGGATGATGGCCCTCGGCCTGATCCTGAACACGGGGAGCGCCCTGTGCATCGCCGTCTGGCTGAATTGGGTCATCCCTTACGTATACGGGTGACGGCGGCGGAGCCGGAAGGGTCCATGTGGCGCCTTCCCGGCCGGGGCGACTCCGGGGGAGGGTCAGTCCTTTCTTCCGGCCGTCCATTTGAGGCCCCAGCCGTAGGTCTTGTCGCAGTCCGGATGGCCCTGGTGGAAGCTGACGAGCTTGGTCACCTTGATCTCGCCGCCGCCGAATTCGATCATGGCGATGGCGCAGAAATTCCTGGAATCCGTCTGGCTGCCCATGGGCACCTCGAGAATGGGCTGCCCCGGGACCGTCAGGGTGACGACGGCATTGGTGGCGGTCCAGTTGGGGACGCCCTCGTAGATGTAGGTATAGATGAGAATCCGCTTGAGCTGGCCCGCTTGGGCCAGGTTCACCTTCATGTTCTCCCCCTCGGAGCATGCGCCGCTGCGGTCATCCCCCAGGTGGAGAACGTAGGGGGGATAATCGAAGTCTCCGAAGTTTTTTCCCAGGGGCTGAATCGCCCCCTTGGTCTGGTTCTGCAGTTCGAAGAGGCAGCCCAGGTCGAGATCCACACCGCCTGCGGTTTTTCCGCCCATGAGCTTGGAGAAGAACCCCGTCTTCTTTTCCACCGGGGCGGTCTGGTCCCAGTTGAGATTGATCAACAGCTCCCCCCGGTCGACCTTCTGCTTGATGGCGAAGCTGTCGCCCTTTTCCCGGAGGGTCACCTTGGACGCGATCTTGAGCGTGTCGGCCCCGGGGATTTCGGCCCGGAAGGCATCGAGATGCATCACCCGGCTGTCGTTGACCAGCTCGCTCGCGATAAAGCCGCTGGCAAACCGGCAGATCACCGCCACCGGGCCGGGCAGGGTCGAATCCAGGGGGACCGTGTGGGTTTCGCCACGGTCGGTCGCGACCTGGATCCTGGCGTCGTAGTCCGCGAACACGCGGGACTGGCCGGATACGGCATCGGTGAAGTTGAGGGCGCAGATGTAGATCTCCTCGAAATCGTCGATCCTGCTGAGGCTCATGTCTTCGCGATTCGCGCCCCCGGCGCCGCCGACGCCCGCATCACCCGACAGCCGGATATACGGAAAGGCGTCGAGGGCGCCCAGCGTGCCGCCCTGGTAATTGTCGGAATAGACCCCGCCGGTCCGGCCGTCCCTGGTCCGGTAGAACGCCATCAGGTCGAGATCCACGGCGGCGCTCCAGATCAGGGAGATGTCTATCTTTTTAAATGAGCCGATGTCGGCTTTGGTCCCTTTTTGCTTCAACTCCATTTCAGTATTCTCCTCATGCCCACCCCCCGGAAAAGATGCGCGGATGCTTCCCTTGCAAGGGCTTCCTGGGCGTAAATCGTGTTGAATGGCGCGCTGCGCCGGAATGCGCGGATTCAACCAGTTCGAATATTGAATGTCAAGGGGAAAGCGCACCCGGACGCCCGGGGGCCCCCGAAGTTGGCCTGCAGGTATCGCTCAGGCCCCCTTACTATATTCTAATCGATCCTTAATCTATTTCTGACATCCAAGGAGGATAATGATGCCGTTCATGTCGGCGATTCGCTGGCCCAAGAGCCAGTCGTTTTCAATACTATCTTCATGATAAAGACCGGATGTTCATTTCCACCGCTAACGGAAGGATGTGGTATATGAAATGGTTATCGAGGGATGGGCTGCTGCCGCTGGTGATGGCGGTAATGCTTGTTGGCTGCGGCGATTCGGATACCGACACATATCGCCTGACGGTGCTGAAGGCCGGCGCTGGCGGCGGAACGGTGGTCAGCGTTCCCGCCGGGATCACCTGCGGGGATACCTGTTCATTTGTCTTCAATGAGCGAAGAACCGTCACTTTGACCGCCGAACCTGAGGCGGGATCCCGTTTTTCCGGCTGGAGCGGGGCATGCACCGGCGCCGATGCATGCGGGGTCGAGATGGACACGGAAAAGACCGTCACGGCGACATTTGCCCCGATGGTCACCGGGGCGATCAGCCTTACCGGAACTTATGCCACCGGCGTCTTCGATGAAGGGGCGGCGGAGATCAGCGCCTACGATCCGGCCACGAAGCGGCTGTTTGTGGTCAACGGCATCGACGGCAGCATCGATGTGCTGGATGTTTCCGGGCCGTCGTCGCCCGTCCGGGTCGCCCGGATCGACGTCACCCCGTATGGAAAAGCGGTCAACAGCGTGGCGTTTTCGAGCGTCGACTCGGCAGGCATCGGCCTTTCGACAGGGAAGTTCGGCGGCCTCCTGGCGGTTGCGGTGGAAGCAGGCAATGCTCAGGAGAACGGCAGGATCCTGGTGTTTGACGCGGACGGCAGCCTGATCCGCGACTTTGAGGCCGGCGCCCTGCCCGACATGGTTACCTTTACGCCGGACGGCATGAAAATCCTCTCGGCCAACGAGGGCGAGCCCAGCGACGACTATACGGCGGATCCGGAAGGCTCCGTGACCATTGTCGATCTCTCGGCGGGGATTGACGACGCGACGGCGGTCACGGCGGGCTTTTCGGCCTTCAATGCCCGCGAGGCTGAGCTTAAAGCTTCCGGCGTCCGGATCTTCGGCCCCAACGCCACGGTGGCACAGGATGTCGAACCTGAGTATATCGCCGTGACCGGAGATTCGAAAACTGCCTACCTCAGCCTTCAGGAAAACAACGCCCTTGCGGTGCTAGACATCGACGGCGCGACCATCACCGATATCATTCCCCTGGGCTTCAAGGACCAGAACGCACGGGGGGCGGGCCTGGACGCCAGCAACAAGGACGGCATCATCAACATCCGAAACTGGCCTGTTTTCGGGATGTACCAGCCGGACGCCGTCGCCGTCATGGAGACCGGGGGAAAAACCTATCTCTTGAGCGCCAACGAGGGCGACAGCCGGGATTACGAGGGCTTCAGCGAGGAGGCGCGGATAAAGGACCTGGTCCTGGACGGTGCAGCCTTTCCCAATGCGGCGGCCTTTCAGGACGATAAGGCCCTGGGGCGGCTTCTGGTGACCACCACCCTGGGGGATATGGACGGCGACGGCGATTTCGATGCCCTGTATGCCTTTGGCGGGCGTTCCTTCACCGTCTGGGAGGTGACGGATACCGGCGTCACCCCGGTGTTTGACAGCGGGGATGCCTTTGAAAAGGTGATCGCCCGGGAGTTTCCGGCGCATTTCAACGCCGGTAACGACAATAATGAATTTGACAACCGCAGCGACGACAAGGGGCCCGAGCCCGAAGGCATCGCCCTGGGCACCGTGAACGACAGGACCTATGCCTTCATCGGCCTGGAACGTATGGGGGGCGTGATGATATACGACGTTACCGACCCGGCGACTCCCCGGTTCATCGACTATGTGAACCACCGGGATTTCACCGGAGACCCCGAAGCCGGAACGGCATTGGATTTGGGGCCGGAGGGACTGCTCTTTATCCCGGCCGGGGAAAGCCCGGGCGGAAAGGCCACGCTGGCGGTGGCCAACGAGGTCAGCGGCACCATCTCCCTCTATGAGGTGACCCCCGACAGGGCCGACGGGGAAGTCGTCCTTCAGCTTCTCCATGCCTCGGACCTGGAGGGCGGGGTGGAAGCCGTCGACCGGGCCGCCAATTTCGCCGCCATCGTGGACCGGTTTGACGATAGGTTCGCCAACACCCTGGTGATCTCCGCAGGGGACAACTACATCTCCGGCCCTTTCAATTCCGCGTCCGGCGACCCCGGCATGCGCCCGGTCTTCCAGCAGGTGCTGAACAATTCCAAAGCCCGGGAAGGCGGCGGCAGGGCCGACATCGCCATCATGAACCTCACGGGATTCCACGCCTCGGCCTTCGGCAACCACGAATTCGACCTGGGGACGGGCTTTCTCTCCGAAGTGATCGGAACGGATATCCGGAGCACCACCGAGGCACGCTGGCTGGGGGTCCAGTTCCCCTATCTGAGCGCCAACCTTGACTTTTCAAAGGACGGCAGCCTCTCCCGCCTGTTTACGTCGGAGACGCTGGATTATCGGGAGTTTGAGTCCCCTTTGAGCCGGTTGGGCACGGCGGGCGAAGCTCCCAAGATCGCCGCCGCCGCCATCGTGACTCTGAACGGCGAGCGGTTCGGCGTGGTGGGCGGCACCACGCCCCGGCTGGAGATCATCTCCTCGCCCGGAGACACCCGGGTCAGGAACCCGGGAGCCGGCACCGACGACATGGATGATCTCGCGGCCATCCTTCAGCCGGTGATCGACGGCTTGACAGCCCGGGGCATCACCAGAATCATCCTGACGACCCATCTCCAGCAGATCGGGCTGGAGCAGGCGCTGATCACCCGGCTCAGGGGCGTGGACATCGTCATCGCCGGCGGGTCGGACACCCTTCTGGCCGACGGAGAGGACGTATCCCGCGGCCTGCATCCCGGCGACAGCCCTGCGGGCACCTATCCCATCATCACCGCCAATGCCGACGGAGATCCGGCGGTGGTGGTCAGCACGGACGGCCAGTACAAGTATGTCGGCCGCCTGGTGGTGGCCTTCGACGCTGAGGGCAGACTCTTGCCCGAAACCATCAACCAATCCGTAAGCGGTGCCTTCGCCAGCACCGACGCTCAGGTGGCGGTTCTGTGGGGTGATGGGAAGGCGGCATTCAATGTCGGGACCCGCGGCCATGACGTCATGACGCTCACCGATGCCTTGAGCGGCATTGTCACCCGGAAAGACGCGGTTGTCCATGGTCGGACCGACGTTTACCTGAACGGCAAGCGGGAGGAGTCCCGCACCCAGGAAACCAACCTGGGCGATCTCACCGCCGACGCCAACCTTGCGGCGGCCCGGTCCGTCGACTCCACCGTTCAGGTTTCCATCAAAAACGGCGGTGGGATAAGGGAGCCCATCGGCGCGACCCTGGATGCCGGGGACGGCACCTATGTTCTGGCGCCGCCCCAGGCCAACCCGGCATCGGGCAAGCAGACCGGCGAGGTTTCCCGGCTGGATATCGAGAACTCCCTCAGGTTCAACAACCGCCTGACGCTCCTGACCGTGACGGCTGCGGAACTCCTTGCGGTCATCGAGCACGGGGTCTCCGCCACGGAGGAAGGGGCCACGCCCGGACAGTTCCCCCAGGTGAGCGGCCTTGTCTTCAGTTTCGATCCCGGCCTGGAACCGGGCGACCGGGTGCGGTCTCTGGCGATCATGGACGAGGCGGGCGCCGTGGTGGATGTCATCGCGCGGAACGGTGAGGTGGCCGGGGACCCCGACCGGAAGATCCGGGTGGTCACCCTGAATTTCCTGGCAGGAGGGGGGGACGGATATCCCTTCGACACCCTGGGCGATGCCGTCGTCGACACCGGGATCGGTGAGCAGGATGCCCTTGCGGGATATTTGCAGGCAAATTTCGCGGGCACGCCTTATGCCGTGCCGGATGCGGGGCCTGAATCCGACACCCGGATCCAGAACCTGGCGTACAGGGCCGATACCGTGCTGAGCGGGGTGACGGCATTCGCCGTCTTTTCCGACCCCCATTATTTCGATCCGGAGCTCGGGACCACGGGAGCGGCCTTCGAGGCCTACCTGGCCCAGGACCGCAAGATGCTCCGGGAAGGCCCGGCGATTCTGGACGCCGTCATGGACGCCATCAAGGCCGACGGCGGCATCCGCTTCGTCATCGTGCCCGGCGACCTGACCAAGGACGGCGAAAAATCGAGCCACGAGAAATTCGCGGCCAAGCTGAGGACCCTGACGGATGCGGGGATTGCGGTATATGTCGTGCCCGGCAACCATGATGTCAGCAATCCCCATGCCCTTGCATTCGACGGGGATACCGCGGTGCCGACGGCAACGCTGACGCCGGAGGAGTTCACCGCGATCTACAACGATTTCGGATTCGGCCAGGCCGCCTTCCGCGCTCCCGATTCCCTCAGCTACATCGTGGAACCGGTGTCGGGCGTCTGGCTGTTCGCCCTGGACAGCGCCGATTACCGGAACAACCAGACCCTGGGCAAACCCGTGACCGGCGGCGGATTCAGTGCGGAAACCTTGAACTGGATCATTGAAAAACTGGGCGAGGCGCAGGCGGCCGGGAAACAGGTCATGGCCATGACGCATCACGGCATGATCGAGCACTATGCCGGCCAGGCGGCGGCCGGCAGCATGGCCGTGGATTACGTCATCCGGGACTGGGAAACCGTTTCCAGAACCCTGGCCGAGGCAGGGCTTGGGCTGGTGTTCACCGGCCATTTCCATGCCCAGGACATCACGGAAAAAACCTGGGATGTGGACGGGGTGTCCGTCCGCATGACGGATGTGGAGACCGGCTCCCTGGTCACCTATCCCAGCCCCTACCGGGTGGTGACCCTGAACCGGGGCGGCGAGGCCGTCATTCAGAGCCATCGCATCACGGAAATCGGGGATGACGCCGGAGGCGTCTCCTTTCCCCAATATGCCGAGACCTTCCTGACCGATGGATTGATCGGGATGTATACGGCGCTACTATCGGCGCCGGCGGATCAGGGGGGATTTGGTTTGCCCGCGGATCAGGCCCGGGGGATAGCAGGCCGGATCGCCGACGCCCTCAAGGCCCACTACGCCGGAGATGAATCGCCCGACCGGGACACCCTGGACGCCATCAATGCCTACCTCCAGAGCGGCGATCCTACGGCGCAGCTCATCGGCGGGAATCTGACTTCCCTCTGGACGGATCTGCCGCCACCCGACAATGCGGCCCGGATCGCTCCGGCATCGCCCATGCCGGCGTCGGCCGGGATCAAGCGGAATTACAGGCTGGAACTCGAAAAGATTCTGTTGAGCGATCTTCGGAGGGCGGTGTTCAACGGGAGGTCCGGGTCGTGAGCGACGGCCGAGACGTCGCAGGGTGGATTTGAATGAATCGTAAGCGCACATCCTGAGACGCAGGCCTTGCGGACCGACAGAAACCACCGGCGGTTGCCACCGCCGGTGCTCCTTCAGTTATGGGCCGGCGGTTTCAGATACAGGCAACACGGCGGTGATCATTCATACGCCGAGGAGTCCGGGGTTGGTTGAACAGATTTTTTTGATTTTGAAAGTATTCCTGACCAAGATCAAGTTGGTTATGGGCTGGGTGATGGTCGGGCTGGGCATCCCCGTCTTTTTTCTGCCCATCCCTTTCGGACTGATCATGATCGTCACCGGGCTGCTCCTAGTCTTCAGCGCATCCCCTTCGGCACGGCGGTATGTCATGCGGAAGGCCGAAAAGCACCCCTTTCTGCGAAGGCGCCTGCTTCCGCTGCTTCAGCCGAAGACGAAACCGGGCGTCTGCCCAAAAAAGCGATAGATTCAGCCCAATGGTGTCACGATTCTGCCCGGCCTCCAGTTTGATCACATTGTGGTCCATGAGACTTTCGATCCGGGTGGAAGGTTGCGCCATGACCAGTTGCCGCAGGGTGATTTCATCGAGAAGCACGCTATCCTTATCCACTACATACAGGGTGTGCAGCGTTTCGGCCGCGTCCCCGTGGCGGCGGATATAATTCATGGTGTCCTGAACGGTCCAGTCCGGATGGATCGCCATAAACCCGGTGGTCATGAGGTGCCCCGCCGAGTTTTCGGCATAACTCAACAGGTTTTCCGCTTCCCTGCGCTCCGCTTCCGCCAGCAGCAGCATCCAATTCTGGACCGTCACCGCATCGGCACTCTCGAACAGGTAGGTTCGGTCATTCGCATCAAGCCGGTTTAAAATGGGTTTCAAATCGTCTTCAGAAAGCGATTTCAGCAGACCAACGAGGGTTTCTCCTTCAAGATACGAAACGACTTCCGTCGCCCGTTCGTGATCCAGCATACGGAGAACCTCACTCTGATGCTTGGGCTTGAGTTTTTCCAGCGCGTCTGCAATTTCAACCTCGTAGTGGTTTGACAGCACCCGCTTCAGCTGGGCATCCTCACCGCGTTTGCAGAGTTTCTTCAGCAACGGTTTCAGGATATCGCCGCTGACCCGATCCTGGATCTCATAGACCATCATGTCCTCTTTTCACATCAAAAGGTGCACGCAGCCGGGCCAGACGACTCGCGGCCGCATGCCGGGGCCTACTTGGCGGGTTCGTTGACTTCTTCGTAAAGTTCCAGAAGCTTTCTGTAGACGCCTTCAAGGATTAGTTCCGGTTTTACGGGATGCCCTCCCCGGGAGGCGGCCTTGGTGAGCTCCATGGCATGCAGCAGAATGTCCTTTTTCGATTCCATCTTGTTGGGTTTTGTCATCGATTTTCTCCTGTTTCCGGTTGGGATTATGAGGGGTTGCCGACGATCCGGCGATGGATGGCAGGCTGCTTGGCGAGCATGTTGCCGGCTTCAACGTCGGGCGCGGGCAGAATATCGGCCTCTCCAGCCACGGGGAATTGAAACTCCTTGATCCGCGCCGCCTTTTTGCTGACGGTAATGTATCATTCACATGTTACGTTTTGATTAGTGCGCGTGAACCCATGCAAAAAAGCGCCAAAAAAATTGAACCTCAGATCTCTTTTTCAGGGGATCGATCCTTCTCATCATATCTAAATAAATCCGCCCTAACATGGTGTCCGGCGTTAATGAGACAGATAGAGAACGCAAGATCCATAACAAAGAGAGGACAATCCATGGTCATCAATCCACAGCACATCGAATACGAAGGAAAAACGGTTCCGCTCGACGGCCTCCTGGCGGAATATAAACGGCTGAAAGAATCCAAAATTTACATGGACGACCTCGAAAGCCAGGCTGTTCGCACGATTCAGGAGGATGAAGCGTTGAAGCCCTACCAGGCCGAATTGATCCGACTGCAGGAATATATCGAACGGGAAAACAAACGGATGATCATTTTGTTTGAGGGCCGGGACGCCGCCGGAAAAGGCGGCTCCATCCGCCGGATCACCCGGTACATGAACGAAAAACACTATCGCGTCGTTGCGCTGGGAAAACCCACGGATGAACAGCGGTCGCAATGGTATTACCAGAAATATATCGCTCAATTTCCAAAAGGGGGCGAAATCGTCCTCTTTGACCGGAGCTGGTACAACCGGGCCATGGTGGAACGGGTTTTCGGATTCTGCACCGAAGCGGAATATGAGAACTTCATGGAAAGTGTCATCTGGTTCGAGAAGGATCTTGTGATCCAGGGGACGGTTTTGATCAAACTCTATTTCAGCGTCGACAGGGAGGAGCAGGCCAAGCGTTTTGAAAACCGGCGAAACGATCCGCTGAGGCAATGGAAATTCAGTGAAATCGATATGCAGGCCCAGGACCGGTGGGACGATTTCACGGATGTCAAATATGAGATGCTCAAACGAACCCACACCCTCAACGCCCCTTGGACCATCATTCGGTCCCACGACAAACACCTGGCGCGGATCAACGCCATGAAGGTCATCCTGGGGTCACTGCCATACCTGAAATATGACGAAGCCATCGACCTCGTGCCGGATCCGGACATCAAAATTTCCGGTTCGAGGGAACTGGAGCTCATGGAGGCGGAACGGCTGCAAAAGGGAAGATCAACCTTTTAATCCATCGGGGGTGAATTTCGAAAGCCGCCCAACGGGATATGCGATCGCCCGCCATATCCCGCCGGGATTTCAGGAGGAGCAGGGCGGGATCAGCCCCAGCGCCCGGAATATTCCAAGGGTTTTTGGGGTGAACCGAACGGGGTCATCCGCGATGTCGCTCTTGTGAATGAGCTGAAACCCATAGCTTTCGGTGTCGCTCATCCGGATCTGATCGATGTCGGCCCGGCTGATGGTCATGTCATAGATGAAGTGGGGCTCATCCCCCACCAGAACCCGCCTCCCCTGCAACGCTTCGAGGGATGCTTTTCCGGCCAGGGTTCCTGAGGATTCCTCCTCCGCGAGCTCCCTGATCAACCCCTCAATCGGCGTCTCCCCGGGCTCGATACCGCCGCCCACCAATTCAAGCTTTCGATTTTTTTCGAGGCTTAACGGAGAGCGTTTGATGGAAAACAGCAGATCATCCCCTATTGTCAGGAATATTTTTGCTTTCAGTTTCATGGCAACCCGTCCTTTATTTCGCGGGTCCGTTATGTAACGGCAGGCCGACAAGGCCGCCGGGATGATTTCGAAGCCCGATGATGTTCATGATGCTATTTTGACAAGTCTTGCTTCGATCATGTTTCGATGGAGTTTTTCCACAATCGTCAATCCCTGCTGGTAATACACGGGGTGGGGCAGATCGCCGGGCAAATTGGCCATCAGGGCCTGCGCCGTCCCAAGATCACAGCCGGAAATCCGTGCAATCACATTTGCGCCCTCGAAATTGGCTTGCGTCATCAGGGTATGCCGCTGTTTGACCACATGGACGATGTACCGCCGCTCCAGGATACGCCCGAGCTCGATGCGACGCAGGCCGTTCATCGTGGCGAGGACGAAAAGCCGATCTCCCGGCGCCAGGCGGTTGTCGTCGGACGGCATCCAATCCTGCGTGCCATGGACCCGGTTGATATGAAGGAAGGGAACCACGCGAAAGCCGTAGGCCACCTCGGAGAGCAGCAATCCGTCCAGGGAATCCCCTGATTCGATTTTGTATTCTGTAACAATAATGGTATGATCCTTCAAGCGAAAAAGCTGGGGCACCCTTTCACCAAAAGCCGCGGCCACAAAAGCTTCGGCTGCCAATGCCGATACGCATAATACCTGCGCGTTCGGAAAAAGTCTTGCGAGATTGTCGCTGAACCGGGGATTGTAGGTTCGAACCACAAACCTCGCGGCGGGGTTCATGCGCAGCGCCATAAGGGTTATTTCGAGGTTTTCCATTTCATCATTCGTGACCGTCATGACGCTTTTCGCCGTGTGGACATTTGCCTGCTGAAGGGTTTCGGCGATATGGTTCTTGTTGAGCGTCAAGAGGGCGATCGTCTCGATCGAATCCGGGGATGCCTCATGAATCTCGATTCCCACGACCTTCTCACACAGGCCCTGGAGCCGTCCAACCACCCGTTTGCCGAACATCTCCAATCCGATGACCACCACATGGCCATGCCTTGAGACGGCGGGTCGCTTGAAGAACCGGAGACGGGCGGTAATGAGGCTTTGGGTCATCAACGCGTATAAAGCCCCGACAAACAGCGTGCCGACAACGGCAAGGGTCAAACCGAACAACCTCAACCACCACGGCATGCTGAGCTGGAACTGAAACTCGCCGCCGAGCAGGTCCGGATACCCGCCGATCAGCAGGCAGGCTGCCGCAAAAAACGCATCCGTCAGATTCATTTGAGGCCCGAACATGTAAAAGAGAACACCGCCGACCATCAAAAAACCAAGCAGCGCGCCACCGCAGAGCAGGACCAGACGCTGGAGCTGGTCGCGGAACGGTGGGCGGAGGTGATGGAGCCATTGACGAAACGTTCTCCGGAGCAGCCTGGCGGTATGGCGGAATCCCTTCAGAAACTGGGAAAGCGGCAGGGGTGAAGAGGATCCGTTGCTCTGGCGTTTCGGGGACAGCGCCTCGATCCAGACTGCGATATCTCCATCGCGGATGTCATCTTCCGGGTTCCATTCGAAAAAGAGATGCTCGGGAGCATGATCCCCGCGATAATGGGTGAGCACGCGCCGCCAGCCGGAGTTGAGTTTGCCGAGTTTGGTGTTCACGAGCGCATCACCGGGGGTTGCCCGGTGCGCGATGACCCTCGCCAGGCGGTCTTCGAGCTGGAAACTGGCCGGCATCTCGTCGCCGAACGCGGCCAGCGCAAAAGCAGATGCGGACAGCTCCCCGGGCTCAAGGGCGGTAAAGTTGCCCAACTCGCTCTGCAGCAGGGTGTTGAGGTTGGTTTTTCCCGATCGGACGACCAGTCGGGCCGAAGGATTTCGCAGCCTGGCCTCGAAGGCGGCCTCAATGTTGATCCGATCGTCGCTGGTGACAAACAGGATGGCCCGGTATTTCCATACCTCGATCTCGTTCAGCACCGTGGGATGCCGGCAATCTCCCACCAGCAGCCGGTCGAGGATCTCCGGGACCGACTCGATCTCCCAGATGCCGTATGAAAGCAGATCGATGGCGCTGACGCCGACGCCGAATTTTTTCAGGTTCGCCACGCAATGCTGGCCCAGGCTGCCCAGCCCGCATACCAGGAACTGATCCGAACGGGTTTGAAGGAGCGGAGAATCGCTGATATCCGAAGCCATATCCTCTTGTCGCTGTGGGTATTCGATCGCTCAGAGCTTCGCACGCGGTGATCCAAAGGGGTAAGGTGCCGCCGAATCGATGCGAAGCCATGATGCGTCAGGGCTTGAAACAGTGGAAACAATAAAAGGCGGCAGGGCTTGGGATACAAACGCCCCGCCGCCTGAGACACAGGTCAGTTGCATCATGCGTGATGCCGCCTCAGCCCTTCGATTTCCGTCAGACCTCCGCCATATTTTCGCTTGGGGTTTCGACAGGGGCCGGGGATTCCACCTCGATATCGATCTGCAGGATGGATGTCAGCCTTTCCAGCAGCGCCTTTTCCTCGTCTACCAGCGCAAAGTCGGCCATGGAGATTTTTTCCGCCACCTCGTATGCCTCTCTGCGATGGGCCTGCTGGGGGAGAAGCCATCTCAGCGCATTCAAGGCGCGGTCTTCATCGATCTGCAGAATACGCGCCTGTTCCTTTGCAAGCTGTTTGAACTCGGCAAGCGGCATGTCTTCAAACCGCTGGCTCTCCCGGACGATTTTCGCGGCGGCCTCGAATTCCCGCTCGTCAAAAACATGGTCCGCGCCGGCCATCATGACGATCACGCGAACGATGCCGGCAGGGATGCCGCCCTTGTTGATCTTGTCGATCCACGTGTCCCGTTCAGCCTCGGTCATGCCCGCAGGCGATGTCGCTACGGGAGCGGCATCCGTCGGTTTTGCCGACGGAAACGCGGCCGTCAGCCACGGATTGCGATAGATGCGTTTAAAGAGAAATCCATCCGATTCATCCCGCACCTCCCGGTAGGTATTCAACATCGTGACGAGCTGTTCGGATGCCTGCCTTTCCATCGCCGCGAAGATATTGTTCGTATCGGCCGGCATTCGCCGTTCCCTGACCACGGGCGCCATGGTCTTGAAGGGGAGCATGAACGGGTTCTTGTCGGAAAACAGATAGCGGGATGCACGCATGGGATGCATCCATTTCAGGAATTCAGCGGTCGCATTGTTGCTCCAAATGCGCATCCAGGGGGAGAGCCATGTCTCATAGAATCGGTCATTCGCCTCCGATACGGCAGCGACCGTGGCGAATTCCGCTTCATCCTCAAACCCGTCGTCCATTGCCAGAATGTCTGAGATATCGCGCTCTTCAAACCGGGCGATATAGTCCGTCAACCGGAGCTCCTCCCCGTTTTCCTCGATGATCTTCTCCCCCTCCTCGATGACCAGTTCATAGAGTCCGGGCGGAAGATAGTCGATGTGGTCGATGTGTTCGATGATCTCCTTGTGTTCCTTTTTCGCCACTTTTCCGGAAACAAAGATCCCGAGGTGCCCGATATCTTTGTGCACCCGGTAGATGATGACCTGCTGACACCGCTTGATCTCGTCCACGGAGCCATACACCTTGGCGATCCAGTTCAGGGCCTGCTGGGGCGGGGTGATGTTGTCGCCGCTCGATGCGAATACCAGCACCGGATCCTGGAGGTTTTTCAGGTTGATCTTCCGCCCTTTATCCAGTTCGACCTCGCCCTGTTCCAGCCGATTTTCCACAAACAGGTTCTTCACAATGAAATGAATCTCATCGGCATTCATCATAAAATAGGAATTCCACCATTTTTCAAAATCGAGATAGCGCTTTTCCTCGGTATCCACATTGGCCCAGACAGTGTACTGCTTGGTCCAGAAGGTGTTGGCCGGATTCAAATTCTCAAAATTCATCACCAGGTTCGCGCCGTCGAACTTGCCGTTGCCGAGGTCGCAGACCAGGGATGTCATCCAGGTACCCCCCATCAGACCGCCCCGGTATCTCATGGGGTTCTTCCCGTCCACGCCGGCCCAATACGAGAGCGGGGAACCGTTCAACACGATTGGGCCGCTGATGTCGGGGCGGTCGGCCGACAGGAGCGCCACGGCCCAGCCTGCCTGGCAGTTGCCGATCAAGGCCGGCTCCGGGGCCTTTGGATGACGATGGCGCACCTCCTCGACAAACCGGGCCTGGGCGTCCTTCACATCCCCATAGGTCTGACCGGGTTCCGGATCCGGGTAGAACAGAATGAAATAGACCGGGTGGCCGTGTTTCAATGCCATGCCGATTTCGGAATCCTGCTTGGAACCGCCGATTCCCGGCCCGTGACCGGCGCGGGGGTCGACAACCACGATGGGACGCTTTTCGGGGTCCGTTATTCCCTCCTTTTCCGGAAGAATCAGGGCGAGATCGTGGTTGACCGGCCGATCCAGGCTGCGGCCGTCCATGATAATCGTGTAATCGAAGGTCAATACCGGCGGCTGTCCCTTTTCGATGATGTCCAGGAAATTATTCCCCCGCTTTCTCATGATATCCATGAACAGCACACTGCGCTGGAGCGTATCGATCCAGTAAGCCTGGGCATCCGCGACCGATTTCAATGCTGATCCGTCCGAAGCGGCAGGCCCCCGTTCCCCTCGGAAAGAATCAACCCAGCCCCGATGCTTCCGGCAAATGAAATCCGTCAAGTCCAAAGCGTGATCGGCGGTTTCATTCCAATAGGAGGCAACCTCTTCCGCGGCAGGGAAGGGCGTTGCCGGCATCATTGTTTTGAACGCTTCGTTCATGTTGGCTCCTTGTGTTTGATGAAATATACCGGCATAAAGTCGTCCGGCCAATCGATGGTGCTGACGCCCGCATCGACCGCGCCCCGAAAATCCGCCCATGACGGGCTGATCGCCGTCAGTCTCTGCGGGACTCATGCATGGACGGTATCCGTAAAGATGGCTTGCTGATGAATTGGCGTTACAGAGCACTGTTACCCGATTCAGATTTGATTATCATTTTGGACGCGTTCATTTTTCGTTAGGACCAAAAAATCGCACCCTATCTGACCTGCCTTGTCAGAGCGGTTGTCATTCCCGTCGCCATCGTTTTCTAATCTAACGCTCATCAACTTTAAATATGGAGAGGATAGGCTGCGCGCAGTCAGGGTTCCAAGGCCTTGAGCGGCGAAAGAATACTGTGTGGAAACGGGGTGACCCCTGTTTTTGCACCCAACTTCCAACACACGGGAGGACCGATGAAATCTTTTTTCATGGGATCGTTTCAATCGAAGGGGCTTTGGCTCCGGGCCAAGACCCTGGTCTTTTCTCTTGCGCAAGACGGCGGGCTTGGCGCGTGGGAACTGGGTGCGCGGTGGTCCTGGCTCGATCTTACGGATAACGAGATTTCCGGCGGCGAGGAAAATAATTTCACCCTGGCCGTGAACTGGTACTTGAACCCCAACTACCGATTCATGTTCAACTATATCTATGCGGATGCAACAGATCGGAAGGATGCAGAGGACGGGAAAGCAAATATTTTTCAGACGCGGTTTCAGGTGGATTTCTAAGGGGTTTGGGGAGGAGGGGCCGCAATCCTCCTCCCATTCGGGAGGATTTTATCAAGACTGGCCGCTATATGTTTTTCCATGGGCGATATAGTAGACGCTCTCCGCGATGTTGGTGACGAGATCGCCGATCCGTTCGGCGCAGCGGCCGATGAGCAGCACATTTGTTCCGGCCTGGATATTGCCGGGATTTTCCATCATGGCATGTCTCAATTCATCGAGAAGTCGGGTATAAGCGGCGTCCATCTCGTCGTCCTGATGCCACACCTTGACGGCCAGGTCGGTATCTTCAGCATTATGGGACGACATCACGGACGAGAGCATGTGAACGGCGATCTCGCCCATCTTTTCGACGGAGGCCAGTTGAAGATTCGGCGAATGCAAGTTCAGCGCCTCCGTGTGACGGGCGATGTTTTCGGCGTAATCGCCGATTCTTTCCAGGTTGGCGGCGATCTTCTGTCCCGAGAAGATCACCCTGAGGTCGATCCCCATGGGCTGCCGCTTGCCCAGCATCCGGACGGTGAGTTCGTCCACAGCGGCCTGCATCCGGTCCACGTCATCGCCGGATTCGATAACCTTCATGGCCAGTTCGATGTTACGGGCGACAAGGGCTTCAAATGCCTGGGAAAGCTGACGGAGCGTGGCTTCTCCCATGTTGTTGATTAATGATTTCAGATGCTTGAGTTCATCGTCGTAAGATTTAACCGTGTGCTTTTCCATGGGTGCTCCCGTAATTAAGAATCATCCGAATCGTCCGGTGATGTAATCCTCGGTCAGCTTGTGCCGGGGCTTGGTGAATATTTCGGTTGTCGGGCCCACCTCGACGAGATAGCCCAGGTGGAAATAGGCGGTGCGCTGGGACACGCGGGCGGCCTGCTGCATGGAATGGGTGACGATTGCGATGGAGTACTGCTCCCGGAGTTCATCGATCAGGTCTTCGATCTTGGCCGTGGCGATGGGATCGAGGGCGGAGCAGGGTTCATCCATGAGGATCACCTCCGGGCTGACCGCAATGGTCCGTGCGATGCAGAGACGCTGCTGCTGGCCGCCGGACAGCCCCGTGCCCGGCTGGTCCAGACGGTCCTTGACCTCGTCCCAGAGTCCGGCCTTGATCAGGGACGTTTCAACGAGCTCATCCGTCTCTTTTCTGGTCTGGGCCAGGCCGTGAATCCGCGGACCGTAGGCCACGTTTTCGTAAATCGTCTTCGGGAAGGGGTTGGGCTTTTGGAACACCATCCCGACCTGGGCCCGGAGGGGGACAACGTCAATGTTCCTGCCGTAGATGTTTTCACCGTCCAGGGCGATCTCGCCGGTCACGCGGCAGATTTCGATGGTGTCATTCATACGGTTGAGGCAGCGCAGGAACGTGGATTTGCCGCATCCCGAGGGGCCGATCATCGACACGACCTCGTTTCTGCCGATGTCCAGGGACACATTGAAAATGGCCTGGTCCTCGCCGTAATAAACATCAACGCTTCGGCATATCATCCGGGGGGTCGGAACGGTCGCGTCGCCGACCGTCTTCAGCCCCTTGAGCATTTCAAGCTCTTTATCCTTGTCTCGCGCTACATGCTGGCGAACCTTAACCTTATTCTCATTCATTGCTTGTGCACTTCCATTTTGACGGTTTGTCACCAGGCCGGATGCGCGGGTTCCGCATGGCGCCGGGACCGGTCGATTCGACCGGCCCGTGCTGGTGATCCTTCGATGGTTGCTACTTCATGGGCTTCATGTTCTTGACGTCATCGGCGAATTGCTTCCGCTCCTTATCCGGCATGGGAATCATCCCTTTGTCGCTCAGATAGCCGTCGGGGCCCCAGGCTTTCTCGCTGGTGAACTCGGCGAGGTATTCTTTCATGCCGGGGATCACGCCGATGTGGGCTTTTTTGGCATAGAAGAAGAGGGGACGGGAGACCGGATATTTCCCGTCGGCGATCGCTTCGAAGGTGGGCTGAACGCCCTCCACGAGCGACCCCTGGACCTTGTCGGCGTTCTGATCCAGGAAGCTGAACCCGAAGATCCCGAGCGCATTGGGGTTGGCATCCAGCTTCTGGACGATCAGGTTGTCGTTTTCACCGGCCTCGATATAGTACCCGTCCTCGCGGATGGTGTGGCATATCGCCTGAAACCGTTTCTCATCCTGCTTCTTGATCGCCTTGATCCAGTCGAACGCCGATCCGCCGGCTTCCATGGCCAGCTCGACAAAGGCGTCCCTGGTGCCGGAGGTCGGCGGCGGGCCCATCACTTCGATCTTGTGGTCCGGCAGGCTGGGGTTGACCGCCTTCCAGGTCTTGTAGGGGTTTGGTACGAGTTTCTCGCCGCCCTTGGGGTCGGGAACTTCCTTGGCCAGGGCCAAAAAGACATCCTTCAGGGTCAGGCGCATGGGGGGTGCTTTTTTGGAACTGGCGAGAACGATGCCGTCGTAGCCGATCTTGACCTCAATGATTTCGGTGACGCCGTTGGCCTTGCAGGTATCGATCTCCGAGGATTTGATGGCCCGGGAAGCGTTTGAGAAGTCCGGATGCTCCACCCCCACGCCGGCGCAGAAAAGCTTGAACCCGCCGCCGGTGCCGGTCGATTCGATTTTCGGGGTTTTGAAGGATGTCGTCTTGCCCAGCTGCTCGGCGACGACCGTCGCAAACGGGTAGACCGTCGAGGAGCCGACGATGCTGATGTAGTCCCGTGATTGCTGGGCTCCGACGGTTCCGGCAGAAGCCAGAAGGGTAAATGCAGCGGTCAGTAGTACGTGTTTTCGGATCATTCTTGATGCCTTTCTTTTTGTAAGGTTTTTTTAATGGATGGCAGATTACCATCGGCGCTCAAACTTGGTTCTAAGGTATACGGCAACGGCGTTCATGGTGATGAGAAACACCAGAAGGACCATGATGGCCGCCGAGGTTTTCTCCACAAACGCGCGCTCCGGGCTGTCCGCCCACAGATAAATCTGCACGGGAAGGACGGTTGCCGGGTCGGTGAAACCGCCCGGGACATCCACGATAAACGCGACCATGCCGATCATCAGCAGGGGCGCCGTCTCTCCCAGTGCCTGGGCCATGCCGATGATGGTGCCCGTGAGCATGCCGGGCATCGCCAGGGGCAGCACATGGTGGCTGACCATCTGCATCTTGGAGGCGCCGATGCCCAAAGCTGCTTCGCGGATCGAGGGCGGCACGGACTTCAGGGCCGCCCGGCCGGCGATGATGATGGTCGGAAGGGTCATGAGGGTCAGCACCAGGGCGCCGACGAGCGGCGCGGACCTGGGCATTCCGAAGAAGTTGAGAAATACCGCAAGGCCCAGGAGCCCGAAAACAATGGATGGCACGGCCGCCAGATTGTTGATGTTGACCTCGATCAGGTCGGTCCAGCGGTTTTTCGGCGCGAATTCCTCCAGGTACACGGCGGAGGCCACCCCGATGGGGAAGGAGAGCGCAAGGGTGATGATGAGGGTATAAAAAGATCCCAAGGTCGCGCCCAGGATGCCTGCCAGCTCAGGCTCCCTGGAATCGCCGGCCGTAAAAAAGGTTCGGTTGAACTTTTTTTCAATTTTCTCCCGGGCTTCGAGGTGCTCAATCCAGGCGATCTGTTTATCCGACATACGGCGCTCTGATTCGGTTACCTTCCGGTCGATATGGCCCTTCATCATCATGTCCACATCGTCGTTGGCCGGCAGCCAGACGGGCAGCGTCTGTCCGATGAGCGCCGGGGTGTTCATCACCATGGTTCTCAGGTTGAATCCGGCGCCCGGGCTGATGAGATAATAAAGCTGGCGGGTGTCGCCGCGTCCGGTTACCTCCGGAAATTCCTGCTTGAGGGCGTTCCGGATCAGCGCGTTGTAATCGGCGCCGGCCGGCGCGTTCGGGTCAAGCACCTCCGGGTTGAAGAAGATATCGAGCTGGATGAAGGTCTGCTGGAATGCGGTGTGGCCTTTCCAGAAGATATCGATGAACAGCACCGACAGAAACAGGATACTCACGATGATGGCCGAAAGACCCATGAGGCGGAACAGGCGTTCGGTCCGATAGCGTTTGGCCAGGCCCGCTTTTACGGTGGTCAGGGTCCGGCCGGACGGTTCGAGTGTTGAAGCTTCAGAAATAGCCATTATTCGTATTGCTCCCGGTATTTTCGCACAACGTAAAGGGCGATGATGTTGAGGCAGAGGGTAATGATGAACAGAACAAGACCCAATGCAAACGCGGCAAGGGTTTTCGGGCTGTCGAATTCCTGGTCGCCGACGAGCAGGGTGACGATCTGGACGGTGACCGTGGTGACCGTCTCCAGGGGATTGGCGGTCAGGTTGGCCGAAAGACCCGCGGCCATAACGACGATCATGGTTTCACCGATGGCCCGGGAAGCGGCCAGGAGGACGCCGCCGACAATTCCCGGCAGGGCCGCGGGGATAATGATTTGTCGGATCGTCTCCGACTTTGTGGCCCCCAGTCCGTAGGCCCCGTCCCGGAGGGATTGGGGGACGGCGTTGATGACGTCGTCGGAGAGGGAAGACACAAAGGGGATGATCATGATCCCCATCACGAGCCCTGCAGCCAGGGCGCTTTCCGAGGAGATGTCCAGCCCGAACAGGCCGCCGCCGTTGCGAATGAAGGGGGCCACGGTCAGGGCCGCGAAGAAGCCGTAAACCACCGTGGGAATGCCGGCCAGGATCTCCATGAGGGGTTTTGCCGCCGCGCGGAATTTTCTGCCGGCGTATTCAGACAGGTAAATGGCGGAAAGCAGGCCGATGGGAACCGCCACGATCAGCGCGATCGCCGAAATCAACGCCGTGCCCATAAATACCGGTATTGCGCCGAAAGCCCCGGAGGAGCCCACCTGGTCGGCCCGGATGGCCATCTGCGGGCTCCATTCCAGGCCGAAAAGAAAATCGCTGACCGGGATGATCTTGAAGAATCGGATGGCCTCGTAGAGGACCGACAGGACGATGCCGATGGTGGTGAAGATGGCAATGGTGGAGCACAGGATGAGGATGACGGTGATGACCCGCTCCACATGGTTTCGCGCCCGCATGTCGGGTTTGATTCTCCGGCGGACGAAGAGTGCGACGACGATGGCCAGGGCCAAGGCAACGACCGTCAGGGACGCCATGCTGGTGGCTTCCAGGTCCTGGTAACGGTCCGCGGCGG
Organism: Desulfococcus sp.; assembly: GCF_041737845.1. Lineage (GTDB taxonomy): Bacteria > Desulfobacterota > Desulfobacteria > Desulfobacterales > Desulfococcaceae > Desulfococcus. Next base: position 40,315 of record NZ_JBGSQX010000147.1, read on the forward strand.
CCTGCATGACGGGATTCACCTCGCTGGAGACGATATTGCCGGAGACCAGGTTCCGGATGTCGTTGACCACCAGGCTGAGGCGGTCGGGCGGGAGCGATCTGACCTGCTCCGGCAGGTCGTTCACCACCAGGCTGGTGATGATCGCGCTTTCGAATACCTGCCACAGACAGAAGACCAACAATGCGGGGATGGCGCACCAAAGGGCGGTGAGGGCGCCGTAATAGGTGGGGCGGGAGTGGAGGGCGGGAAGGCCTCCGCTCCCGGCCACGGCAAACGCGCGTCTGCGGCCGACATAATAAAATGCGGCGGACACCGAAAGCAGTATCATCATTAATATTATTGGGGTCATGGCGCTCCCGTGCGGATTCCCCTGGAAACAGTTCCGGGAAATCAACCATTAAAAAGAGGGTTGTTGTTACTTCATGAGCGGGAAACTATCGTCACGCTGGTAGCTCCGACATCCATTCAGTTCACCTTTGTTCTCGTAATCACGAAACTATACTAACGTCGTTATGTTTTGTCTGTGTTAGGAAAATGTTAAAAGATGGTTAAGGGATTGAATCCGCCCCGTGATCGATGCCGTCGAGGCAGTTGCCGATGCTGAGGGGAGAAATCCTGAGACCGTGAAATCGCAACCTCCCGGCAGGGCTTGGTTTCAGGCGACCTCCGCCTCCCCTCTGCCGTGGTGGGCGGAAAACGCATCGAGGCCGGCCTCGCCCATGAATCTCCGGAGGATCTTGGGGTCGGTTTCCATCAGGTCGACCACCACCAGGCCGTCCACCACATTGGAGAATTGTCTGTCCACATTGAAATCAATGAATTTTCCGTTCAGCTTCAGATAGTGTTTGATCAAAGTCGGCACACCCTTGCCGTCCGATTCGATCTCCGAAACCAGCATGGATATGTTTTCCACATCGCCAGGAAGGAGCGCACGCGCATCCGCAAAATGATTCAGCCGTTGATGCCGATAGGGGTTGCGGGGGGAGACCAGGCGCGGCAGGCGGGCGTCCCGGGTGTTGGTGCGCAGAAATTCCACCATCAGGTTTCGGGAGATCCTATGATAGTCCCGGCTGATGCTGACGGGACCGAAGAGCGCCCGGTACCGGCAGTTTCTGGCGACAAATTCCCCGATGCCGCGCCACAGCAGCGCCAGGCATCCATGTTTGAGCCGGTACTTCGGCTGAATAAAGGAGCGGCCCAGTTCAATGGCGTTGCCCATGGTGCTCAGAAACCGCTCCTGAATATGGAAGAGGGAATGGGTATACAGGCCCGGGAGGCCGTAGCGGGCCAGAATCTCATCCGCAGGGCCTAAGCGGTAGGCGCCGGCAATCTCCCCAGCCTCCCGATCCCATAGAAAAAGCTGAAGGTACCAGGCGTCGAAGCGATCCATATCCAGGGGCTTGCCTGTGCCTTCACACACATCCCGGAAGCTGATCTCCCGCTGCCTTGCGATCTCCCGCATTATGTTGGGCATCTGATCTGCCCGGGCGACGTATACCGCGAACTCTTTTTGCGATGCCAGCAGATGGGAGGGGGGAAGGGCGGCCAGCTCCTTGCGCAGGGCATCCTTTGGAAGCTCTGGAACCACCGCCGCCCTGTCCTTGACGCGACAGGAGACCCTGGGCCATGGCAGCGTGATCCGGCGATTTCGCGTCAGCCGGTTTTCAAGGAAGCAGGTATGGAATCGAAGATACCGGGTCGTCATCTCGTCGCTGGGAAAACCGGAGAGTTTCTGCCAGATGATGGGCCTGCCGATCATTATGGGAAGGGTGGACGCGCATTTGCGTATCAGCTCCCTGGGGAGCATGACGGTCCGCAGCCTCGGGTTTGCTATCCCCAGGAGATTGAAGAGCGCGCTGTTGCGGCCGGGGATGAAGATCGGCAGCACCCTGGGCCGGGTCATGCGCACCAGTGCCCCGATATGGGACGGCCAGGGCCGATCCTCCACCCGCCCCCGGCGCAGGTGAAAATGGGAGACCTCCCCCGCGGGAAAGGTGATGAGCGCGCCCCCGCCGCGGACCCATCTGGCCGCCTCCCGATATGCGGATGCGTTGGCGCGGACCGATGACCCTCGGTTGAAAACGTCCACGGGGATGATGCGGTCGCTGATCGGGGAGATCCGCTGGAGGAGATGGTTCCCCAGGATTTTGACGTCGTGCCGGACACCTGTCAGGATCTTTCCGAGAATGACGCCCTCAATACCGCCGAAGGGGTGGTTGGCCACCACGATCAGGGGTCCGCTTCCGGGGATTTTTTCCAGATCGGCATCCGATACCCGGTAGGATATTCCGAGCAGCTCAAGGGCACGGCAAAAAAAATCATCGCAGCCGGCGTCCGCAAGCGCGGCATAAACCGTGTTGATTTTATCGAGGGAGAGCAGTTTTTCAACGGGCTGTTCGATCAGGCGGACCAGGCTGTTCCGGAAAGGTACCCGACCGCCCAGGGGAAGCTGGATGAGCTTCGGGGCGCCGGCCGGATCCGCCTGGGGGTTCAGGGGTTGTTTTCGTGTCATGGTCATGCCTCCTCCTCACATCGGGCGGTCCGGGTTGCCGGTCCGGATGATTTCGTCCGGCAACCCGGTTTTGATGCCTATGGCCGTGTCATCTGTCCATTGCGGGCATGGGTCCGATGAAACCGACGTAGGCGGCGGCTTCCGAGGCGTCCGTCAACTTGTCGGCATCGGATTCGCCGAAGGGGTGCTGAATGACGCCCATGATGTAGGCCCAGCCGTTGATGTTGGGATAGTAGTAGGGCGAGGTGGTTTCGGAGCCGTAGGGCGTGGTCTCGATCCGGGTCAGATCCCCTCTCTTGATGTTGTAGGCCCATACGGCGTCGTTCTGATGGCCCGAGCCCGTGTCCTCGCCGATGATGAGGGTCTCCTTGCCGGTGATGAAGGTCAGGTTGTCGGGGTTGGCGATACGGTCGACATCACAGGTGTTGTTGGCGAAGGGGCTGTCATCCGGGTAGGTCGTCATTTTGCCGGACACGACGCCATACATGTTCCTGGCCACGTAGTCGCTGCCGATGCCGCTGTCTGCACCCACATCCAGACCGTAGACGCAGCCGCAATCGTTGTAGGGCAGCCGGATATCCTTGGCGCCGCCCTTGTCATAGCTGTCTTTCGGCTTCCCGTTCTTTTTGAAGTCCTCCATGCCCTGGTTCAATTCGCTCATGGCCACGTAGAGCACATTGTTGTCCCTGTCGAAGGTGATGCCCTCCTCCTTTCGGAACTCGGTGGTGGCCCCCATCAGGGCCGCATACCGCCGGGTTTCAAGCCTGGAAGCCAAAATGTCCATCCCCTCTTTGACCCGGAGGCACTCGAGGCCGTCCGTGGTGTTGACGCTGGTGAACCCGACCGGGCAGGAGCCGTCCTCATTGGCATCGGCGGTTTCAAACAGATCGCTGAAGACCGTTTTGGCGTCGATGGCAGCCTTGATGTCATTCTGAGCCGCATGCCCCAGGCTGATCCATTCCAGGTCGGCCCTGCCGCCGTTCAGGTCGTTTTTCTGACGCCATTTGGCCGCATACAGGGTGCCGGCGCTCAGGTCTTTCGGGGTGTCGGCGATGAACATGAACAGGCCCACATTGGTGCCGTCATCCGAGATATAGACGGTTTTGTCGTCGGGCATGACATAAGCGAGCTCCACTGCGACCCGCCCCATGGCGTAATGCTTTTTCACGCTGGGAACGCCCTCGGGGCTGACGGTCACTTCCACGGGATAGCCGTAAAGGTACGGGTTGAAATTGTTCCGGATGTCATCCAGGGTGACCGTATCGGCAAAGGGGTCGACGATGCCGAAATAGCGAAGCATCGCCTTGAAGTAGTCGTCGATGTCATCGGGGGTTTCCGCTTCTTCGACGGACCGGGCGTTGGGCTGATATTCCTCGCTGCCCAGGTGGGTGTTCCAGGGAGTGACGCTGCCGGCGCAGGGCACCCAGAGCCCGCCCCAGGCGGAAAAATCAATGTTCTGCGTGCGGACCGGCTTCAGGGTGCCGGTGGCGGGGTCCTGTGCCAGTTCCGTGAGGTACATGGCGCCGGGCCGGGACTCAAAATGGGTAACGTTGAAGAGGCGGCCGCCTGCAGGGAGAAGGGAGGAGAAGTCGTTGTCGGAGGAGACGAAAATGGACCCGTCGCTCCCCTTCACCGCATGACCGTCCTTGTCATAGATCAGCCCGAACATCTGTCCGCCGATCGTATCGCCGCTTCGCATCAGGGTGTTGAAACCGATGTCGGACCGTTTGCCGTCGATGACGACATGGGCCGAGGCGTTGACCTGCCGCTTCTCGGCATCGGTGACCGGAACGGGAATGTTTTCAAACTGAAGGGGCGGTACAACCGCCGCAGCCGGCGCCACGGCTTCATCCATGGCCGGAATGGGTCCGATAAAACCAACGTATGCGGCGGCTTCCGAGGCGTCTGTCAGCTTGTCGGTGTCGGATTCGCCGTAGGGATGCTGAATCACGCTCATGAGGTAGGCCCAGCCGTTGATGTTGGGATAGTAATAGGGCGAAGTGGTTTCGGAGCCGTAGGGCGTGGTCTCGATCCGGGTCAGTTCGCCTTTCTTGATGTCGTAGGCCCAGACGGCGTCGTTCTGATGGCCCGAGCCGGTGTCTTCGCCGATGATCAGAATGTCTTTTCCAGTGATGAAGGTCAGGTTGTCGGGATTGGCGATGCCGTCCACATCACAGGTGTTGTTGGCGTAGGGGCTGTTCTTGTCGTAGGTCTTCATGGTGCCGGAGACAACACCCTTCATGTTCTTGACCACATAGTCGCTGCCGACGGCGGCATCGGGCCCCACGTCCAGCCCATAGACGCATCCGCAGGCATTGTAGGGCAGGCGGATGTCGTTGGGGCCGCCCCTGTCGTAACCGTCGTTGACCTTGCCGTTTTTCTTGAAGTCTTCCATTCCCTGGCTGACCTCGCTCATGGCGACATACAGTTTCTTGTTGACCGTATCGAAGGTGATGCCCTCCTCCTTGCGGAATTCGGTGGAGGCGCCCTTCATGGCCGCATACCGTCGCGTCTCAAGCCTCGATGCGATGATTTCCATGCCGGGTTTTACCTTGAGGCATTCCTGGCCGGCTTCGGTGTTGATGCTGGTGAACCCTGAAGGACAGGCGCCGTCCGTCCCGGGGGACGCAGTCTCGAAGATGTCGCTGAAACGGATGCCGCCGTCGATCATGCCCTTGATCCCGGCCTGGACGGCATGCCCCAGGCTGATCCACTCGATGTCGGCCGAACCGCCGTTCTCTTCGGTCACCTGAATCCAGCGGGCCGCGTAAAGGGTGCCGGCGGTCAGGTCTCCCGGGGCGTCCGCGATGAACATGAAAAAGCCCACGTTGGTGCCGTCATCGGAAAGGTAGACCGTTTTGCGGTCGGGCATGACATACGCCAGCTCGAGGGCGATGCGGCCCATGGCATAGCGCTTGCTGACGGTGTCGCCGCCTTCTTCGTCCAGGGCAACCTCCACCGGGTACCCATATCGGTAGGGATGAAAGGCTTTCTGGATCTGCTCGATGGTGACGTCCGCTGAAAACGGGTCCGTGATACCGAAGTAGCGGAGCATGGGCTTGTAGTAGTCGTCGATGTCGTCCGGCGTTTCGGCCGCTTCGACGGCCCTGGCATCGGGCGGGTATTCCTCGCTGCCCAGGTGGCTGTTCCAGGGGGTAACGCTGCCGGCGCAGGGCACCCAGAGCCCGCCCCAGGCGGAGAAATCAAGGCTCCGCGTGCTGACGGCAGTGAGTTGGCCGGTGGCGGCGTCCTGACGCAGTTCGCTCAGGTACATGGCCCCGGGCCTGGACTCGAAATGGGTGATGTTGAAGAGTCTGTCGCCTTTTGGAATCAGGGAGGAGAAGTCATTGTCGGAGGAGATGAACTGGGATCCATCGACCTCGATCACCGGATTGCCGTTCTGGTCGTGCACCAGACCGAAGGTCTCCGCGCCGAAGACCTGGCCGCTTCGCATCAGGGTATGAAACCCGATGTCATGGGATTTGCCGTCGATGGTGACGGCGGCCGATGCCTGAACGGATCGTTTGGCCGCATCCGTCGTCGGAACATCCACACCCGCGAACCGGACCCCTTGCGTATCCTCCTCAGGCGGCGGTGTTTTGGAAATATCGTCGTTGTCGCTGCTGCTGCATCCAAAAGTGAGCATGGCGCACAGGCAGAACAGAATCGTCCATTTCAGGAATGTCTTCCGTCTGCAATGCCCCGGGTCTTGTCTCAATGTCATGTAATCCTCCTTTAGAAAATCGGCTGATGGTCAGGTGTAAAAAAGATTTATTGCGGTCTGGGGATGGCTATCACTGAAATATTGGGAAAGAATTAAGAGGACATTAGAATATTGTTAGAATTTCGTTGCGAATGTATGGATATGGGATTTGAAAACTAATGAAGAATTAATGCGGCCCTAATCAAGCCTTAACAGGCGATTGATTAAAACAGACGATTGATTAAAAAGGATCTAAAAAAAAATTATTAAACATGTCATAAAGGAGAATAATTCATGGGGCCGATGACGAAGGTTGCTATGGTTTTTTTCGTGATTGCCTGTCTTTGCCTGACAGGGTGCGGCGACGGATCCGATTCCGCCGGCCCTGCCGGCGGAGTTGATACATCTGAATCGCCCGCGGCGGTTGACAAGACTCTGAAAACGACCGTCCTCCAGAACCAGGCCCCGTATCTGCCGCCGCAATGCTACACCCGGACGGTGAAAACAAACGGGGATGTTCAGAATCCCTGTTACACCTGCCACACCCGGGGATTCAGGCCGGATTTCATCAATGACGGCGATCTCCAGACTGAATTCGCCTTTCCGGATTACGCGATGCAGAATCACTGGACCAATCTGTTCCAGGACAGAAGCGGGGCGATGTCGGAGATCACCGATGACGAGATTCTGGCCTATATCCGGACCTCCAATTATCAGGACGGCGACGGACGGATCCTTCCGGCGGCCGATATCGATGACCTCCCTCCGGAATGGGATGATGACGGGGACGGCATGTGGTCGGGCTACAAACCGGATTGCCATTTCCATTTTGATGATCTGGGCTTCGACCGCGATCCCTCGGGAAATTATACCGGCTGGCGGGCCTTCGCCTATTATCCCTTTCCGGCCACCCACTGGCCGGCGGGCGGCGACTACGGGGATGTCCTGATCCGCCTGGATAAAGTATTCCAGACCCTGGGCGGCCGTTTTGACATGGAAACCTACCGGCTCAATCTGGCCATCCTCGAGGCCATCATCAAGAAAAGGGACGTCGCCATTCCTCCGACGGATGAAACCCGCTACGAAACAGACCTGAACAAGAACGGGCGTCTGGATACCGCGGACCGTATTGCCTTTGACTGGGCGCCCAACGAGAACCGGATGATGTCTTATGTGGGCGACGCCCGGATACGGCAGCAGAGCGGCGAGATCCATCTGGCGGGCGGCCTTTATCCCGAAGGCACGGAATTTTTGAATACCCTGCGCTATGTGGGGGTTTCGGATCAGGGTGATATTGAAATGGCCCCCCGAATGAAGGAGATCCGGTATGCCCGCAAGTTCAAGTGGCTGACCTATGCGGAAATGGAAACCCTGGCCTTGAATGAGGTCAAGGAGCGGGCTGATTTTCCCGATCGCATGAAGCTGCCCATCGGGAACCTGGAGGACGGGGTCAGCAACGGCGTCGGCTGGGTTTTGCAGGGGTTCATCGAGGATCAAAACGGCCGGCTCAGGCCCCAGACATTTGAGGAAACCGCCTCGTGCATCGGCTGCCACGGCGGTATTGGCGCCACCACGGACAGCACCTTTGCATTCGCCAGGAAACTGGAGCCCCCGGCCTTCCAGGACGGCTGGTATCACTGGTCCGTCAAGGGGGTAAAAGGCCTGAACGAACCCAAGGCCGAATTCCGGAGCGCCGGGGTCCAGTACGAATATTCCTTTTATCTGATGTATGCCGGGGCAGGGGACGAATTCAGGAGCAACGAGGAGATCCAGGCCGCCTTTTTCGATGAAAGCGGCATGCTGAAACAGGAGATGGCGGAAAAACTCCATGAGGACATCTCCCTGCTGCTCTACCCCTCCCGGGAACGCGCCCTGGCCCTCAACAAGGTTTACAAGCGGATCGTGGCGGAGCAGAGTTACACTTCGGGGCGGACCCCGTTCCTCTCCAAGGCCTTGAATGTCTTTGAAAGTCTAACCCCCGAGGACCTCGAAACCAAGGTCGAGTCTCCCCTCGTTCTGACGGACCGGGCACGCGATAAGGCCTGCAACCCCTGCGTGATCCTGGCCGCCGAGCCTGCTTCGGATGCGTTCCAGGCCGTCGTCGACGGGAGCGGCATGGCCGGACCCGACGGCCTTCGCTATCAGATCGACCCCGATGGCTTCATCGATGAGAGCTCCTACGCGGTCGCGGCCAAAGGGGTCTATTTCCCCTTTCCGCCCCGGCACACCCTGCCCACCCGGATGATTGTGCCGCTAGGATCGATTCCGGTCTGCTATGAGTGCCATCGCCTTGACCGTCCCGTTCCGCCGCAGCATCCGGAGGGCAATATGCCGGAAGCGCTTCCGGAGGCGTCTTCCGACGAACCCGGGTTGACCCTGGTGCGGTTGACCGAAGACAGCGGCACGGATGTCAACGGCACGTGGAGTCCGGACGGGTCGCGGATTGCCTGGGAGACGGATCGCGACGGCGCATTTCAGATCTGGGTGATGAACAGTGACGGTTCGGACCCCCGCCCCCTTACCCGGGGACCGGCCATCCACGGATGGCCCCAGTGGCGGCCGGACGGGGGAGGGCTGGTCTACTGGGGGTATGATGAAGCCTCCGGAACCCACACCATCTCTACCGCTGCGGCGGACGGCAGCGACGTGAGGGTCATCGTGGAATCCGCCGAAGCCCTGGACAGGCCGGTCTGGCACCCCCGGGGAACGCACATCGCATGGGCCGCCCAGACCGACGGCAACTGGGACATCTGGGTTGCGGACAGCGACGGCGCCGGGGTCCGACGCCTGACCTATGACGCCCAGATGGAAAGCAATCCGCTCTGGCGGCCGGACGGATCTTACATCTCCTATAAGGTGGCGCCCAACAAGGCCTACAATTTGACGGTCGAGAACTTCATGGATGTGGAGAACGGCTTTGAATCGCCGGCGGTGCGGCAGTGGGACGGAATCAAATCGATTCAGATGAACGATTGGAGCCCGGACGGCGGGAAAATCACCTACACGGCCGAGATCGTCACCAATGCCTCCGGTGAAGATCGGGTCTCTTATCTGGCCGTGGTAGAAGACGTTTCATTCACCGGCGCGAAGACATCGGGAACCCCGGTAATTCTGTCCGGCCACAACACCCTGGGGGACAGGGGGCCGGTCTTTTCGCCGGACGGCAGCCAGATCGCCTTCTGGTCGTGGGACAAGTCCTACCGGGCCACGCTTTGGATCGCGGCCTCCGACGGCTCCCGGCTTAGACAGGTGACCCGGCAAGGGCCGGACATGACGCCGAAATGGCATCCCGACGGCGGCAGGCTGCTGTTTGAATCCGGGAGAAGCGGCAGCATGGATATCTGGACGCTGGCGGTGGAATAAAACCGAATTATTTCAAAGGGCCGGGTGGACCCCCCACCCGGCCGCACGAAGCAGTCAGTCTTCCAGCCAGTACCGCGAATTCTTCACCGCCGTGAGCAGTCTGCGGATATCCGCTTCATGAACGTCGCCGATATTGCCGATGCGGAAGGTCTCCTGATCCGTCACTTTGCCGGGATAGATCACGAACCCCCGCGCCTTGAGGCGGACATAGAATTTTTTGAATTCATAGTCCGGATGGGACGGGCTGCGGAAGGCGGTGATGACGGGGGACTGCCATTGCGGCGGCAGCAGTGTTTCAAACCCCAGCTCCGCCATACCCTGAACCAGAATCCGGTGGCTGTTTCGAAAGCGTTCCCATCGTCGCGGGACGCCCCCTTCCTCCTCAAGCTCCGCAAGGGCCTGGGCAAAGGCTCTTACCACATGGGTGGGAGAGGTGAAGCGCCATTTCCCCTGATGGGTTTCCATGGTTTCCCACTGGTCATAGAGATCCAGGCTCAGGGACCGGGCCCGGCCCCGGGTGTTTTCCAGGGCTTTCCGTCCGGCGATGACAAATCCCATCCCGGGAACCCCCTGAATGCATTTGTTGGCGCTGCTGATAAGGAAATCCGCGCCGACCGCCTGGATATCGATGGGGATGCCGCCGAAGCTGCTCATGGCGTCCACGATGCAGACCTTCCCGTGGTCGCGTGCAATGCATCCGACGGCCTCGATGGGATTGAGCATTCCCGTCGTCGTTTCACAATGGACCACGGCCACGTGCGTGATGCCGCTGTCGGCGGCGAGGGCGCTTTCAAGCCGTGTCAGATCCGTCGGGGCGGTCTCCCCGCTGTCGTGGACGACCATGGGAATGCCTGCCCGCCGGGCGATCTCCCCGATCCGCCGGCCATAGGCGCCGTTGGCCAGAACCAGCAGCCTGCCGGTGGACGGGACGGCGGTGATGATGGTGGATTCCACGCTGAAGGTACCGCTGCCCTGCATCAGGACGGCGGTGTGGCTGTCCCGGCCGTTGGCCAGGGCCGTCAACTGTTTCCGGATGCTCTGGACAATCTGGTGGTAGTCGTCGTCCCAGGTGCACCAGTCTCTCAGCATCACGCTTTTAACGCTCTTGGTGGTGCTGAGGGGACCGGGGGTGAGGAGCAGATAGGGGTTGTTTGGCAGGAGAGTGGTGTTCATCATGACTTTCTCTGGTTAAGTGTTATTGGGTGGACAGGGGGTGGCACCGATGCGCCGCCAGCGGCTGATACGGCCGCTTCCAGAATATCCAGGGCGCGGAAGAGTTCCTCCTCGGGAAGGGTGAGGGCCGGGGTGAGGGTCAGGAAGTTGCCGCCGGAGATCTTGAAACTGAGCCCGTTTTCCAGGCATTCGTACATGATCTGCTCGGCCTCCCGGAAGGCCGGCCTGCCGTTTGCGCCCAATTCAAGCCCGAACAGCAGACCCCGCCCGCGGATATCCTCCACGAGGGGATGACCACCCAGGCGGGCCTTCAGCCTGCCTACGGCCGTCCTGCCCAGGACGTCCGATCGTTCCACGAGATGATGTTCCTCGATGTAGCCAATGGCGGCCAGGCCGGCCGCGCACGCTGCGGGATTTTTTTCATGGGTGTAATGGCCCAGGGCGATCTCCCGCCCGACATTCAGGGCCTCTCGGGCGATGATGGCCGCCAGGGGAAAGACGCCGCCCCCCAGTCCTTTGCCCAGGATGACGATATCCGGGAGGACCGCTTCGTGTTCAAAGGCGAACATCCTGCCGGTCCTTCCCAGACAGACGGCGGTTTCGTCGAAGATCAGCAGTGCGCCGTGGCGGTCGCAGGCATCCCGGACGGCCTTCCAATATCCACCGGGCGGGGGATTGACCCGGGTGCAGCGGATGGGTTCGGCGATGACCGCGGCCACATCCCCTTCCTTTTCCATGACATAGTCGACGTAGCGGGCGCATTTGAGCCCGCAGCCGTCACATCTGCCGGCGGGATCCCACAGGCAGTGACGGGGGTCGGCCGGCGGCACATGCTCGGTGCCGGGTAGGAGGGGGCCGATGCCCTTTCGGAACAGGGCCTCGCCGCCCACGGAGATGGCGTCGAGGGACGCCCCGTGAAAGGCGTCCCACATGGAAATGGTTTTGAATCGGCCGGTGGCGACGCGGGCCAGTTTCAGGGCCATGCCGACGGCGCTGGTGCCGCCGGGGGCAAACAGCACGCGATTCAGGTCGCCCGGGGCGATGTCCGCCAGTTTTTCCGCCAGCCGGATCGCCGCCGGATTGGTGTAGCGGCGCGGGCAGAAAGAGAGAGTGTCGAGCTGTTTTTTGACGGCCGCAATCACCGCCGGGTTGGCATATCCGACCTGATGAAGGCTGTTGCCGTGAAAATCCAGAATCCGCCTGCCGGAAAGATCGGTCATGGCGCCGTCCCCGCATCCGCCGAGAACGTTCAGGCAGGGGGTGGAGAGGGACTGATGCAGGAATACGGCCGCATCCCTTTCGATCCAGTTCCGGGTGGTCTCATCGAGCCTCGACGTCCACTGCCTCCGATGGTCGGACAGGTTGGCGTCGCCTTCCGACAGGTCTGTCGGTTTCAAGGGGGATTCATTCATGTTTTGGTTTCGTTCTTGCCGTTTACAGGGGCCGTTCGCCTCTGGCCAGCCGCGCGTTGATGTCATCGATGATGGAAAGGCACTCCCAGATGCCCCGGGCCGTGTAGTGAGCCCCCGCTTCTCGGAGCCGTTGCGCTATGGCGTCCAGGCACAGGTCCAACTCCAAGGCGGGCAGGGCTTCGGCCTCTGCCTGCGTCAGCCCCAGCTCGTTGCCGGACTGTGTCAGGCCGATGGTCCACATGCCGGCGTTGAGCCCTTCCTGGATATCGCTCACGGTGTCGCCGATCTTCACCAGGGCCGACATGGGATAAACATTCAACTGAATGGCGTTCATGTAGCACATCCAAGGGCAGGGTCGCCCTGCCGGAACATCCGTCGAGCAGACCATGGCATCCGGCCGGTAGCCTTTTTCCTCCGCAAGGGGCATCAGAACCGCCATCATCGGCCCGGTGTAGCCGGTGCAGGATCCGATTCTCATGCCTCTTTTCCGCATTTCGCGAACCGTCTCCAGCAAACCGTCGATGGGCTCCGCATGGCGGAAGATGGCCGAAACCATCATGGGTTCGGTTTCCCCGTAAAGGGCCGCCACATCCCCTTCATTGGGCTCCCGTCGGTAAAAAGCCCGCCATCGCTCCCGGATGGACGGCAGATCCAGCATGCCGCGGATATGGTCCTTTTTCATCAGGCCCATGAACTGGCGGGCTTCGGCGACGGACGCCTCGATATGAAATTTGTCGAAGACATCGACAAAAACGGCTGCGGGACCCAAACAGCCGTAATCCACCGCGGTGCCGGCCCAATCGAGCACGGCGCCTTTCAGGCAGCCGGTGTAGGGGTTTTTAGGGGTGATATTGACCATGATATTGCGTATCCTTTTATGCTCGTGTGTGGATTGGGCGTCCGGCTTGTATCCCTCCGCCGGAAGGGCCGGCCCGTGACGGGGCGGAGGGTCGCGGCGGATTACCGGACGGTCCATGCCTGACTTCTTTTCTTGATGCCCCGGGTCATCCATCCATAGAAAAGCCTCACCAGGAGATTGGTCAGGATCACCAGGATGGACATGGCGCAGGCGGCGGCGGTGTCACCGGCGTCATCCATGTTGGCAATGGCCACCGAGGCCAGCGGGATGTCGGCCGAGTAAAGGAAGATCACCGCCGATACGGTTGCCATGGCGTTGACGAAATAATACATGCCGATTTCCAGGACCGCCGGCAGGCAGACCGGGACCGTCACCCTGACAAACGTGGTGTAAAAGGGCACCCCCAGGGATTCCGAAACCGTCTCGAATTCCTTGTCAAGCTGTTTCAGCGCCGTGGTGGCGGTCAGAAAGCTGACGGAAAAAAAATGAATGATGTTGCTGATCACCAGGATGGCCATGGTCCCGTAAAAGAGGTTGAGCGGGTTGGGGATGGTGAACCAGGGCAGGGTCCAGCCCCTGGCATTGAAAAAAAAGATGTAGGAGAGGCCGATGACCAGTCCGGGCAGGGCCAGGGGGAGAATGGACAGAAAATAGGCGGTCTGCCGCAGCATCCGCATCCGCCGGGTCTTTTCGATCAGATATGCGGCTGAAAAGGCGATGCAGGTGCCGAAAAATGCCGAATAGGCGCTCATGCGGACGCTGTTCAAAAAGGCGGCGTATCCGCCCCCGCCGGTACCGGTGAAGCGGTAGTGCCAGAATCCCGGTGAGAGGTTGTAGGGCCAGACCTTGACCAGGGAGGCGAAGAGCGCGGTGCCGTAAAAGGCGATGATCAGGAAGGCGATGAGACCGCAGAAGGCCAGAAAAATCGTATCCCTTATCTTCTGCGGCGTCGGGGTCAGGGGAACGGATCTGGCTGCGATCAGGGAAACCTGCTTCCGCTGGACGATGCGGTCCACGACAAAGGCGAGGGCCGTGGGAATCAGGAGCACCACGCTGACCACGGACCCCATGATGAAATTCTGCTGTCCAATGACCTGCTTGTAGATGTCCGTGGCCAGGATGTTGAAGGTGCCGCCCACCACCTTGGGGGCTCCGAAATCCGTGAAGGCCAGAATGAAGCAGACAAAAACGGCGCTGAGGAGCCCGTACTTGATGCCGGGCAGGGTGACCGTGAAAAAGGTCCGCACTCGGCCGGCGCCCAGGGAGTCGGCTGCTTCATACAGCCGGGCGTCGGTCATGCCGAGGGCGATGGTCAGGATGAGAACGGCCTGGGGAAAAGCGAACAGCACCTCGGAAATGATGATGCCCACAGGGCCAAACAGGTGGATGTCAATGCCGGGAAGGGTGCCGAAAAACCCCTGCGTGATGAGCCCTTTCCGTCCGAACAGATAGACCAGGGCGATGCCGTTGAGCAGCGTCGGGGCAAAGAGAGGCATCATGGCGAGCCCCTTGAACACCGATTTTCCCGGAATGCAAGTGCGGGTCAGGGCATAGGCATACCCGAACCCCAGGGTGACCGCAATGGCGGTCGTCATGAGGGAGACAAAAAGGCTGTTGCCCAGGGAGTGGGACAGAGCGGGGGTTTTGAAGTAATGGATATAATTGGCAAGCCCCACGAAATCCCCCCGGGGATTGACCATGCTGCGCAAAAAGAGCTGAAAAAGAGGCAGCAGCACCATGACCGTCATCCAGAGAATGAATAGGAGGATCAGGAGACGTCGGGTCCACGACGCTGTATCGATGCCCTCGAAAAACCCCTGCCTGGGGGCCGTTTCAGCACAGGCGGCGACACGGCTCATGAGGGAACCCGGGCATGGGCGTAAACGCGCAACCGGTCTTCGGGCAGGTGAATCGGCAGTTCCATCGCCTCCCGGAGACCGATCCGTCTGACCTTTTCCGCCGTGACATCCGCATCGATCATCTTTACAGTAACCGGGTCGATGGGCAGCGTCAGGGAAATCCTGAACAGCGGCCCCCGGTATTCGATGCTGCGAACGCGGGCCTTCAGGGTATTGTATTTTCCCGGGTCATCGGTATGCACCGCCACGTCCTCAGGCCGGATCGCCAGCGTCACCGGGTGCCCGGCCGGAAGGGACCGGGCGCCGTTCCCCCCGGAAATGCGGAGCTGGTGGCAGCCGATGCGATACCGGCCCTCTTTGACCTTGACGGCCTCCGGGATGAAATTCATGCTGCCGATAAAGGCGGCCACAAAGGGTGTCGCCGGTTTGTCGTAAATCTCATCCGGAGCGCCGTTCTGAACCAGCTCCCCCTCTGAAATGACCAGGATGCGATCGGCCATGGTCAGCGCCTCTTCCTGGTCATGGGTCACCATGAGGGTGGTGACCCCGAGGCGTTTCTGAAGCCGCCGGATTTCCGAGCGGAGCATGATGCGGACCTGGGCATCCAGGGCGGAGAGCGGTTCGTCAAGAAGCAGCAGATCCGGGGAAAGGGCCATGGCACGAGCCAGGGCGACGCGCTGCTGCTGACCGCCGGAGAGCTGGGAGGGATATCTGTCGCCGATACCGGAAAGGCCGACCAGATTCAGCAGTTCCTCGACCCGACGGGCCGCGGAGGATTTGTCTTTTCCCCGCCGTGCGAGACCATAGGCGATATTCCGGGCGGCCGAGAGGTTGGGAAAGAGGGCATAGGACTGGAATACGATCCCGACATTCCGGCGGGACACCGGCAGGTCGGACACATCCCGGCCCTGGATTCTGACCCTGCCCCCCGTCAGAGGATCGAGCCCGGCGATGATGCGGAGCAGGGTGGTCTTGCCGCATCCCGACGGGCCGAGTACCGAGATGAATTCTCCGGGACTTGCACTGAAAGAGATGTTTTTCAGAGCGGTGAATTTTCCGAACGTCTTGGTGACGTTTTCCACCTCCAGATAGGGTCCGTTTACTGGCTGTGCCATGATTCACCTGTCTATCGTTTTGGACCGGAGGGCGTCCGGTCCGTTTTGTCCATGCAGCGTCATCTGCCGCTATTGGGCGTCACTTTTGCCGTCGTAGCGCCGGGTCCATTCAGCCAGTATCCTCTCCCGGTTTTTCGCGGCCCAGTCAAAATCGTTAGCAATGAGCTGGCCTTCAGGGTTTTTGGGGAATCCTTCGGGGATGGGCACATCCGTGGCATAGGCGGTGACCGGATAGACCTGGGCATACTCTTTCATGACCGGTTCACTGATGGCCCAGTCCAGAAAGGTTCTGGCCGCCGGTTTGACGGCGTCTTTTTTGATGAGGCAGTTGGCTTCAACATCCCATCCCGAGCCCTCCCTGGGGAAGACCGTGAGGATCGGCTCCCCTTTTTTCTTCTGCATGAACCCGCGATAGGCAAAGGAGATTCCGATGGCGGTTTCACCGGCGCCGGCCAGCTTGCAGGGCTGGGATCCGGAATGGGTGTAGCGGATCATGTTCTGGTGAAGCTTGTCCAGGTAAGCCCATCCTTTTTCTTCACCCATCATCTGCAGGATGGCGGAAACGGTCAGAAAACCGGTGCCGGAAGACGCGGGATGGGGCATGATGAGCTGGCCCTGATAAGCGGGTTTGATCAGGTCTGCGAAGGATTCGGGAATGGGCAGCTTCATGGACTGGCATTCGACGGTGTTGACGCAGAATCCGGTCATCCAGGCTTTGATGCCGACCCAGTGGGGCGGGGTGTTTTTGTCTTTCATCTTCGGCCGAACCTTCTCGGCGCCTTTCGGGGCATAGGGCTCCACCATGCCGACCTGGTCACAGAGCATGAGGCTCGTTGCGGCCGTCCCCCAGACCACGTCCGCCTGTGGATTGTCCTTTTCCGCAAGCAGCTTGGCGGAGATGATCCCCGTGGAATCCCGGACGATCTTGACGTTGATATCGGGGTGGGCCTGCTTGAACAGGGCCAGATACCGGGGAATTTCATCATCCTCCAACGCCGTGTACACCAAAAGATCCTCGGCAAAGCTGGGGGTCGGCCCGGTGATCAGCGTTATCGCCAGTGTCAGCAGGAAAATGCAGCGCGTCAATAATGCGGTTCGTTTCATTCCGTTCTCCTCGTTGTGACAGGGGTTGGATATTTCAGGTGACTGACGGACGGAAAGGCGGCCGAGAGAGGCGACGGCGTCTTTCCGGGACATGGATGCGCTCTCTATAGCGCACTATTGTTGCCGCCTCGTTAGGATCGTGTGAATTTATGGTTAGTGGTTCTTTATAGAGCGGGTGTGAATCTCTGAAAAAGGATGCGAACCGAAACCCTAACAAATAGAGATCATATTGATATTTGAATTTAAAACCGCCTCTGTCTGCCCGCGGCGGCCGGGTGGAAACCGATGCCGGCGCCCCGCCGGTTGAAATTAAGGCTTCACGAATGCTAAAACTTATGTTATATGCAAAACGTCACAGAGTAATAATTGAGTTTATTTTAAAAATTTTAGCGACGACAACCCAACGCGCGACGGATTCCCCTAAAGGCACATGCATGCGGCGTGCCGCCCGCCGGGAACCGAGATCCACAACCCTATCGATCATCATCGATAATGGTGATTACCCATGTCGCCGTGGACACAAGGGGGCATTATGGCGAAATTTGTATGGACGGCCAGAAACCGGAGGGGCATCGCCCAAAATGGGCAGATTGATGCGGCGAGCCTTGAGGTGGCGAGGAGCCAGCTCATCAAAAAAGGGCTCAGCGATATCAAGATCAAGGAGAAGCCCAAGGATCTTCTTGATAATATTTCGTTTCTCCAGCCGAGCGTGACCAACAAGGACATTATCATCTTCTGTCGGCAGTTTTCGACCATGATCGACGCCGGCCTGCCGATCATTCAATGCCTGGAACTGCTGGCGGCCCAATCCGAAAACAAGACATTTGTCAACATTCTGAAGGAGGTCAAGGAGGATCTCGAAGGCGGGGCGACGCTTGCCGACGCCTTGAAAAAACACCCCAAAGAATTCAATGATCTGTTTGTCAACATGGTTGCCGCAGGCGAGGCGGGCGGTATCCTCGATGCCATTTTGAAGCGGCTCTCGGAGACCCTTGAAAAAGCCGAGCGGCTCAAAGCCAAGGTCAAGAGCGCCATGCTCTATCCCGCGATTACCCTGGCGGTTGCGGTCATCGTTGTCATCGTCATCATGATCTTCGTCATCCCCGTCTTTCAGAAGATGTTCGGTGAAATGGGGCAAGCCCTTCCCTCCATGACGATGATGGTGATCCACCTGAGTGAATTCACCAAGGACAACATCTTCTATATGGTTATCGCAGCCGGTCTTTTGGGTTTCATGTTCAGGAAATATTACGGAACGGACAAGGGGCGGCGAATCATCGACAGGTTTCTGCTGAAGCTTCCCGTGATGGGCAGCCTGATCCGAAAGGTCGCGGTGGCCAAGTTTACCCGGACCATGGGAACCATGCTGAGCAGCGGCGTCGCGATTCTGGACGGCCTGGACATCGTCGCCAAGACCGCGGGAAACAAAATCGTTGAGACGGCTATCTACGGCGTCCGGTCGAGCATCAAGGAAGGTCAGACCATGGCCGCGCCCCTGGCCGGCAGCGGGGTTTTTCCGCCCATGGTCTGCTCGATGATCGCCGTGGGGGAGTCCACGGGCGCGCTGGACTCCATGATGGTGAAAATCGCCGATTTCTACGATGAAGAGGTCGATGAAGCCGTGGAGCGGCTGACGGAAATGATCGAGCCCTTCATGATCTGCTTTCTGGGAGTTGTGGTCGGCGGCGTCGTCATCGCCATGTACCTGCCGATTTTCAGCATGGCCAGCGGCATCTCTTAGCCATCTTCCACAAAAGGAAGTCTGTTGGGCGCCAAGCACACCCTGAAAATTCGGCCTGAAGACCATGTCACCGGGGGCATGCGCATCAAGCTGAGATGGCTGATCTTTTTTCGGCTGCTCTTCACGCTCCTGCTTCTCGGATCCACGGTCATTCTTCACATCAGGGACGGACTTTCCTTCCAGGATCCGTCCCTGATCGTCTTGTACGGCCTGATCTGCTTTCTGGCTGTCGCCTCCCTCGCCTACGCCGCCCTGCTCAAGCGGCTCGACCAAACCACGGCCCTGGCCTATCTTCAGATCGCCGTCGACACGGTGGCCGTTACCTTCGTCATCTTTCTGACCGGTGGTTTTTCGAGTCTTTTTTTCTTTCTCTACCTGGTCGTGATCATGTACGCCAGCATTCTGCTCTTCCGGAAGGGCGGACTGATCATGGCGGTGCTGTGCAGCATTCAATACGGATTGCTGGTCGACCTCGAGTTCTACGGCGTCTTGAAACCGATGGGGATGCTGGTGAGCTTGACGGCGGCGAATTATGCCTGGAGCTACGTGCTCTACAAGGTCATGATCATCATGGTCGCCTGTTTTGCGGTGGCGTTCCTGAGCGGCATCATCGCCGAACAGGAGCGGAGTTCCAGGCGGGAGCTGGCCGCCATGGAGTCTTACACCAAGCGGGTGGAAAAAATGGCGGCCGTGGGGGAAATGGCCGCCGGCCTGGCCCACGAGATTTGCAATCCACTCGCCTCGTTGATCGGATCCGTCCAGTTGCTGAAGGACGAAGACCAGGACGGCCGCGGGCAGCGGAAACTCATGCTCATCGTCCTGCGCGAAGCCGATCGGCTGAGCGTGCTGGTCAACAATTTCCTCATGTTTGCGAAGCCGCCCGAGGGGCAGAGGGAGGTGGTCGACCTTGGAATCGTGCTGGGGGAGACAGCGGGCATGTTCGGCACCAGCAGTGCCTATGCCCAGCGGATAAGGATCTCCACGAGAATTGCAGCCGGCATCTGGATCGAAATGGACCCCGGGCAGCTCCGTCAGGTCTTCTGGAACCTCCTGTTGAACGCGGTGGAATCCATCGACGGCGAAGGAACCATCGAAATCGAAGCCCGGCAGGAGACGCGCCGGGCCGCCGTCGTGAAGATCCGTGATTCCGGCTGCGGCATCCCGGAAGATAAAATCGAATCCATCTTTGATCCGTTCATGACAACCAAGCCCAAAGGCACGGGACTCGGCCTGTCCATCGTTCACCGTATCCTGGAGACCCATGACTGCCGTCTGGACGTTGAAAGCGGAACAGATCAGGGCACGACCTTCACCCTCACCTTCAAGACCGTCGATCCCCCCACCCGATCCTGAGAATTTATCCCTGGCGGGACATCCGGCACAGATGTTTCACATGCGTAAGCATGTCGTGTATCCGGCCGCTGTTCCGGGCGTAATTGGCCTTGGCCTCCCGGGTGATCGCGTCCTGGACCTTTTCCAGGGGCGGCAGCTCGGGAAGTTCCTTGAGGTTGAGGGAGGAGAATTCGATGGGCTTGAAGGCCAGGTTCTCGTTGAGGAGGCAATGGTCTCCGTAATCGGTGCCCCCGCCGGTGACATATTCCTTGGTCTGGGTGGCCGGGTCGAACCTTTTAACGGCCTGAAGCACCTGAGTCGGCAGGCAACGGCGGTTGATGCGGTCGATCTCCTGGTTGATCAGCGTGCACAGGCTCTTCACCAGGCGATAGTCGGCGTCATGGGATGCGGTCTCCGGTCTGTCGTCCCGGTCAGCCGACGGGTTTCCGTGAAGGTAATTCTCGCAGGCGCGCCTGAGGGCGTCATATGCCCAGAGCACGAATTTGGCGTATTCGCCTTTTCGCGTCAGGGCGGAGGGGGTCCAGGCAGGCAGGGCGCAGTCGGTCACGCCGCCCGTTACGGTGAAGATCTCGGGGTTGATTCCGATCGACCGGTATAGGGCATGGGCCGCCTGCGGCGTCAGCATGAGGTAATTGAGAAAGGCGGCCTTCTCGTGGATGCGGGCCTCTTTTCCCCGGAGCCTGTCGGCAGTCTGGTGGAGGAACTTGATGCTCTCCTCAAGCTGCACCCGCTCCCCGAAAAAATTGTGGGCCATTTCGGTCAATACTTCGTCAGCCAATGATTCAGGAAAATCATCGTGTGACATCATTTTGGATATTTCCCTCCCTGACGCATGCTATGCGGCAAAATTATGCCATCGCCGGGCGCACCTTGCAGAGCGGCGCCTGCCCTTCATGGCTGGGCCTGACGGAATAAGATGGATTTAAGGAAATAACGCGTTACATTTTTTTCCACGCTTTTTTGGCGGCCTGTGCATTGAACATGGCTGTGGGCGTGTCTATTATTTAGCTTGACCAAATCGATAATATAAAATATATGAATGTATTTCAAATAAATATAATTCAGGAATGCGTCCAGAATGGGAATCAGGGAAAGAAAAGAAAGAGAACGGGAGAGACGGCGGCAGCAGATTATTGTGGCGGCCAAGCGCGTATTTTCGGAAAAGGGATTCAACAGATCCACCATGGAGGACATTGCCAAAGAGGCTGAATTAAGCCCGGGAACGCTTTATCTGTACTTCAAGAACAAGGATGAACTCTATGCGTCCCTGTCACTCCGGATTTTGCAGTATTTAATCATACGGCTCGAGCATGTCAACGGAAATCATGATTTAAATCCCGTTCAGAAGGTTGACGCCCTCAACGAAGCCATGTTCGATGTCTATGAATTCGACCCGCTGATCATCATCAACATGGCGCACCTGCAATCGAGCGAAACCCTCAAAAATCTCTCCGATGAACTCCTGGGAGAGATTGAGGCGCTTTCCAGAAAGTCCCTGGGCGCCATTGCCCGGATTTTCCAGGAGGGGATCGATCAGGGTGTCTTCATTGATGAGCACCCCATCGCCCTGGCCGATATCTTCTGGTCGATGTTTTCCGGCGTCGTTCTGTGGGAATCCAGCAAAAGCATCATCAACGACAACAAAAACTACCTGAAGGAAACCCTGAAAATCGCCTTCGAGATCTTTGCCCGCGGCTTAAAGAAGGTGTGACCCGGAACGCAGCCCCCCGGATCCGGCGGCCCTGAACCGCGATCCGCAGGCCCGTCTAATGGCGATCCGGAAACATCGCCACGGACATCTCCCGCAGGACGAACTTCTGAACCTTTCCGCTGGCCGTCATTGGATAATCGTCTACAAACCCCACATACCTCGGAATCTTGTAGCGGCTGATCCTCCCCCGGCAGAAATCCCGGACATCCTCGGGCTCCAGGCGGAAGCCCTTCTTGAGCTTGATGAAAGCGCCGATCTCCTCGCCGTATTTCGGACTGGGCACACCGGCGACCTGCACGTCGGCGATGCCTTCCATCTGGAAAAGAAACTCCTCGATCTCCCTGGGATAGATGTTCTCTCCGCCGCGGATGATCATGTCCTTGTGGCGCCCCGTGATGCTCAGGTAGCCGTTTTCATCCATGACGCCCAGGTCGCCCGAATGGAGCCAGCCGTCTTCATCGATGGCGTCGGCCGTCGCCTCCGGCATCCTGTAATACCCCTTCATGACGCTGTAGCCGCGGCAGCACACCTCGCCCTGCGTCCCTGGCGGTAAAACCGCGCCGGTCTTCGGGTCGACGATTTTGACCTCGATGCCCGGCAAGGCGCGTCCGACGGATTCCACGCGGCGGCGGATATCATCCTCGGCCCGGGTCTGGGTGATCACCGGCGACGCCTCGGTGAGGCCGTAGCAGATGGTGATCTCCTTCATGTACATCCGGTCGATCACCTGCCTCATGATTTCAATGGGGCAGGGCGATCCCGCCATGATGCCGGTCCGGAGCGAACTGAAATCGAACTTGCTGAAGAGCTTGTGCTGCAGGATCGCGATGAACATGGTGGGGACCCCGTAGAGGGCCGTGCATTTTTCTTGCTCCACCGATGCCATGACGTCCACCGGGTCGAACCCCTCCACAAACACCATGGTGGCCGCATGGGAGACCGCGCCCAGGACCCCCATGACGCAGCCGAAGCAATGGAAGAGCGGCACCGGGATGCAGATCCTGTCGGCCGGGGTGAACCGCTGGTTCTCCCCCACCCGGAAGCCGTTGTTGGCGATGTTGACATGGGTCAGCATCACGCCCTTGGGAAAGCCAGTGGTCCCCGAGGTGTACTGCATGTTGACCACGTCGCGGGGGGCCACTGCCTCCTGGCGCTCCTGAAAGGCCGCTTCGGGGGTCATGACGCCCAGGGCCATGATTTCCGGAATGGAATACATGCCCCGGTGCTTTTCCTGGCCTAAAAAGCAGACGCGCTTCAGGAAGGGAAACGCCGGGCTGGTGAGGTAGCCCCGCTCCTGGTGCTTCAATTCGGGCACCAGGTCGTAGACCGTCCCCACGTAGTCCGTGTCCCGAAACCCGTCGATGATGAACAGGGTTTCGGTCTCGGACTGCTTCAGGAGGTAAGCCAGCTCGCTCGATTTGTAGCTGGTGTTGACCGTGAGGAGTACGGCCCCGATTTTGGCCGTCGCGAACTGGAGCGCCACCCAGCAGGGAACGCTCGTGGCCCAGATGGCCACCTTTTCGCCCCGCTCGACACCGAGGGCCATGAGGCCTCTGGCGAAGCCGTCGACCAGCCGGCCGAAATCCCGGTAGGTCAGGCGGAACCCCCGATCCGCGTAGATGACGGCTTCGTTGTCCGGATGGCCGGCGACGGCCTGATCCAGCAGCCTCCCCAGGGTAATTTCCTTCACATCGCACGTGGTCATGAATGTTCCTCCGCAGCCGCTATTCTGGAAAATAGAGCACCGCATAGATGCTTGCGGCCGTGTCGCCCGCCGATCCAACATGATGGGGGACGACCGAATTGTAGTAGATGCAGTCGCCCGGCCCCAGCCGGTGGGTCTCCTTGCCGTAGACGATCTCGATCTCGCCGTCGACCACCACGATGAACTCCTCGCCTTCGTGGGAGGAGAGGGTTTTCTCCATGGCCGATTCCGGCAGGATTTCCACAAAGAAGGGCTCCATATGGCGGTCGGTCTTCCCGCGCCCCAGGGAATAAAACCGGGCGGCCGCCGGCTTGTCCCTGGCGCGAAGCATGCTGAGTTCCCCCTTGCGCTCCGATTTTCGGATGACGAGCGGATCGCAGCCGACCTGGTCATCCAGAAAGGTCCCCAGCCGGACCCCCAGTGAGCGCGCTATCTTCAACAGCGGTCCGAGGGAGGGGTAGAGATCCTCTTCCTGGACGCGCTTCAGGAATCCTATCGCAAGGCCGGTTCTTTCGGCGAGCGCTTCGATGGAGATCCCTTTCTGTTCCATGGTTTTCATGATTCGTGTGCCGATTTTGTCTGGATTCATGTCGTTCCTCCTGAAGAGCCCCTCATCGGACTGATTTTTGGCGCAAAGGCGCTGTCTATACCAGCGATCCATTTTGCGGAAAAGGAAAAAATGATGGATTCGCAAAAAGTCGATTTTCAGACGGTTTCGCAAAAAGGCCGAGATCAAGGCTTGCGAATCCCGAGGAATGAGGCGTACTGATAGTACGCCGCAGTGACGAGGGATGAAGCGCAACGCAGACATCGGCCTTTTTGCGAAAGCGTCAAAAAATGAAACCGGGCCGACGGATCCGCCGGGGGGCGGCCGTCGGCCCGTCCGGGAAGGAGCGTTTGCTAAAGGTGAAGGAGGTCCTGCGTGAAATCGAGGGTTGCGAAATAATCCTCGGGGGTCTCCGCCCGGCGGATCCTCTCCGTCGTCCCGTCGTCCCGGAGAAGCAGCTCCTGGGGCCTCAGCTTGCCGTTGTAATTGAACCCCATGGAATGGCCGTGGGCCCCCGTGTCGTGGATGACCAGAATGTCCCCTTCATCGATGGGCGGCAGGCTCCGCTGAACGGCGAATTTGTCGTTGTTTTCACACAGCGACCCGACCACGTCCACGACCTCGGTGCCGACCGCCCCGTCCTTGCCCAAAACGTCGATGTGGTGATAGGCCCCGTACATGCCCGGGCGCATCAGCGCGGACATGCAGGCGTCGACCCCCACGTATTTCCGGTAGATCTCCTTCCGGTTGATGGCGGTCGTGACCAGAACGCCGTGGGGGCCGCTCATATAGCGCCCGCTTTCCATGTAGAGCCTTGGCGCATATCCGTTTTTTCGCCGGAACCGGCCTATGCTTCCGGTGATCTCCCGGGCCATGGCCTCAAGGTCCAGGGGGGCGTCCTCCGGGCGGTAGGGGATTCCCAGGCCGCCCCCGATGTTGATGAATTCGAAGATGATGCCGGTCTCGGAATGGATCCATTCGATGAGGGAGAGCAGCATGTCGGCGGTCTGAACCATGTAGGCATGGTTGCGTTCGTTGGAGGCCAGCATGGTGTGAAGACCGAACCGCCGGACGCCCATCTGCCGGGCCGTTCGGTAGGCGTCCACGATCTGGTCGTGGCTGACGCCGTACTTGGCCTCGACGGGGTTGCCGATGATGTCGTTTCCCGTTCTCCTGGGCCCGGGATTGTAGCGGAAGCTGACCAGCTCGGGAAGCCGGGGGATCTTGGGCAGAAGGGTGATATCGTCTAAGTTGAGGATAGCGCCCCCCGCCTCCTGGGCGAAGCGGAATTCCTCCAGGCTCGTGTTGTTGGAGGTGAACATGATGTCGTCCGGCGCAGCCCCGACCCTGCGGCTCAGCATCAGCTCCGTGATGGAGCTGCAGTCGAACCCGAAGCCCATGCTCTTCATGATCTCGAGGATCCGGGGGTTCGGAAGGGCTTTCACGGCAAAAAATTCCTTGAAGCCGGGGGCTCCGGAAAAGGCGTTCTGAAGATCGCGGCCCGTGTCGCGCAGGCCGGCTTCATCGTATATGTGAAACGGGGTTCCGTAATGAGAGGCGATCTGCTCCAACACGGGAAACAGGCGATCTTTGAATGCGATGGACATTGGCATGGCAGGGGATCTCCTTTGCACGTAAGGATGGTTGTGCGTTATTCATCCGGCAGGATCCCCGAGATGGGAAACCGTGCCGTTTCTTTGTGGGTGGAAAGCACCGTCAGGGTGCGGGTCGACAGGATGCCGGGAATGGATCTGATTCGCTCCCGCAGGAGCGCGCCCAGCTCCTGATGATCCGCGGCGCGCAGTTTCAGGAGAAGGCAGTCCTCTCCGGCGACCTCATGGACCTCCTGCACCTCCGGCATTGCAGCCAGGGTATCGGGAATGGGCGTCCGCTCCGGATGGGGGTGTCCGTCGGTCTTGATGAAGATGAACGCGATGAGCCGGCGGTTGAACCGCTCCGGATTCAGCCGGACCTCGTATCCGTCGATGATGCCCTGCTTCTCGAGCTTGCGAATCCGTTCGAGCACGGCCGAGGGGGCCATGCCCACCTGCCGGGCCACCTCGACGTTGGGTATCCTGGCCTTTTCCAGAAGAATATTCAGAATATTTAAACTTATTTCATCTATCATTCTTAAAAAATCCTATTTTTGTACCATATGTTCTAAAAATTTGGGTTTGTCAAGAATATAATGCTGCGGCGCAGATCGCCGCGCCGATCCTGTCGGCCTGCGCCTGCTTCACGGGATCGGGGAGGGATCCAGGCCGCGGCCCGGGCGATCAGTTCGTATGGGGTGTCTGTGAACCGCGGGGAAAGAATTTGACGTTGAAGTCGAACCCGCGGGTTTCGAAGAGCGACAGGCAGATATCGACGATCAGCGGGTCGTAGATGACGCCGCGTCCATTTCGAAGCTCCGCCATGGCGGTTTCTGTGCCCAAAGCCTGCCGGTAGGGGCGGAAAGAGGAGATGGCCTCGGCCACGTCGGCCACGGCAAGGATGCGGGCCTCCAGGATGATCTCGCCGCCTGCGAGCCCCCGGGGATATCCGGATCCGTCGAGGCGTTCGTGGTGCTGGTGGATGGCCTGTGTGATCGGCCAGGGGAAATCGATGTTTTTCAGAATCTCATATGCCGTCTCGGGATGCTGGCGGATGATGGCGATTTCATGCTCCGAGAGCCGCCCCGGCTTGTTGAGGATGCTCGCGGGGACGTTGATCTTCCCCAGGTCGTGGATGGCGGCGGCCATACGGAGGCCCTGGATGCATTCCCAGCCGAGGCCGAGTTCGGTGCCGATCACGCGGCACAGTTTGGCGACGCGCCGCTGGTGCCCCGCGGTATACGGGTCCCGTTTCTCGATGGTGAGGGACATGGCCTGGATGATGCCGCCCATGGCTTTCCTCAGTCGCTCGCTGCTCTCGACCAGTGCCGTCCGGGTCGTCTTGAGGATGCTTGCATCGGTGAAGCTTTCGATGATTCCGGTGAGGCGGCCTGCGTCGTCCTTCAGGGCGCTTACCATAACGTTGCAGGTGGAAACGCTGCCGCACTTGCAGTGCTGTTCTTCATCATAGGGGATCCGGTCTTCCCCCCGGGAGATTCGGTTCAGGGGGCAGGCGATTTCATGGCAGAGGGGGCCGGTGAAGAGATCGAAGCACTTCTTTCCGATTGCCTGGCGGTCGTCAATCTTCCACAGGGCTGTAAACGTCCGATTCATGTAGCATATGTTGAACTCGGGGTCGATGATGATGATCCCGCTGGGCAGCGCGTCCAGCAGCCGTTTCCAGTCGGAGTGTATTTCGACCATTGCATCCTCCTCCGTCGGCATCAGCCGACGCTGTCGCCGCGATCGTTATGGGCGGGCGCGGCCGCCCGCGCCGTATTCAGCGCAGAGCGCTGCAGGGTCGCCGTAGTAGGCCATGGGCATGCGGCCCGCACCTAAACAGATCTGGCGCCGGGCGGCCGTCCGGAATTCCGCTTCGCTGGGTTTTCCGCCGGCTGATGAAAACAGAAGGTCCTGCCACAGCTTCGTGGGTGTCCGGCGGGGCCTTGCCAACTGGAAATCCCCGCCGACGCCGGCCATCTCCGCAAGCTTGGTGATGGCGGCATTCCGGCTCAGGGTGCCGTCGATCAGCCCCAACTCCTGGGCCGTTCGGTTGTCGAAAATCTGCGCCCCCATCCGGTCGCGGACGGTGGTTTCAGGGATCTTGCGGTTTTCAGACACATGGCGCACAAAATTCTCGTACTCGATGTCGGCCCCCTGCTGGAGGGTCCGGATCTCTTCATCCGTGGCGCGGCGGAAGGGGTTGCCCAGGTCTTTCCCGCGGCCGGCGGAGATGATCGTGTGTTCGATGCCGCCCCGGGTGACGATTCCGCCGCCCAGGATCCCCCCCTCGGTCGCCGTGGGCTGGTCAAAATAGGTGAGGGCCGCCCCGATCACGCCGATGCTGCCGATATAGCTGCCGTAATCCGCGTAGATCGCATCCGCCCCGACCATGGCCATGATGCCCCCTGATGCGGACAGACCCTCGATGAACGATAGGACGGGCTTGCCGGTCGATTTCTGGAACGCCTCGATGCCCTCGTGGATGGCCATCGATCCGAAAATCGTGCCGCCGGGGCTTTGGACATGCAGGAAAACCCCCTTGACCTGATCGTCTTCCGCCGCCTTTTCCAGGGCCTTCTGGATGGAATAGCCGTAGGTCGCGTTGAACCACCCCATGGGCGACTGGCCGAGCTCCTGGGGCGGGCTGCCCAGGATGACCCCTTCCACGGGCAGACTGATCAGGATGTTCTGGCTCCCGTTTTTTCCGGAAATGAAGGTGTAACTCTGGTCCTCCGTTGAAACGATACCCGTTATGTCCTCTCGTGCGAGCATGGACCCCACGCCCAGTCCGGCGCTGATGAAAAAGGCTCCAAACAGAAACAGAATGACGAGAAAGCTGATGAAGGCGAAGAGGGTCATGCCGAAGATCTTGAGGGGAATCTTCCAGAATTGTGTGACGTCCATGGTTTCTCCGTTGGTGCTTCGAGGGTTATTTGATCACGCGGTATTCCAGACAGACCAGGTCCGTACCGAGGCGCCGGACATCCATGAGCTTTAGGTCCATTGCGATCTCCTGGGTGAAAAGCGAGAGCCCGTATCCGAAGATGGTGGGGGAGATGGTGACGATGACCTCATCGATCAGGCCGGCCTCCGCGAAAAGGGAGTTGACCAGGGCGCCTCCGGCGAGAATGGCCTCCCGATACCCTTCCTTCTCCAGAACCTCCAGGACCTCCCGGGGAGACGCGTCCGTGAACCAGAGGTTTTCCCATTGGGAGACGCGGCGCCTGTCCCGCGTCAGAACGATGTTTTTCCGGCCGGGAAGGGGCATGCCGATCGTGTCGTAGGTCTTGGAGCCCATGATGACGGCGCCTGCCCGCCGGGTGATGGACACGAAGAGCCGTTTGTCCTCCGGTCCGGTCCAGTCCGGAAAATGATCCGGGGTCTTGCCGATCTTGCCGTCGAGGGTAATGGCCATCAACAGGATCACCTTCATGGTATTCTCCGTCCTCTTATTTTCTGTCATTTCCAAACACCAGCCCGTAAGGCCGTTCGCTCCGGGAGATGCCGTTCAGAATGTTCATGATGAACGCCTTCATCGCCTGTCTCCGGGCATCGTGCCGGGGGTCCTCGCCGCCCTTGACCGCCTTGAAGAAGCCGGTGCAGATGCGCTTGGCCGAGTCGTCCCATTCCGTGGCGAAGCCGGCTTTGGTAACCGCTTTGGCATGCGATTCCCGGGAGGCCGGAAGGCCCCGCCGGCCATGCGCCCAGTTGATGACATGGGAGTAGTAGATGAGAGCCCGGTCTAACAGGATATAGAAAAACTGGATGTTTCCCAGGGGACCGACCTGGATCTGGAGGCCCCCCAGATTCATGCCCACCACCTTGGTTTTGGCAAGCTGCTCCGCGCCGCCCAGGGCGGCCCATCCCGCGCCGGCGAGTCCGCCGATGGCCGAGAAGATGCCGAAGGTGAGCCCGTGGGCGGCCAGGTCCACCAAAGCACCGACGGCCGCGCCGCCAAGACCGGCCGCCGTGATGAGCTGTGTTGGCGTGAGTCCCAGGAGCTGCCATGTCCGCTCGTTGAACAGCTCCTCATGGAGGATGGACTGGGGCGGCAGGTCGACGCTGAAGATGTTGTGCTTGAAGAGCCGCCGGATCTTCCGGTGGGCCTCCTGCTCCATGTCGGCGATATCCTGGTTGTACTTTTCCTGGAGCGCCTTTCTGGCCGCCCCCTCGTCGGCATTCTCGGTGAAATTCCGTGAAATCGCGTGGGTGAGGCATTTCTCGAGCAGGGCGCAGAGGATCTCCGCCGTCCGGGAGTTGCGGTATTCCCAGTCTTTCTTGAAGGCGGAGATGACGGTTTCCAGGGCCGGCTGCCAGTCCTGGTCGATGTTTTTGAGGTTTTCGAGGAGGCTGATCCGCTCGGCATAGGTGGCCTTGTGAGCGTTGAAGACCCGGATGGCGTTGAAGTGCTTCCTGAACTCGCTTTTCCACTGGTCGATGTAGCCGGTCTCGTTTTCCTTGCAGTTGATGATGGCCATGCGGGGGCGCCCGGTCAAGCGCAGAATCTCCATTTCCGCCCTGTCGACGCCGCGCAGGGGGCGGGACCCGTCCACCACATAGATGATGCCGGCGCCGCGCTCGACGGGGAGGAAGAGCTCCACGTCGTCGCGGAAATCCGGACGGTCGGCGTGGACCTGGCGGAACACCGCCACCATATGGGTGTCCGGGCCCGCATAGCCGCGCATCCACTGAAGGGTCTGCTTGGGATTCTGGAATCCCGGCGTGTCGATGAACCGGATGACCTCCCGGCCGTCGATGGTCACCGGGAAGGTCTGGCATTGAATCGTCTCCCCGGGCGTCGGGCTGATCCTGACGCTGTCGTCCTCGGCCAGGGTCGACACCACCGAGGATTTCCCTTCGTTGGGGTGCCCCACGATGGCGAATTCCGGGACGGGGCTAGGCTTCATGGCGCACCAGCCTTTCTATCCGGAGGAAGGGATCTCCCAGGGACGCGATCTTCTGATGCCATATGTTCCAGTCTGTCTCCATGACCCGGGTGAAGATGGTGTCGGGGGTGGGCCTGCCGATGAGGCCCAGTTGAATCCTGGCGCGCTCGCCGACGGCCTGGCGGAGGCTCCGGATAAAGGCAAGGTCCTCCAGGATGGGCGGCTGCCAGGCCTCCCTGAGGAGGAAGACATCGACCCGCCCGTTCTTGCGGGCCGCTTCGGCCAGGTGCGCAAGGAGGGTAAGGTCGCCGGTCTCTTCCGCATCCACCTTGAGGGTTTCCCGGATCCGCGATCCGAATACCCGTGAAATCAGGGCCTCGAGTTCATCCGGCCCGCAGTCGTCGAAGAGGTCTTCGGGGATCAGTGCCACGAGCCGCCGCTGCGGCATCGCTCCGTCCGGGGGTTCCGGCGCTCCTGCCGGAGGCGCCGGGGCCGTCTCCGACGCTTCCGGGCGCTCCGGCTGGGGCCCTCCCCCGGTGTCCAGCAGGGGGGTTTCCATCCGCTGAATGAGCTGATCCGGAAGGCTGTGGGAGAAATCGAGTCCGGCCAGGGCACTCGATTTGAAAAGGATCCCCATGGCCAGGAAGATGAGCCTGGGGATCAAGCCGTAAAACAGGACGGCGAGGCACAGGAAGGGCCACCACGAAACCAGGTCCTGGGTGGCCAGGTGATAGATGCCGTCCTTGAGGACCATGTGGCTGCCTTCGATCTGGGTCAGCGTGGGGTGCGAGATATGGGGCGGAAGGAACCACGACCACGGCAGGGCGACGGCTTCCACCGCCCGGTGGACCATATCGGCGCTGAAAAGGACCGAAGACTGCCATCCAAAGGCGACGTCCGTGCCCAGGACCCGGAGCAGGGTCGCGCCCAGGACCCCCGCGTTGAAGCTGATGCCCATTGCCTGGGTCAGGATGAAAAAAGGCCAGTAGAACAGGCTGCCGTAGATCCGCCGCCTGCCCCGGATCAGGCCGGTGATCGCCTCCAGGCTCATCCGGCTCCGGCCGGACATTCGGCCCGCGGCCTCGCGTCGGAGCCGGAGGGTGAGCGAAACAAGGATGGCGCTCAACAGGGAGGCCATGGCGGAAGAGGGCGCTTTCCTGCGCCATGCCAGGCGGATCAGCGCCCCGGCAAGGAGCAGAGCAATGATGAAAAGCTGTGTTCCCACCAGGAGGCTCAGGTAGACGGAGACGTTGACCGGGCTGGTCCCCGCGTACCGCAGGAGGGAAAACGCCAGGCCCCCCCCGCTCACGACCCCGAAAACGGCCGCGGCCAGGACCAGAAGCCGGTACATTTCGCCGAAGGCATCCCCGGGAAGAAAGGCATCCACGGTTCCCTCCCGCAGGGATGCCCGGCGGCGGTCCAGCCACTGCCGGAGAAGCCACCGCCTGGACACGGGTTTTCCCGGGGCTGTCCGGGGCAGGATGTGCCGGACATAGATCTCCCTGTCCCGCAGGGCATTGGCCCTCCGGGTCGTTTCATCGGCCGTTTCATCCTCGTGGAAAAAATACTCCAGGTCGATGAGGTCGGAATAGCGCCATGGTGTTTTCATCATCACCGAATATATACGAAGAAAGGGTCAGTGGCAAGGTTCGCAAGGCACCCGGGATGCCGCCCGATGAAACAGGGTCCGCCCCTTCCTCGCATGCCGCGCCGTCACCGGAGGACCGTCAGGCGGATGGGGCAGTGATCGGACCCGAAAACGGAATTGTCGATGGCCGCGCCCTGGATTCTGCCGGAGGCGATCATGTTTTCCGTGGTGAAAAAATAATCGATGCGCCAGCCGGCGTTTCTCTCCCTCGCCTTGAACCGGTAGGACCACCACGAGTATTCGACCGTCTCGGGATGAAGGTGTCTGAAGGTGTCGACGTAGCCGCCGCGGATGATCTCGTCGATCCGGTCCCGCTCCACCCGGAGGAAGCCCGAGGTGTTTTCGTTGGCCTTGGGGTTTTTCAGGTCGATCTCGTTGTGGGCGGTGTTGTAGTCTCCGGCGATGATGAGGTTTCTCCCCGCAGATTTCAGGGGGGCCAGATAGTCGAAGAAATCCCGGTAGAAATCGAGCTTGTACCGGAGCCGCTCGTCGCTCATCTGGCCGTTGGGGAAATAGACGTTGAAAAAGACGAAGTCCCCGAAATCGAGTTCGAGGATGCGGCCCTCGTCGTCGTAGCGGGGAATCCCGATCCCCTCCCGCACCCGGACCGGGGGGATGCGCGTATAGACGCCGACGCCGCTGTAGCCTTTCTTTACCGTGGAAAAGGACCACCAGGACTCGTATCCCTCGATATGCCGCATTTCGTCCGTCAATTGAGACGCCTGGAGCTTGGTCTCCTGAATGGCCAGCAGGTCGGGGTCCAGCCCCCTGAAGATGGCCGGGAAATCCTTGTTCCATACTGCCCTCAGGCCGTTGACGTTCCATGAAATCAATTTGAGTACAGCCATGAAAAGCCCTCGCTTCAGAGATTCAGGGAAAAGGCGGAAGGTCCGAAAAAAACTACCATGATTTTACACTCAAAACAATCATGAGAATGATCTTTTGCAAAACCGTGCATCATATTCTTGACAGATTCGGCGTACTTATGTATGAAACAATATTAAATTAGTTATAAAAACAGTGGGTTTTTCGCAATACGGTCGAGCGTGAACACGGCGCCTGAAAAAGGCGATGCGGGGGTACGGGTGAAACAGATGAAAATCGGCATTCGGAAGGAAGACAAAAGTCTATGGGAGCGAAGGGTTCCGTTTGTTCCCTCGGATTTGAAGGCCCTGCGGGACAAAGGCCTCGATATCGCTGTGCAGTCGAGCCCGGCCCGGGCGATCACGGATGACGAGTTCCGCGCCGAGGGCATACCGGTGCAAGACGACCTCGCGGACCGGGACCTGATCTTCGGCATCAAGGAGGTCCCGAAGGAGGCCTTCCTCGAAGGCCGGGTCTACGTCTTTTTCGCCCATGTCATCAAGGGGCAGCCCTACAACATGCCCATGCTGAAAACGATGATGGAAAAAAAGATCACCCTCATCGACTACGAACGGGTCGTCGATGAAAAGAACCGCCGCCTCATCTTCTTCGGGCGCCATGCGGGCCTGGCCGGCATGGTGAACTCCCTCTGGTCCCTCGGGCAGCGGCTGGCCATGGAGGGGATTATAACCCCCTTCGCCGAACTGAGGCAGGCCAGGGATTACCGCGATCTCGATGACATCCGGGCGCATATCTCCTCCGTCGGGGAAAAAGTCCGGGCCGGCGGGATCCCCGCAGCCGTGCACCCCCTCATCGTGGGGATCACCGGGTACGGGAACGTGTCGGCGGGGGCCCAGGAGATCCTGGACATCCTGCCGGTGGTGGAGATCGCCCCCGGGGATGTGAAAAAAATCGCGGGGGACATCATGCTTCCCCGGGACCGGATCTACAAGGTGGTCTTCAAGGAGAGCGACTGCGTCCGGCCCAGGGACCCCGGCGCGGCCTTCGACCTCCAGGAGTACTACCGCCGCGGCAAGGAAACCTACGAGAACGATTTCGATCGATTCCTGGACCACCTGACCCTTCTCGTCAACTGCGTCTACTGGGATGACCGGTACCCCCGGCTCGTCACCCTGGAGGCCGTGAGGCGCCTCTGGGGGGATGGAAAACAGCCCGGGCTGCGGGTGATCGGGGACATCAGCTGCGATCCGGAAGGGTCGATCGAGTGCACGGTGGACGCCACGGACCCGGGGGATCCGGTCTACGTCTACCTGCCGGAAACCGGCCGCACCGTCACAGGCTTCATCGGGCACGGGCCCGTGGTCATGGCGGTGGATATTCTGCCGACGGAGATCCCCCGGGAATCCTCCGCCTATTTCAGCGGCGTTCTCCGGGGAATGGTCGATGCCCTCGCCGGGGCGGACTACACCGCCCCCTTCGCGACCCTGGCCCTTCCGCCAGAATTGAAGCGGGCCGTCATTCTTCACCAGGGCCGCCTCACCCCCGCCTACGCCTACATCCAGAAATTCCTGCAGGCGCTCCAGGGGCGATGAGAGGACATTTTTAAAAGGAGGACAAGATGGAGGCATATGAGGAGATCACCCGCGCCATCGCGCTGTCCATGGGCGCCGCCTGGGCCAGCGGGATCAATCTCTACGCGACGATCCTGGTGCTGGGCGCCCTGGGGGCCACCCAGAACATCGTCCTCCCCGAGCATCTGCACATCCTGATGAATCCGCTGGTCATGACCGGCGCGGGTCTGATGTTCGTGGCGGAGTTCATCGCCGACAAAATCCCGGGCGTGGACACGGGGTGGGATGCGCTTCACACCTTCATCCGCATTCCCGCCGGGGCCGTTCTGGCGGCCGGCGCCGTGGGGGACGTCACGCCCGCCCTGTCGCTTACCGCGGCCATCCTGGGCGGCGGCATCACCGCCGGGGTCCACGCCGCCAAGGCCGGTTCCAGGGCGCTCATCAACACCTCTCCCGAGCCGTTCAGCAACTGGGCCGCTTCGATCTCCGAGGACGTCATTGTTGTGGCCGGCATCTGGACGGCATTGAACCACCCCCTGGTGTTCATCGGCTTTTTCATCCTGTTTGTCTGCCTCATAATATGGCTTCTCCCCAGGATCTGGCGGGGGCTCAAACGGGTTTTCGCGGCCATCGGCCGGCTGTTCGGGAATCGTGGGCCGGAGCGGGCGGACAGGGATTCGCAGGGAGGGCTGTGAGGCCGAAAGCGGAAGGAAGGAGCCAAAACGGTTGATCCTTCCCGTCGATCTTCAGCCGATGGGTCTTCAGCCCTGTTGCTGCAGGGAGGGGATGCCAAAGGCAGTTTTTCAAACCAAAAAGTAAAATACATATTTAAATATGATTAGAGAGGAGATTTGGTGGAAAAAAAATGGGTCTATCTGTTTGAGGAGGTTGAAGGGGCGGAGAAGCATGCCGGAGGCACCTGGGACGGCGTCCGCGGCCTCTTGGGAGGAAAAGGCGCCAACCTGGCCGAAATGATGCGCATCGGCGTTCCGGTGCCGCCGGGATTTACGGTGACGACTGAGGCCTGCAACGCCTATCTGGCGTCGGGGGGCAAATTCCCCGAGGAACTCTGGGAGCAGGAGATCGCTGCGTTGAAGATCATCGAGGAGAAAACCGGCAAGGCCTTCGGCGACGCCGCGAACCCGCTCCTCGTCTCGTGCCGGTCCGGGGCCAAGTTTTCCATGCCCGGGATGATGGACACCGTCCTCAATATCGGCCTCAACGACGAGACGGCCCAGGGAATGGTCGCGCTCACCGGCGATGAGCGGTTTGTCTACGATGCCTACCGGCGCCTGGTGCAGATGTTCGGCAGCGTGGTCATGGGGGTGCCGGACGATCTTTTCGAGGAGGTGATCACCGAGGCCCGCATGAAAGCCGGCGCGGAGACCGACGCCGAGCTGGACGCCCAGGCCTGGAAAGAGGTGACCCGCGAGTTCCGGTCCATCTGCCGCCGCCAGAAGGGATACGACTTCCCCCGGGATCCCTTCGAGCAGCTCCGGCTCGCCACCGAGGCTGTCTTCAAGAGCTGGAACGGCAAGCGGGCCGTGGACTACCGCAATGCGGCGGGCATCGCCCATGACCTGGGGACCGCCGTCAGCATCGTGACCATGGTCTTCGGCAACATGGGCGACGACTCCGCCACCGGCGTGGCCATGACCCGGAACGGATCCACCGGGGAGCGGCAGATCGAGGGGGACTACCTCACCAACGCCCAGGGCGAGGACGTGGTGGCCGGCATCCGTCTCACCAAGGACATCTGCGAACTCAAGAAGGAGATGCCCGCGGCCTACGCCGAATTCGACGAGGTCGCCCGGAGGCTTGAAAATCATTACCGGGAAATGCAGGACGTGGAGTTCACCATCGAGAAAAACAAGCTCTGGATGCTCCAGACCCGGGACGGGAAACGGACCGCCCAGGCCGCGGTGCGCATTGCCGTGGACATGGCCGAGGAGGGGCTCATCTCCCGCGAGGACGCCGTTATCCGGGTGACGCCGGAGCAGGTCGATTTTTTTCTGCACCCCCAGTTCGACCGGAAGGCCGTGGCCGCGGCCAAGGCATCGGGCGGATTCCTGGGCCGGGGGCTGAACGTCTCCCCCGGCGCCGCCTGCGGCGTCGTGGCTCTGGACGCGGACCTGGCCGAGAAGTGGAGCAAGGACGGAAAGGACGTCATCATGGTCCGGCCCGAAACCAAGCCGGACGACGTTCACGGCATGCTGGCGTCCAAGGGGATTCTGACGAGCCGCGGCGGGCGCACCAGCCATGCGGCCCTGGTGGCCCGGCAGTTCGGCAAGCCGGCCGTAGTGGGGCTTTCGGAGCTCATGATCGACATGAACCGCCGCCAGATCCGAATCAAGGATGAACTCATCCACGAAGGGGACATGATCTCCATCGACGGCAACGTGGGCGAACTCTACCTGGGGAAACTGACCACCACGGTGCCGGATATTCGGGACCCCTGGCTCATCAAGCTGCTCTCCTGGGCCGACGAGTTCAAAACCCTGGGCGTCTGGACCAACGCCGACTACCCCAAGGACGCCCTGCGGGCGAGGGAATACGGCGCCGAGGGCATCGGCCTCTGCCGTTCCGAGCACATGTTTTTTGAGCCCGAAAGGCTCCCCTACGTCCTCAAGATGATCATGACCGACCTCCCCATCGAGCGGCGCGAGGCATTGGAGGCGGTGCTGCCGTTCCAGCGCGAGGATTTTGCCGGGCTCTTCCGGGCCATGGACGGCCTGCCCGTGATCATCCGGCTTCTGGACCCGCCCCTCCACGAGTTCCTGCCCAACCACGTCAGTCTCCGGCGGGACCTGAGCGACATCAAGATCCGGCTCCAGCATGCCGACAGCCTGGAGAAAATCGACGAACTCCTCCAACAGTTCAAGGAGAAGGAGAAGCTCCTCAAACGGGCCGATAGCCTCCACGAGGCCAACCCCATGCTGGGCATGCGGGGGGTCAGGCTGGGCATCCTGGTGCCCGAGATCACCACCATGCAGGTCCGGGCCATCTTCGAGGCGGCCTGCATCGTGGCCAAGGAGGGGGTGGAGGTCTATCCCGAGGTCATGATTCCCCTCACGGCCCATGTCAACGAACTGAAGGTGCAGCGGCAGCGCCTGGAGGAGGAGGCCCGGCAGGTGATGACCGAAAAGGGCAGGATGATCGACTACAAGTTCGGCACCATGATCGAGCTGCCCCGGGCGGCCCTGACCGCCGACCAGATCGCCGAGTACGCCGAGTTTTTCTCCTACGGCACCAACGATCTGACCCAGACCACCTACGGCATCTCCAGGGATGACGCCGAAGCGGGATTCCTGATCGAATATATCGAAAAAGGCATCCTGCCGGACAATCCCTTTGCCACCATCGATGAGGACGGCGTCGGTCAGCTTATGAAGATCGGCATCGAAAAGGGGCGGAGCGTACGCCCCGACCTGGAATGCGGCATCTGCGGCGAGCACGGCGGGGACCCCGCTTCCATCGCCATCTGCCACAAGCTGGGGCTGAACTACGTCTCCTGCTCGCCCTTCCGGGTGCCGGTCGCCCGGCTGGCGGCGGCCCGAGCAGCCATCATGGAAAAGCGAGGAAACCTATGAAATTCATTCCGCTGGGGAAGACCGGCATTCAGCTCAGTGCCGTCATCATGGGCACCTGGCAGGCCGGCAAGTCTATGTGGGCGGGCATCGAGGACGACGAAACCGAGCGGGCCATGGCCGCGGCCTTTGACGCGGGCATCACCACCTTCGACACGGCCACCGTATACGGCGACGGCCATTCGGAGAAGATCGTGGGCAAGGCCCTCCGCCAAGTCCGGCAGCAGGTGGTCATCGCCACCAAGGTCTTTGCCCATGCCCTGGCCTACGAGAAGGTCTTCAAGGCCTGCCACAAGTCCCTCCGGGACCTCGATACCGATTACATCGACCTCTACCAGATCCACTGGCCCGCGGGCTCCTTCGGCAGCAAGGAGGTCCCCGTCGAGGAGACCATGCGGGCCCTTTCGGAGCTGAAAGCCCAGGGAAAGATCCGGGCCGTGGGGGTTTCCAATTTTTCCCGGGAGCAGATCATTGCGGCGGAGGCCTTCGGCGCCGTCGACAGCTACCAGCCGCCATACTCCCTCTTCTGGCGTCACATGGAGGAGACCGCCATCGCCTACTGCCGCGAGAAGGGCATTACCGTGCTGGCCTATTCCCCCATGGCCCAGGGGATCCTCACCGGGAAGTTCGGGAAGGAGCCCAAATTCGAGAAGGGCGACCACCGGTCCAAGAACATCCTGTTCCAGCCCGAGCACTACGACAGGATCCAGAGGGCCCTGGCGGCCCTTCAGCCCATCGCCGACCGCAACAACCTGACCCTGGGCCAGTTGGCCCTGGCCTGGGTGATCGCAGGCAAGGGAACCTGCGCCATCGCCGGCGCCCGGAACGCCGACCAGGCCGTCCAGAACGCCAAGGCCGGAACCGTGACCCTCCCGCCCGAGGAGCTGGCCGAGATGGACCGCATCGGCCGGACCGTCACCGACCACCTGGGGAATGATCCGGTCATGTGGCAGTGGTAGGGGGGCGGGTTGCCTGCAAGTTGCTTTCCCACAGCTCCCGAGTGCTACTGGGGGAGCTGGAGCGCAGTTTCATTGAATTGGCGAACAAACGAATGAGGGAGATAACGACATGAGCGGGAAAAACGAACATTGCGGCTCGGCGCTTGAGGACTTTCTGAAAGAGGAAGGCATTTGCGAATCCGCAAAAGCGGAGGCTGTTGCCCGCGTGATCGCATGGCAAATCGCGGAAGAAATGCTCAAGAAAGGCATTACCAAAACGCAAATGGCAAAACAGATGCACACAAGCCGCGCACAGGTTGGCCGGATTCTCAAGGCCAAGGGAAATGTGACAATCGAGACGCTTTCCCGCGCCGCCGCGCTTGTTGGCCGAAAAATCCATCTTGAATTGATATAAAGGCCCAAAAGCCGGTTTTTTCCTCCATCCCGCAGGGGAATAACGATGGAGATGAATAACCCCGTCCACCCCGGCCTTCTCGTCAAGGAATGCCTTGACGACTTGCCATTCAGATTCTCACAGACATGCCTTACAACATCACCGATGCCTCAATCGCCTGCAGCACCTTGTCGTGCAGGCGGCCGTTGGTGGCCAGGATGCCCCGGTGGCCTTCGAGGGTCCGGCCGGACGCAAAGGACAGGGCATTGCCGCTGAAGTCCGTCACCCGCCCGCCGGCCGCCTCCACGATGAGGGCCCCGGCGGCGTGGTCCCAGATCTTTTCCCGGTATTCCGTTCCCCGGGGCAGGCGCAGATAGATGGATGCGCCGCCCGAGGCCACGGCCGCGTACTTGGCCTGACTGTCCATGCGGCAGGGCGGGGCCGTGACGCCCAGGCGTTCGCAGATCTTCTGGTGGGTCTCGTGGTCGCTGTGGCCGCTCTCGAGGGATTCGCAGAACCGGGCCAGGGCCGGGTCGAGCGTCTCGTCGACCCGGATCGGCAGCGCATTCAGGGCGTGGCCCGCCATGTCTCGGTCGCCGATGGGTGCGCTGAAAGCGCCGCCGCCCGCGACGGCATAAAAGAGGGCGCCGCCCGATTCCGCGCCGCCGACGCTGAAATTGGGGCATCCTAGGACCCCCAGCACGACGCGCCCGCCCTCGACCAAAGCCAGGGCCACCGCATACTGTTCCCCCCGCAGAAAGCCCTTGGTGCCGTCGATGGGATCGACGGTCCAGAACCGTTTTGAAAAATCCACCTCGCCCGCGCCGCGGTCGATGGCCTCAAGAACAGGGCTCTCTTCCACAGGCCCCGCCTCCATCGCCACCAGTTCGTGGACCTTCCGCCGGAGAAAATCGTTTTCGCGCAGGATGGCCGCGTCCTCCTCCCCCACGATGGGATCATTGGGGAAGGCCGCGCCCAGGGCGAGGCTGATGATGGCCTGGCTTCCGAAATCGGCGATCGTGACCGGAGACCGGTCCTTCTTGCTGACGGACTCGGCGTCCACCAGGGTCTGCCGGGCGCCCCGGCAGAGCCGCGCGGCCGCGCTCACGGCCGACAGGGCGATATCGAGTTCTTTCTGATACATCATGCTCCTTGGTCCCGGCTCAGGGAAAACCGGCGTAAATGGATTGACGGAAACGGGGATGCTCGTATAGTCTCTGCCGAACGTTGCCATCATGGCAGTAATTTGGATTTCCATCAAGTCAATTTGAAGCGTTATCACCCATGCGGCCACGGGAAAGGACCCTGACAGTGAACCGGTATTCAAGGCGTATCGCCGCCGCCTGCATCGCGGCGCTTTTCATCATTTCTTCCGGCGCGGTTTCCGGACAGGAGACGGATAAGAAAAAAACCGCCGCGGCTGCCCGGCCCTCGGTTGCAGCGGCCAAGGACACCGTGACCATCGAGACCCTCAACACCCTGATCCTGAACCGAAAGGAGATCACCGAGCAGATCAAGGTGATGAAGCACGAGCGGGACCTGGCCAGGAGCGAGGAGGAGAAGACGGCGGCCAACGCGGCCCTCGATCAGCTCCGGATCAAACTTGCCGACATCGAATCGGATCTGGAAAGCATCGCCACGGGCGTGGACATGGAAAGCTTCCTGTCCAAGCCCAGGGAAAAGATCGACTGGAAAGAGGAGCTGCTGACGCTGGTCACGCCGCTGTTGAGTGAGCTGAAACGGGCCACCGACCGTCCGCGGCAGTTGGAGAGGCTGAGGGGCGAGATCCAGTTCCAGACAAACCAGTTGGCAACCATCACCGGCGCGCTCCAAAACATCGACGCCCTGCTGGAAACAAAGAGCCGGGGGGATGCGCGGCTCAAAAGCGCCATGACGGAGATCCGAAAGAGCTGGGTGGAGCGGGAGCAGCAGATATCGGATCGGCTCAAGGTCAATCAATACCAGCTCGATAAACTGCTGAGCCAGCGGCAGTCCCTTTTTGAATCCTCACAGGAGGCCGTGAAATCCTTTTTCAGGAGCCGGGGAAAGAATTTTGTCTTTGCCGCCATGGCCTTTCTCGTCACCTTTATCATCATGCGCTCCGCCCACCGCTTGGTTTACCGGTACAGCCCCATCCACAAGGCCGGCGAGCGGACCTTTTTCATCCGGGTGACGGATGTGGCCTATCATATCCTCACCGCCGTCGGCGCCACCGGCGCCCTCCTGTTCGTCCTGTACACCATGGGAGACTGGCTCCTGCTCAGCTTCGCCATCATCTTCATCCTGGGCATCGCGTGGACGGCCAGGGCGGGAATGCCCATCTTCTGGCGGCAGGTGCAGCTCATGCTGAATCTGGGCACGGTCCGGGAGAACGAGCGCATCATTTTCAACGGCGTTCCCTGGCGCGTGGTCTCCCTGAACGTCTATGCAATGCTGGAGAATCCGGCCCTGAAGCCATGCCGGCTTCGGGTGCCCCTCCGGGACCTGCTCGACCTCAACTCCCGAACCTTCGACGCGGAGGAGCCCTGGTTTCCCTGCAATATCAACGAGTGGGTGATCCTGTCGGACGGCACCTGGGGGCAGGTCGTCAGCCAGACGCCCGAGATGGTCCAACTGGCCCCCCGCGGCGGCAGCCGCATCACCTACCAGACCCCGGATTTCCAGGGCATGAGCCCCAGGAACATCTCCCGGAATTTCAGGATCAAGATTATCTTCGGGCTGGATTACGCTCTCCAGGCGGCCATCACGCGGGAGATTCCCGAAAGGCTGGAGGCGATCCTCAAGGAGAAGATGTCGGAAACCGGCTATTTCCCGGACATGATTCAACTCAAGGTCGAAATGGCGGCAGCCGGGGCGTCTTCCCTGGATCTTGCCATCCTGGGCGATTTCGCGGGGAAGCTGGCTCCGTACCACAACATTTTGGAGCGCCTCATCACCCGGATGATCGTCGAGGCCTGCAATGAAAACGGGTGGAACATTCCTTTTCCGCAGGTGACCGTTCACACCCAGGAGCCGCTGCGTCTGGAGACAGGCGCATCCTTGTCATGAGATAATTTGCGCATTATATTAGATGACATCGGCGGAAATGAGCATCCCCCGCCGCGGGGCATGCCGCCCCGCACCGCGGCCGGATGGACCGCATCGGCGACCACTTCAACGGAAAGGATGAACGCCATGATTGACAAAGCCCAACTGTGTGAGAAAATACGAAAGATCTATCCCGACATC
Source organism: Desulfococcus sp. (assembly GCF_041737845.1). Lineage (GTDB taxonomy): Bacteria > Desulfobacterota > Desulfobacteria > Desulfobacterales > Desulfococcaceae > Desulfococcus. The sequence goes on from NZ_JBGSQX010000147.1 coordinate 83,144, forward strand.
GGGGAGTGCGGTATCGACGTCAAGGTCGAGTACGACGATCAGCAGAAGGCCTGGGTCGTGGATCTCAAGAAAGGCGGCCATGAGCTCAAGACCTTCCTCGAGGACAACGACGCGGAAAAGTGCCTGGACGGGAAGCAGTGCGTGAGCTTGGGGATCGAGATCGCGCAGCTCAAGGCCAATGTCGAACGGATGAAGGAAACAGACGGGAGATCCTGATCGGAAGGCGCGGCCGTCATGTTGCGCAGAAGGCTGTGAGGCATCCTGCGGACCACCGGAATGCGGCGGCGGCAGGGTGCCTCTTCATTTTATGATGCCGAGGCGCGCGAAAAAAGCGTTACATTCCCAGGTAATCGAGTTCGAAGGGCCACGCCTCGTGGCCGCCCTCCATGAACCATACCCGGTCGAATCCCGCCGCCTGAAGGATTCGCTGGGCCTCGTACCCCCGCAGACTGATCTTGCAGAAGGTGATGATATCCGTGTCGCGGGGGATTTCGTTCAGGCGCTCCCGGAGCTCTCCCAGGGGAATGTGGACGACCCGTTCGTAGGCCATCTTGAGCATCTTGTTCTCGTCGGGCTCCCGGACGTCCAGGAGGATGACCTCTTTCCGGTCCATGCGCTCCTTGGTTTCGTATACATTGAGGCATCGGGCTATCCCGTCCATCTTGTTGCTCAGCACGTGGGCGCAGACGGCGATGGGGTCGATGGGCGGGCTGAACGGCGGCGCGTAGGCCAGGTCGATATCGGCCAGATCTTCCAGGGTGCCGCCGTAGTAGATCGTGCTTGCGGCCACGTCCAGGCGCTTGGCCCCGTCTCCTGCGCCGGCGACCTGGACGCCCAGGACCTTGCGGTCCCGCTTGTCGGCCAGCATCTTGATCAGGAAATACCTCGCTTTCTTCATGTAGTGGGGCCGGTCCGGACCGCCCCAGACGATGGAAGCGTAGTCGATGCCCAGCCTGCGGGCCATGGTCTCGGTGAGGCCGGTACGGCCCACGGTGTAGTCGAAGGCCTTGACGACGCCGGTGCCGTTGATGCCCGGAAAGGGGGTCTGGCAGCCGGCAATGTGGTTGGCGATGGTCCGTCCGTGCTTGTTGGCCGTGGAGCCCAGGGGCACGTACATGGGCTGTGCCACGGTCTTGTTGATGAAACGGTTCACCACGCAGTCGCCGCCGGCGTAGATGTCCGGGTCGCTGGTCTGGCAGTTTTCGTTGACCAGGATGCCCCGATCGCAGAACAGTCCGGCCGCTTTCGCCAGTTCGTCATTGGGGCGGGTCCCCACGGCCACCACGACGCAGTCGGCGGGTATCGCGCGCCGGTCGGTCCGGACCGACGTCACCCTGCCGGCCTCGTCGCCATCGAGCCCCACGACCCGTTCGCCCAAAACCAGTTCGACGTCGTTGTCCTCCAGGTGGGTCTGGACATAGGCGGCGATATCCTTGTCGAGAATGCCGGGCAGGATCTGGTCGACCATCTCGACCATGGTGACGTTCAGGCCCCGCTGGATCAGGGCTTCGGCCATCTCCATGCCGATGAGGCCCGCGCCGACCATGACGGCGGTTTCAAGCCCCTGTGCCTTGATCTCCTCCACCAGGGTCCGGGCATGCTCGGGATGGGTCATGAACCAGACGTTCTTGAGGTCGAGGCCTGGAATGGGCGGCCGGAAGGCGGATCCGCCGGTGGCCAGGACCAGCTTGTCGTAGGGCAGCTCAGACGTCTCTCCCGTCTCCAGGTGCTTGACGGCCACGGTTTTTTTATCCCGGTGGATCCGGATGGCCTCGGTCCGCGTGATTACCTTGAATCCCTTGGTCCGTTGAAAAAAATCGGCGGTGCGCGGAAGCCCGACCTGGGTGTGGGTGAGGGCGTTGATGTTCAGGAACTCGCCCTCCACGTAGTAGGGCAGCCCGCAGGCACCGTAGGAGATCAGGCTGTCCCTCTCGATCATCGTGACGTCCGCATCCGGACAGAGCCGTTTCAGGCGCGATGCCGTTTTCGGGCCGCATGCAACGCCGCCGATGATCAGGACACGTAACTGAGCCATGAGGTGTTTCCTTTCGTCTGAAGTTTGTGTGATCTGGGCCTTTGGCCATGAAGACCCTAAAATGCGAATAGTCTCTTATCTATGATCCATACAAGGATCTCCCCCTCCTTGTCAACCGGTTCACCTTGAACGATTTTCAAAAAGTTTTCAAGGGGCACCCGAGGCCCCTGGATTCCCATACCGGGCGCTGCCGCCCGGGCGGATGGAAATGATCTCGGATTATCGGATTTTTTTCCAGCCCCGGTGTGCTATAGTGCGCTCCCGCGGATGCGGGCAGGACCGCTTTCCGATGTTACGGTATCCTCAAAGAAGGGAGCGAGATGAAAACCTACGAACAAGCCATCAAGGATCATTACAGCCGGGAAAACCTGAGCGACAACATTCGAAAGGCCCTTGTCAGGACCGGCGAAACCGTGTCGTCCCACGCCGACACCGAGGCATTCGACGAATTTCACATCCGGGGGCGGGAGGCCACGCGGGCCCTGGCGGATCTCGCGGGGCTCACGGCGGGGATGCGCGTCCTCGATCTCGGGTGCGGCATCGGGGGCCCCGCCCGGACCCTGGCGGCGGAGTACGGGTGTGTGGTGACCGGTGTCGACCTGGTGGAGGAGTATGTCCGGGCCGCGGAAATGCTGACGGCCCAGGTCGGCCTGTCGGATCGCGTCGACTTCCGGCACGGCGACATGGCGGCCCTGCCTTTCGACCCGTCGAGCTTTGATGCCGTCTGGACCGTGCACACCACCATGAACGTCGAAAACAAGACCGACCTGTTTGCGGGGATGGGGCGCGTCCTCAAACCCGGCGGGCTGCTGGTGCTTTACGAGGTCTGCGCGGGCGCGGCCTCCCCGCCCTATTATCCCGTACCGTGGGCGAGCGACGACGCCATCAACTTCCTCGTCTCGACCGATGAACTGAAGCGGCTTCTGGGGGCTTCGGGCTTCTTGGAACTCGCGTGGCAGGATGTTTCGCAGGTCTCCCTGGACTGGCTGAATCGTGCGATCGCCGCCCGGAAAGCCGCAGGCAAGGGCGCCGGGCCAGCGAAGGTGGGGCTGGGCGTCGTGATGGGGGAAACCGCCGCCCAGAAGAGCGGCAATATGGTGCGGAACCTCGAGGAGGACAGAATTCGTTTGATCCAGGGAGTATTTCAGCTTGGAAGCTGAATCGGTCCCGCCTAGACCTCGCGGTTGAGTTTCTTGAAAAAATCCATCACGAAGGTGATGTGGGTTTTCATGGCCGCGAACGCCGCTTCCGGGTCCCGGTTTTTGATGGCCTGGATGATGGCGACGTGTTGTTTGAAGATCTGGTCGATGTTGGTGGGCTCCTCATAGAGGTACCGCAGGTTTTCCTTGATGCCGATGAAGAGGAAGTCGAAGAAGGTCTTCATCAGGTAGATCTGCACCGGGTTCTTGGTGGCATAGGTGATGGCCATGTGGAACGATACGTCGGCCTCGTTTCCCAGCTCACCGTTCCGGATCTGTTCCTCCAACTCGGAAATGCTTTTTTCGAGAAAACGGATGTCTTTTTCATCGGCGCGAAGGGCCGCCAGGGCGGCGGCATTGGTCTCCAGGCCCATCCGAACCTCAAGCAGGTCCGTGAGGGAGGCATCCTGATTCTCCATGGCCACCGCCAGGGGGCTTCTGTTGATAGCCTCGGTGCCGCGAACAAAGGTCCCCTGGCCCTGCTTCTGTTCCAAAAACCCCATCACCACCAGTTTCCGGATGGCATCCCGGACCGAGGTCCGGCTGACGCCCAGGGCGTCGGCCAGATCCCGTTCCGGCATGATCTGTTCGCCGGGTTTGAGTTCTCCTCGGAAAATGAGTTCTCTCAACTGCTCGAAAACCTGGTCGGATATCCGCTTGGGCTTGATCGGTTTCAGTTCAATCTTCATGGTGCTTTCAATCGCTCCGCATAGATTTCAATGGGATGCCTGACGGTAATCCGATCCCCGGCCTGCGACAGCGCGTCGGAGATCTGGAGCATGCAGGCAGGGCAGCCCGTGGCGATCGACGAACAGCCGGTGGCCACGATGTTATCCCGTTTTTGCCGGCCGATCTTAGATGAAATCCCATAATACTGCAAATTGAAACTGCCGCCCATGCCGCAGCACCAGTCCGACGATGCCATCTCCTTGAGCTGGTAACGGGGATTTGCCCGGATCATCGCCCGGGGTTCGGCCGAGACGCCCAGCGCCTTTTTCAGGTGGCAGGGGTCATGATAGGTGATCACCACGGGAGGCTCTCCGGCGTCTGCCCCGGTGTCGGCGGCCGGGGGGGCAAGGCCCACGATATTGACCATGAACGCATTGATATCCATGGTTTTTTCCGCAACCCGCTCGACCTTGTGCAGGAACCCGTCGCCGCCGCCGCCCGCGGCCTCCGCCATGACCGGCCAGACCTCCCTGATGGTGGAGGTGCAGGTGGCGCAGGCGGTGACGAGATAGTCGAATTCACCGGGGTTGAACCGGTCGAGATTGTGGTTCAGGAGGTTTTTGAAGGTCTTCATGTCCCCGGATGAGGCGGCCGGAATCCCGCAGCAGGCCTGGTTTTCCGGCAGGAAGATCCCGACGCCGTGATGGGTGAGCACGTCGACGGTTGCCTGGGCGATATGGGGAAAGATCTTGTCCAGGAGACACCCCACGTAGAAAGCGGCCCTGACCCCCGATTTTCCGGGCCGGGTCTTCATGGACGGCACCATCTTGTGGAAAGGCGTATCCGCAAGGTTTTTGAAGTGGCGGTCCCCCAGGAGCGGCGAAATGATCCGGGCGCAGGAGGTCCCGACAACATCGTTGACCGGCTTCGTGAACACCTTCTGGAATTTGGCCCCCCATTCCCCCATTTTGTCGAAAAGCTGGGGATGGGCCAGCATGCCCCGGAGCACCAGCTTCTTGGCCGGCGGCAGGCCCATGTATCCGGTCAGGATGGCGCGGGCCTTCATGAAGATTTCCAGGACGCTGACGCCCGAGGGGCAGTTGGCCGCGCACGACCCGCACAGGAGGCACTTGTTGAGGCGTTCGTAAACCCCTTCCGGGTCCTGGAACATCTCCTGCATCAGCCCGTCCAGGAGGGCCAGTTTTCCCCGGGCCACGTCGGCTTCGCGCCCGGTCTGTTCGTACAGGGGGCAGACCGACTGGCACATGCCGCACCGCATGCAGACCACGAGCTGGTCCTCCAGGTCCTTCATCAGACGGGTGAGTTCTTTCATATCGGACATGATCAGCCTCCTATCACCTTGCCGGGGTTGAGGATGTTCTTGGGGTCCAGGGCCGCCTTGACGGCCCGGGAATAGAGGATGGTTGCGAGGCTCGTCTCCTTTTCCAGAAAACACGATTTGGCGATGCCGGTGCCGTGCTCGCCCGAAAGAGTGCCGCCCATGGCCAGGGCCTTGTCGAAGATGGCCTCGATGGCGGCCTCGACCCGCGTCCATTCCTCGGTGTTGCGCTTGTCCGTCAGGATGGTGGGGTGGAGGTTCCCGTCCCCGGCGTGGCCGAAGGTGCCGATCTCCAGGCGGAATTTTTTGGCGATGTCCTGCATGGCCTGGACCATCTCGGGAATCCGGCTGCGCGGCACGGTGGCGTCTTCCAGCACCAGGGTCGGCTTGAGCTTGGCCAGGGCCGACAGGGCGCTGCGCCGGGCCGCCCACACCTTGTCGCGCTCGGCGTCGTCCCTTGCCACGCGGATGTCGGTGGCGTTCAGGCGCCGGCAGATCTCCTCGACCCTGACGGCGTCCTCCTCGACCATGGCCGGGTGGCCGTCCACCTCGATGAGCAGGAGGGCTGCGGCGTCGGTGGGAAGCCCGGCGTGGCTGTAGCTCTCCACGGCGCGGATGGTGAAGTTGTCCATGAACTCCAGGGTGCAGGGGATGATCCGGGCCGCGATGATGGCGGCCACCGCCTCCGAGGCCTTGATCATCTCGTCGAACACGGCCACCATGGCTTTCCGGTGGGCCGGGGGCGGGATGAGCTTGAGGGTGATCTCGTCGAAGACCCCGAGGGTCCCCTCGGAGCCCACCATGAGGCCCGTGAGGTTGTAGCCGGTGGCGCATTTGACGGTCTTGGAGCCCGTCTTGACGATCTCCCCCTTCGTGTCGAAGAATTTCAACCCCATGACGTAATTCGAGGTCACGCCGTATTTGAGGCCCCGGAGCCCCCCGGCGTTCTCCGCCACGTTGCCGCCCAGGGTCGAGACGGCCTGGCTGCCGGGGTCCGGCGGATAGAAGAGCCCCTTGGCCTCGGCGGCCGCGGCGAACTTGGCGGTCACCACCCCCGGCTGGACCACGGCGTACATGTCGGCCTCGTTGATCTCGAGGATCCGGTTGAGTCCGTTGGTCAGGATCACGATGCCTTCCCGGGAGGTCGGAACGGTTCCGCCGCTCAGGTTGGTGCCGGCTCCCCGGACGGTGAGCGGCAGGCCGTTTTCGCCGCAGAGTGCGACGACGCGTCCCAGGGCTTCGCTGTCCGTGGGGCGGGCCACCAGCGCGGGAATGACCGGTTTGACCACGGCGGCATCATAGCTGTAGGTCATGAGGTCCGCGTCGTCGGTGAATACGTTGTCGGCACCCACGATATTTTTGAATTCTTGGGTCAGGGCGGGAGTAAGCATACAGTCGGCCTCCTTTAGGCTGTCGTGCGTCCGGTGGACGCCCAATAAGGTTTATGCAGCATACCAATAAGGGAGTTAACTTATGGTATTACCAGATACATAGAACACCAATGCTGGTTTATAAAGGATGATTGAAGATCCGATAACCTATTTTACATGTTGAATAACATTCACATTCTATTATTTCAAGTATTTTTTTCTTGACAAGGAAAAAAAGGTATTTTATTAGTGGTCATACCTTTGATCAAAATAACCTTTGAGGAATGGAAAGGGCGGTCGACAGGGGTAATCGCCCAACCAGCCCCGGGTGTCATCATCCCAAGCATGCAGGAGGAACGATGCGTCAATATCCCCCCAAACCGGAAAAAATCTATTTCTTCGGCACCTGCCTCATCGACATGGCCTATCCCGAAGCGGGGATGGCCGCCATCCGACTCATCCAGCGGGAAGGGGTGGAGGTTGTCTTTCCCCGGGGGCAGTCCTGCTGCGGCCAGCCGGCCTACAACTCCGGATTTCCCGAGGAGGCGCGTCGGGTGGCCGAGAAGCAGATGCAGATTTTCCACAAACCCTATCCGATCGTGGTGCCGTCCGGCTCCTGTGCGGGGATGATGCGCCATCACTACCCGAAGATCTTCAAGAATGATCCCGACAGATCCCGGGTTGAGGCGTTTTCAGAGCGGGTTTTCGAACTGACGGAGTTTCTCGTCCATGTCCTCGACATCCAGTTTGAGGACCTGGGGGCGCCGGTCACCGTGACGTGGCATTCCTCCTGCCACGCCGCCCGGGAGATGGGCGTCATCGAGGACAGCAAGTCCCTCATCCGGAAGCTCAAAAACGTCACCCTGGTGGCGCTTGAAAACGAGCACCAGTGCTGCGGGTTCGGCGGCACCTTCGCAGTCAAGCAGCCGGAGATCTCCAATGCCATGGTGGCGGACAAGGTTGACGACATCCGGACGACGGGCGCCGCCGAGGTACTTGGGGGTGACTGCGGGTGTCTCATGAACATCACCGGGGCCATGGCCCACCGGAGGATACCCGTCACCGGCCGGCACATCGCCGAATTCATATGGGAGCGTATCCATGCCTGACACGAAGATTGACACGAAGATCGACACGCAATTCGATTTCAAGGCCAATGTCCGTAAGGCGTTAGCCAACAGCCAGCTCAGATCGAACCTCAAGTTCGCCATGGGGAGCATGACCGCCAAGAGAAAGGCGATCTTCAGCGACGCGGAAGCCTTCGAGGCGCTCCGGGCCCAGGGCAGCGCCATCCGGCGGCGGGCATTGCTTCAGCTTCCCGAGCTCCTTGAGCGGCTCGAAAAAAAATGCACCGAGAATGGGATTCGGGTCCACTGGGCCGACACCACCGACGAGGCCAACCGGATCGTTCTCCAGATTATCCAGGACCACCATGCCACGCGCCTGGTCAAGGGCAAGTCCATGGTCTCCGAGGAAATGCACCTCAACCATTTCCTGGCCGACCACGGCATCGAGTCCCTTGAAACAGACCTGGGGGAGTTCATCATCCAGCTCGACGGGGAGACACCGTCCCACATCATCGTCCCGGCCATCCACAAAAACCGGCAGGAGATCGCCCGGACCTTCCACGAGAAGATCCCCGGAGCGCCTTACACGGAGGCCGTCGAGGAGCTCAACGCCATCGCCCGGAAGACCCTGCGCCGGAAGTTCTGTGAAGGCGAGGTCGGCCTGAGCGGGGTCAATATGGCCGTTGCCGAGACCGGCACCCTCTGCCTCGTCGAAAACGAGGGCAACGGCCGCATGTGCACGACGGTCCCGCCGGTCCACATCGCCGTGATGGGGCTTGAAAAGGTCGTGGAAAAACTCTCGGACGTGCCCCCTCTCCTGCGGCTGCTCACGGGCTCGGCCACCGGTCAGATCATCACCACCTACGTCAACATGATCACGTCGCCGAGAAAGCCCGGCGAAAAGGACGGGCCCCGGGAGATCCACCTGATCCTCCTGGACAACGGGCGGTCGAAGATCCTGTCCGACGAACAGCTTCGCCAGACCCTCCAGTGCATCCGCTGCGGCACCTGCCTCAACCACTGCCCGGTCTACACCCGCATCGGCGGCCATGCCTACGGGTTCGTATATCCCGGGCCCATCGGAGAGATCCTGACGCCCCAGATGGAGGGGCTTGACAAGACCGGCGCCATCCCCACGGCCTCGACCCTCTGCAACGCCTGCGAGGAGGTCTGCCCGGTCAAGATCCCCATCCCGGACCTGATCCGCCGGCTCAGAAACGAAAGCTACGACCCCGAGGGATCGGTCCGCGGGCACGGGTTCAAGCGGACGCTTGCCGAGGCCGCCGCCTGGAAGGCATGGGCACTGGTCAACCGCCACCGGGGACTCAACGCCCTCGCAACGAAACTGGCCGCCGTTTTCGGACCGGTCCTGCCCCGCATCGGCCCTCTCGGGGCGTGGACCCATGGGCGGACCCGGCCGGTCTTCGCCGGAAAGAGTCTCCATGACAGGGTCAAAGAGGAGGGGATCAAGAATGCCTGAAAATTCAAGGGAACGGATATTGCAAAGATTAAGAACAGCGGTGAGCGGCCGGCGGGACCTTCCGCCCGTTCCCGCGCTCCCCGAAACGCCGCCCGCAAGTCGGGAGGAAAATCTCGAACAGTTGAAAACCCGGATGACGGCGATGCGAAGCGAGGTGTACGTGGTTCCCAAAGCGGATCCCGGCGCCCCGTGGACGGATCGCCTGAAGGCGATCCTCGCGGAGAAGGGGCTGAAGCAGATGCTCTACGCGCCCGGGACGCCCGTGGGGGACGCCGTGAAAGCGGCCTGGGCCGCCGGGGGCGAGGGTCTTCCCGCCTTGAGGCCGTATGACGCGGCGGTGGAGACCTTCAAAGACGAGCTCTTCGCCATCGATGCGGGCATCACCGGGACCGCCGGCGGCATCGCCGACACCGGCGCGCTGATCCTCTGGCCCGATGAGAAGGAGCCCCGCCTGATCTCCCTGGTGCCGGCGGTCCATATCGCCGTCCTCGATGCCGACCGGATCTACGAGACCCTTTCCGAGGCCATCGAGACAGGCGCCTGGGCCGACAGCATGCCCACGAACGCCCTGCTCATCTCCGGGCCGTCCAAGACGGCCGACATCGAACTGGTTCTGGCATTCGGCGTCCACGGTCCCAAGGAGCTGGTGGTCCTGGTGCTGACCTGACAACCGAAGAATTTCGGGGAAGGCCGGCCATCCCCGAATGAAGTGAAATATCAACCCTGATTCTGCAAGGGAGAGAGATGATGCTGCCCCGCATTCAAAAAATACTGCATGCAAGCGACCTGTCCGATAATTCCCGGTATGCCTTCCGCTATAGCGCGGCCCTGGCCAAAAGCTTCGGCGCCGACATCACCGTGATTTACGTCATCGACGAGCTGTCGGGCACGGGAAAAAGCCTGCTTCTGGACTACCTCGGCGAGGAAAAATGGAAGGCCCTTCAGGAGCACAAGAAAAGCGAGTACCAGAAAACCATCCAGACGCGGCTGAAGGAGTTCTGCAGCGAGGTCCAGGAGGATCTGACGGATTGCCGGGTCGCTTTGAGCCGGACGGTCATCCGGGACGGCAACCCGGCCGAGGAGATCCTCGCGGAGATCGCGGAAGGGGATTACGATCTGGTGGTCATGGGTACCCACGGGCGCGGCATGGTCTCCACCGCCCTCATGGGGAACACGGCCAGAAGGGTCGTCCGCCGGTCCATGAAGCCGGTGATGGTCGTTCGACTGCCCGAATAGCGGCCGCGGCGCGGCCTGCCGGAACGGCATCTTGAACATTAACCTTTTTTATTCTATGTGGAGGATCCATGAGTTTAGGATTTCAATCTTTTATGGCACTGCTGCCCATCCTGTCGGCAGCCGTTCTTCTGGTCGGTTTTCGATGGCCCGCAAAACGGGCCATGCCCATCTGTTATGCGGTAGCCGTGGCGATTTCCCTCCTCTTTTGGCAGGTGGACCTGGTCCGCGTCATCGCATCGACGATCCAGGGACTCTTCATTACCGCGGACATTCTGTTTATTATCTTCGGTGCTATCCTGCTCCTCAACACGCTTAAAAATTCGGGCGCCATCAGCGCGATCCGGACAGGCTTCACCCAGATCAGCCCGGATCGTCGGATACAATTGGTGTTGACGGCCTGGCTGTTCGGTGCCTTCATCGAAGGCGCTTCCGGATTCGGCACCCCGGCCGCCATCGCGGCCCCCCTGATGGTGGCGATCGGCTTTCCGGCACTGTGCGCGGTCATGATCGGAATGATGATCCAGAGCACCCCCGTAACCTTCGGCGCCGTGGGAACGCCGATTCTCATCGGCGTCAAGGGCGGCCTGGAAAATCCCCAACTGACGGCCCTTCTGGCCCAGGCGGGCATGGACTTCAGCCAGTACCTGCAACTGATCACGGCGTCCTCTGCCATTCTGCACGCCATTGCCGGAACCTTGATTCCCACCTTCATGGTGGTCATGATGACCCGTTTCTTCGGCAGGAACAAATCCTGGACGGAAGGGTTGTCCATCTTGCCGTTCTCCATTATGGGCGGCCTTGCCTTCACCATCCCTTACGTCTTGACCGGAATCTTTCTCGGCCCTGAATTTCCCAGCCTGATCGGCGCGCTCGTCGGCATGGCCATCATGACGACCGCCGCCACAAAAGGATTTCTGGTGCCCAAGGATATCTGGGACTTTCCGCCCCGGAAAGAATGGGAATCCAGTTGGACGAGCAAAATGGAGATCAGCCTGGATGCCTTGACATCCAAAAAGCCCATGAACCTGACCCTGGCCTGGATTCCATATCTTCTCGTGGCCATCATTCTGGTGCTGACCCGGCTGGGGCAGCTTCCCCTGGGCACATGGCTCAAAAGCGTCAAGTTCCCCTGGCCCGACATCCTCGGTACGGGGATCAGCGCATCGTTTGTACCCCTTTACCTGCCCGGCTCCATTCTTTGCTTTGTGGTATTGATCACCTATATTCTCCATAAGATGAGCTGGACTGAACTCCGGTCCGCCATCGGTGAATCCAGCAGCATTCTGCTGGGCGCCGGCTTCGTGCTCATTTTCACGATTCCCATGGTCCGGGTCTATATCAACTCCGGGATCAACGAAGCCGGCTATTCCAGCATGCCGCTGGCCATGGCCGAATGGGTGGCCGCCACTGTGGGGAAGGTCTGGCCCCTTTTCGCACCGTTCATCGGCGCTCTGGGCGCATTCATCGCAGGCAGCAACACCGTCAGCAACCTCATGTTCAGCCTCTTCCAGCATGGGGTCGCCCAGAATCTTTATATCTCCGGCGTAGTGGTCGTGGCGCTCCAGGCCGTGGGTGCGGCCGCCGGGAACATGTTCTGTATCCACAACGTGGTGGCGGCATCCGCCACCGTGGGGTTGTTGGGCCAGGAAGGCAACACCCTTCGCCGAACCATCATTCCGACCCTCTATTACTGCACGCTGGTGGGAATCATGGGGCTGCTGGTCATTTATGTCCTGGGATACCACGACCCCCTCAATGCTCATTTGCTGACTACCCGGTAGACGGCACGCAAGGGGCGGACATGGGGATTGACGAGGATCAAAATCGTCGGCGGGGCGTCCGCATCGGCATCGCATCGGGCGCCTCCGCCTTTCTGATCTGGGGCCTGAGCCCCGCCTACTGGAAGATGCTGGCGGGCGTACCGGCCCTGGAGATCATCACCCACCGGATGGTCTGGTCCTTCGTCTTCCTCCTGCCCCTGATCCTGATTTCAGGTCGGCGGGGCGAGTTCACATCCGTTTTGACGAACCGGAAAACCATGGGGGTGCTCCTGACCACCTCCCTGCTCGTGTCCGTCAACTGGCTCATCTATATATGGGCCGTCAATACGGGGCATGTGCTCCAGGCGAGCCTGGGGTATTACATCAACCCCCTCGTCAATGTCCTTCTGGGGATGGTCTTCCTGAAGGAGCGTCTCCGGCGGCCCCAGGCCCTGGCCGTCCTCACGGCCCTGGCCGGGGTCGTCTGCCTCGGGGTTTCCTACGGCCAATTCCCGTGGATTTCCATCTCCCTTGCGGTCTCTTTCGGATGTTACGGACTGGTGCGAAAGGTGGCCGCCGTCGGCGCCCTCGTCGGACTTGCCGTGGAGACCCTGCTCCTCTCCGTGCCGGCCCTTTTCTACCTCGTGCATGTCGGCCTGGAGGGCCGGGGGGCCTTTCTGAGCCGCGGCCCCGGAATGGATCTCATTCTCATGGGGTCGGCCCTGGTCACCGCCGTGCCGCTCCTGCTCTTCACGACCGGAACCCGAAGACTGAGCCTTTCGACCGTCGGCTTTCTCCAGTACATCGCCCCGACCGGCATGTTCCTCCTCGGGGTGTTCGCCTACGGCGAACCGTTCTCCACGGCCCAGATCGTGACCTTCAGCCTCATCTGGACCGCCCTCGCCGTCTATTCCGTGGACGCCGCGACCCACTGCCGCTGATAAAACCCTTTCCGCGCCTCACGGGGAGACGAGCGGTGCGATCACCGCGCCGATCAGGACGAGCAGCAGGGCCAGACCCGCAAATCCGGCAGCAATCCTGAGGTTCACAACCCTTGCGAGGGGAAGGGTATAACTCCCACTGTCGCAGTTGTAGCGCAGATTCCTGAAAAAATGGATAAAAAAAGCGGCGATCAACCCCCCGATCACCAGGACCGCTGCAGGGGCGGGGGAGGGGTAAAGGAGGAGAAAACGGGCGGGAAGGCCCATCCACTCGATGACGGCCGCGCTGAGGCCAACGGCCAGGCATCCGAGCGCAGTCCCCAGGAGAATGCTGTAGAACATGACCATCGAGATCAGGACCCAGTTGAGCAGAATCAAGCGCATCCAGTCTTCGATCCGATGCTGTGGATCACGTGCCATGGGGAAGCCTCCTGTGGTTTCGGCGCCGACGCTTCCGGAGGATGCCTCGCGGTTCGCGGCAAAACGCCTTCCTGCCGGGGAAGCTATGAATCAACGGGGCGCCGCGCAACCCGTCAGGGTGCGCCGGCGCCTTTCCGGGAGGGAATCCTCACGGCGCCCGCACTCCCGCAATGACCTCCGCCAGACAGGCGGTGAGCGTTTCCCGGGATTGCAGGCCGATGAAGCGCCGCACCTCCATGCCGTTGATAAAGACGACCAGGGTGGGCACGCTGCGGATCCGGAGCGCCTCGGCCGCATTGCGGGAACGATCGAGATTCAGGCGGGCGACGGACGCCTTTCCGTTCAGGTCGTCGGCCACCCCGTCGATGATGGAGGCCTGGGCCCGGCAGGGGGAGCACCACGAGACATAGTACTCCACCAGCACGATTCCGCGGTGAACAATGCTTGCGTGGTGTTCGAAGGAGGAAATGTCCTGAACTTTCATCAACACCTCTGGGTGAGGGGGCGCCTGCAATCCTTTTCCGCACTTCTTCAAGGAATATGCCATGACGTGCCCCGGGGAATGGATTCATGTTCCCGGAGATCCAAATCGGAACGGCGGCGCATGGGGACCCGGCGGGCGAGGATACGACGCGACGCCGGTTGGAAGAGATGGGGCCACGAAAAGGGAATTGACAACAAAGTCGATCGTTACTAATTAAGTTGACGTTCAGATAACGTTACCGTAACGCAAATACACACCGGAAGAGGGGCGGCCGGGAAAAAAATGAAAAGAATCATGTTTCACAAAAATATAGACGAGGATAAAGGAAGACGCGCGAGATGACCGTTTCCAGGACCGATCCGTCGACATCCCCGGACCCTCGCATCTCCAGCCTGGTCCTCGAGTCCATGGCCGACGGGGTCTTCACCCTCGACGAGAAGGGGCGGATCACCCTCTGGAACCCCGCCATGGCGCGCATCTCGGGCTATCGCGCCGAGGAGGCGCTGGGCCGGGGCTGCGGACTTCTCTGCTTCAGCCACTGCCTCGGGAAAAAAAGCCCGACCAGCTTCAAGGAATGCGGCATCTACGAGAAGGGCAGGGTGGATGCGCAGGAATATGTCCTGCGTCACAAGGACGGCCATGACGTGCCGGTTCTCAAGAGCGCCCGGCTGGTGCGGGACGAGAACGACCGGGTCATCGGCGTCGTCGAGACGGTGACGGACCTGACGGAGCTGCGCACCATGCAGCATCAGGTGGCGGCGGTCTCCCGGCGCCTGGGAGAACTCCACCAGTTCGGCAACATCATCGGCAAAAGCCACGTCATGCGGCAGGTGTTCGACGCCATCGAGGCCGCCGCGGCCAGCGAGGCAACGGTCCTCGTTTCCGGAGAAAGCGGCACAGGGAAGGAGCTTGTGGCCGGCGCCATTCACTACAACAGCATCCGGGCCGAGATGCCCATGGTTACGGTCAACTGCAGCGCCCTATCGGAATCCCTCCTGGAAAGCGAACTCTTCGGCCACGTGAGGGGGTCGTTCACCGGCGCCGGAAGGGACCGCAAGGGCCGGTTCGAGGAGGCCGACGGCGGAACCGTGTTTCTCGATGAGATCGGCGAGGTCAGCCCCCTCATCCAGGTCAAGCTCCTCCGGGTGCTCCAGGAGCGGGAGATCGAGCGGGTCGGCGAGTCGAAAAAACGGCGGATCGACATCCGGATCATTGCAGCGACCCACCGGGACCTCTTCGACCGGGTCCGGCGGGGGGAGTTCCGGGAAGACCTCTATTACCGACTCAAGGTCTTCCCCATCCAGGTGCCGCCCCTGAGGGCGCGGAAGGAGGACCTGCCGCTTCTGGCCGGCCATTTCATCGGCGTCCAGAACAAGAAGACCGGCAAGGCGATCCGGAGCATCTCCGCCGAAGCCATGCGCATCCTCATGGACTGCGCCTGGCCCGGAAACGTCCGGGAGCTCGAAAACGCCGTTGAGCACGCCTTCGTCCTCTGTTCCGATGCCGAGATCGATGTGTTCGACCTCCCCGTCGAAATCCGGCAGGTCGAATACCGGCCGTTTCCATCCCCGGATCCGGCCCCGGCCGGGGCCTTCCGGGGTCGAAGGGAAAGGCCCACCCGCGAGAGCCTCCTCGATCTGCTTCGCGACTGCGGCTGGAACAAGGCCGAGGCGGCGCGGCGCATGGGCATGAGCCGGACGGCCGTCTGGAAGTACATGAAAAAATATGACATTCCCTTGAAGGCCGATGACCGCTGATCGGATGTTTCCCCGCCGCGCGTCCCTCTTTTCCCTTTCCCGCCCCGATCCTGTCCCCGCCGGAACCTTGCCTCCGATTTCCGTGATTGTGGCACGCCGTTTGCTTTACCTCAGGTGTTCACCTTGCCGGCGACATGGCGGCGGCCTAACGCACGCCGCAGGTTCTGTGCCGCCGGCTTCAGACGGGAGGAGATACATGATGGAGATACTGGCGGTGGGCCCGGCCGCATCCTTTGCGGAAATGAGCGATGAGATCGGGCTCGCAGGCGGCGCCTCGATCGAATTGACGGCGTCCGGGGCGGAGGCACAGGAGATTTTATCGGAAAGGAAGGTGGATCTGGTCGTCATCGACGAGACCCTGAAGGACATGACCGGATTATCGCTGGCCCGGCAGGTGGCCTTCCGGAACCCGATGACCGCCGTGGCCCTGGTCAGCCCGCTTTCCCCGGAGGACTTTCATGAAGCCACCGAAGGGCTGGGGATCCTGGTGCAGCTTTCGCCCCGGCCCGGTCGGCGCGAATCCCGGAGCCTGCTCGAAACGCTCGACAGGGTCATGCGGATGACCCGGACCGCGGGGGCCACGCCATGATCATCAGCGTTGCCAGCGGAAAGGGCGGAACGGGAAAAACCACTGTTGCGGTCAACATGGCGGTTTCCATGGGCGCAGGCGTCCAAATTCTGGACTGCGATGTCGAAGCGCCCAATGCACACCTGTTCCTGAAGCCGACGATAACGGAGACGACACCGGTTTTCGTGCCGGTTCCTGAAATCGATGAGGTCAAATGCACCCACTGCAAAAAATGCGCGGAGATCTGCCGGTTCAAGGCCATCATCGTCATCGGCGAAACCGTGCTGACCTTTCCGGAAATGTGCCACAGCTGCGGCGGCTGCATGGCCGTATGTCCCGAGTCGGCGATCACGGAAGGCGGCCGCGCCATCGGTGAGATCGAGAAGGGCACGGCCCGGGAGATCGCCTTCGTCCACGGCCGCATGCGGGTCGGCGAGGCCATGTCGCCGCCGCTGATCCGCGAGGTGCGCGCCTGCCGGGATCCGGAGCGGATCACCATCATCGACGCCCCGCCGGGGACCTCGTGCCCGGCCGTGGCGGCCATGAAAAGGGTCGATTTCGTCCTCCTGGTCACCGAGCCGACGCCTTTCGGGCTCCACGACCTGAAGCTCGCGGTGGGCGCGGTACGGATCCTGGGCATTCCCTGTGGCCTGGTGATCAACCGGTCGGATATCGGCGATGACCGGGTCAGGGAATATGCGGCCGAGGAAAATATCCCGGTGCTCCTGGAGATTCCTTTCGACCGGAAAATTGCCCATGCCTATTCGAGAGGGATCATGATGGTGGATGACATGCCCGAGTGGAAAAACCGCTTCAGGGAACTTTACCGCAGCATAGCGGCGTGCCTCGGACAGGGGGGCGGACAATGAAGGAACTGGTGGTCATCAGCGGCAAGGGTGGAACGGGAAAGACCAGCCTCACGGCATGTTTTGCGGCCCTGGCCGAGAACAAGGTCCTGTGCGACGCCGACGTGGATGCCGCGGACCTTCATCTGCTTTTGGCACCCGAGGTCCGCAGGACGACGGACTTTACCGGCGGGAACACCGCCGTCATCGTTCCCGACCGGTGCACGGGATGCGGCACCTGCAGGGATCTGTGCCGGTTCGGGGCCGTTGCCGAGGTTTCCGGGACATTCGTGATCGATCCCATTGACTGCGAGGGCTGCGGGGTCTGCGTCGATCTCTGTCCGGAAAAAGCCATCGACTTTCCGGAGAACACCTGCGGCCAGTGGTTCGTTTCCGACACCCGGTTCGGGCCCATGGTCCATGCCCGACTGGGCCTGGCCGAGGAAAATTCCGGCAAGCTGGTTACCCTGATCCGTCAGGAGGCCCGGTCCATGGCCGGGAAAGCGGGCCTGGGCCTCATCATCACCGACGGCCCGCCGGGGGTCGGCTGCCCGGTCATTGCCGCCATCGGCGGGGCTGCCGCCATCCTGATCGTTACCGAGCCCACCGTATCGGGGATGCACGACATGGACCGGGCCGTCCGGCTGGCGATGCATTTCAAGGTGCCGGGTATGGTCTGCGTCAACAAGTACGATCTGAACCCGGATAAGACCGCCGAGATCGAAGGCCACGCCGAGCGCCTCGGCATGTCGGTGGTGGGGCGGATCCCCTTCGACCCGGCCTTCACCCGCGCCATGGTCGTGGGACGGACCATCGTCGAGTACGACCCCGAAGGCGAGGCTGCATTGATAGTAAAGGAGATCTGGCGGAGGATCGCCCGGTCTCCGGCCATGATGGACAACGCATGATGAAAAAAAACGAATTTTCGAAGGAGAATCATTGATGATGAAAGAAGGCAGAATTGCGGTGCCGTCGGTGGGAACCGGCGGAATAGACGGGAAAAGAGCAGGCCATTTCGGGCATTGCGACGTATTCACCCTGATCGATGTGGCCGAGGGCCGGATACAGTCGGTATCCACCCTGGCCAACCAGGAGCATGTGCAGGGCGGCTGTATGGTGCCGGTCAACCTCCTGGCCGGCAACAGCGTCAACGCCCTGATCGTGGGCGGCATCGGCATGCGGCCTCTCATGGGGTTCCGTCAAGCCGGCATTGATGTCTACTATGATGCCGAGAGAATCGATATCCAGCCGGTGGTCGAGGATTTGATTGCGGGGACCCTGCCCAGGATCGATGAGAGCCAGGTCTGCGGAGGCGGTGGCGGCCATTAACCGAACGGAGCGCATCATGAGAATCGCTGTCACCTCCAAGGGAACCGACATCCATGCGGCGGTCGACCCCCGGTTCGGACGCGCGGCCTACATCCTTATCGTCGATTCGGAAAGCCCCGATGTCGAGGTCATCGACAACCGGAAAAACGCAGACGCCTTCAAGGGTGCCGGCATCCAGGCGGCGGCCGGGCTTTCCGACCGGAGGGTCGATGTCCTGCTCACCGGCTACTGCGGCCCCAACGCCTTTAAAACCCTCCAGGCCGCAGGAATCCAGGTAGCCAATGACGCCAACACCTTCGGTACCGTTGAAGAAGCCGTCGAGGCCTTTACCCGGGGCCGGCTCCCGTTCATCAGCGAGGCCAATGTCGACGGCCACTGGTAAGGAACAAACCGGCCGGACAGAGAAGGGGAGTGCACGGGGCGGCGACAGATCAAGATCCTGTCGCCGCAGGCCCCGCTGACCTCCCCCGACATTCTTAATGCCAAGGAGGTGACTCATGACCATCAACGACTGGATCCATGTCATCGCGGGAACGTTTATTCTGGTGAGCCTGGCACTGGGAACCTGGGTGCATCCGGGGTGGTATTTTTTTACCGCCTTTGTGGGGCTCAATCTCTTTCAGTACGGCTTCTCCAAGTCCTGCCCCATGGTCTACGTGCTTCGGAAGCTCGGGGTGCCCGAAAGCCGGGGCTGAAGCGGTTTTTTTCGAAAAAAACCAAATATCGCATCAACCCCCTTTACCGGGACAAATTTCGGATTAAATTAGTATAAGATATCCAAGATGAGAGAAATGACGCTAAAACAAGGAGGTGCCCTCATGGATGGCTTAACGATCAACGTCAAGAACACGAACCTGGCGGTCATATCCAAGCTGCTGAACAGCGCCTGCGCCAAATACGAGTGCAGCGTCACCTATAATCCCGAGAACAATTCGGTCCACTTTTCAGGGGATGACAGCCTGAGGGCGATCGTCATCGAAGATACCATGAACCTTTTCAGGAACAATTGACACGGCTTTGCGCCATGGCCTGCCATCAGGGCGATCTGAAAAGGTAATCGGCATCGTCCCTGCCTTGGGGACCGGAAACCAGGCTTTCGGGAAGCTGCGGCAGCATGACGGTCAAAGGCAGGCTGCTTCGCTTTCGAATCTGCGCCGGGATGCCCATCTTCTGGGCATGCCCTTTTCCCGTCACGACGACCATGAGGGATTCGGGCCGGCTGAAGAGGTACTCCAGCGCATGTACAGCCATGGACTTGTCCCAGACGAGCTGGGCTTCGCAGAAATAGGTGAGATTAAGCCGGCCGTGACCATGGAGCCCAAAGGATTCCTTGATAAAATGCATGTACTTTTCATCCACATGGCAGGTGACCATGGGCAACGCTTCCTTTTGTCTGCCGTCAAGGGACTGGAAGCCGCTTCTGGCCACCTGACGTGTGATCCCCTTTGACACGTTGAGACCCACCACGGGAATCCTCTTCTCCCTCGCGTAGGTCAGGATCCCCCCATACAGCGGCCAGGGAAAGTTCCAGTTGTCGTCATAGACCGGCCGGAAGTCCTTGAGGGTTATCTCCCCTTCGACCCATCGGTCCAGATCCGCCTGGCTGTCCTTTCGAAACATCTCCATGCCGATGGCCACCTTCGTGCCCGATTCGTGGAGCGCCCGGATGATGCTCAGCTGGACCTCATGGTGCGCCTGCTGATCGTGGACCTCTCCGACGAAGAGGATCCGGTTCTTCTTCAACTCGGGGAGAAGGTCGGAAAGGGGCATCTCCCTGCCCGTTTCGATGTCCATGATGCGGGTTTCGGAAGCCGATACGATGCAGCCGCACAACAGGGCGGCGGCGAGCACCAGTCCGGCGAGGGAAGGGTTTCTTTTCATGGCTGCCTCCGGTAGGAGCGGGTTTCGATCTGGAATCGGTGAATCAGGGGGCTTTCGGTGACCGGCCATATGCCTTTCTGCCGGTTCTTTTCATCCTTGAAAGCCAGGTAGCTGTATTTGCCGTAGTGGGGGATCTTGCGGAGGACGGCCTCGGCCGGGCCGTCGGGGGCCGAGAACAGGGCGGCGACGCGACCCTCCGACACCGGGTGGGGGAAGACCATGAAGACGGCATGGTTTTCCAGAGAAAACGCCTCGGGGCCGAGGACAATGGTCTTGCCCTCGATGGCCGCCGCCCCGGGCACGCCCCGGAGCAGCCCGGGGTCCCGCGGGATGCCCATGAAAATGAGATCCCGGTTGCGCACGGCCTCCGGCGTCAGGCGGCCTTCCGCCACGACGTCGGCATTTTCCAGGCCCAGGGCCGCGATGAGCAGCCGGGCCCGGGCCGCTTCCTCCGGACGCCTCTCCGATACGACCGCCGTAACGGCGTCCGAGCCCCGGAGGCTGTTGACCGACGGGGGGATTTCCTCGGGATAGAGCCTCCGGAGGATGTCCGCATCGGGATCGACCATGACCGCCTCGGGGGTCCCGTCCTCACCGCGGGCTCCGGAACCGGCCGGAACCTCCACCGCGAACGCCGCTTTTTCCCCGTCCATGTCGACCATGACCCGGGTTTCTCCAGCCGGGGTGAGCACCGCGACCGGAACCCGGACCCGATACCACGGCGCCGCCTGACGCAGGGTTCCGGTGACGAGGCGGCCGCCGTTTTCCTCAGCCAATGTCACCCCTTCCAGAGAGAGCACTGCGGCTCCGGGCCGGTCCAGCCACTGATGGAAGAAGGGTTCCAGGGAGCGGCCGTGGACCTCTTCGAAAACTGTCCGGATCTCCGCCCACGAAACCGTCTGAAAGAGGTAGGTCCTGTAGAGGGTTCTGAGGGCGTTCCAGAACGCGTCGTCCCCGACCTCGCGGCGGAGCATGTGGAAGACCATGGCGCCCTTGTCGTAGCCGACGACCTTGGTCGGCGGGTCGGTGCGGCCGGTAAAGGCGCCGAGGGGAAAGTCGTTTTCGGGGCGGATGATGTCGGCGTAGTTGCGGAGGAGCTGGCGGCGGTACGCCCTGCCGTCCTCGGCGGAGATCCTCTCCTGGTAGAGATAATCCGAAACATAGCTGGTGAGGCCCTCGCTCCAGTTTCCGAGGGAGGCATCGACGCCCACGCCGTTGCCCCACCAGCAGTGGGCGATCTCGTGCCCGAGGCTGGTCTCCTTGATGAAGGGAAGGTGGAGCACCTGGGTGCCCAAGAGGGTGTAGGAGGGAAAGCCGTATCCGGTGGGAAAGAAATTTTCCACCACCGCGAACTTCTCAAAGGGGTAAGGCCCGAAAAGATCTTCATAGAGGCGGATGAATCGCTCGACGGCCGAAAGATAGTCCGCCGACAGATGGCGGCTCCCGGGGAAAAAATAGGTGGCAACGGTGATTTTCCCCACGGCGGCCTCCCTGACCTCGTAGGGTCCGGCCGAAAGGGCGATGGGCTCGGTGACGCGGCCGATCTCCCATGTCGAGAGGGTCAGGCCGTTTTCGGTCCGGATGCCCGCTGATCTGCCCGCGGTGACGGCGACCATGCCTTCGGGGGCTTCGACCTCGAGGCGAATGGCGGTGCCGGGGCCGTCGTCCACGGGATACCAGGCCGCGCCTCCCAGGAGAAACACCCCTGTCTCCGAGATGGTGCCGGTGACGCCGTAGCCGGGGTTGTCGGTGTTGACGGGCATGACCGGCGCAGGATCGTCGAAGACGCCGTCATAACGGACGGCCACGGTGATCTCGCCGCCTCCCTCCCCTGGCGGCGGGAAAAGCTCCAGGCGGCCCGACCGGTGGCGGTATTTTACAGCCCGGCCGTTGACCTGGACGCCTGCGACCCGTATTCTTTCAGAGAGATAGAAGGTGAGGTTCCGGTCGCCCGGCGAGGGGAGGGTGATCGTGTCGGCGCCCGAAAGCCGATGCTCGGAGGGGAAGATCCGGACGCGGAGGTCGTGGCGGATGGTCGGCGGCGTGTTTTCGGAGGCCGTCTTTTTGGCGTCGCACGAGAGGGCAGCAAGCCCGAGAGTCAATACCATAATGACCATCGCCATTCGCCGCACACAGTGTAAAGGATTCAGCATCATGAAGCTCCTCAGAAAATCCGGCATCGGTTTCAACGGTGAGTAATGATGGATTCGCAAAAAGTCGATTTTCAGACGGTTTTATAACAAGGTCGAGATCAAGGCTTGCGAATCCCGAGGAATGCGGCGTACGGATAGTACGCCGCAGTGACGAGGGATACGCGTAACGCAGATATCGGCCTTTTTGCGGAACCGTCAATAATGGTTGGAAGATAATCTAAAAACAAGGGATGTCAAATTAAGTTGAGGTGTTAAGGAGGGCCTGGATTGCGAATTGCCCGGGAATCATGGTATGCTCATGCTTCCTGCGGCGGCACGCGTGAAAACCGGAGCGCATTGGAACGGAGACCCGATGAAGGGGACGATCTTCAACATCAAAAAATACGCCATCCACGACGGACCGGGCATCCGGACCACGATTTTCCTGAAGGGGTGCCCCCTGTCCTGCCCGTGGTGCCACAACCCCGAGGGGCTGCGGCAAGGTCCGGAATTCCTTGGGAAGGACCTTTTGCGGAGCGGCGGGGGCCGCGTGGTGAAAACCGGGATCATCGGCCGCGAGGTGGATGTCGCTGCGGTGATGGGCGACATCGAAAAGGATCGGATTTTCTACGACGAATCCGGCGGCGGTGCGACGTTTTCCGGCGGGGAGCCCCTGTTTCAGGCGGCGTTTCTGCGGGCACTCCTTGCGGCCTGCCGGGAGCGGGAGATCCACACGGCCGTCGACACCTCGGGGTACGCGCCCCCGGAGGTCTTTTCGGAAATCCTGGCGGCGGCGGACCTCTTCCTGTATGATCTCAAGGTGATGGACCCGGCCCGGCATCTTGAACTCACGGGCGTCCCGAACCCATGGATACTCGAGAACCTGAAGGCCCTGGACGGAAGCGGCAAACCGGCCCTCCTCCGGTTTCCGGCCATCCCAGGGATGACCGATGCCCCGGACAACATCGCGGCCGTCGCGGCTTTTGTTCGGGATCTCAAGAGCATACGGGAGGTGTCCATCCTTCCCTATCACCGCACTGCGCAAGGGAAATACCGCAAACTCGGCGCCGCAGACAGGATGGGCGGAGCCGAGGCGCCCTCACCGGCCGTGATCGACCGCATCCGGGATGGGTTTGCATCATACGGCTTCACCGTCACCGTGGGAGGATAACGTCATGACCGAACGTATCAGTTGGTTGCGCCGAGAGAGCCTGGCCGCCCGGGAGCGCCTGTCCGGGGAGCGGGCCCTTCTCGTGACGGCGTTTTATCAATCCGGCATCGCCCAGAAGGCATCCGTCCCCATGCAGCGGGCCCTCAATTTCAACTATCTCATGGAGCACAAATCCCTGTGGCTGGGAGACGGAGAACTGATCGTGGGGGAGCGGGGGCCCGCGCCCAAGGCCACCCCGACCTATCCCGAGATCTGCCTCCACGGCGAGGCCGACCTCGAGATCATCCACTCCCGGGAGAAGGTCTCCTTTGCGGTGTCGGAGGAGACGAAGGCGGCCTACCGGGAGACGGTCATCCCTTTCTGGACAGGCAAATCGATTCGGGAGAAGATCTTCGAGGAGGTCCCGGACGACTGGGAGGCCGCCTACCGTGCGGGCGTTTTCACCGAATTCCAGGAGCAGCGGACGCCCGGCCACACGGTCCTGGGGGAAAAGCTCTTCCGGAAGGGGTTTCTCGATCTGAAGCAGGAGATCGCCCGGGCCATGTCCAGCCTCGATTATTACGGGGACCCCGGCGCGTTCGCCAGGAAGCAGCAGCTCGCGGCCATGGATGTCGCCGCAGACGGCATCATAGCCTATGCCAGCCGCTATGCGGCGCTGCTGGACGAGCGTGCGGCGAAGGAGGCGGATCCCGAACGCCGTGCGGAGCTCGCACAAATGGCCGGTATCTGCCGCCGGGTGCCGGCCGACTCGCCCCGGACCTTCTGGGAGGCGCTCCAGCATTACTGGTTTGTTCACCTGGGGGTCATCACGGAACTGAATCCGTGGGATGCCTTCAACCCCGGCCGGCTCGACCAGCACCTCTACCCATTCTTCCGGCGGGAGACGGCCGCGGGGACCCTGACCGGGGACCGGGCCCGGGAGCTGCTGCAGGCCTTCTGGATCAAGTTCAACAACCATCCCTCTCCGCCCAAGACCGGCGTCACCGCGAGGGAGAGCAACACCTACACGGATTTTGCCCTCATCAACCTGGGCGGGGTGAAGCGGGACGGGAGCGACGCCGTCAACGACCTGACCTACCTCATCCTGGACGTCATCCGGGAGATGCGGCTGCTCCAGCCGAGCGCCATGATCCAGCTCAGCAAGAAGAGCCCGGACCGGTTTCTGAAGCAGGCCCTGAGGATCGTCCGGACCGGCTACGGGCAGCCGTCCATCTTCAACACCGACAGCATCGTCCAGGAACTGGTCCGACAGGGAAAGGGGATCGAGGATGCCCGGGAAGGCGGCGCCAGCGGGTGCGTGGAGAGCGGCGCATTCGGCAGGGAAGCCTACTTCCTGACCGGCTATTTCAACATCCCCAAGATCCTGGAGCTGACCTTCCACAACGGCGTCGATCCGGCATCGGGGGAGATGATCGGCATCGAGACCGGGCCGCCTGCGGATTTTGCCGATTTCGAGGAGTTTTTCGAGGCCTTTTCACGGCAGCTCAGGCATTTCGTCGACATCAAGATCAAGGGGAACAATATCATCGAGCGGATTCACGCCGCCTGGATGCCGGTGCCCTTCCTGTCGCTCCTTATCGACGACTGCATCGAAAGGGGAAAAGACTACACCGACGGCGGCGCCCGGTACAACACCTCCTACATCCAGGGCGTGGGGCTGGGCACCATCACCGACGCCCTGGCGGCGGTCAAAACCCATGTGTTCGAGCAGAAGACCTTGGCCATGGCGGATCTCCTCCGGGCGTTGAAGGACGACTTCACGGGCCATGAGGCCCTGAGGGATGTGCTGCTGAACGAAACGCCCAAATTCGGAAACGACGACGACGAGGCCGATGACGTCATGCGCCGGGTTTTCGAACTTTACCACGGCGCGATCAACGGTCGCCCCAACACCCGGGGCGGCGTCCACCGCATCAACCTGCTGCCCACGACGGTCCATGTCTATTTCGGCGGGCGCATCGGGGCGCTGCCCGACGGCCGGAAGGCGGGCGCGCCGCTCTCCGAGGGCATTTCCCCCGTGCAGGGGGCGGACCGCCGGGGGCCCACGGCCGTGATCAAGTCCGCCGCCAAGATCGACCACCTCCGGACCGGGGGGACCCTTCTCAACCAGAAGTTTCTCCCCCAGGTGGTGGCAGACGATACCGGCATCGACAAGCTGGCCCACCTGGTCCGGGCCTATTTCAAGCTGGACGGGCACCATATCCAGTTCAATGTGGTGGACGCGGAAACCCTGAAGCGGGCCCGGGCGGCCCCCGACGATTACCGGGACCTCATCGTCCGGGTGGCGGGCTACAGCGATTATTTCGTCGACCTGACCCCGGAGCTGCAGGATGAGATCATCCGGCGGACGGCCCACGACGGGTTATGAGGTCACGGCCGCCGTCACGGTAAAAAAACTTGCCACGGGGCCGCCGATCTGCTACATGGACCCCTTCATGACCGCATCACGGGAGGAGTGTTGAAATGCCGTACTACGAGTTTGAATGCCCATCGTGTGGAAAGCTCGCCGAAGCCCTGGTGAAAATGGGCACTGAAGAGGTCCCCTGCCCCCAATGTGGCGGAAGCGCCAAGAAGATCATGTCCTGCTGTTCTTTTTCCCTCAAGGGCGGGGGATGGTACGCCGACGGCTACGGCTCGTCAAAGCCTTCGCTCCCCAAGAAATAGATTCCATTCGAGTCCCAAGGCATCCTTTGCGTCCACCCGGCCGACCCATCCTGAAACCCGGAAGCGGGCGCCCGGGACGCCGTTCTCCGGAACCCTGCGCTTCGATCTCGGGCGGCGATAACCAAAGCGCCCTAAGCGATCGAAAACCGGGGTGAACGGATCCGTTCGCTGCGGCACACAGGACATCGCCCCGGCTTTTCAAAGCGGGAGCGGTCCCTGAACGCGAACCCGCAGGCGATGCAGGCGGCCGGAACGACCGTGAGCCTCCGCTTCCGGGGCGCGAGGGTTTTGGCGATGTGGGGCAGATGCAGGTAGACCTCTTTTTCCTGAATCCTCAAGTGCTGGGACAGCTCATGGGCATCATATTCTCCGGTCAGCAGGAGATCGATCATTTGTTCGCGGATGGTCGGCATCTTTTTTCCTCTTCGGCCGGCGCCAAACGATGCGAGAAGCGCATCTTTGATCGCGGCGGGGTCGGCAGGCGGCGCTTTCCCCCCGGCCGCAGCAGGCCGTAGGGAACGGATCCGCCCATTGGATAACAAAATGAGCACCCGACCGCAACTTCTCTTTACAACCTATGGTAATTTGAGTATAAAACAATATCCTTCCATCACAATGAGACTTGCCCTGCCAGTCTCATCGTGTTTTTGGGGACATGCATGGGCGACATCTCCAATACGATGATTTTTGAGCCGTCACTATCCTTTGTCGCGGGAACCCTGTCGGAAGCAACGGCGCTCTGGTTCCTGTTTCGCCAGGACAGTCTTCTGGTGGAAGCGGGGGCGGACACCGCGCGGATACCCCAGTCGCCGACGCCGGCTTCGCTGGACCTGCATCTGTCCCGGATCCTGCGCCTGGGCGCCCTTTCCGGGGTGCCGTGCTATGCGGGTAATCTGGCGGATGACGCCCCCTTGCCGGACGGCATGGCGTTTGTGAACCTGCGCCAACTTTTCGGACGGTTTGACGAAGTCGTTTATGGTCTGGCGGGAACGGCGCTTCAGACGGTCCGGTGGGACCGCACCCATCGGTATTGCGGCCGGTGCGGCGCCGAAACCCGCCTCATGCCGACCGAACGCGCAGCGATCTGCACAACCTGCGGGGTGACCAACCATCCCCGCATCTCCCCCGCCGTCATCGTCGCGGTGATCCGGGAGGGGCGGATTCTGCTCGGGCGATCCGGACGCTATCCGGGTCAACGGCTTTTCAGCGTGCTGGCCGGGTATGTCGAGCTGGGAGAGACCCTGGAGGCCTGCGTCCACCGCGAGGTCATGGAGGAAGCCGGGATCCGCATCCAAAATCTGAAGTATTTCGGCAGCCAGCCATGGCCCTTCTCTGGGTCGCTCATGGTCGCCTTCACCGCGGAGTGGGCGTCGGGGGAGATATCGATCGATGGGGAGGAAGTCATGGAGGCGGGCTGGTTCGGGCCTCAGGAACTGCCGCTGGTGCCCGGTTGGGGAAGCGTCGCCGGCAGGCTGATCGACTGGTTTAAACATCACAACCCCCATGGAGATTTGACGTGATGGATTCCAATCTCGGGGTTCGTTGCCGTAACGGCGGAGGAATCAGAAACGAATGACTTTAACCAAGGCATCTATCATCGAGGAAGTCCAGAACCAGTTACGGTTCTCCAAAAAAGAGGCGACGGACCTCATTGAATCGCTGCTGGAGATCATGAAGCGGACCCTGACCGGCGGTGAAGACGTCCTCATCAGCGGTTTCGGGAAATTCTGCGTAAAAAGCAAAAAGGAACGCCGGGGCAGAAATCCCGCCACCGGAGACGACATGCTGCTGTCGCCCAGGCAGGTGGTCACCTTCAAGTGCTCGGGCAAACTGAGGGAAAGAATCAACGAGGGCTCATGAGCGGGCCTGCGGATCTGACGGCGGGGATGGAAGACCCCGCTCCCGAAAATGCGCGGCGGGTCGTGGAGGCCCTGATGACCGGGGCCGCCCTGAAGGCAAGGGATGTCGCGAAAGCCGTTTCAAGGGCCTCGGGCAGGGAGGTCACGGCGGCGGCCGCATCCGGAACCCTCGCCAGAATCAGCGATCCCTCCCGGAGCGATCTGGGCAATTTCATCCGGAAGCACAAGGCGGGCACCGCCTGGGTCTACGCCATGGCGCCGGCGGCCCTGGCCCTGACACCGGCCCAGGCCTATGACCTGACCCGCAAGACTGGCGCGGGCCGCTACACACTGGTTCAGGCGCTTCGGGAGCACCCCGCTCTCCGGAAGGAGATCGACCGGGCCGCTCGGCCGGAAACGCCCCAGCCGGTGTTTCGCATCCTTCGGCAGGCGGCCGAAGCCGGCCGGCCCTTCGGCGGCGTCGCCGTGAATCCCCGGATGGATCGCCCCCCGGCGGAGCATCCCATCGAGCTGTCCGTCCGCTGCTCCAGCCGGTATACCCTGTCCATCGCATCCTCCCTCAGGACCCTCGTGCTGCTGTGCATCGCAGCGATACTCACCGTGGCCGCCTGCGGCATGCTCGTATACGCCTTCCTGCTTCCGGCGTCGGTCCTGGCCGCGGCCGCGGCGGCCGGATGGCTGGGATGGCGGCGCTCCCGGAGGAATGCGGATTCCCCGTAGGCCCCCTTCGGCGCATCATTCGTTTTTGGCGATGGTTTCAAACCCGATGCCGAATTTTTCGATTTTCGAGTGGAGCGTGGGCCGGGAAACCCCCAGGAGCTTGGCGGCCAGGCTTCTGTTGCCGCTGGTCATGTTCAGGGCCTCCCTTACGATGAGACCCGCGAATTGATCCATGCAGGTTTCGAACAGGTTCTCCTTCCCTTTGGTCTGGAGGAGGGACCGGACATACCGCACCAGCATATCGTTCGCATCCCTGCGGTTTTCCGATTCCGCCTGCCCCTTCTCGTTAAGCGCCTGGCTGATCTCCTCGGCCGAAATCGGGGTGCCCCGGTTGAAAATCAATGTCTTTCGAATGATATTGGACAACTCACGGATATTTCCAGGCCAGTGATACGCCAGCAGGTTCTCCACCGCGGCCGGGGAGATGCCCGGGTTTTCCTTCCCTTCTTCACTTGAAAATTTCAGCAGGAAATAGTTGACGAGATCGGCGATGTCGTCCTTTCGATCGCGGAGGGGCGGCAGCCAGATGGTCACCACCTTGAGCCGGTAGTAGAGGTCTTCCCTGAACTGGGCGTCCGAGATCGCCGCCTCGAGGTTCCGGTTGGTTGCCGCGATGATCCGCACGTCGGTGGGAACGGTGTCCCGCCCCCCGAGCCGCTCGATGCTCTTTTCCTGAACCAGCCGCAGGATTTTGGATTGGAGGTTCAAGGGCATGTCGCCGATTTCATCCAGAAAAATGGTTCCGCCATGGGCCTGTTCGACCTTGCCGATGCGGCGGTGGGAGGCCCCTGTAAACGCGCCTTTTTCGTACCCGAACAACTCGCTTTCAAGCAGGGTTTCGGGGATGGCCACGCAGTTGATGGCGAGGAAAGGCTTGTCGCTGCGGTTGCTGTGGTGATAGAGGGCGCGGGCAACCAGCTCCTTGCCGGTGCCGGATTCCCCCCGGATGAAAACCGTTGCATCCGTGGCCGCGACCCTGCCGATGACTTTGTAAACCTCCTGCATGGCGGCGCTTCTGCCCACGATGGCGTCCTGCCCCGTATCATCCGGGGGCGCGTTCATCTTGACCCGGGACCTCATGAACCTGCCGGCCTCCAGCCCCTTCTGGATCGTTGACAGCATCGCCGGTATGTCGAACGGCTTCAGGATATAGTCGAAGGCGCCCATCTTGGTGGCCTCTATGGCGGTTTCGGTGGTGCCGTAGGCCGTCATGATGATCACGGGCAGCTTCGGCTCCCTCGCATGGATGGCCTGAAAGGTTTCCATGCCGCTCATTCCCGGCAGCCGCACGTCAATGATCGCGAGGTCGGGCAGGGCGTCTTCGATGATGCGAAGGCCCGCCTCCCCGGACGCCGCGCTGGTAACGCTGTAGTTCTCCTCAGTCAGCAGTCGGACGAAACTGGCGCGCAGCTGGTCGTCGTCGTCAATGATCAGAATGGTGCTTGTGTGGGTCATGAATCTCCTTTGAATGGGGCCGCAAACGCCTTCGGGCATCGGGGCATGTCGATGGTCACGCCTCGGCGGGCGGCGGCTTCACGGGGAGCGTGATGATAAACGTGGCCCCCTGGCCTTCGACCGATTCAACATCCAGCAAGCCGTTGTGTTCTTCCACGATTTTCATGGCGATGCTGAGCCCCAGGCCCGTCCCTTCCTCCTTGGACGTGAAAAACGGTTCGAATATCTTGATTTTCATGGACTCCGAGATTCCGGGGCCGGTGTCGCTCAGGCGGATGACCGCTGTGCGGTTTCCGTTGCCGTCATTTCCGAGATCCTCGCGGATGATGATTTTTCCCGAGGTCCGCATGGCTTCGCAGGCGTTGATGATGAGATTGACCAGGACCTCCTTCATCTGCTCGGAATCGGCCGCGACCTCCGGCAATTTCCGTTTCCGCTCCACCTCCACCTGGACCCCGTAGGATCTCAACCGATGCTCCAGCAGCTTCACCGCATTGTCGACGACGTTGGAGGGGCTCACGGGCTGCATGTTGAGGCGCGGCGGCCTCGAAAATTCAAGAAAGTTCTGGACGATTGTGTCGATATGCCGAATTTCTTCGGAGATGACATTGAAGTCATCCTGCTGGATCGCCGTCAGGACCAGGGACCGGGAGAGGGAAAAAAGCCGCATCTTTACGGATGTCAGGGGGTTGCGGATGCTGTGGGCCGTGCCGGCGGCGAGCTTGCCCAGCATCACCATTTTTTCCGACGCCATCAGGTGCTTCCGGCTTTTCTGCAATTCGATATGGGTTTCGCCCGCATCTTTAATCAGCCCCCGCACGCTGCGGCTCAAGGCGGAAATCTCATTCTCCTCGATCGGTTTCACCCCCTCCTGGATCTCGGTCTCGCGCGTGAGCGCGCGGACCGGTTTGAACACCTGCTCCACCAGGACAAAGGCGAGGAGGGTGGACAGAAGAAAAGAGAAGAGAATGCCGACGGAGGCCGCCGCCCGGATCGCCCTGGCCTGAAACTGGGAATTTTTTTCCGCGGCGAGCATCTGCTTCAGATACAGGTTTTTGTATTCCTCGCACAGGCTCAGGATCTTGAAAAAATGCCGGCGCGTTTTCTGGTGAAGCCGGCCGCCGACCTCTTTTTCACCCCGCTGGTAATGTCCGACAATGATATCCTTGGTATCGACATAGGTCTGGTATTCCGTCGCGATCTCATCCAGGGCCTTTTCCTGAGCCGGAGTGGAGGCGATCTGACGGCTTTTATCGAGGTATCTCCTGAAAATCTGGCGGTATTCGCCCAACTGCCGGAGCCAGTCCGGATTGCCGTCGATGTAATAGTAGGTGACAAATCCCTTCTGGTTGACCAGGGCCGCCTCCATCTCCACCACGACCCGGAAGGCGGTGACGTCGCTGTTGATGACTTCAGACAGCAGACGCTCGATCCGAAAGGTGTTCCAGACGGTTACGACGCCGCCCATGGCGGCCATCATCACCAGTCCCGCCAGGATCAGGTAAATCCGGGATCGAAGGTTGAAGGGTCGAAACCGCATGATTTGGAATCTCCTGTCATCATTTGTCGCAATGGCCGGCAGCGGCGCACCCGGCAGGACCCGCCTCCCGCGCGGGACATGCGCAGCGCCATGAAAAACATACCACATTCAAAAACGAGATCGGAGAATTATTTTAGGGGTCTCCCGTCGGCGAAAATCCCCTAAAACGGCGTTATTGCGAAGGACTTCGCGCCGCCTTCCCCGGAGCCACGGCTTTACACACTGTTAAAAAAGTTGACATCCAGACTGCCGATGCACTTTTTTTATTGATTTCAATTGATTTTTTACCTATTATATTAAACAAATATATTTGCTGGGGATTGACGTACATCTGGCATCGGCCTTGCTTTTCTCCGGGTGAAACCCTACCCATGAGGATGCCGGTGAAAAAGAAAATCGTCAATCTGCTCATCGCCGATCGAAACGCACACATACGTGAATTCCTGAAACGCGAGATGACGCTCGAAGGCTATACCGTCTATCTTGCGGACAACGGCGATGCGGTCATGAAAAGAATTCATACCGGAGAAGGGATTGACCTTTTGATCATCGACCCTGAAATTCCCCGCTGCGAAGAACTCGCCCTGATGAAGAGGCTGGGAAGCCTCATCCCCCCGCTGCCCATCATCCTGCACATATCCCCCACCAGCGTCGACTGGCTGTGTGACCTGCCCAACGGTGCGGCCGTGGTTGAAAAGGGAGGCAACAGCATCGAGGCGCTGAAGCGGGCGGTCAAGAAAGTCGAGTTTGAGCGCACCGGAATCTAGGGCGCGAGGATGGCACCAATCATGTCTGAAAAACGGGTGGATGGGTCATACTATCAGCACCTGACCCGGCGCATCATGCTGGTTCTCATCGGGGTGTCCATCATCCCCCTGGCCCTGATCAGTTTCTTTCTGCTGCGTCAATTCCAGCAATCCTACCAGGAGCGGCTATACGCTCACCTGGGGGAACTGGTGCTGAAGCACGAACAGAATATCGACGCTTTCCTGGCAGAGAAACTGAGCGATATCCGGTTTCTCGCCGGATCCTTTCCTTTTGAGAAATTTCAAGACGAACGTTTTCTGGAAAACAGGCTGGCCCTGCTTCAACGGGAATACGGCACCGTTTTCGAAGATCTCGGCGTGGTGGACGAATACGGCCGCCAGCTTTCCTATGCCGGCCCGTATGAACTGGAAAGCGCCGATTATGCCGGGGCCGATTGGTTCAGGAAGGCCATCGCCAGTCGTCATTATGTCAGCGACGTGTTCCTGGGACTGCGGGCAAAACCCCATTTTATTGTCTCGGTCAGGCACCAGTCGCCGGAAGGGTATTGGATCCTGAGATCCACCATCTCCTTTCTCTCGTTCAATTCCCTGGTCGAGAACCTCCGCATGGGCCGAACCGGGATGGCCTTCATCCTCAACAAGGACGGACAGTTTCAGACCCGGCCGCCCGCCGGGAGCAACGGCGGCGACCAGCGCCGTCTGTACGAGCTGATCAAGGGCGGCAAGCGGTATGCCAATGAGATTCATATCGTCGAGAGAAAAGACCCGGAAACCGGCAGCATAAGCGTCCTCGTCGGCGCTTTCCTCAAGGGAGAGGACTGGCTTTTGGTCTACCAGCAGGACAAGGCGGATGCCCTCTCGAATCACATCAAGGCCCAGCGGGTCGCCATCATCATTCTATGCATCGCGGGGCTCTGCGTTCTTCTGACCGTGATGCTCCTGTCAAGGGTCATCGTCAATCGCTTCGTCGACCTGGACCGGGAAAAGGAGTTGATGAACCAGCAGATCATCGAGACCGGAAAACTGGCATCCGTCGGCGAGCTGGCTTCCGGCATTGCGCATGAGATCAACAATCCCGTCGCCATCATGATGGAGGAGGCCGGATGGATAGAAGACCTGCTTGCGGAAGAAAACCTCGATCACCTCAAGAATGCCGTCGAGATCCAGAGATCCTTGAAGCAGATTCACGACCAGGGCGTCCGGTGCAAGGAGATCACCCACAAGCTGTTGAGCTTCGCACGCAAATCCGATTCCCGAGCTCACGAACTCCAGTTGAACGAGCTGATTGAGGAGGTGGTCGCCCTCTCAGAGAAACAGGCCCGATACGATAATGTTCTGATCGAGACGAGCCTTCAGGAAGACCTTCCCACTGTTCACGTTTCGAGCACGGAAATCCAGCAGATCCTGCTCAATTTGATCAACAACGCGATCTACGCGATCCATAAAAAGGGGATAAACGGGAAGATCGAGATCAAGACGTCCCTCAAGGGAGGCAACATCGTCATCGACATCGCCGACAACGGCTGCGGCATCCCCGCGGCCAACATGAGCCGGATTTTCGACCCGTTTTTCACCACCAAGCCGGTGGGAAAGGGGAGCGGACTCGGGTTGTCGATCTGCTACGGCATCGTGAAGAAGATGGGCGGCGACATCGATGTGAAGAGCGCCGTGGACGAGGGCACGAAGTTTTGCATACGGCTGCCGGCCTTCGACAAGAAACCGCCGGACACTCCGGCGGAATAATCAGATGAAAACCGGGGGGAACGCCTCGAACCCCTCAAGGAGGAATGAATCATGGCCATAGCGAAAGTGCTCCTGGTGGACGATGAAGTCCCTTTCGTCGAAACGATGACAAAGCGCCTGGGAAAAAGAAATCTGGAGATCGTCACCGCGTTCAGCGGCCAGGAAGCGTTGGATCAGCTAGCCCGGCAGCCTTCCATCGAGGTGGTGATCCTCGACGTCAAGATGCCGGGCATGGACGGGATCGAGACGCTCAGGCGGATCAAGGGCGAATTCCCGCTGGTGGAGGTCGTTATGCTCACCGGCCATGCCACCATCGAAACGGGGATTGAAGGCATGAAGCTGGGGGCGTTCGACTATCTGATGAAGCCTTGCGAGATGGATGTGCTGCTCCGCAAGGTGGAGGAGGCCGCCTCCAAAAAGACGGCCCATGAGGAAAAAATCCTCGAAGCCCGGATGAAAGAAATCATCGGGCGCCGCGCTTAGAGGGCAACATGAAAGAGAAAAAGGGCGGCCATGACGCGGATTCGGAGAAAGAACCCATTCGGGTCCTTCTGGTGGATGATGAAAAGGAATATCTGCATGTCCTTTCCAACCGCCTCGGGAAGCGCGGGCTGTCCGTCGTCAAGGCGTCCAGCGGCCAGGAGGGGATCCAGGCCCTGCGCAAACAGGATTTCGATGTCGCGGTTCTGGACCTGAAGCTGGAAGACATGGACGGTATCGAGGTGCTGAAAGTCTTCAAGCGAATGGATCCGAATCTGGCGGTGGTGATGCTGACCGGACACGGCTCCGCGGAAGCCGCCCGGGACGGAATCGCCCTTGGCGCCGTTGGCTACCTGTCAAAACCCTGCGAACTCCAGGAACTCCTGAGCAAAATCAAAGAGGCATACCGGGGTCGAACGACGGGTTGAAACCGGGGCGGCGGGGGGATGACCCGCCGTCGACGAGACGGCGGATGCGGTCTACCCGCGCGGGTTCACGCGTTCCCTCCATCAGGCTGATGCCGGTAAAACGGAACGTTCTCCGGCGCGCAGGGGGTATTTCCCAGGATGAGGTCCGCCGCTTTTTCGGCGATCATCATCACCGGCGCATAGATGTTGCCGTTGGTAACGTAGGGCATCACCGAGGCATCCACCACCCGGAGGTTTGTAAGCCCGTGGACCTTCAGGGACCCCGGGTCGACCACGGCCATTTTGTCGACGCCCATCTTGCAGGTGCACGAGGGGTGGAGGGCCGTCTCGCCGTCTCTCGCCACCCAGTCAAGGATCTCCTCGTCCGTCGAAACCCCGGGGCCGGGGGAGATCTCTCCGCCGTTATACTCCTCAAAAGCCGGCTGTCTCATGATGCGCCGGGCGCAGCGGATGGCCTCGACCCATTCGCGGCGGTCCTGCTCGGTGGAGAGGTAGTTGAAAAGCAGGCTGGGGTAGACTCTGGGGTCTCGGGAGGTGATCTTGAGGGAACCCCGGGCGTCGGAGTACATGGGGCCCACGTGCACCTGGTAGCCGTGCCCTTTCGACGGCTGCGATCCGTCATACCGGATGGCCACCGGCAGAAAGTGGAACTGAATGTTGGGATAGGCTACTTCCTCGTTGCTGCGGATGAACCCGCCCGCCTCGAAATGGTTGGTGGCGGCGGCGCCCTTGCGGTGGAAGAGCCACTGGTAGCCGATGAACGGCTTGTTCCACCACCTGAGGGCCGGCGCCATGGAGACCGGCTTCTTGCAGGCGTACTGGACGTAGACCTCCAGGTGGTCCTGCAGGTTCTCGCCCACGCCGGGAAGATCCGCCACCACCGGGATGCCCAGGCGGCCGAGATCGCGGGCGTTGCCCACGCCCGAGAGTTGAAGGAGCTGGGGGGAGTTGATCGAACCGCCGCAGCAGATCACTTCGTTGCCGTAGACCTTTGTCGCGGCGCCCTTTCCCTTGACGAATTCCACCCCGACGGCCCGTTTTCCCTGAAACAGGATGCCGGTGGCGAGCGCC
Source organism: Desulfococcus sp. (assembly GCF_041737845.1). GTDB lineage: Bacteria > Desulfobacterota > Desulfobacteria > Desulfobacterales > Desulfococcaceae > Desulfococcus. The sequence goes on from NZ_JBGSQX010000147.1 coordinate 119,554, forward strand.
CGGCAGACGACCTTGAGGTTGGGTCGCCCCTTGACCGGGTGCAGGTAGGCCCGGGCGGCGCTCAGGCGGCGTCCGCGGTAGATGTTCCGGTCAAAGGCCCCGAACCCCTCCTGCCGGTAGCCGTTGACGTCGTCGGTCAGGGGATATCCGGCCTGCACGGCCGATTTCAGGAAGGCGGAAAAGAGGGGGTTTTTGCACGGGCCCGTCTCCAGGTAGAGGGGGCCGGTCGACCCGTGGTAGGCGTCCGCGCCGATGAGCCGGGTCTCGGCCCGCTTGAAGTAGGGGAGGCATTGGGCGTAATCCCAGTTTTCCATCCCTTCGTCTGCGGCCCATCGCTCGTAATCCATGGCATTGCCGCGGATGTAGATCATGCCGTTGATGCTGGAGGATCCGCCCAGGACCTTGCCCCGGCCGTGAAAGATGCGGCGGTTTTTCATGTGCGGCTCGGGTTCGCTCTCGTAGCACCAGTCATAGAGCTTGTTGCCGAGGGGGATGGTGAGGCCCGCGGGCATGTGGATGAAGATGTCCCAGATATAATCGGGGCGGCCGGCCTCCAGCATTAGCACCTTATGCTCGGGATGGGTGCTCAGGCGGTTGGCCAGAGCGCAGCCGGCGGAGCCGCCGCCGACGATGATATAGTCGTAGTGTGTTGTCGCCATTTTTTTCCTCATTCAATCCCAATGCCGTTGGGAGATGCGAGCCGGTTTCCCCTGCCGGCGGTGATGTCGAATTGGTTTTTCTGGGTGAGCCCGAGGCGGAAGAGGGTTTCCGCGGTCGGCTTCCCGTCCGCGTCCCAGCCGCGCTTCCGGTAATAATCGGCCCGCATGAACGCCATGTCCTCCTCGCTGATGCGCCGCCCTTTGTGGGGTCCGCCGGGCAGGGGCTCCTCCACGATCCGCCGGGGCAGGCGGTCATCCCCGGCCGTCAGACCCGCCCGGAGGTTGAACAGCCGGATCTGGTTCCAGATCCGCTCGCCCAGCTCGCTGAAGAAATCCGGCCCTACCCGTCGCCCCGTGGCGGCGTTCAGCATCCGGACATAGCTTTCCGGACGCACGCCGAAGGCCCCGAAATCGCACTTCACCAGGGCGTCGGTTCCCGCCAGGTAATCCTGTTCCCCCTTCAGGATCTCGGCCTTTTGTTCCAGCGTATACGTCTCTACTGTCTTGCCCCGGTATTCCCGGCCGCCCACCTCGTAGGCGACCATGAAGCCGCGCTGGTGGCACCCGCCGCGGTCGGCCGTCATGTAGGCGAGCCCCATGCCCGGGGTGCCTCTCGGCGCCCATCCGGGGACCTCGAGGCCCTTGACGTGCAGGGCGTAGGCTTCGGTGCCCCGGCCCAGGGTTTTCGATGCCCGGCGGACGCCCTGGCCCAGGAGCCTTCCCAGCTCATTCTCCTGGAGGGCGATGGACCGGATCAGGTATTCGGCGCCGGCGACGCTGCCAAAGGCGAAAGCGACGCCGGCAGGCGGCGTGATGACCCCGTTTGCGGCAGCCTCGAAGGCGAACCCGATGACGCCGCCCGCGGACATGCTGTCCAGGCCGTAGCGGTCGCAGAGCTTCACCAGATGGGCCACGGCCCGGACATCGTGGATGTCCAGGTTGCTGCCCATGAGGGCGGCGGATTCGTATTCCACGATATCCGTCACCATGTGGGCGTATCTGCCGGTCCGGACCGCGCCCATCTGGCTGCAGCGGATGGGGCAGCCGAAGCAGGCGGCTTTGCCCAGAAAGAGGTATTTTTTCTGGCCTTCATCGCCCAGACGGTCGGCCTTGTCGAAAACCTGCTCAACAAAGTTGCGGTGGGGCAGAAGACCCACGGCGTTGGACCAGGGAACCGCGTTGCTGGTGCCGCTGTCCGTGAGGGCGTCGCAGGTGGGGCTGGCCGCGATATCCGCCGTTGAAATGCGGCATGCCTCCCGGAACGCCTCCCGGTCGTGGACGCCTACCATGCGGGACCCCTTGACGGCGACGGCCTTGAGGTTTTTCGACCCCATCACCGCACCGGCGCCGCCGCGGCCTGCCTGGCGGTTGAATTCGCAGCTGATGAGGGCGAATTTGACCTGGTTTTCCCCGGCCTGGCCGATGGTGACGACCTTGGCGTCGGGGTCGGCCACGTCGGCCTTGATCCGTTCGTTGGCGGCAAGAGCGTCGAGGCCCCAGATCCCCTCGGCCGAGCGGAATTCGATCCGGTCGTCCTGAATCCAGAGATAGACCGGGTCGGCCGACCGACCCAGGATGATCAGGCCGTCGTATCCGGCATACTTGATTTCCGGGCCGAAATGTCCGCCGAAAAACGAATCGAGGTAGATCCCCGTGAGGGGCGACTGGGTCACCACGCAGGCGCGCATGCTGGGGGCCGCCGTCGCGGTCAGGGGCCCGGTCATGAACATGAGCACGTTCTCCGGGCCCAGCGGATCGGCGCCGGCAGGGACCAGGTCGCAAAGCAGCCTGGCGCCGAAGCCCTTGCCGCCCACGAAATCGTTTTTCAGCCACTGGGGCACCGGCACTGTCCAGGCGCTTCGGCGGCCCAGGTCCGCCACGAGGAATTGTCCCATGTAAGCGTCAGTCATGGTTCACCTCCATCCGTGAAATCAATTCCAGTGCCCCCGTCGGGCAGGCGGCGACGCAGCGGGGGGCGCCGCCGCAGAGGTCGCACTTGACGGACTTTTTGAACTCCGGGTCGACCCCCACCACATGGATGGGGCAGTAGCGGTTGCAGAGGTTGCAGCCGACGCATACCGCCCGGTCGACGACCATCGCGCCGGTGGTCTCGTCCCTCCGGATCGCCTGCACCGGGCAGACATTCGCGCAGTAGGGGTTGGCGCACTGGTTGCAGACCACGGGGAAATGATAGAGATTCTCCTGCTCGTGCCGGATCCGGAGCAGGGATCGGTGGGGGTTGTAGCCCCCCAGCAGGCGCTCGCTGCAGGCCAGCTGGCAGAGGGAGCAGCCCGTGCAGAGATCGAAATTGGTTTTGATGAACACCCTTGTTGTCATGGTGAAAGGTCGCTTTATGTTGCGTTTTTGGGTCGTCGGGCGTCAAGGCATCGGCCTTGATGCCCGACGTGTGATTTTGCGCAGGGGCAATCCCCCCCGGGGTTGCCCCGGAAACGGACAATTCGCAGGGGCCTGCCCCTGCGGGTTTTGGATAAAATCGTTATTTTATCCAGCGCGGGGGGATGAATTTAAAATTTTTATAGGGCTGGGTCGGGGGGTCGGTGAAGATGGTCACCAGCTCTCCGTTCTGGACCTGGTAGTGGCCGATGGGCACGTCCCCGCCGGCGCGCATCACGTTGTCCGCATCCCACTTCCACCACCCGGTTTCGCCCTTGTAGCCGTTGTCCTGAATATATTTGATGACCTCGGCGTGCTTGGTTTCGTCGCCCACGGCCGCAACGGCCGAGGCCCAGGCTTTGACGCCGCTGTACGCGGCCCAGGAGCCGGCCTGGGGATTGTGTTTGTAGAGGGAGGTGAACTTGTCCACCCATGCCTGGGCCTCGGGGGTCGGGGCCTCGGGGGTCGGCATGGCCGTGGGCACCTCGCCGATGATGCCGTCGGCTTCCTTGCCCATGGTCTCCACGACCTCCCGGGGAACGATGCTGTAGCCATAGCTCAGGATGCTCCGGGTCGGGGCCTTCATGAACTGGCGGAAAAAGGTGATGACCTCCTGGGCGCTTACGATCTCCACATGGATCACGGCGGGCTGGGCCTTGCGGATCTGGGTGAGGATGGGGCCCCATTCACGGGTGCCGTAGGGGACGACCTCGTGCATGGCCACCTCCCAGCCTTTCTCCTTGAAGTTTTTGGCCAGGGTGTCGCCCACCTCGGTGCCCCAGGCGTCGTCGGCGGTGATGATGACCGCTTTCTTGTTGGGATATTCGTAGGGCAGGGCCATGATGACGCGAAACATGCTCTCGGCCTGGTTGATGCCCGTATCGGTCAACTGAAAGATGTTCTTGTACATCTCGGGATCGGTTCTGAAGACGTCCACGGCGGCCTGGGAGCCGTCGTCGCAGAAGAACGGCACGTCATACTTGCCGTAGGCGCGGACGTCCTGGCCCCATCCCGCCCATCCGGCATGGACGGAGTGGACCTTCTCCTTGCCGCAGAGATAATCCGCGCCCTGCATGACCCGCTCGGGGGAGAAATCCTGGGTGTCGAACCGGACCGGTTCGAGGACCTTTCCCAGCAGGCCCCCGCCGGCGTTGATCTCGTCGATGGCCATCTTGATGCCCTTCCAGTAGTTGTCGCCGGTGTCGGTGTAGGGTCCGGTCATGGCCAGGGGGACCCCGACCTTGATGGTTTCTGCGGACAGCACGGCGGGGCCGGCGATCAGGCCGCATGCAAGCGTCAAAGCGATGATGAGGCGTTTTTGCATCTTTTTCTTCCTCCTTTTCGGGTTATAAAACGGTTGGGTTCAGAGAACTCCCGGCTTCCGGCCGCAAGGGCGCTGAAGCAAAAGGGGCGTCAATACCGCGTCACCCGGGCTTCGGCGGCATTCTCTGCGAAAATTTTCCGGATCAGGCCGACGACGCCGTCGGGCAGGATCAGCACCAGCGCGACGACCAGTGCCCCCAGCATCAGCGGCCGGTAGGGTCCCAGGGGGGACAGCATCTCGTTGAGGGTCACCGTGATGAAGGCCCCCAGGATGGCCCCCGGATATTCACCGATGCCGCCGATCACCAGCATGATCATGAGGGTGACGAAAAGGTCGATGCCCAGCATCCGGGTGGAGAGCATCCCGACGTAGTGGCCGTAAAAGCCGCCGATCATGCCCGTGAGAAAGGATGTCAGGGCGAAGACCATGAGCTTGTACTTGAAGGCGGAGACGCCCAGGCTTGCGGCGAAATCCTCGGAGTCCTTCAGGGCGAGAAACGCCGTCCCCCAGTAGGATTTGATCACGATCAGGATGATCACCGTGCAGAGGATCGACAGGATCAGGGTCAGGTAGAAGAAGGGGACGGGCGCGGCGGAGCTGAAGGTGATCCCGAAGAGCTGGATGGGCGGGATGGTCAGAATCCCGCGGGACCCCCCGGTGCCGATAAACCTCCCCATGTCGCTCTTGAGGAAGGGCTCCAGAATCATGTGGACGGCAAAGGTGACCAGGGCGATATAGGCCCCCTTCAGCCGCAGGCACGGCAGCCCGACCAGGACGCCGATCGCCGCGGTGATGCCGCCGGCCAGGATCATGGCCAGTATGGGCGGAATCTGCAGCTTGGACGCCAGGATGGCGGACCCGTAAGCCCCCATGACGAAAAACGCCACCTGGCCGAAGGAGAAGATGCCCGCAAACCCCATGATGAGGTCCCAGCAGGCGGCAACCACCGCCCAGATGAGGCACATGATCAGGATGTGCATGATGAAGCGCACGTCGCCCACAAACACGGGCATGATGCCCACGATACCATAAATGACGGCCATGATGACGGTCATGCGTTGCCAGCTCATTGATCAACCCCACTTGCCGAGTAGTCCCTGGGGCCGCACCGCCAGGATGATTAACAGCACGCCGAACATTGCAAACAGCACCCAGGTCATGCCGAATATCCAGCCCACGAAGGCTTCCAGCATGCCCAGGATAAAGGCCGCGTAAAGGCTGCCCCGGATGGACCCCATCCCCCCGAACGCGGTGATGACCCATGATTTCACCAGGATGTCCCATCCGCCGGTGGGCGAGACAAAGTATTTCTGGCTGAGGAGGATGCCGCCGATGCCCACCATCACGGTGGAGATGGCGAAGGTGGCGCCGAAGATCATGTCCTTGGGGATGCCCACGATCTGAGCGCCGGCCGGGTTCTGGGCGACGGCCCGGACGGCCATTCCGATCCGCGTGTTGTTGAGGATCCACCGGAAACAGACGATGCCGCCGATGGAGAGAACGAAGATGACCAGGTCCTGGTAGGACACGACGACGTCCCCCAGGATCATGGCCCCCTCGACCATGGCCGGCAGGGATTTCATGCGGGCCCCGAAACCCACCGCGTAGGCATTGTCGAGGAGAAGGGCCAGGCCCAGGGTGATCATCATGACCTTGACCTCCCAGTCCGACCGTTTCCTCAGCGGCGCAACGATGGCCCGTTCCACCCCGTATCCGATGGCCAGGAGCACCGGGACGGCGATGACGAGAATCGAAAGGTATCCCCCCGCGACCCCCAGGGGAACGATGAGCACCCAGGCAAGGTAGCCCCCCATGCTGAAAAAAGATCCATAGGCGAAGTTGAAGGCCTTGGACACGCCGTACACGAGCGTCAGGCCGACGGCCATCAGCGCATAGACCGATCCGTTGGTCAGGCCGCTGATGATGACATCGATGAGTTCAATTAGCATCTTGATTGGCTCCGGCGGGTTGAAGGAATGTCGTTGGTCGGCGCCGCTACATTCCCAGGAAGATCTCTTTCAAGCGGTCGTTGCCGAGGGCTTCGTTCCTGTCTCCCTGGAAGGTGATCCGCCCCTCCTCCAGGACGAAGACCTTGTCGGCCACCTGGGTGATCTGCGGGATGTTCTGCTCGACCAGGAGAATGGTTTTGCCCTGCCGGTTGACCTCCCGGATGATGTTGAACACCTCCAGCCGGAGATTGGGCTGGAGCCCCAGGGACGGTTCGTCGACGCAGAGAAAATCGGCGTTGGACATCAGGCCCCTGGCGATGGCGAGCATCCGGGCCTCGCCGCCGCTCATGGTGGATGCGAGCTGCTTTTTGCGTTCCGCAAGCCGTGGAAAGAGGCCGAACACCTTGTCGAGGTTCTCTTTTTCATGCTGCCGGGCATTTTTGGAGTAGGCCCCCAGCTTGAGATTCTCCATGACCGTCATCTGGGGGAACAGCTCGCGATTTTCGGCGATGTAAATCACCCCCCGATTGACCAGTTTTTCTGCGGGAAGGCCGGTGATCTCGCGGCCCAGATACTCGATCCTGCCCGCCACCTTTTCCGCAAGACCGCAGATGGCCTTGAGCAGGGTGCTCTTGCCGTGCCCGTTCGGGCCCAGCATGACCGCGACCTCTCCCTTTTTCACCTCGAGGGAGATGTCCTTCAGGACGTGAAACTGGCCGTAGTAGGCGTCAAGACGGGATACCGTCAGCATATGCTTCCCCCAAATAGGATTCGATCACCCTGGGATCGCTGGTGACTTCCCTTGGATCCCCGCAGCAGAGCTTCGTCCCGGTTTGAATGATGAGGAGCGTCCCGGTCAACTCGGTGAGCACCTTCATGAAATGCTCGATGATGATGATGGTGACCCCCAGATCGGTGTTGATGGCCTGGATCAGGTGCATCAGGCTTTTGATCTCCGATGTGTTGGAGCCGGCCATGGGCTCGTCGAGCATCAGGAGTTTGGGGCGCGTGGCCAGGGCCGCCCCGATCATCAGCTTTTTTTTCCCCAGGAGGTTGAGCTGGCCGGTCGTCTCGCGCCGCACCGCTTCGAGGCCCATGAAATCGATGATCCTGTCCACGTAGTTGCGGTCGAAGCCGCCCGGGTCGCCGAACCGGCTGCCCACGCCGACGCTTTTTTCAACCGTCAGGCTCGGAAAGGTCCGGGGGATCTGGAAGGTGCGTGAAATGCCCAACTGCGCGATCCGGTGGGTCGGCATCCCGCTGATGTTTCTGCCTTCGAACTCGATGGCGCCGTCGAACGGGAAAAATCCGGTGATGAGGTTGTAGACGGTGGATTTCCCGGCCCCGTTGGGTCCGGCGATGCCGAAAATCTGACCTTTTTCGACATCGAAGCTGAGGTCGTTGACGGCGACGAGTTCACCGAACTTCTTGGTTACGTGGATGGCCTTCAGCATCGCGGCATCTCCGGAGCGGCGGCACGGAATGGGCGGGAAGGGGATGCCGGCGCTGGTGTTGGGGGAATGGCGGGTGTCATTGCGGTTTGAGTTCGCTTTCCTGGATGCACCGGTTGAGCATGACATAATGATGACCGATGAACGAGAGCGCCTTCATCGGCTCGCGCCGGGAGATGGCGACGGCCGTTTCGTACCAGTTCCGGATGGTGATCTCCCGGTAGTAGCTGTCTTCATAAAGGATGTGGTCGTAGGAGCCGAAACCGATCTGGATCGTCCGCATGATCCATTCGAACATCTGGTTCCGGGTCATCTTCACCAGGCGCAGGTTCAGTTCCCGGTCGACCGCGATGATGCGGGCCATATCCGGGGCATCCGAAAGGCCGGCCCGTTCGAGTTCGCCCACGAGGTCCAGGAGCGCCTGGGCCTCCCCGTCTTTTCCGCGGGAGATGGCCAGGATGGTGACGGTGCGGTCCATGGATTCGCGGAACTCGATGAGGTTTTCGATGGCGATCTTCTGCTGCTGGATCAGGAGGGCCAGGCCTTCGCTTGCCTCGGAGGCCTCCACCTCCTTGACGTAGGTGCCGCCCTTTCCGCCGCGCCGGGTTTCGATGAGGCCTTTCTGCTTCAGTTCCCGAAGGGCCTCGCGGATGACGCCCCGCCCGGTTTGAAAAAGGTTCTGGAGATCGCGTTCGCTGGGAAGCTTTTCGCCCGGTTTGAATTCATTGTTCAAAATGGCGGCTTCGATTTGAAGGGCGATGTTGTCGGTAATTTCTTTTCCATCGACCGGGTTGAACATGACTGGCTCGCTTTTGGGGGGCGACGGCAGGGCCGCCCCCGGGATACATGCCGGACCGGCGTTTCAAGCCTTTCCACAGACATCCGAAGACTCCGCGCGTCCCCCTGGGGAAAAACCGCCGGCGCCATGCTGAAATATCTATGATGGTAGGACCATGGAGCTTAATTAACTTGATGAATTTCATTTGTCAATTATTTTTTTTCAGATCCTGATGTCGAATGTGACGTCCTGTTTTTAATCGCAAAAAGTCTATAATCAATTGAATATCGGCATTTTTTGGAGACCTTCCGGCCGGCACGCATCTGTTGAGGGCGGGATGCGACGGGTGCCGGTGGTCGCACCACACCATAAACCGCACCGGCCCATGCCGCACATTGACGACGGGGCGGGGGTGACTATTTTTAGCCCCTTAGGGTTTTGCATCTTTTTGAATATATTTCCCATCAATCAAAGCGCCAAGGAGGTTGCCATGGACTGGAGAACCGAGACGGATTCCATGGGTCCCATCGAGGTGCCGGCGGACCGGTACTGGGGGGCCCAGACCCAGCGCTCCCTTGAAAATTTTCCCATCGGGGACGAACGGATGCCGCGCGAGGTGATTCGCGCCTTTGGCATCCTGAAAAAGGCCTGCGCCCAGGCCAACATGGCCCTGGGGGTTCTGGATCCCGAAGTCGGCCGGCACATTGCCGCGGCGGCGGAGGAGATCGCCCGGGGGGACCTGGACGATCATTTCCCCCTGGTGGTATGGCAGACCGGCAGCGGCACCCAGACCAACATGAACGCCAACGAGGTCATCGCCAACCGGGCCAGTGAAATGGCCGGCGGCCGTCGCGGGGACAAGCGCCCGGTGCACCCCAACGACCATGTCAACCTGTCCCAGTCCTCCAACGACACCTTTCCCGCGGTGATGCACATCGCCGCAGTGGAAGCCGTCACGCACCGGCTCATTCCGGCCCTGTCCCACCTCCGCCAGGCCCTGGACGAGAAGGTCCGGGCCTTCCGGGATATCATCAAAATCGGCCGGACCCACCTTCAGGATGCGACACCCCTGACCCTGGGCCAGGAGTTTTCCGGATATGCCCGCCAGATCGAACTGGGGATCGAGCGGGCCCGGGGGTGCCTCGATCGCCTCTACCCCCTGGCCATCGGCGGCACGGCCGTGGGAACCGGCCTGAACGCGCCGCCGGGCTTC
>NZ_JBGSQX010000155.1:0-19466 GCF_041737845.1 Desulfococcus sp.
GCGGCGGCGGCCTTTGGCCGGGTGGCGGGCAAGGGCCGGCTCGAAATCTTTACCGGGCCGTTCATGCCTGCGGACTGGGCGGGGAAGATTGCAGGCTTTTCCGGAGAACGCATTCGCGTGTCGACCTTTACGGCAGATTTCCTTTCGTTTTTGGCGGCGGCCGATCTTTCGGTCAGCATGGCCGGATACAACACCTGCATGAACGTGATGGCGGCCGGGTGCCCGGCCCTGCTGTGGCCTTTTTCCCAGAACCGTGAGCAGCGCCTTCGGGCCGAGCGCCTGGCCGGCCTGGGCGCCGTCCGGGTACTGACGGACGGGGACCTGGCACCCCGGCGGCTTGCAGATCTCATGGCCGCCTGTCTTGCCGGGAGGGACGGCCGGGATGCGGCCCGAAGGCGGCCGCCCCTCGACCTCGAGGGCGCCCAAGCCAGCGCGCGCTGGCTGGCGGAGTGGATGAACCTGTGAGGGACTGACCCCGGAAGGAGAGTCGTCATGAATACGCAACCGTCCGCCGTTTGGCAGTCCAGGCCGGACCGGCTTCGGGAAAGGCTGCACCGCTCCGTGGCCGAAGGCCTTTCAGCGTGCCGGAGTGCGTCGCCTGCGATCTTTTTTCGGGCGGACGATATCGGGGTCCCCGGAAAAAGCTTTGCGCGTCTCATGGCCCTGTTCAGGCGCCATCAGACGCCCCTTGCCCTGGCGGTCGTCCCGGCATGGCTGACGCCGGACCGCTGGCGGGCCGTTCAGGCCATGGGCGGGGGCGGGCGGGGGCTGTGGTGCTGGCACCAGCATGGGTGGCGGCACGTCAGCCACGCGGTCACCGGCAAGAACCAGGAGTTCGACGACCGTCTCGGCCCCGGGCGGATCGCCCGGGACATCCATCTCGGCAAAGCGCGCCTTCAGGGGGTCATGGGCGATGTTTTCTTTCCGGGGTTCACGCCGCCCTGGAACCGGTGCGGCATGGAAACCCTGGCCTGCCTCCGGGAAGCGGGGTTTTCTTTCATCTCAAGAAGTGCGGGCGCGGAGCCGACCCCGCCGCCGGGTCTCCCCGATTTCCCGGTAAACGTGGATCTCCACACCCGGAAGGAAACCCGGCCCGAGGAGGGGTGGGATGGACTGTTTTCGGAGATCCGAAGGGGGATTGCCTGCGGGTGCTGCGGGGTGATGATTCACCACCAGCGGATGAACGACGGGGCGTTTGCGTTTCTGGCGCTGTTGCTCGAGATGATCTCGGGCTTCCCGGAGCTGGGGCGGGTCCATCTGGGGCAGCTCGCCCTGGCCCGGCAAGGCGCCTAACGGTAGCCGGTATGCCCGAATCCGCCGGTGCCCCGACCGGTCTCCTCGAGGGATTCGACCAGTTCGGTCTCCATCCGGCAGATCCGGTGGATCACCATCTGGGCGATGCGGTCGCCCCGGCGGATGGCGTAGGGGGCTTTCCCCAGGTTGATGACCGGGAGCATCACCTCGCCCCGGTAATCGGCGTCGATGGTTCCCGGAGAATTGATGAGGCCGATGCCGTGGCGGGCGGCCAGGCCGCTCCTGGGGCGGATCTGGGCCTCGAATCCCTCGGGCACGGCGACGGCGAACCCCGTGGGGATCAGGGCGATGTCGCCCGGACGGACGGTCACCTCCTCCGCGACGGCGGCCGAGATGTCCATGCCCGACGATCCGGGGGTCATGTAGCGGGGCAGGGGAATATCCGCGTCCTGCCGGGGCCGGACCCGGCGGAATTGAAGCACGGGCAGCATCTTCAGGCGGTGACCCCCGCCAGGTTTTCGTAGGGCGTCTGGTCCGGGACGGGGCCCAGGAGGGTCAGCGCCAGGGGATCGGGGCGAAAGATTTCCCGTGACAGCGTCATGATATCCTCGCAGGTCACCTTGTCCACATGGGAGATGATCTCCGGAAGCGGGAGGTCTTCTCCGAAATGGATCTCGTTCTGGGCGATCCGGACCATCTGGTTGTCCACGCTCTCGGTCGCCATGATCAGGTTGCTCCTGGTGTATTCCTTGGCATCCGACAGTTCGCCGGGATCGACGGGGGTCTCCTTGAAGGCGTTCAGTTCGTCTATGATCAGCGCCACCGCTTCAGGGCCGTTTTCCGGATCGGTGCCGAGATAGATGCCCGACATGCCGGTGTCGACATAGGAGGAGAAGAAAGAGTAAACGCTGTAGGCAAGGCCTCGCTGCTCGCGGATTTTCTGGAAAAGGCGGGAACTCATGTTTCCCCCCAGAACGGTGCTGAGCAGGGACGCGGCGTAGCGGCGGGGGTCGGTGATGGAGAGCCCGCCGGTTCCCAGGCAGATGTGGAGCTGGCCCAGGTCCCTGGGGTGAACAAACAGGCCGGAGCGGCCCCGGGTCGTCTGCCGCTCGGGAAAGCCGTTCCCCTTTTCAACGGCCCCGAATTTCGGCTCCAGGATCGCCACCAGCCGATCGTGGTCGACGCTGCCCGCGGCGGAGACGACGATCCGCTCGGGCTGGTAAAGGCGAAGGAAAAAACGCTTCAGGGCGTCGGCATCGATTCGCAGCACGTTTTCACGGCTGCCGCTGATGGGCCTGCCAAGGGGGTGATCTCCCCAGAACGCGGTCTCCGATAGAACATGAACATACTCCTCGGGGCTGTCTTCGATCATCCCGATCTCCTGGGCGATCACCAGCCGCTCCCGCTCCATCTCGTCGTCGTCGAAAACCGAGTTCAGGAAGATATCCGACAGGATGTCCACCATGGTTTCGATATGGGCATCCATGACCTTGGCATGGTAGCAGGTCGTCTCCGGCGTGGTATAGGCGTTGGTGTACCCGCCGATGGCGTCGAATTCCTTGGCGATCTGGAAGGCGGTCCGCCTGCGGGTTCCCTTGAAGATCATGTGCTCGATGAAATGGGAGAGCCCGCTCTCGTCCGCCGTTTCGTCCCTCGCCCCGACATTGACCCAAACCCCCATGGATACCGACCGGTAATGGGGGAGGGTCTGGGTCAGGATGCGGATGCCGTTGGCCAGGGTGGTTTTGTTAAGAACCATCTTCCTCTTCCAGGACCGCCTTGTGGCTCAGGCGGATCTTGCCGTCCCGGTTGATCTCCAGTATTTTCACGCGGAGGGTATCGCCTTCGTTGACCACGTCCGTCACCTTCTTGACCCGGTCACGGGCAAGCTGGGAGATGTGGACGAGGCCGTCGGTCCCCGGGAAGATCTGGACAAAGGCGCCGAAGTCCATGGTCTTGACGACGGTGCCCTCGTAGATGGCCCCCACCTCCGGTTCGGCGGTGATCTCGCTGATCCGCTGCAGGGCCGCCTCGCCCTCCTTCTGGGTGGTCGCGGCGATCTTGACCAGGCCGGAGTCTTCGATTTCGATCTTGGTGTTGGTCTCGCTCTGAATCGCCCGGATGACCTTGCCGCCTGGGCCGATGATTTCCCGGATCTTGTCGGGGTTGATCTTGATCGTGATCATCTTCGGGGCATAGGGGGAGATCTCTTTCCGGGGCTCCTTGAGGGCCTGGAGCATTTTGTCCAGGATGAAGATGCGGCCGTCACGGGCCTGGGCCAGGGCCTTTTCCATGATCGCCTTAGAGAGTTCGAGGATCTTGATGTCCATCTGGAGTGCGGTGATGCCGTCCCGGGTGCCGGCGACCTTGAAATCCATATCGCCGGTGTGGTCTTCATCCCCCAGGATGTCGGACAGGATCGCCACCTGGTCGCCTTCCTTGACCAGCCCCATGGCGATTCCCGACACCGGCGACGAAATGGGGACGCCGCCGTCCATCAGCGCCAGGGTGCCCGAACAGACGGTCCCCATGGAGGACGATCCGTTGGATTCCAGGACTTCGGATACGATGCGGATGGTGTAATCGAATTCCTCCGGCTTCGGCAGGACGCGCTCGAGGGCACGCTTCGAGAGGCCCCCGTGGCCGATGTCCCGGCGGCTGGGGCCGCCCATCCGCTTGACCTCGCCCACGGAAAAGGGCGGGAAATTGTAATGGAGCATGAACCGCTGGGGATCGTCGCCGTATAAGGTTTCCACCCGCTGTTCATCCTGGCCGGAACCGATGGTCAGGACCCCGAGCACCTGGGTCTCCCCGCGGGTGAAGAGGGCGCTGCCGTGGGGGCGCGGAAGGATGCCCACCTCGCAGGTGATGGGGCGGATCTCGTCGAACCTTCTGCCGTCGATCCGGCGCCCTTCCTTCAAGATGAGATTTCTGCAGAGGATTCTCTGGCGGTCATGCAGGGCTTCGTAAACCTCACCCTTGCGATCGGCATATGCCTCGCCAAGCTCCTCCAGAATCTGGGCCCGAAGCTCCCGCAGGGCGGTGTACCGTTCGATTTTCTCAGGAATCAGCACCGCTTCCCGGATCCGGGGCGCCGCCAGGGCTTCGATCTTTTCGATCAGCTCCGGGTCCTTGGCCGCGGGTTCATGCGGCCGCTTGGGCTTGCCCACGGCCTCCGTAAGCTTCTCCTGAATCTCAATCACGGGCTGCATGGCGGCGTGGCCGAAGAAGATGGCCTCCAGCATATCCTGCTCGCTCACCATTTCACCGCCGCCCTCCACCATCACCACGCCGGTTTTGGACCCCGCGACCATGATGTTGATGTCGCTTTCCGCCTGCTGGCTGATATTGGGGTTGACGACGAACTCACCGCCAATTCTGCCCACGCGGACCATGGCGATGGGGCCTGCAAAGGGGATGTCCGATAGCTGCAGGGCGGCCGATGCCCCGATCAGGGCGAGCGTGTCGGGGTCATTTTCCTGATCCATGGACAGGACCGTGGCAATGACCTGAATTTCGCTGTAATAATCCTTGGGAAAGAGCGGCCGAATGGGGCGGTCGATCAACCGGGCGGTGAGGGTCTCCTTCTCACTGGGCCTTCCGACCTCGCGTCTCATATAATTGCCCGGGATGCGGCCGGCCGCGTATATTTTTTCCTGATATTCGACCGTCAGGGGTAAAAAATCGGCTCCGATCCTGGTATCGTAGGAAGAAACGGCGCTCACGAGGACGACCGTTTCTCCGTATTGAACCACAACCGCGCCGGACGCCTGCTTGGCGACCTTGCCGGTCTGGATGCTCAAGGGGAGTCCCCCGAGATCTGCTGTCAATGTCAATTCCATAAACTCTCCTAAAAAAAAGCGGCCTCAAGCCTTTTCGGGGCGGTAAGCCGCACAGTCATGCCGATGGTGATGACGAATCCATGCCCTGACGGCGAAAACGACGTCGGAAAGGGATATGGGACCCAAGCCGGCACTCAGGCGCATCTTTTTGGTGCGTGGGGGGTGCGTTCGGTCGGCGAACCGGCGGCCGAAATTCTTATCGGCGCAATCCCAGTCGTTCGATGATTTCCCGATACCGCGCAACATCCTTGTTCTTCACGTAGTTCAGCAGGCGCCGGCGCTGGCCGACCAGCATCAGAAGCCCCCTTCTGGAATGGTGGTCTTTTTTGTGGATCTTCAGGTGTTCCGTAAGATAGGAGATCCGGTGGGTGAGCAGTCCGATCTGAACCTCGGGCGAACCGGTGTCGCTGTCATGCAGTTTATATTGGTCAATCAAGTCCTTTTTTTGTTCAGTCGTGAGTATCAATTCTTTTTGCCTCCTGTGATTCATGATGTACCATCGAAAAAGTGATGATAAAAATAATAATAGATCTGCCCTTACTATTCATGTTCTAATTAAAAACACAACAATAATTGTAGCCGGAATTTTCTTTTTTAACCGCCAGGATCGCAATCAGGCGGTCGTCCGGATCCACGACCCGGAGCCAGTCCGATCCGCCATCCGGCTCGGGGCGTCGGATGTCGCTCTCGGTGAGGGGCATCCCGTGGCGGACTTTCTCGGCCGTCCGGGGGTCGGCGGTCTGTTTCGGAATGAACGCCAGCGCCTCGTTCATTTCGATCATCCGACCCATTTCCGCAGGGGGCCCGTCCAGGGACGCGATTTCCGCAAGGGCCGCCGCCTGTGCCAGGGTGAACGGCCCGCTGGCGGTCCTGACAAGCTTTCGCAGGTGGGCGCCGCATCCCAGCATCCGGCCCAGGTCGGCGGCCAGGGTCCTGACATAGGTGCCGCCCGAGCAGGTCACTCCAAAATGGACGTCCGGAAGATCGACGGCCAGCACGGAGAGGCGATGGATGACGATATCCCGGGCCGGCTTCTGCATCGGACGGCCCGACCGCGCCAGCTTGTACAGGGGGACCCCCTCGTGCTTGAGGGCGGAGTAGACCGGCGGCTGCTGCCGCACCGGGCCGACCAGGGTATCGAACGCGGATCGGATCGCATCCTCGGTGACGGTGACCGGGGATGCCGAAACAATCTTCCCGGTCACATCCTGGGTGTCGGTTTCAACGCCCAGGCGCAGCACCGCCTCGTAGCTCTTGTCTCCGTGGAGGAAAAACCGGGAGATGCGGGTGGCCTGGTTGATGCAGCAGACGAGGACCCCCGACGCAAAGGGGTCGAGGGTGCCGCAGTGCCCGACTTTGTCGGCATGGATCCGCCGCTTGACAAGGGCGACGACGCCGGCGGAGGTGATCCCCTCGGGCTTGTCGACGACGAGGATGCCGCTGGTCAATTTCTGCATATTCCCCGCTCGGAGTTGTCGATCCACGCCAGGATGCCGCCCTTGAGGTCCGCGAGGGAGGTTTCGGCGCTGAATCCGGCGGCGCGGTGGTGGCCGCCGCCGCCGAAAGACGAGGCCAGGGCCGCCACGTCGACGCTTCCATCCGAGCGCAGGCTGACATAGAAACGGTTCTTGTCGCGTTCCGTATCGCTTCTGAAGAGCTCCTGGATGAGCACGGCGACCTTCACGTCCTTGATGCTCTTGGCATAATTGATCATGCCGTCCACGTCTTCGGGCTGGGTCCCGGTCTCCTCAAGCATTTCGCGGGTCAGCATCATGAAGGAAAGCTTGCCGTCCTCCGTGATTTCAATGGAATCCAGGGCCAGGTTGAGCAGCTTGATTCGTCCGATGGAGTAGGTGCCGTAAACATGCTGGGCGACGGTATAGGGATCCACGCCGTTTTCCATCAGGTCCAGGCAGATCGAGAACGCGGTGCGGTTGGTGTTGGCAAACCGGAAGGAGCCGGTATCCGTCAGAATCCCGGTGTAGATCGCCGTGGCGATCTCCCGGTCCAGGGCGATGCCGATCATCTGGATCATGCGGTAGACGATCTCCGCCGTGCTGCATGCGGCCGTGTCGACATGGCAAAAGTCCCCATACCCGGTATTGGTCAGATGGTGATCGATGTTGACGGTGAGGGAGAACTGGCCGAAATCGGCCGACAGCCTGCCGATCCGTTCGATATTGCTGCAATCCAGGATCACCACGGCATCGTAGGCTGACGGCGTTTCGATGCGCCGGACGATGCGGTCCACCGCCGGAAGAAACCGGTAGACGGCCGGTATCGGACTCTCGTTGTACATCGTCGTCCGTTTCCCCCATTTCTCCAGGGCCAGGGCCATGGCAATGAGGGACGCTATGGCATCGCCGTCCGGGTTGACGTGGGAAACCAATAAAAAATGATCACTCTGTCTCAACTGGCGTATGATTTTTTCCATCTTCGGTATTGAGGGATTTGAGCAGGGACTCGATGCGTGCACCGTAATCAAAGGATTCATCGTAGAAGAACTTGAGTTCGGGCATGTACCGCAGGTCCATTTCACCGGCAAGCAGCCGTTTGATATAGCCCATGGCGCTCCTGAATCCGAGCAGGGCGCTGTCGATCTTTTCCTTCCCGCCGGAAATGGCGAAATATATCCTGGCGACCTTGAGGTCTTTGGACATTTTGACGCCGGTGATGGTCGCCATGGCCAGCCTGGGGTCTTTGATGCTTTTGTTCAGATTTTCGGCCAGCACCTGCTGGATCAGCTCACCGACCCTGTCCGCGCGTGAAAACGGCTTCATATGTTGATGATCTCCAATTCCGTATCGATCATTTCCGCCAATCCCAGGGAATCGGCCAGGTTGAAAATCTTGTCCAGCTTCGAATTGATCATCTGTCGATCGTTTCCAACCAGGGAGATGCCGATCTCCGCTTGATGATAGACGTCGTTCGCGCCGATTTCCGCAACCGAGGCATTGAACTGGTTCCGTATTCGGGCGATGATGGCTTTCACGATCTGCCTTTTGCCCTTCAGGGAGCGGCAGTCATGAATCCTGAATGTGATGATGCCGATGCCTACAACCATATCCATCCGTCCATCCGTCCGTCAAGGCGGGCCTTTCGCCGGAATTACCCTCCGTTTGATGCTGCAGCGCCGGGAATCCCCTTATTGAAGCTCCGGTTTAATTTCCTCGAGGTAGAAGCACTCGATGATATCGCCGACCTTGAGGTCGTTGTACCCCTCGATGCCGATGCCGCACTCGTAACCGCTCTGGACTTCCTTGGCATCATCCTTGAAGCGCCTGAGAGAGGCGATCTTGCCCTCATGGATGATGACGCCGTCCCGGACCAGGCGTATCCGCTGGCCCCGCTTGATGGTCCCGCTGGTGACGTAGCAGCCGGCGATGGTCCCGACCTTGGGCACGTGGAAGACCTCGCGCGTCTCGGCCAGCCCGAGGACCCGCTCCTCGAACTTGGATTCCATCATGCCGACGATGGCGTCCTTGACGTCCTTGATGACGTTGTAAATGATGTTGTAAAACCGCATATCCACATGCTCTTCCTGCGCCATGGTCTGAACCTTGGCGCTCGGGCGGACGTTGAACCCGATGATGATGGCATTGGAGACGGCGGCAAGGGAAATATCCGATTCTGAAACGGTGCCGGTGGCCGCGTGGATGATCCGGATCGTTACCTCTTCGTTGGAAAGTTTGGTTAAAGACTCGCTGAGCGCCTCGATGGAACCGTGGACGTCCGCCTTCAGGATGACGTTGAGGTCCTTGACCTCGCCTTCCTGCATCTTCTCGAAGAGCTTCTCCAAGCTGACCCGGCTGGTCTTGGCGAGTTCCAGCGCCCGGTGTTTCTGGAGGCGGTGCTCGCTGACCTGTTTGGCGCTCTTGTCATCTTCCAGCACGAGCATCTCGTCACCGGCGTTGGGGACGCCCGAGAGCCCCAGAATTTCCACCGGTATGGCGGGGCCCGCCTCATCCACCTGGACGCCCCTGTCGTTGAGCATCGCCCGGATCTTTCCGTAATGGATGCCGCAGACGATGGGGTCTCCCGCGCGGAGGGTGCCTTCCTGGATCAGAATGGTCGCCACGGGGCCCCTGCCGGAATCGAGTTTGGATTCCACGACATAGCCCTTGGCGTGTTTGTCCGGATTGGCCTTCAGTTCGAGGACCTCCGCCTGGAGGAGGATCATTTCCAGGAGTTCATCGATGCCCTGGTTCTGTTTTGCGGAGACCCTGACGAAAATGGTGTCGCCCCCCCAATCCTCGGAGGTGAGTCCTTGGTCCGCCAGTTCCCGGAGGACCCTGTCCGGATCCGCGCCGGGCTTGTCCATTTTGTTGATGGCGACGATGATGGGTACGCCTGCCGCGCGGGAGTGGTTGATGGCCTCGATGGTCTGGGGCATGACCCCGTCATCGGCAGCCACAACCAGGACGACGATATCCGTGACCATGGCCCCGCGGGCCCGCATGGAGGTGAACGCCTCGTGGCCCGGTGTGTCCAGGAAGGTGATCTGGCCCCGCTCGGTTGCCACATTATATGCGCCGATGTGCTGGGTGATGCCCCCGGCCTCGATCTCGGTGATCCGCGTTTTTCGGATGACGTCCAGAAGCGAGGTCTTGCCGTGATCGACATGGCCCATGATCGTGACGACCGGCGACCGTCCCACGCGCTTTTCGGGATCGTCTTCCATGTCGAGGTTCAGGACCGTGTCCTCCTCGAACCGGGCTTTTTCGACCTCGTACTCGAATTCCGACGCCACCAGGGCGGCTGTTTCGAAATCGATGGTCTGATTGACGGTCACCATCACGCCCAGCATCATCAACTTCTTGATCATCTCATTGGCCTTGATGCCCATTCGTTTGGCCAGGTCGGAGAGAATGATGGTCTCGTCGATCTTGATCCGGCGCTTGATCGCCTTGGGCGTTGTGATCTGGGTTTTCTGCTGCGGAACGGGTTTGGCTTTGGCCCCTTTTTTGCCTTTTTTGCCCTTGGTCTTGGCGTAGAGGGCATCGCCTTCGATCACCTCTTTCTTGTTGAAGGTGATCTTCTTTTTCGCCCAGCGGTTTTCCTTCTTTTTCTTCTTGTCGCCCTCATCGTCTGTGGCAGCGGCCTCTTTTTCCACCACTTTCGGTGTGAATTTTTCCGTCGGCGGCGCGGCGGGCACTGGAATGTCCGGCGCCTGCTGCTGCGGAAGATCATCAACTTGATTCGGACCCGGAGGCTCCTCCTCTGCTTTTGCCGGCAGACTGATGATTTTCGCAGGCATGTCCGTAGCGTCCTTTTTCTTCTTTTTCTTCTTTTTCTTCTTTTTAGACTTTGGGTCCAGATCCGTTTCCGCCCCGTCTGAGGTATCCGTCTCGTCCGACAACTCGGGGGCCGGCCGATCGGCTTCGACTTCCGGCGCCGCGATGGCTTCGTCGATTTCGGGGAGGGCGGTTTCTTCGAATTCAGGTGCTTCCGGCGCCTCTTTCTTCAGGGATACCCCTGGGGGGGGAGGGGTGTCCACCGCCGGTTCAGCGGCTGCAGCGTCGGTTTCGGCTTCCACGGCGCGGGCTTCCGGTGCGGGGAGGTCCGCTTCCGCCTTCGGGGCGTAGGCTGGGGGTTCTGCATCCGTTATGGGGGGAACGGCTTCCGATTCTTTCTGGATGGCGACGGCCTCGATGGTTTCTTCATGGACGGGTTCGGGCGTTGCCGCGGCAGGGGGCGCAACGGCTTCGGGGGCTTGGCCGTCATCCGCATGCGATTCGGCTTCCCTGGGCGTCTGTTCGTCGGCTTCCGGCCTTCTCCGTCGTCGAATGACCGTCGGCTGCACGCGTTTGCGTTCCATTGTCCCGGGTTTCTTGTCACGAACGTATGCCTTTATCCGCGTGACCGCCTCTTCTTCCAGGGAACTCATATGGCTGCTGACAACGATGCCCATTTCGCTCAATTTCTCAAGCAGCGCCTTGTTCTTCAGATTCAATTCCCTGGCAAGTTCATATACTCTGATCTTCGCCATCCATCCCCCTTACCTTTTAAAAATTCCATGCACCTTAGAATCATTCCATAACGAAATGCACCTGTGTTATGAGTCTATTTCCATTTTCCCGAGAACGCTACTCCCTGTCTTCGGATTCGGATGAATCCGGCGCGGAATTGAAAGGTCCCCCGTCGTCCGGCGGGGCGGCGTCTTCCGGTCTCGGCATGTCGGTCGGAACTGGATCGGCGCTGTCCGCAGGCCCGTCGGGTTCGCCGGAAACCGCTTGGGGTTCCGCGTCGTCGGGATCCCCGGCGGGGTCTTCCTCGGATTGGGCGCGGGCCGCCGCCTCTTCAACATAGGCCTTTGCCGCCTCGATCAGGTTCTGTGCCTCCGCTTCGGTGATTCCCCGCACCCTGAGGAGGTCCTCAGCGGCGCTTTTTCCGATCTCCTCGGCGGAGAAGAACCCGTTTTCATACAGGGCATCCGCCAGACTGATGCCGACACCGGGAAGCGAGATCAGGGAGTTGTAGCCGTCCTTCATCGCCTTGCTGTACCGGGATTCGCTTTTCACGTCCAGGCGCCATTTGGTGAGCTTTGAAGCCAGGCGGACATTCTGCCCTTTCTTGCCGATGGCCACGGATAGAAATTCGTCGGGAACAATGACCTCCATGGTCCGATTTTCCTCGTCGATGATGACCCGTGAGATCTCGGCGGGCGCCAGGGCATTGCAGACGAATTTGGCGGGGTCCACATGCCATGAAATGATATCGATCTTCTCCCCCCGAAGCTCCTGCACCACATTCTGAACGCGGCTGCCCTTCATGCCGACGCAGGCGCCGATGGGATCGATATCCGAATCGTTGGACGATACGGCGATCTTCCCCCGGCTCCCGGGTTCGCGCGCGGCCCCCATGATGGAGACAATGCCTTCGCTGATCTCGGGCACCTCCGTCCTGAACAGGCTCACCAGGAACTCCGGATGAGTCCTGGACAGAACAATCTGGGACCCATGGGTGTCGTTTCGGACGTCCATGATGTATGCCCGGATCCGATCCCCCCGGCGGTAGGCCTCCCTGGGGACCTGCTCGCGGGCCGGCAGAACCGCCTCGGTCTGGCCGAGATTGACGATGATCTGGCCCCGGTCCAGGCGTTGAACGATGCCGTTGATGATCTCTCCCTTGCGGTTGATGAAATTGGCGTAGATCGCGTCCCGCTCCGCATCCTTGATCTTCTGGATGATCACCTGCTTGGCGGACTGGGCGGCGATCCTGCCGAAGTTTTCCGTATCCATCTTGGAGCCCAGACAGTCGCCGATTTCACATTCGGGATCGAGTTGAAGCCCCGCCTCCAGGCTGATCTGCATGTCGGCGTCGATGACATCCTCCACAACCTCCCTGAACTGAAAGACCTCAATTTCACCCGAATCGCGGTTGTACTTGACCTCGATATCGATCTTGTTCCCGAATTTTTTCTTGGCGGCAGATTTCAGGGCCTCTTCAAGCGTTTTGACAAGAACGTCCGTATCGATGCCCTTATCCCGGCTTACCTGTTCAATGACGCGCTTAATGTCTGACATTAACATCCGTTTTCTCCGTATAATTGACGAGCCGCGCTCGAACGATCAGTGCGTAGGGAATGGCCAGGGCCGTGTTGTTCATCCGCAGATGCACCGTATCCTCCGACATGCCTTCCAGGATGCCTTTGAACTTTTTCCTCCCGCCCAATGCCTGAGAGGTCCTGATTTCCACCGAATTTCCCTGATATCTGACAAAATCCCTTTTTTTCCCCAACGGCCGGTTCGGCCCGGGAGAGGAGACCTCCAGGCTGTAGGCCCCGGCCTCGTCAAGGGCCACGTCCAACAGGTCGCCGATCTGACGACTGAAGGACGCGCAGTCGCCCAGGGTGACGCCTCCGGGCTTGTCGAGATACAGGCGAAGCACCCGCCCGTGGGGCTCCCGCTGATATTCGACGCAGACCAGTTCCATGCCGTCGGCTTCACACAGGGGCTCGCCAAGCTCATACACCCGCGCGATGATTCTGCGTTCTTTTTCGTCCGGCATCGCCGCGGTGTCCCCAGAATGTCCGTGGACCGGCGTTTCCGTTGCCTTTTTCCTTCTTTCCCGTGTCATCGCCTCAAGGATACCCGCCGTTTTTTTACAATAAAAAAACGGGCTTCCGCCCGTTTTAGTGGTTATAGACCCTGCTTCTCAGTGGATGTTATCGATAGCTTGCCGTTCTTGCTTAAGTTTTAGGCTTAAGTCTTAGGCTTGGGCAGAACCGCACCCAAAGCGAACCGAAGCTCGAATAACCATAAGAAATGATGCCGATAGACTGCTTGATGAATCATTCGTGGTCTACCTGTATCCAACCGAAAGGCGGACATAAAGCTGGAGCGGGCAACGAGATTCGAACTCGCGACACCAAGCTTGGGAAGCTTGTACTCTACCAACTGAGCTATGCCCGCTCAAGGACGTTAAACTATAGCAACGCGTTGCCTTTGTCAATAATTTTTACGGCTTTTTTTTCTTTCCTGACCCCGGCTCATGGAGACGATCCAGTCGGCGGCGGCGGCCAGGTCCTGGGCGGTCTTTTCCGGATAAATGCCCTTTTGGATCAATTCGGCCATGGCTGCTTTGCCGTTTCCCGTCTCGACGAGAACGGCATGCCCGCATCCGGAGAGTCTGGCGCACTCAATGTCCTTGGCGCTGTCGCCCACCAGGACGCTGTTTTCCATGTCGATGTCGTACCTTTCCTGGGCTGCGCGGATCAGTCCCGGCCTGGGTTTTCGGCACGCGCACCCTTCGTCGGGCAGGTGAGGGCAGATAAACACCTCTGCGATTCGGCCGCCCCTGGCCATGGCGGCCCGCTGCATCCTGCGGTGGATCCGGTCCAGTTCCTCCACGGGGATCAACCTCCGATGGACGGCGGACTGGTTGGTGACGATCAGGACCGTATACCCCGCATCATTCAGCGCTTTGATCGCCGACAGGCTCCCCGGAATGAAGCGGACCTCCGACCAGCTCTTGATGTAGTCGGGCGAATCGACATTGATCACCCCGTCCCGATCGAGAAAAACGACCCTGATGGGCGGCCGTGTCATTGCGCGATGGCAAAGGCGTCGCGGAACCCCCTGGATTTCAGCGCGTTTTCATAGGTTTCGGCTGTCTTGAGGGAGGTGCATTTCCCCACCACCACCCGGTACAGCGTCTGCTGGTTCCGGGGAGAGTAAGTCGGAAGGACCTGGGCGTCTTTGTAGGTCTGGTTCAGCGCCTGCGCCAGCTTCATGGCTTTGTCCCGGTCCCCGAAGGCCCCCACCTGGATGGAGAAATTCCCCCGGTCCAGCTCGTCGGGAAGGGTGTCATACCGGTGGGGCGTCCGCCGCGGCGCGGAGGTGCCGATGGCCGTCACCACCACCCGCGCGGTCCCGGGCCGGGCCACGCCGATTTTCTGGGCGGCCGCGTAGGACAGGTCGATGATTCGGCCGGCCACAAAGGGCCCCCGGTCGTTGATGGTGAGCCGGATGGCGTTGCCGTTTTCCATGTTCCGAACCTCGACGTGGGTCCCCATGGGAAGGGTTTTATGGGCCGCCGAGATGCCATACATGTTGTAGGTTTCGCCGCAGGAGGTCTTTTTCCCGTGAAAGTCCTTGCCGTACCACGACGCGATCCCCTGTTGGCGGTATCCATGGGCACTGGCCAGCGGATAATACCATATGCCGTTGATCTTGTAAGGCCGCTGGGTGGCGGGGGCCTTTTTGGCGGCGGCGATCCGTCCGGTATCGCTTTCCCGTTTCACCGCCGGCGACTTTGACGATGTGGCGCACCCGGTCAGGGCGCCGATGACAACCAGGCCGATGATGGCGCACACGGAAGGCATCGGCCGCAGGTTCATTCGTCTCTTCATCTCTCCTCTCCGATGTCAGGGTTTTTCCAATGCGATGTTGAGGACCTGCTGCATTCTATCGACAAAATGGAAATGGATCTCGTCCCGGACCTTCTGGGGGATATCCTCCAGATCCCGCTCATTCTCCTTGGGGAGGATGATGGATTTGATCTTGGCCCGGTGGGCGGCCAGGACCTTCTCTTTGACGCCCCCGACCGGCAGGACCTGACCCCTCAGGGTGATTTCGCCGGTCATGGACAGGTCTTTCTGGATGGGGGTGTTCGTGATGAGCGATGTCAGGGCGGTGAGCATCGTGACCCCCGCCGACGGCCCGTCCTTGGGAATGGCGCCCGCCGGGATGTGGATATGGATGTCGTGTTCTTCGAAGAAGCCATCGGGGATCTTGAGCTTTTTGGCGTTGGCGCGGATAAAGCTCAATGCCGCCGTCGCGGATTCTTTCATCACGTCCCCGAGCTGGCCGGTCAGGATCAGCCCCTTTTTGCCCGGCATGGCCGTCGCCTCGATGAACAGCAGGTCTCCGCCGAAGGGGGTCCAGGCCATTCCCATGGCGACGCCCGGCGTCTGAAGGCGGGATTTGCTTTCCGAGGTGAAGCGCACCGGTCCGAGATATTCGGCGACCTCCGCGTTTTTGACGGAGACGGATTCGGTCTCCGCCATGGCGATTTTGGCGGCGACCCCCCGGCAGATGCTGGCGATCTCCCGCTCCAGGTTCCGCAGGCCCGCCTCGCGGGTATAGCCGTTGATGATCAGCTTGATGGCGCCGGTGGTGATGGCGATCTGTTCTCCCGACAGCCCGTGGGCCTTCCGCTGCCGGGGGATCAGGTAGCGGGTGGCGATCTTGATCTTTTCATCCTCGGTGTAGCCCAGGAGCTGCAGGACTTCCATGCGGTCCCGCAGCGGGGGCGGAATGGTGTCCAGCATATTGGCGGTGGTGATGAACATCACCCGGGAGAGATCGAAGGGCACATCCAGGTAATGGTCGGAAAAGGAAAAATTCTGTTCGGGGTCCAGCACCTCGAGGAGGGCCGAGGAGGGGTCCCCGCGGAAGTCGCTGCCGACCTTGTCGATCTCGTCGAGCATGAAGATGGGGTTGTTGGACTCCGCCCGCCGGATTCCCTGGATGATCCGTCCGGGCAGGGCCCCGACATAGGTCCGCCGGTGGCCGCGGATTTCCGCTTCGTCCCGGACGCCGCCCAGGGAGAGCCGGATGAATTTGCGGCCGATGGCCCGGGCGATGGAATGGCCCAGGGAGGTCTTTCCCGTGCCCGGAGGCCCCACGAAACAGAGGATCGGGCTTTTGGACTCAGGGTTGAGCTTGCGGACGGCCAGGTATTCGATGATGCGCTTCTTGACTTTTTTCAGGCCGTAGTGGTCGTCGTCCAGGATTTTCCTGGCCGCGACGATGTCGAGGTTGTCCTCGGTGCTGGTATGCCAGGGCAGCGAGGTGATCCAGTCCAGATAGGTGGAGGCGACGGTGTATTCCGACGAGGATGGATGCATCCGGGAGAGGCGGTTCAGCTCCCGCTCGGCCTCCTTCTTCGCCACCTCCGGAAGGTTTTTGGCCTCGATTTTGGCGCGGTAATCCTCCACCTCGACGGTCGTCTCGTCCGTATCGCCCAGCTCTTCGCGGATGGCCTTGAGCTGCTCTCTGAGGTAGTATTCCCGCTGCCGCTTGTCCATATCCCCTTTCACCTGGGATTGAATCTTGTTCCCCAGCTCAAGGATTTCGAGCTGGTAATTCACCAGCCGGGTGACCTCCTTGAGGCGCTTCTTGACATCCGTGGTTTCCAGGATTTTCTGTTTTTCCTCGAGGGTGGAATTGATGGTGGAGGAGATCATGTCGGCCAGGACCCCGGCCTCCTGGATCGATTTGGCCATGTTGATCAGCTCGGGGGGCAGCCCGGGGGAGAGCTGGACAATCTTGGTGAAGATGTCCAGCACATTCGACATGAGCGCTTCCACCTCCTTGTCTTTTTTCTCCTCTTCCGTGATATGGCTGATGGCGGCCTGGAGGTAGGGCTTTCCTTCGATGTAGTCTTTGATCTTGAACCGGCTGATGCCCTGCACCAGGAGCTGCGCCCGGTTGTCGTCGGTCTTGGCCATTTTGAGGATCAAGGCGCTGGTGCCGATCTTTTCCAGCTCCTCCCGCGGGTTGGAATCCTGCTTGATGGGCTTCTTGGCAACCACCAGCCCGATGATTCGGCTGTTGGCCATGGCTTCGTCGACGAGTTGGACGGATTCCCCCTGCATGACCATCAGGGGCAAAACCATTTTCGGAAAAAGGGCCGCATCGAACAAAGGCAGGATGGAAAGGGTTTCCGGTAGATTATCAGGATCAAAGTTCTGCTGAGGCTGCGGTTGTTGTGTCATGAAGGACCTCCGAAACTCTGTTGATTTCGCTCAAGAGTTGATGTTTTTTGACAATGCCGCTCGTGCCAACGGTGTTCCGCGCGGGAATGCCGTCATTCATCTGAAATTGCGATTTTATGGGGTTTTTCCAGCGGCTGTTTCGCCAGTTTGATGTGAAGAATGCCCTCGTTGTATTCCGCAGTGACCTTTTCGGCGTCGATGGGGACCGGCAGAAAAAGAATGCGCTCGAACCTGCCGCACTGGATTTCCGCGAGCCGGTAGGTCGCGTTTTTCACACGGGGCGTTTCAAGCCGTTTGCCGATGATCTTTACGGCTTTGGAGTTGATTTCAATATCCAGGTCTTCTTTTTTGACCCCGGCGATTTCGGCGAGAACGACGATTTCCTCGGGTGTCTCGTAGATATCCATCGGAGGCGTCCAGGTGCATTCCGTGCAAGTGAACCGTGGACTCATGGATCGGAACATCTCTTCGATGTTTTTTTTGAACTCTGAGCTTAACTGATCTAAATCATTGCCAAAGCGAATTTTAATATAGTCCATAATCAAACCCCCGTTTCAAATGCTGATATCCTCATTTTATTTGAAGCACTTATCCTGGCAAAATAACATCAAGCCGGGTCCCTGTAAAGAAAAATACCGCGGACAGCCGACGGCTTCGCGGTCCCGGCGCCCGAAAACAAGGCATTGTGTTTTGCCCGTATTTGCCATAAGAGAGCGGCCATGGAGCGATCACCGGAAAAGGGCCGCCGGGTCATGGGGGGGCAGTATTTCCTCTATTTCGGGGTGCTGGGCATGTATCTGCCCTACTTCAACCTCTACTGCTTTCACCTGGGGTTCAGCGGCGTTGAAATCGGCGCCCTCTCGGCGCTGCGCTCCCTTGCGATGATCGTTTTTCCCATCGCGTGGGGCATCGTCGCAGACCGGTACCAGGCGAGGCGTCCCATCTATATCCTCTGCAACTTCGCCGCGGTCGGGGTCTGGTCGTTTTATCTCTTCCGGCAAGATTTTGCGTCCATGTTCTGGGTGACCCTGGTCTACGGGATATTCTTCTCCCCCATCATCTCCTTCATGGAGGCGTTCACCATGGATGTGCTGGGCGGGGAAAAAAAACGCTACGGCCGGATCCGGGCCTGGGGGACCTCGGCGTTCATCGCCGTCGTGATCCTGATGGGCGGGCTGATCGACGCCACCTCGATCGATGTCATCGTGATGCTGATCCTGGGGGGCTCCCTGATCCAGGCGGTTTTTTCCGGGATGGTCCCCCGGACGGAGCGCCGCCGCGTTCTCGGCAAGGGGGTGGATGCGGGGTTCCTTTTTCAGCGCAACACCCTGATCTTTCTGGGAAGCGCCTTTCTGATGCTGGTCAGCCACGGGGCGTATTACGGGTTCTTTTCCATCCATCTGGAAGCGCTGGGATACGGAAAAACCTTCATCGGCACGGCCTGGGCACTGGCCTCCGCGGCCGAGATTTTCGTCATGTTCAACTCAGACCGAATCTTCCGGCGCTTC
The DNA here is from genome assembly GCF_041737845.1 of Desulfococcus sp. Classification (GTDB taxonomy): domain Bacteria; phylum Desulfobacterota; class Desulfobacteria; order Desulfobacterales; family Desulfococcaceae; genus Desulfococcus. Next base: position 18,828 of record NZ_JBGSQX010000155.1, read on the forward strand.
TCCCTGGAAAACATCCTGCTCGTCTCCCTGGCCGCGGCGGTCCTGAGGTGGGCCGTCCTGTTTCAGGCGCGGTCATCCGCGGCGATCCTGGCAGCTCAGGCCCTCCACGCCATGACCTACGCCGCTTTTCACGTCGCGGGGCTGCTTTATATCGACCGCCTCACGCCCGAAGGGTCCAAGACGCTGGGTCAGGCGGTGAACAACGCCGTGACTTACGGGCTGGGCATGATGATCGGCTATTTCCTGAGCGGCTGGCTCTATGACGCACTGGGCCCGTTTTTCCTGTTCATGATGAGCGCGCTGATCGCAGGGGCGGGCGGGGTTCTGTTCCTCTGGATCTGGGTCCCGGCCCTCCGCCCGGAGCCGCCGGAAGGACGGACGCTGTGACCTACTGCTTCGACCCCATCGGCATCATCCGTTCCCCCTTCAAGGAAAAATTCGGCATCCCCAGGCAGGCAGGCCTCATGCCCGAGGCCCGGGCCACTTTGGAGATCCTGCCCCCTTTCGACCGGGAAGCGGCATTCCGCGGCCTGGAGCGGTTTTCCCACGTCTGGCTTGTCTTCGTGTTCCACGGCAGCATCGGGAAGGGGTGGCGGCCCACGGTCCGCCCGCCGCGGCTCGGGGGCAACCGGCGCGCGG
>NZ_JBGSQX010000084.1:0-9730 GCF_041737845.1 Desulfococcus sp.
CCGTATCGTCCATGATGGCGCATAATCTGACAAGGGAAATGCAAATGCTGGCTCACCCTGCTGCTGGTCGAACACGTGCGAAACGTCCGTCAGCCTGGAAATTCCAAAAACTGGATTCGATACGCCACCGGTTCATTCAAAAAGCAGGCCGCCTCATCCGTCCACAAGGAAAATTGACGCTTGTCATGAGCGCCAACAAAGCAGTGCGAGAGGATCTCCTGCACTTCATTGAAGTGCTGCAGAAAGCGGCGTAGAGCAAGTACGAATCATTTATGCAACGTTAGGGTTGAAACAACGTGTGTGGTCGCCGAAAATGATAAGCGGCAGATCAAAGTTGATGACCTTGCTCTCGTCGTCACAGTAGCCAGCGACAAACTCCTGCCCCTGGTCGACGACCGGAAAACGACCAACCTTAGCGATAAGCCTGATTTCAGGTTCAGGAAGCCCGGCGGTCCTGCATCGCCGGATCATATCACGGATCCCGGTTCCCATGCGTTCGATGTACTTGGTCAGGTACATGGGCTCGGCAAGAAGCGGATTATGGGGGACGGAGGCATGCGGGCCGCGCAGTTTTTCAAGCGTCAGGGTTGGCGGCAGCGTGCCGGGATTCCAGACTTCAAGCCGATCCTTAAAGAGCATGGCCTGGACGCTGGCATTGCTGGTGTAGTCGCGATGGACGACGGCATTGACGATGGCCTCGGCGACAACTTCCTGGGGAATTTCGTATTTCGTCGGCGCCTGGGTGCTTTCCGCCCGTGTTCCCACCCAGAGGTCTATCTTGGAGAGCACGAAATCCTTGGCCTGATCCACGAGATCGAAAACCGTGCCCTTGTACACCTGGTAGGAAGGAATGGGTTTTGCCACTGTATAGCCGTGGAAATGGGCGCATTTCACCTCGGAGGTGATCAGAAAACGTTGCGGCTGTTTGCCGAACAACAAAATAGCGGCATGGGTCGGCCGTCCTTTGTCGAGCAGGTTGAGATGCACCAGCACCTCATGCGGCGGCGTATCCCCCGGCAGGGGAAAATTGCGGCCGCGCCGGGCAAGCACCAGAAAACGGGTGATCTTGTCGTCATCAAGGTCATCGAGCGTTGCGTTTCGGCAGAACGTGGCATCGAACGGACCGAAACGGATCAGTTCGCGCTCTTCGAGAATCCTGACGAGACTCGCATACACTGCGGCGATAAGTTCCTGGGCGGAATTGACCCGGCGCCGGATAAGGCTGCTTGCGGCATCAGTTACCAGGGCGCGCATTTTCGGATCCCGAACACTGTCATCCGCACCCTTGACATAGATCAGGCGGCGCTTGCCATTTTCGGTGGCCCGGTTGAACTCGCGGTGCGTCGGTGAAAGCCCCTCGGCGTCCTCCCAGCCATACTCAATGCCGAAGATGCCGAGATAGATGTCGCAGCGATCCACCTCGTTGAGGTAGCACTGGTCAGCCCGTTGATCGGCCGCAGGCGTTTCTTCGAACAGAAAATAATCGAAAAAGCGGCGCAGCAGCGGATCACCGGCAAGATATCCGGCCAGGGCCTTGCGCTCGGCGGCGAGTTCTTTTTGCACGCTGCTGATGAAGATCTTCATGCCCCGAATCCCAGTTGCTCAAGGATGTTCCGGAGGGCCTCATCGGTTTGCCTGGCCTCCAGTTCAATGGCCTTCAGTTCCGCCATGATCTCGGCAATGGGCCGGTAGGTTTCGGCGTCGCCGGTGTGGATGTAGCGGCTGGGGGAGATGTTGTAGTCGTTTTTCGCAAGCTCCTGGTGATCGACGATGCGGCTGAATTTTTCCTCTTCCTTCCAGCCGATGAGGGTGTCGGCGATGCGCCGGATGCCGTCGTCCGGAATGAAGTTCTTGGGGTCGCCCTTCTCGAATACCTGGCTGGCATTGACCAGAAAGACCTTGCCCTTTCGGTCTTTCGGCTTGGCCCGGTTGAGGAAGATGACGATGCCCGGGGCGGTGGTGTTGTAGAAGAGGTTTTCGGGCAGGTAGAGGACGCTCTCGATGAGGTCGTGATCGACGAACCACCGGCGAACGGTCTTTTCCTTGTTGTAGCCGGCATTGCCCGAGCCGCGGGAGGCGGCGCCGGTGTCGAGGACGACGGCGGCGCGGCCGGTGTCGTTCAGGCTGGCGTGCATGTGCTGGACCCACCCCCAGTCGGCGGAGGATTTGCCGGGGAAGCGGTCGAGTTCGTCGTTGTCATCGTCGGCCTCGGTGAACCAGGCCTGGTTCCACATGGGATTGGCGACGACGCGGTCGAAGGTGCGGAGTCTGCCCTGCCTGTTGCGGAACTTGGGGTTCTTGAAGGTGTCGCCGATCTCGATCTGACCCTCCATGTCGTGGATGATCATGTTCATGTTGGCCATGGCCCAGGTGTCGGCGGTGTACTCCTGACCGAACAGTTTCAGGGGGGCAAAGGAGGGCGGGTTTTCCAACCCGCCATTACCTTCCGATTGGCGGACAGGAATGTCCGCCCTCCGCTTTTGCTCCATGGCGATCTCGCATTTCACCAGAAGGCCGCCGGAACCGCAGCAGGGATCGTGGATCTCCATACCCGGTTCGGGCGCGAGCACCCTGGACATGATGGTACCGACCTCGGGCGGGGTGTAGAACTCGCCGGCGCTCTGGCCGCCGCCTTCGGCGAACTTGCGGATGAGGTATTCGTAACTCTTGCCGATGATGTCGGCCTCGACGTCCTTAAGCCCGAGACGCTTGGTGCTGATGGCTTCGATGAGATTGGAGAGGCGATCGCGTCGATATCCCGCTGGCCATGCGTGGTGGCGTTGAAGTCGACGCGGTCGATGATGCCCTGCAGCATGCCGCATCCCAGATCCAGGATTCGAGGGATTTTCCATTACCGTTATCGTTTGCCATCCGTGTTCGGTCCTTTGTTTCTATGCGCATAACGGAACGGCGGATTCATCCGCCGCCCCGATAAGCCGCCGAAGGCCGCTTATCAGGATTAATAGATTGAAAATATTCCACATACTCTGATATTAAGCCCATAAACATGGAAAAACCGGCATGGATTTTTCCATGTTTTCTTCATAATATCCGATCACATGGAAAAAAAATTCTCTATTAGGGCGGGTTCGGCAACCCTTTCGATCGTCTCATGATTCCTATCGTAAGAAACAACTCTTATTTACTCCATGGGAAAACGATACACAACATCATTTCAGCGAATCGGGTCCGTTTCGCGCAAATGCTCAGGCGTTGACGCCGATGGGGGGCGTGTGAGATGATGGCGGCCCGTAAAGGTTACAGGGGCCGGAACCGAAGGGGATGCCAACCCACGGCATTGTCGTCCCGGGCGGCCCCGCATCTCAAGCAGATCAGGAGAATCTAATGGAAGCCAGGTTGCTCCATATCTTCAGGAACACCCCCGAGGGGCGGGAGACCCTCCTGCAGTCGATCCATTTCTGCAAGGTCATGGACGCGGCGCCGCTGGTGTATATCCCCAGGTTTATCAAGTTCCTGATGTACTTTGAAAACGACGTGGTTCAGATCGACCTGGACGATTCCTATCTGGCATCGCCCGGAACCGCCGCGGAGCGTGTCGAGGCCCTGACGGCCGAATACGGCCTGGAGGTGGCGTTCCTGGTCCCCAAGAACTTCACCTCGGCCACCCTGCCGGACATTCCCTCGGATGTGGATTTCATGACGTGCCCGAGAAGCATCAGCGATTTTTCCGCCAAAATCGGCCTGGGATATATTGGTTCGCGGGTCCGGCGCCTGGTCCGGTCCGCCCGGTTCCCGGTGCTGGTGCCGGGGCCGGTCTGCAAGCCCTGGACGAGCGTCGCCGTCTTTTTCGGCGGATCCTTCAACGCCTTCAAGGCGCTGAAGCTGGGGATTCGGATTCATCGGCAGACGGGCATGCCCCTCAGGATATTCACCCGGACCGAAGGAAAAGACCCCGACCACTATCGCCAGGCAGTTCAGGAAAGGCGGCTCGACAAGGAGATCGCCGCGTGCGGGGCCGAGTGGCATTTCTGGGAGGAGGGGACGGAGGAGGAGAATTTCTATGATGTCCCCCACGACGCCCTGATCGTTCTGGGCGTTTCCGGCCGCGGCCTGATCCGCGACATTCTGTCCGGCAGCCTCATGGAGCGGGTCCAGTCGCGGCTCGCCAACCCCCTTCTCATCGTGGGGCCGGGGTACTCGGCCGGTTGACGCCGGAGGCCGCTTCCATGCAGGCGCCTGCGCCGCTCCTGGTGGTTCACCCCGGGGCCCTGGGGGACCTGGTGGCGACCTTTGCCAACCTCCTCCGCCTCAAACAGCGCCGGCCGGGCGGCATCGACGGGGTCTGCCAGGAGCACCTCGGCCGGCTGGCCGTCGATCTGGGGATCTTCCGCCGCGCTTTTGCCGTGGAGGCGGCCGCATTCGCAGGGCTGTACAGCGACGCTCCCGGCCCCGCGGAGGCAGCCCTGGCGGCGTTTTTTCGCCCCTATCGGGCGGTCGTCCTCTTTTCCAGCGCCCCGGCCCTGGAAGCCGGCGTCTCCCGCGTCTTCCGGCGCCCGGTGTACCGAATCCCGCCCCGGCCCCCGGCTGTGCTGCCCGTCCACATCCATGACCATGTCTTCGCCCGTCTCGCCGCCGCGGGGCTTCTCGATCCGGCGGACGGAGAGGCGCCCTTTCCCGAAGGATTTCCGACGCTGAACACGAAGCCTTGCCAGGGGGGGCGGGGAAAGACCATCCTCATTCATCCCGGTTCGGGCAGTCCGAGGAAAAACTGGCCGCTGGAGCGCTTCGTGGCGTTGGCCTGTCGTCTGCGCCGGGAAGGCATGGTGCCGGAATTCATCGCGGGTCCCGCGGAACCGCATCTCGTAACACAGATCCGGGAAGATGAGAGCGGGTGGACGGTCCACGCCCCGGCCGCCCTGACCGACCTCAGACGGCTCCTGGCCGCCGGGGATGGCTATGTGGGCAACGATTCCGGCGTGAGCCACCTGGCCGCGTTCCTGGGGGTTCCGACCCTGGCCCTCTTCGGGCCGTCGGACCCGGTCCGGTGGCAACCCCGGGGTCGGGCTCTATCAATCCTGACCGCATCCGGAAATGTCTGCGAGCCCTGCTTTGAACGGGAAGCCACAAACTGCGACGGGACGCCCTGCCTTGCCGGGATTTCCGTGGATGACGCAGCCGACCGTCTTTTGGATCTTCTGTCGGGGCCTTAGGCGGGCGATTATCCGAAGATGCGGTACCAGATCCCGGAGGCGACGGACTGGATCAGGACAAGAAGGGTGACGAGGATGCAGAGGGCGGCCCCGGCCTTATGCAGGAAGCCGTCGGGGCGCCGCTCCGGATATCCCAGCAAAAATCCCAGCGCGATCCCGCAGAGGATCCCCGCGCCGTGGCCCCAGTTGTTGATGTTCGGCATGAGGCCGATGATGAAGAGCCCCACCAGCCAGCCGCTCACCTGTTTGAACAGGGCCTCGCCGAAGAGCCCGCCCCGGCTTTTGCCGTAATAGAGCATGGCGCCGATGAGGCCGCATATGGCCGCGGACGCCCCGATGGTGAACCGGACGCCCGCGAGGTACGAAGCGGCGTACCCGGCGACGTTTGCCAGGGTGTAGATCAGGATCATCCGGGAAGACCCGTAGGCCTGGAGGGTCAGGGTCCCCAGGTGCTTGATGGCGATCATGTTGAAGACGATATGGAGCAGGCTGCCGTGGAGGTAGCCGGCGGAGACGAGGCTCCACCAGTTGCCCAGGCGGTCGATGGGGATGGTTCCGGAGGCGCCCAGGAGCAGCAGGCTCCGGCTCGACGGCGACAGGGCCATCATCGGGTTCAGGAAGTTCAGGGATGCGCCGTAGAGGAGCAGGGAGAGCAGATACATGCCGACGTTGACGGCGATCAGGGTCGAAATGATTTGGGATTCCAGGTTTGCCCCGCCCAGGCGGGCGATGGCTTTCCATCGCGCCCCTGGCCGGTCGGCGCCGCAATGGGGGCACCGGGCTTCGTCCCGGCTGACAAGCTTCCCGCAATGGGGGCAGAGTATCGCTTTTTTGCTGGGTTCGGTCATGGCATCCCTTTTGGCAGACCCGGGTCGCGTGTCGCGGGAGGACTATCTGGATTCAAGTTCATGCGCCTTGTTCATGGCACCCTCGGCGCCGGGGTTGTCTCTTCCGCGGAGGGACTCGGCGATCAGCCGCCAGTTCCGGGCCTGCAGGTCCGCGTCGCCCTTGGCGAGAAGGTTGGATTTCCGCGCGAGCTGCTCCGCCTGGCTGAAGTTCTTCCGGGCCAGTTGGATCCTTCCCATGAGGTGCCACAGGTCCGCATTGTTCGGATCGATGCGCACCGCCCGCTCCGCCGTGGTCTGGGCGTTGTCCAGGTCGCCGTTGGCCAGTTGGCGGCGGGCCTGGTCGGCCAGCGGCGCGGTCGCGGCCAGGAGGTAACTTTCTCCGGCTGCGGTGTCGGCCTTGGGCTGGGTGCCGATGGACGCAAGGGGTTTGTCGTAGGATGGCGGCGGCATGCGCTCGGGCGCGGGGGGGAGTGTATCGGCGCGCCGGGCCGGTTTTGGGGCATCGGCCGCTGTTTTCGCCGGGACTCCGGGCTGGGGCCGGGTTGCTTTGATAGATGAGCCGGGCCGGGGATAATTTCGGACCGGAGGCTTGGCGCAGCCGCCGAAGGTCAGCATGATGCTCAGGAGCAGGCAGAGCGAAACGATTGAAATTTTCATTTCACGAGATCCTTGAACCAGTTGAAAATGTTTTCGGATGTCGCATTTGCCGGCCGCCTGGGGGGGGCCTTCTGCGATTCCGTTACCGGGGTGGGCCGCCGATACCTGCACGCAACGGAATCCAGGGGTTCGGACCCTCGGATGAATGGAACGGATATGGCCTCCGGACATCCGGGTTCGGTTTGGAGCCCCGAGACCGGATCGATGGTGACCTGCGCCACGTTTTCGGGGGGGTCCGGGGTGAAGGGCTGGGCCGCGATCCGCGACATGACCTCCCCCCAGATCGGGAGCGCGCCGGTGGCGCCCGTCAGGCCGCAGGGGGTGTTGTTGTCCCGGCCGACCCAGACCACCGCCACGCGGTCGCCGGTGAAGCCGGCGAACCAACTGTCTTTCAGGTCGTTGGTCGTCCCGGTTTTGCCCGCGGGCGTGAGCCGCTGCACCAACTGCCGCCCCAGGGACCGCGCCGTGCCGTCGGTGATGACCGTCTGGAGGGCGGTATTGAGCAGGTAGACAGCCCCCGGGTCGACATTCTCGCGGACCGTCATGGGATAGCGCTGGAGAAGCTCCCCGTCCGGGCGATAGACCGCCTGGATGGCGCGGACCGGGGAGTAGAATCCGCCGGAGGCGAAGGTCTGATACATCTGGGTGACCTCGATGGGGGCCATCTCCAGCGTCCCCAGGAGGGTAGACGGATAGCGGGGAAAATCCCCCTCGACGCCCAGGCGCTTCAGGGTCTCGAATACCCGGACCAAACCGATATCCATCCCCAGGCGGACGGTGGCGACATTGTAGGACTGGGCCAAAGCCTCGTAGATCGGCACGGTGCCGTGAAACCGGCGGTCGTAGTTTTTGGGGTTCCAGACGGTATTCTGCATCTTGATTTCGAGGGGCGCGTCCTCCAGCGGCGTGACGAGGGTGAAGCGGTGGGGCTGCATCAGCGCGGAGAGGTAGACGGCCGGTTTGACGAGGGAGCCGATGGGGCGGCGGGCATCCAGCGCCCGGTTGAACCCCGGGTCCGCCGGCCGCCGTCCGCCCAGCATCGCCAGGACCTCGTTGCTGCCGGCGCCTGTCACCACGACGGCGGTTTCAAGGCTGTTCTTCGGAAGGCCCCTGGATGCCTCGATGGCACTCAACTGGGCGGTTGCCGACGCCTCGACGGCGAGCTGGATCTGGGGATCGAGGGTCGAGAAGATCCTGAGCCCCTCGGAGCGGAGGTCGGCTTCCTCATATTCCCGGAGGAGTTGGCGCTTGACCAGGTCCATGAAGGCGGGGAACCGGCTGTCTCCAGAGGGCGGCGAGGGAAGAATGCCCAGCTTCGCCCGCATGGCCCGGTCGGCCTCGTCCGGGCGGAGGAGCTTCTGTTCGGCCATCATTTTGATGACCTGATCCCGCCGCGCCGTCGCCCGTTCGGGGTTTGCCTGGGGATCATAATAGGAGGGGCCTTTCAGGAGCCCCACGAGAAAGGCGGTCTCTCCGGCCCCCAGGTCCTCCAGGGACCGGCCGAAATAGAACCGGCTCGCCATGCCGAACCCGTGAATGGCCCGGCTGCCGTCCTGGGCCAGGTAGACCTCGTTGATGTAGGCCTCGAAGATCTGGTCCTTGGTGTAGAAAAATTCGAGGCTTAAGGCCATGACCGCCTCTTCGAATTTGCGGCGGAGGGATTTTTCATGGGTCAGAAAAAGGTTCTTGACGAGTTGCTGGGTCAGGGTGCTGCCCCCCTGCACGGTCTTTCCCGCCAGGATGTTGGCCTTGAGGGCGCGGATGATGGACAGGGGCTTGATTCCGTAATGCTTATAGAAGTTTCGGTCCTCCACCGTCATGATGGTCTGGATCAGGATGGGCGGGGCATCGCTGAATTTGACCCAGAGCCGGTCCTGGTGGTGGGTCGGATAGAAGCTGCCGATGAGGGCCGGGTCGAGCCGGGCGATGGAGAGGCTTTCCCCCGTCTCGACGTCGGTCAGGGCCCGGACCTGGCGGTTTGCGACGGTCAGCCGGATTTTTTTCGACGCCTCGCTGCCGTCGGGAAAGGCAAAGGGGCGGGTGTGGAGGGTGAAGGCGCCGCCCTTCCGGGAATAACTGCCGGGGACGCCGATCCGGTCAACCAGGCGGTAGGAGAGAAGGGAGAGCTCCTCCAGGAGTGCGTTTTCATCTATGGAAAGGCCGGGATACAGCTCCAGCGGACGGGCGTAGACCCGGGCCGGCAGCTCCCATTTCTTGCTCCCGAAGCGCTCCCGCGCCACCGACCCCAGATGGCCGATGTACAGGGAAAGAAGGATCAGGCCCGCGATGCCGGCCAGCAGGAACAGCGCGCCGCGGCCGACCGACCGTTTCTTTTTGACGCGTTTGGTGGTTTTCGATGTGCGCTTTGTTTTCAAACCCCGACTCCGGATGGTCATTCCCCGATAATCTTCACCAGGACGCGCTTTTTGCGCCGCCCGTCGAATTCCCCATAGAAAATCCGCTCCCAGGTCCCCAGGTCCAGGCTTCCCCGGGTCACGGCCACCGTGACCTCCCGGCCCATGATCTGCCGCTTCATGTGGGCGTCGGCGTTATCCTCCCCCACATTGTGCCGGTAGACGGACACCGGTTCATGGGGCGCGAGCTTTTCGAGCCAGACCTCATAGTCGTGATGGAGCCCCGATTCGTCGTCGTTGATGAAGACCGACGCGGTGATGTGCATGGCGTTCACCAGGGCAAGCCCTTCCTGGATGCCGCTTTCCACAAGGCATGCCGACACCTGGGGGGTGATGTTGATGAAGGCCCTGCGGGTCGGGACATGAAACCACAATTCTTTCCGATAGCTTTTCACGTCCCCCTCCGTCCCTCAAGTTTTTTCAGGAGCTGGTTCGCGGCGGTCAGCAGGGGGTCCCAGACCGGCCCGAAGGGCGGGGCGTAGGCCAGGTCCGACTGGCTGAAATCGGCAGCGGTCATGCGGGCGTGCAGGGCGACGGCCGCCGCGTTGATGCGATGGGCGCATCCCTCCCGGCCGACCATCTGGGCGCCCAGGAGCCGCCCGCTCGCCCGGTCCCCGACGAGTTCGACGTGGATGGGCGC
>NZ_JBGSQX010000028.1:0-4332 GCF_041737845.1 Desulfococcus sp.
TTCAAAATCACAGGTCGCCCGGGTTTACAGGAGAGATGATCATGCGGAGACAATTTACGGTTATTATTGAGCGAGAGGGCAACGGGTATGTGTCCCTCTGCCCGGAACTCGACATCGCCAGCCAGGGAGAGACGATCGAAGCCGCCCGCGACAACCTGCAAGAGGCGCTCGAGCTTTTTTTTGAGACGGCATCCCGGCAGGAGATTCAGGCCCGATTGCACGAGGAGGTTTACGTGACGCAGGTGGAAGTGGCCGTTGGGTAAGCTCCGCGTCCTGTCGGGGAGGCAGGTCTGCGCAATTCTGGCTCGCCATGGGTTTGCAGAGGTGCATCAGCGGGGCAGCCACATCGTGATGCAAAAGAAGCTTCCGGGTACGACCATTACCGTACCGGTTCCAAACCACGACGAGCTGCGTATTGGAACGCTTCAGTCAATCATCCGTCAGTCCGGAATTCCCAGGAATGAATTCGAATATTGATCCAGCGATCGAGGGGAGCCAAACCATAACGGGCAGATTTTTGATGCTGTCTCGAAACCCACCTGGCGGGCCGCCAAGCCGGAAAAAATCGAGATGCGCAAGGATGTGGCGCTTCGGTCGCCGTCAGGGCGAAACATTCGGCCCCGGGACTTTTAGCGAAACCACCAGAGCCGGTTTGCCGATGATCCACCCCCTATTCTTTTGCCTTGATGATCTCCACAAAATCACCCGGCGTCACGATCCGGATACCCCGGTACGTTTTCAACTCGGTCAGGCGGTGGTCGCCGGAAATGATAAAATCCGCCCCGCCTTCCACGGCGCACGCCACATATTTGTCGTCGGCGGGATCGGCTTTGATTGCCCTGACTTCCATCTTTTCCTCCGTTATCTGGGCAATTCGGGCATAAGCATCCAGAAACTCCCGGATCTGTTCGGGCGACATGCGATGCCGCTTTGCAAGCTTCGGATATTGCAGCACCAGCTCGATCTCAGCCAGGATGCTGCGGGAAACCAGCAATTCAATCTTATTGGCTCTTACCCAGTCCAGGATTGCCGAGGCATTGGAACCGGGGGTCAACAAGGCGCTCACAAAAACGTGCGTGTCGATCACGGCGCGGATCATTTTCGGGTTCCCGCCTTAATTCTTTTGACCGCCTCCTTTTTTGCCGCCGCCACCGCATTGAGACTGGAGCGCTATTTCGGGATCGAAGCCCGGTTTTGGCTGAATCTGCAAACCGAGTTTGATCTCCGGGTGATGAAACGCAAGATCTGGACGGATATCGAGAAGCGGATTATCCCTGCCAGGCGCACCGGCGAAAGCATCCGGCAACCTGCCGATGCCTGACGGAACCGTCAACGATCGCCATATTATCAGCCCCGTCCGCATATTGAACGGAGAGGCGGCGGGAATTCAATAACGCGGTGCTATGCAGCTTCACGCGGCTGGATTAATATGAGATCCGCACCGATTTCAAGCTCGGCAACATCCAGATCATATGCCTGCTGAAGATTCAGCCATATTTTTGGCCCGGTTCCGAACCATTTGCCGATCCGCAGTGCCGTATCGGCGGTGATGGATCTTTTTCCTGAAAGGATCTGGGAAATCCTGTTTGCAGGCACATTGATTTTCCTTGCCAATTCGGCGGCGGACATGTTTATTTCCGTGAGTTCGTCAGCCAGGATCTCCCCGGGATGTATCGGTCTTCGCGCCATGGTCGCTTTCCTTAGTGATAATCAACGATTTCAACGTCTTCCGGACCAGCATCACCCCATTCAAAACAAATGCGCCATTGATCGTTGATTCGTATGCTGTATTGTCCTTTTCGATTGCCCCCCAACGCTTTGAATCGATTGCCGGGCAACATCATTAACGCCTCAAGCGTATCCGCCGCATCCAGAACTCTGAGTCGTTTTTCAGCTTGTGCGGCGAATGCTTGAAATTCCGGTACCCGGCCCCCCTCAAAAAGCTGCCGTGTTTTCTTTCCCTTGAAACTTTGGATCATTTACAATATATTTCCTGTACGTGATACGTCAAGCGTAAATGCAGCAGTGGCGAAAAAGCTCGGGATCTGCGGCATGCCCCATCTCCTGCGAGCTAGTTTCATCCTCAAGCTGCGTGATGGATTCAATCAGCCGCCGGGTGTTTTTGGGGGAACGAAGCAGGTAGGCGGTCTCCTCGAGGGCGGTATAGTCCTCGAGCGACAGGAGCACCACCGAATCGCCGGTTTTCCGCGTGATGATCACCGGGGAATGATCCCGGCAGACCTGTTCCATGGTTTTGGCGAGGTTTTGCCGGGCAGCCGTGTACGTGATGGCTTTCATGTTGTGCCTCCTTCATTGTTGTGCGGAAATATGTACCGCAGGAAAATCGTTGCGTCAATCCGATCGGGTCAAGCGGCATCTCGTCCCGGCGGCCGGGAACCTCCTGCTGTTCAGGATAGTGGAAGGCATTGAGAATTTTGACATTTGAACTCAGGAAACAAATATGCCGGAAATTGCAAGATTTTATGGAATCATTATCAAATTGTTCTTTGGCGACCATCCTCCGCCCCATTTTCATGCCGTGTATGGTGAACATATCGGTCTGTTCAGTATCGACACGATCGAAATGATCGAAGGGGATTTGCCGAGCCGGGCTCGGAACCTGGTTGTTGAATAGGCTGAGATCAACCGGGAAGAGCTGAAGCGGATGTGGGAAACGCAGGAATTCCGAAAACTTCCGCCTTTGGAGTAGCAGCATGAAATATCCGAGAATACGATCGGCAGTCGCGGTGGATGACCATACGCTGGTCATCGGGTTCGACAATGAAAAGAGGAAAAAATATGATATCCGGCCGCTGCTGAAGAGGGAGATGTTTTCTCCATTGAAGAATCCCGCATTTTTCAAGGCCGTTACAGTGGAGCAGGGCGGGTATGCTGTGGTATGGGGCAGTGATATCGATCTCAGTGAATATGAACTCTGGCGTCATGGGGAACTCATCCCGCAGCCGACAAGGAAGGATTAGTCGATTCGGCAGCGGCATCCGATCATACAAGGAGGAGTGAACGATGAAGGTGAGATATTTTCCGGACACGGATACGGCTCATATTGAATTTACCGACAAGGATGTCTTTGAAACCAGAGAGATCCGTGAAAATATTTATATTGATATGGACCGGAAAGGCAACATCGTCAGCATGACCATGGAACATGTGAAAGCGAGCCCCGGCTTTGGCATTTTATGAAAAAGAATCTTCCGAGTAATCGATCCTCAAGATCCACGTCCGAGATTTGTGACGGCATACCCCATTGGAAAAGGCGCTGTTTGAAGGAGGGGAACAATGATCAAAGAACTGGACACGGTCGTTTTGACCAGGGATATTACCGAGTATGGCCTAAAAACAGGGGATATTGGCGCGATTGTAAACGCCTGCAAAGACGGCAACGGTTTTGAGACGGAATTCATTGCCGGAAACGGAGGTACGATCGCTGTGGTTACGCTTATGGCTCGAGATATCCGTTTGATGAAAGAAAGCGAAATATTACATGTTCGGAAACTTCAGGCGGCATAATCTGAAACCAAAAGGGGTCGTTCGCCGGTGGTACCCGGAAGGATGACTTTCGCTGCGCTCCACCCATCCTACGGGCTGCGGGCTGATTTTGGCAACAGCGCCAAAACCACAAGGAGGATGAATTGAACATCGATGAATTGAAAAAACTGAGCAAGGCTGAGCGCCTCCAGGCGATGGAAGCGCTTTGGAATGCCATGTTGCATGAAAATGGAGATATGGCGACCCCCGAATGGCATGAAAACATTTTGGCTCAGAGAAAAAAAAATATCGAAAATGGCCGTGCAAGCTTTATTTCGCTTTCTGAGCTCAAAGCGAGTCGCGGTCAATGAATATTAAAAACGTCTTCATTTTGAAAGAGGCGGTTGATGATTTGAACGAAGGCAGATCATTTTACGAGATGCAAGGGCCCGGAGTTGGTGATCATTTTTGGAATTGCATGATTGAGGATATTGAATCGCTGTTATTATACGCTGGAATTCATAAGACAAAACATGGATTTTTTCAAATGTTTGCCAAACGATTCCCCTATGCTGTTTACTACGATCTTGTTGATAATTTTGCCTATGTTGCCGCTATATTGCCCATGCGAAGAGATCCGGCATGGATTTCAAAACAATTAAGAAAAAGAGGCTGATCGGGCAGCCCGCAGGATGTGCTACGCTACGCTCCACCCATCCTACGGACTGATTCAAAATCACAGGTCGCCCGGGTTTACAGGAGAGATGATCATGCGGAGACAATTTACGGTTATTATTGAGCGAGAGGGCAACGGGTATGTGTCCCTCTGCCCGGAACTCGACATCG
>NZ_JBGSQX010000081.1:0-1525 GCF_041737845.1 Desulfococcus sp.
GGCCGCGCACCAGTTCCCGGACGTCAACCCGAGGAGCTCCTCGGACCCTCGGCGCCGAGCCCCCTTGAAGTACCCCGCCACGTCCGGCCCCCCGTTGCTCCCCTTCGGATCCTCTCCGGCCCCCCTCGCGGCTTCCGCCTCGCTCCAGGCCAGCGCTCGCTCCCCCAGCGACCCCGGCGACCCCAACAGGCGAGACCCTCTCACTCGACGACGGCGCGACAGCATCCTCCCAGCCTACCAAAAAACCGAACGCCCCTCCCCGGGAGCAAAGGGGAGGGGCGTTCAGAGGCTTGTCCAAAGTCCCGAGGGCATCCTACCACGGGCAGGATTCCTAGCAACGCCGCTGCGCGAACGCCCGGAGCTCCTCGAGGCTGCCGTGCCACCGGTTCAGGTCGCAGGCCCCGGTCACCCCGGGGCATTCCCCGCTTCCGCGCCGCCCACCGGCCCCTCGTCAGGCGGATGGTCCGGACGGCCGCCCCCGCGGAGAATACCGAGGGAAGCGGCAAGGCCCTTTTTGCCTTTTCGGGCATCGCCAACAACGGAGATTTCATCCGGACCGTCGGTTCCCTGGGCTTCAGGGTTTCGGGGCAGGCGGCCTTCCCGGATCATCACCCCTACACCCCCGCGGATCTGTCCGATCTTTCGGCCGCAGCCTCGGCCTCCGGGGCCGGGGCCGTCGCCACCACGGAGAAGGACTACGCCCGGATGGACCGCCGGTTTCCATGGCCTCTAGATCTTCTCATCATCGGCGTCGAAATGGATTTCGGTGCGGACGAACCGGCCTTCCACCGCTTCCTCAAAAGCCGCATGGAGGGTTGGTACCGTAATCCCGAAGCACCAGCGAGCCTCAGATGAAGGGAGCCGCCATGAAGACCATCGCACCCGAAGAAATCCGCCGCATCCTGGTTCGCGCCGCCAACTGGGTGGGGGACGCCGTCATGAGCACCCCCATGATCCGGGCCGTGCGGCGCGGCTTTCCCCGCGCGGAGATCCATGTCCTCGCCAAACCGTGGGTGTCGCCCGTTTTTGAAAACAGCCCGGACGTCGACCGGATCATTCCCTACGACGCCGGGGGGCGCCACGCCTCCCCGCAGGGCATCCTGCGCTTGTGCGGCGAGCTGCGGGCATACGATTTCGACCTGGCCGTCCTGGTCCAGAACGCTTTTGAAGCGGCCCTCATCGCCCGCCTTGCGGGAATCCCCCGAAGGCTGGGCTACGACACCGACGGCCGGGCCTTTCTCCTCACCCATGCGGTGCCCATGACCCCGCGCCTGAAACGCCGGCACCAGATCGACTACTACCTTGGCGTGACGGAAGGCGCAGGCATCAGGAGCTTCGGCAGGGATACGGCCCTCTTCCTCTCGGCCCCCGAACGCGTCCGGGCCGCCCAACGTTTACAAGAGGCCGGCCTGGACCGGACGGACGGCATCATCGGGATCAATCCCGGAGCGGCCTTCGGCGGCGCCAAGCGGTGGCCTGCCGAACGGTTCGCAGAGCTGGGCCGGCGGCTGCGGCGCCGCTGCCC
>NZ_JBGSQX010000096.1:0-22852 GCF_041737845.1 Desulfococcus sp.
GCCTGACGCCCGCGGCGCCGGCCGTGGAGGCTGTTCCAGAGGAAGAGGCGCAGGAGGCCGCAGGCCCAGAAACCGCGACCGAGCGCGCCTGTGAAGCGCCTGCGGCGGCCGAGATCCCGCCGCCTGCCGCCCTGGACCTGCTGTTCAAACGCGAGGTCGACATCGAGCGCTTTCCCGTGGTGGAATCCAGCCTCATGGACGGCCGTCCGGTCTTTCCCTTCGCCCTCATGACCGAATGGCTCGGGCACGGCGCCCTGCACGGCAACCCCGGGCTCTACCTCCACGGCCTGGACGACGTCCGGCTGGTGAGGCGCATTCAGGTGGGGGAGGAGTACAAGCTGATCCGGCTCATGGCCGGCAAGGCCCGCAGAAACGGGGCGGTCTACGAGGTGGACGTGGAGCTTCGAAACGGCGTGAAGGAAAACGAGGAGGTGATCCACTCCCGGGCAAGGGCTATCCTGACGGAGACCCCGCACCAGGAGCCGCCGTTTTTCAGCCCGCCGCTCGACATCCGGGTGAAATCCTATGCCAGGAGCACGGACGAGATTTATGAAACGATCCTTCCCCTGGGAGAGGAGCTCCGGGGCATCCGGGAGATCATGAGCTGTTCACCCAAGGGGATCATCGCCAGGATCATCTCGGCGCCGCCCCCCGACCGATGGATGGCCGAGCCCCTCCGGAGCCGCTGGATCGGCGATCCGCTGGTCCTCGATTCGGCCTTCCAGATGGTGACGGTCTGGACCCACGAGCAGAAGGGCATGCTCTCGCTGCCCAATTACGGCGCGGCCTACCGCCAGTACCGGGCCGGCTTCCCGGAAAACGGGGTTACGGCCGTGTTCGAGGTCACGGGCGCAGGCGACGACATCGTCACGGGGAATTTCACCTTCCTCGACGCCGGCAACGAGGTGGTGGCCCAGCTTCTGGGGTATGAGGCGGCGATGGTGCAGCCGGCCGGAGGGCAGTCCTGAATGTTTCATTTGCCGTCTCAGGGCGGCATGGAATCCTTTCCGCCTGTCTAATCGGACGCATAGCCTGCGCCTTCAGGCAATGATGCTCCTGTATTGCCCCGTCCGGGATCTTTCCGGACGGGACAATACAGATGGCCAGCCAGCATTCCAATGAGATTCTTCCAAACCCTCCCCTTGCAATAATTGTCCCTCCGATTATATTCACTATATAGCATCAACCACGACCCCCTTCTGAAATTCGCGACCCGGTTCAACCCCATTCTATCTCTCAAACTGCTTTGAAAGCTTCTCTCTCGAAAGAGGAGTGTGCCCCGCACAACGGCGAAGTTTAGTAAAAAAAATTTAAAAGTCAAGCTGTTATGGTGTACAGAAGCACTTCATGCGAAAAAGGGTGTGGGTAGGGGTGAGTGATGGACATACGCGGCATCAGCCTTCTTCTATCTTTGGCGGTCATGATGGCTCCGGCTATCGCCCTCGGGGCCTCCTTCAACTGTTCCAAAGCCGTCACCCGCGTCGAGAAGACGATCTGCGCAAGCCGGGTCCTCTCCGACCTGGATGAGCGGCTTGCCGGGGCCTATGGGGCGGCTCTCCGGTCGAGCGACGATCCGGGCTCGGTCAAAAGCGGGCAGCGGGCGTGGCTGAAAAATGTCCGGGACCGGTGCCCGGCCGAGGCAAGCCTGAAGCAGGCCTATGAGAAGAGGCTCGCCGAACTGGGACCGACGGATAAGGCGGCGTGGAAGATCTTCCGCGACATGCGCCTGGGCATTGAATTCTCCTACCCGGCGGACCGGACGGCGGCCGTCGGCTGCCGCGGCAGCCGGGACTGCGTTGCCCTCATCGGCTCGCCCATGCCCAACAGCGACTACCTCATCGCCTTCGAGCTCTTTGACGGAGACCTGGATACGGTTGCCGCGGAGAAAGCGGTGTTCGAGAGGAGAGAAAGCGGCTGGATCGCGATGGGGCGTTCAGGCGAGCATCCGGTGGAGCTGCTTTCGGGGCCTGCCTGGCGAGGCCTCAAGGCCGTTGTGGACTGCGGGATTTCGGATGCAGTCGGCTTTCACGCCGGCGCGGGGGAATGCCTGTGGGTGGTGCTGAGCAACGGCAGGCGCGCCGTGGTGGCGGATACTCAGGGCCTTGTGGGGATCGACGAGGCCTCGATGGGCTCGATCCAGTCCATCCGGTTCATCAAATAACGATATCCTGATACCCTGAAAGGGAAAATGGAGGTGGCTGCCATGACAATCAATATGATCGACATCGTCAACCGCGTCGCTCCCCATGCGCAGGGGGCTTACCTCGAGGCGTTCCGCCAGGGCGGCCCGCTGCTCGCGCAGCACGGCATCACGACGCCGCTGCGCGTGGCCCATTTTCTGGCCCAGGCCCTCCACGAGACCGGGGGCTTGACCATCCTGCGTGAAAACATGAAGTATTCCGCCCCGCGGTTGACCCAGATATTCGGGGTCGGTCGGCATTCCGCTGCGGTCACGGCCGCTGAAGCCGCCGAAATCGCGGGGCATCCGGAAAAGATCGCCGAGAGGGTCTATGGCCTGGGCAACCCCCGCAAGTCGCGCGAACTCGGCAATACCCAGCCGGGCGACGGGTTCCGCTACCGAGGCGACGGACTCCTGCAGACCACCGGGCGGGGGGCTCACCGGCGCATGGGGGACGCCTGTGGGCTCGATTTTGAAGGCGCCCCTGAACTGGTGACCGCGCCGGAGCATGCCCTGAAGCCCTCCCTTCAGGAGTGGACGGACAACAACCTGAACGCCTTTGCGGACAGAAACGATATCCGGACCATTACCCGCAAGATCAACGGCGGTTTTAACGGCCTCTCCGATCGCGAAGACTGTTTCAACAGGGTATGGGCGATAGTGAAGACCGGCGGCCAGCCGGCCGAGCCCTGGGAGGCGGGCGATGCGGATGACAGGGTGAAGTGGCTTCAGGAGGCCCTCAACGATCTTGGCGCGAACCCCAGGCTCGTCGTCGACGGCCGCTACGGACCGGCCACGCGGCGGGCCGTGAAGGATTTCCAAACCATCGCGGGCCTTGTGACCGACGGCATCGCCGGCCCCGTCACCGAGGCGTCGATTCGGCTGCGGCTCGATACCCTCCGGTAGGAAAAACCGGGGGCGTCGGAAACCTGGATTTCAGCCGAGCCGCCGGATTGCCCTGTCGAAATGCTGCTTTCTGCAGAAGCTGCCTATATGCTTTCTATTATCAGCGTCACCGGCCCGTCATTGACAAGCGCCACGTCCATCATGGCCCGGAACCGGCCGGTGGCCACCGGGACCCCCCGCTCCCGCGCCTGATCCACGAAATATTCGTAGAGCTCCTCGGCCGTTTCCGGCGGGGCCGCCTGGACGAAGGACGGCCGCCGCCCCTTTCGGCAGTCGCCGTAGAGGGTGAACTGGGAGACCACGAGGAGGGCGCCGCTTACATCGAGGAGGGAGCGGTTCATCTTGCCCGCCTCGTCCTCGAAGATCCGCAGGTGGAGGGTCTTGTCGAGGAGATAGTCGGCATCCCCCGGCGTGTCGTCCCGGGAGACTCCCAGGAGGACCAGGAGGCCCCGGCCGATGCGGCCGACCTCCCGGTCCTCCACGGTCACGGCGCTTTCCTTCACGCGCTGGATTACGGCCTTCATGTCAGGACCGCTTTTTCAGGAGATCCGCGAACGGATTGTTGAAGGGTTCGTACCGTTTTTGCGGGTCTTTTTTTCCGCCGGGCTTTCCGCCGGGCCGCTCACCGTTTTTTCCGCCGGGCTTCTGCCGGGGGGCCTTCCGGTCCTGACCGGATTCGGGTGCGGCGCCAGCCTCGGGCTGTGTCCGCCCGCCGGGGGCCGACCGCATGGAGAGGGCGATCCGGTTCCGCGCAAGGTCCACGTCCAGGACGGTCACCGTCACCCGCTGGCCCACCTTGACGACCTCCGCCGGGTCCTTCACGAAGCGGTCGGCCAGTTCGCTGATATGCACCAGGCCGTCCTGGTGGACGCCCACGTCCACGAAGGCGCCGAAGGCGGTGACGTTGGAAACGATGCCGGGAAGCTTCATGCCCGGGGCGAGGTCCGAAGGCTTCTCGACGCCAGGGGCGAAGGCAAAGGGCTCGAAGCTCTTCCTCGGGTCCCGGCCGGGCTTGGCCAGCTCGTCCAGGATGTCCCGCAGGGTGGGGAGCCCCACCGTGTCCGTCACATACCTGGTGATATCGATCTTTTGCCGCAGGTCGGCCGAGGCCATGAGGTCCGGCACGGCGCAGCCGAGGTCCCGCGCCATCTGCTCCACCACCGGGTAGCTTTCGGGATGGACGGCGCTGACGTCCAGGGGGTTCTCGCCGTCGCTGATGCGGAGGAACCCCGCGCACTGTTCGAAGGCCTTGGGGCCTAAACGCTTGACCTTCTGAAGGGTCTTTCTCGACCGGAACGGGCCGTTTTCGTCCCGGAAGGCCACGATGTTTTTGGCGAGCTGGGGGCCCAGGCCCGACACGTAGGTGAGGAGCTGGGCGCTGGACCGGTTGATGTCGACCCCGACGCCGTTGACGCAGCTCACCACCACGTCGTCGAGGGTCTGCTTCAGGGCGCCCTGGTCCACGTCGTGCTGGTACTGGCCCACGCCGATGGACTTGGGGTCGATCTTGACCAGCTCCGAGAGGGGGTCCATGAGCCTGCGGCCGATGGAGACGGACCCCCGCACGGTCAGGTCCAGGTCGGGAAACTCTTCCCGGGCCGCGTCCGAGGCCGAATAGATGGAGGCGCCGCTCTCGTTGACCATGACGATGGCGACCTCCCGGGGAAGGGCCAGGTCCCTGAAGAAGGCCTCGGTCTCCCGGCCGGCCGTGCCGTTGCCGATGGCGACGGCCTCGATCTCAAAATCCCGGCAGAGCTTCCGGGCTATGTCCGCGGCCCGCTCGGGCTGGTGGAGGTAGAGGGTGTCGTGGTGGAGGAGCTTGCCCTGCCGGTCGAGGCAGACGATCTTGCAGCCGGTGCGGAACCCGGGGTCGACCCCCATGACGCGTCTGGGGCCGAGCGGGGAGGCCAGGAGCAGCTCCCGCAGGTTTTCGGCGAAGACCCGGATGGCCTCGAGGTCGGCGGCCTCCTTGGAGGCGAGGCGGACCTCCGTCTCCATGGAGCGGGAGAGGAGACGCCGGTAGCCGTCGATGACGGCCAGGGCGATCTGGTCGGCCGCGGCGCCGGGGGCCCGGATGAACCGGCGCTTCAGGATGGCCAGGGCCTCCTCCTCGGGCGGCGCGACGGCGAGGTTCAGGATCTCCTCGTTCTCCCCCCGCCGCATGGCCAGGACCCGGTGGGACGGGGCGGTTTTCACCGGCTCCTCCCAGTCGAAATAGTCCCTGAACTTGGCGCCCTTCTCTTCCATGCCCGGGATCACGCTGCTTCGATAGACCCCCTTCGCGAAATAGAGGTCGCGGATCCCGGCCCGGGCCTCGGCGCTCTCGTTGATCCATTCGGCGATGATGTGGCGGGCGCCCTGGAGGGCCTCCTCGATGGATTCCACCCCCCGTTCGGGGTCGATGAAGTCCTTGGCCGCAGCCTCGGGATCGTCGACAGACTGGTCGAAAATCGCCAGGGCCAAGGGTTCGAGTCCCTTTTCCCGGGCGATGGCGGCCTTCGTCCGGCGCTTGGGCCGATAGGGGAGGTAGATGTCTTCCAGGACCGCCAGGGTGGCCGCGGCCGACACGGCGGCCCGGAGTTCTTCGGTGAGGTGGCCGTGCTGTTCGAGGGATTTCAGTACGGCTTCCTTGCGGCCGTCCAGCTCTTCGAGGGTCTTGAGCTGGTCCCGGACGGCCGTGATCTCGACCTCGTCGAGGCTGCCGGTGGCCTCCTTCCGGTAGCGGGCGATGAACGGGACGGTGGCGCCCTCGGCCAGAAGGCCCGAGACAGCCTCGATCTGGGCATCCCGTATGCCGATGCTTTCCGCGATTTTCGACAGGTGCTCTGGATTCATTCAGGGGTCCTCAAGAAAAATAGGGGTTTAGGCTGAAGACTGAAGGGGATTAGACTGAAGGTTAAGAAAAAAACTACCTTCAGTCTTCAGTATTGTGCCTTCCTTAAAAAACGCTTCGAGCTATAAAGCAGGGAAACCCCGAAAGTCAAGGATTGATGGATTCGCGAAAAGTCGATTTTCAGACGGTTTTGTAAAAAGGTCGAGATCAAGGCTTGCGAATCCCGAGGAATGAGGTGTACTTATGGTACACCGCAGTGACGAGGGATGAAGCGTAACGCAGATATCGGCCTTTTTGCGAAACCGTCAAGGATTGAAACCGGCGGGGATTGACCCCCGGGCGCTTCTCTGGTATAAGCTCCCGAAATCAACCGATCAACGGAAGACAGGTCCGCCGACATGCGCTCATCCGTCCTACTCCGACAGCTCCTGAAGATCCTGACCCCGGTCATTTTGCTCGCCCTTTCGGGCTGCGGCGAAATACCGGCGCCGCTGGGCGACATCGAAGGCGTCCTGAAAGACGCCTCCTCCTATTCCATCATCCTGGAAGACATGAAGGAGGAGGGGAACATCCTCAAGGAATATTATCACCGGTACCGTGTCGTCCGCGAGGATACGGCCGACACCACCGACTGGATGCAGGTGCCGGAGGAGGTCTACCAGGCCAATGAGGCCCTTCTGGGCATGACCATCGCCGGCAAAAAGGACGGGGAGGAGCTCCCCGCCGCCGCGCCGCCCGGATACCAATATGTGGGCGATCCCCGATACGGGAGCTGGCAGACCGACAGCGCGGGCCGGACCTTCTGGGCCTTTGCCGGCGGCATGGCCCTGGGGCGAATGCTGGACATGGGTCGGTATCCGCCCGTCTACCGGAACGACTATGATGCCTACACCGCCCAACGGTCCAGAAAAAGCCCCTATTTCGGGCGGAACAATGAATATGGAACCTTCGGCAAGGTCGAGCAGAAGGCCCGGCCGGATTTCTATGCACGGCGGATGGCGAAGCAGGCCCAGAAAAAATCGACGTTTCTGAACAAGGTCGGCGAGCGGACGGGGCGCACCAAGACCAATTTCCGGGGGCGTTCCGGAGGACGGGGTAAATAAGGATGAATATCGACGATCTTCTGACGGCGCTGGTCTATCTCGTCGTCTTCTATCTCATGTTCTTCATCGGAAAACGGGTGAACGACCTTCTCCATCGCGGCTACGACCTGACCTATGAACTGGTGGAGCGGGACAATCCGGCCGTCGCGCTGGCGGTGGCGGGGTATTACCTGGGCCTGGTGCTGGCCATCGGCGGCGCCGTGGCGGGGCCCAGCAACGGGCTGGTGAACGACCTCATCGACCTGGGAGTCTACGGCCTTTTGGCCATCGTTCTCCTGAACCTGTCCTGGTTCGTCTGCGAAAAGCTGCTGCTTTACCGGTTCAGCACCGAGGACGAGCTGATCCGCGATCAGAATTCGGGGACCGGGGCGGTGGTCTTCGGCGTGAACGTCGCATCGGGCGTGATCGTTTTCGGCGCCGTGACCGGCCAGGGCGGGAACATCTGGACCGCGGCGGCCTTCTGGGCCGTGGGGCAGCTCATCCTGCTCGCGGCCGCATGGGTCTACAACCGGATCCTCCCCTATGACATCCACGAGGTCATCGAAAAGGACAACGTGGCGGCCGGGGTCGGATTCGGCGGGGCCCTCATCGCCATGGGGATCGTGATCGGGCTCTCCTCCGCAAGGGATTTCACCCACTGGACCGAGGACCTCCCGGATTTCATTCTCGGGGCCGCCGTCGGCCTGGGGATGCTGCCCGTGGTGCGGTTTCTCACGGACAGGATCCTGCTGCCCACCGTGAAGCTCTCGGACGAGATCGCCGTCCAGGAAAAACCCAACGTGGGGGCGGCATACATCGAGGCCTGCTCCTATATCGCGGCGTCCTTTGTCATCTCCTGGTGTGTGTAAGCGCACAGGGATCGGCTTCGCCCTCAAGGCCGCTCTCTTCGCCACCGGATGCGCCGGCATCATCGCCGAGTTCGTCCTGTCGACGCTCGCGGCCTACCTGGCCGGGAACGCCGTCTTCCAGTGGACCATCGTCATGTCCCTCATGCTCTTTGCCATGGGCGTGGGCAGCCGTCTGAGCCGGCGCTTCCGGGAGCGCCTCCTCGACATCTTCATCCTCACCGAGTTCTCCCTGTCGGTCCTCTGCGCCGTGTCGGCGGTGGTTGCTTACGGAGTGGCGGCCTGGAGCGATTACACCCACCTCATCATCTACCTGGAGGCCTTTGCCATCGGCACCCTCATCGGGTTTGAAATCCCCCTGGTCACGCGCATCAACGACGCCTACGAGGAGCTTCGGGTCAACATCTCGGGGGTCATGGAGAAGGATTACTACGGGGCCCTGGCCGGCGGGCTCCTCTTCGCCTTCGTGGCGCTCCCTCACCTGGGCATGACCTACACTCCCATCCTCCTGGGGGCGATCAATTTCCTGGTGGCAGGGGCGATCCTCTGGCGTTTTTTCCCCCTCGTCGAATACAAGCGGACCCTGGCCGCGTCCTTTGCGGCGGTCCTGGTGTTCCTCGCGATGCTCGCGGCCTTCGCCCGGCCGGTCATCCTCTACGGCGAACAGCGCAAATACCGGGACAAGGTCGTCTACACCCGGCAGACGCCCTACCAGAAGATCGTGATGACGAAATGGAAGAATCATCACTGGCTCTATATCAACGGCCAGGAGCAGTTTTCCACCTTCGACGAGGAGCGGTACCACGAACCCCTCGTCCACCCGGCCATGAAGCTTGCGGCGGACCATGCCGACGTCCTCGTCCTCGGCGGCGGAGACGGCCTGGCCGTGCGGGAGGTGCTGAAGCATCCGGGCGTCGCCTCGGTGACGCTGGTGGATATGGACCCGGCCATGACGACGCTCGCCCGCACCCATCCCGTCCTTTCGGCTGTCAACAGAGGCGCGGTGAACGATCCCCGGGTGAGGGTCGTAAACGAAGACGCGGCGGGATTCATGGCCCGGGACGACCGCCTCTACGGCGTCATCCTCGTGGACCTGCCGGACCCGGACTCGGTCGATCTCATGCATGTCTATTCGAAAAATTTCTACGGCCTGCTGCACCGGCACCTCATCGAAGGGGGCGTGATGGCGACCCAGGCCGCCAGCCCCTATTTCGCGCCCAAGGCCTTCCGCTGCCTCGTCAAGACCATCCGGGCGGCCGGGTTTCCCGTGCTGCCCTACCACAATCAGATCCCCACCATGGGGGAGTGGGGCTGGGTCCTGGGGATGAAGACCGACCGGATCGACGAGGCCGGGCTCAAGGCGGTCATGATGTCCCGGACCTTCGACGATATCGACACCCGGTTCATCAACCGGGACGCCATGGTCTCCATGCTTCACTTCGGCAAGGGGGTGCTGGAACCGGAATATATGGACGCGGTGGAGGTGAATACGGAGATGCATCCGGTTTTGTACGAGTACTATCTGTCCGGCGTCTGGGGGATCTACTGAGATGATCGACAAAACGGTATCCGCAGCGTTCTGCGTCCCCTTTTTCGGGCCGCTGCCGCCCTATTTCATTCACTGGGTGAAATCCTGCGAGATCAACCAGGGCCATTTCCACTGGTTTGTCTACAGCGACCGGGTCCGCAGGGGAGGGCGCCTGAACCGGGCGGTCACGGTCATCCCCTACGGCGTTGACGCCATGGCCTCGGATTTCAAAAAGATCCTGGGCATCGATATCCACCGGGGGAATTTCCGGAAGATCTGCGACTGGCGACTGCTCTTCTATTCCCTTCGCAGGAACGTGGAGCCCCTCGACCGGTATGACCTCATCGGCTACACCGACATGGATATGATCTACGGCGACCTCGCCCGGTTCATGCCGGGGAAGACCCTTGGCCATGACATCATCAGCGCCGACGACGGCCATCCCTGCGGCCCCTTCACCCTGATGCGTCGCGAGGCGGCGGCGGCCCTGGCCGACCGGCCCCGGGTGCGGGAGGAGATGGAACGCGCGGAATACCGGGAGTTCGACGAGTCCCCCGAACTCATGGAGATCCTCTCGCCGGGCGGGAAGGCCTTTTGCCAGGCCCATCCCCTGCAGCCGGCCATGTCCGCCGGCGTCGCCTGCCGGAACACCTTTTCCATCTGGGACCGGGGCCGGGTGACGGTCTGGGACCGGCGCGGCTGCCGGATGGAAGGCGGGTTCCATCATTTTTCCCGTTTCAAGGGCAGGAAGCGGTTCCGCGTGAGGACCGGGGCCATCGCGGCCCCCGCATGGGGGGTATGCAAGTTCGGCATCCTCCCCGCAGCCTCTCGGCGGGCCTTCTGGCCCCTGATCATGTCGCTGTTCATATGAGCGTTTGTGAAGAGAGAGGACGCGCCTTGAGCCTTTCCTGGATTCGCAGATTCACATCCCTCCTGGGACGGAAGCCCCGCGAGGTGCCCGCAACGCTTCCGCCCTACCGATGGTCCATCGGGATCTACACCGGCGGCGGTCCCTTTTCCTTTTCGGCGCCCGACCCATCCCTCAACCCCGTCCTTACCGCCGAATCCGTCACGGACGTCCCGGCCAATTTCGTGGCGGATCCCTTCATGGTCCGGGAGGGGGGCTCCTGGTACATGTTTTTCGAGGTCGAGGCGGCGGGCGGTCCTTCGCCGTCCGGTTCCCGGGCCATCGGAAAGATCGGCCTCGCGTCGAGCCCGGACGGGTTTCGCTGGCGATACGAGCGGATCGTATTGGAGGCGCCGTTTCATCTCTCCTATCCCTATGTCTTCCGGTGGGAAGGGGCGTATTACATGGTGCCCGAAACCCGCGCCGTTCGGGAAGTCCGCCTGTACCGGGCGGTCGACTTCCCCTATGGGTGGCAATTTGCGGGGGTTCTCCTGAAAGGCCGGCGGTTCGCCGACAGCTCCCTCTTCCATTTCGAGGGCCGCTGGTGGATGTTCACCGATTCGGGCAACACGACGCTGCGGCTCTACTGGGCCGAAGGGATCTCCGGGCCGTGGCGGGAGCACCCGAAAAGCCCCCTGATCCGAAGGGACCCCCGGATCGCGCGGCCCGGCGGCCGTGCCGTGGTCCTGGGGAAGGAGGTCATCCGCTATGCCCAGGACGACCTCCTCTCTTACGGGAGCCGGGTCTGGGGGTTCCGGGTGGCGGAACTGACGCCGAAAACCTACCGGGAAGAGGCCTGGCCGTCGCCGGTCATCGCGGCGGAAGGACGGGGATGGAACCGATTCGGGATGCATACCATCGATCCCCATCCCCTCGCCGGGGGAGGGTGGATCGCCTGCGTGGACGGCTTCGGGGAGGAGTGACCGTGTTTATCCACCTCAACATCGTGCATACCGTCTGCCACGACCAGTGGGGCGGTCTGGAACGGCGGGTCTTCAACGAATCCCGCTGGATGGCGGACAGGGGCCACAAAATCGCCATGGTCGCGCCCCCGGGGTCGCCCCTCCTCGAGAACGCCGCGGCCCGGGGGTGGACGGTGCATCCCATGGGATTCACCCGGGCCGGGATGCCGGCCGACCTCTTCCGCCTCCGCCGCCTGCTCCGGGGCGCCCGCCCGGATATCCTCAACACCCACGGCAACGCCGACACCAAGGTCGGGCTGCCGGCGGCCGCGGGGCTCGGGATTCCCTGCATCATCCTCTCCCGCCACGTATCCCCGGAGGTGCGGAATTCCTGGTACAACCGGCGCCTCTACCGGGACCTCTGCCAGTTCGTGCTGACCACCTCCGATGCGGCCTCCCGTCAGATTGAACGGAATCTGGGGGTGGATGCCCGCCGCATCCGGACCATCCCCAGCGGGATCATTCCCCCCGCGGCGCTGCTCTCCCGGGCCGCGGCAAGAGCGAGGTCCGCTGCGCTGCTGGGCCTGCCCGGCACCGCACGGTTTGTGGGGTATCTGGGCCGGATCGCGCCCGACAAGGGGCTTTCGGATATCGTGAGCGCCTTTTCCGGGATCCGGGAGCAGTGCCCGGATCACCATCTGGTCCTGGTGGGGGAGGGCGATTTCCGCACCGCCCTCATGGCGCAGATTCGGGATGCGGCACTGGAAGGCCGGGTCCACATGGCGGGCTTCCATGAGGAGAGATGGTCGTGGCTTAGGGCCTTTGACTGCAAGGTGACCGCGAGCCGGGAGAATGACGGCATCCCGCAGGCCGTCCTCGAGGCCATGTTCGCCCGGTGCCCGGTGATCGGAACGGCCGTGGGCGGCATCCCCGACGTCATCCGGCATGAACGGACCGGCCTGCTCGTTCCCCCGAAGGACCCTGTCCGGCTGGGGGCGGCCATCCTTGATACCCTCCGTCATTCCGACACGGCAAGACGGCGGGCCCTGGCGGCCGAGCGATCCGCCTACGCGTCCCATACCATCGACTGTATGGGAGAAACCCTGCTGGCCGTCTACCGGGAGGTTATTTCAAAGGGGCATTCCCCGTCATAGATGCTCTGAGCCCGGCGGGCGGAAGTCCGACATCTTTTCATGCAGTTTGGCGTACTTGTAGAAGGTCCCCTCGAAATTGCCCAGGGCGATGGCAAAGCCGGCCCACCCGTCGAGCACGCCCAGCTTGATCACGTAATGGTGGCAAAAGGCCCACAGGCCGTGGGTGAGGGCCTTGAACATGCCGCCCTTTCGGCCTTCGCGCGCCATCTTTTCCGCCCCCAGGGTCGAATAGCGGTTGGCCTTCTGGAGGATCTGCTCGAAATCCTTGAAGGGAAACTGCCAGATATCGCTCGACAGGTAGCCGATCTTCTCCGTGTGGAGGATGAAGGTCTCGTGGACCGGCTCGGGTTTGAAGGAAAGGGCCCCCTTCCGGAAGAGCTGCGGCTGGCGATAGTCCGGGTAGAAGCCCGAGTGCCGGATCCATTTCCCCATGAAGAAGTTTTTCCGGGGAACGTAATAGGCATCCTGGGGCGCCCTGGATTGCAGGATGGCCCGGATTTCGTCCCGGGCTTCAGCGGTGCAGCGCTCATCGGCATCCAGGCTGAAGATCCAGTCGAAGGCGCAGGCGGCCATGGCCTGGTTGCGCAGGTC
Organism: Desulfococcus sp.; assembly: GCF_041737845.1. Lineage (GTDB taxonomy): Bacteria > Desulfobacterota > Desulfobacteria > Desulfobacterales > Desulfococcaceae > Desulfococcus. The sequence continues at coordinate 12,949 of NZ_JBGSQX010000096.1, forward strand.
GCCGAACCCGGCAAAGGAAACCTGCACCACCCGGGCCCCCAGTTTCCCGGCGATCTCGGCGGTGGCGTCGGTGCTGTGGGAATCGACGACGACGACCTCGTCGGCCCAGAGCACGCTGCGGACGGCCGATTCGATCTTCTCCGCCTCGTTGAAGGCGATGATATAGGCTGAAATCCGGTTCATGGTCGGTCGGTGGCTTTCGGTTGAGGGGTAAGGGGTCTGGAAAAGCCCTGCTGGAGGCCCGCGGCATAGGCGACCAGGAAGGCCATGCCCGCGTCCAGGATCTGGGCGTTGAGAAGGCCGCTCACCAGAACGACGAGGCCGCAGGAGAGCACGAAGTATCCGACGGCGGTCTCCCGCTCCCGCCAGGCATTTCGAAGCAGGGTCCAGAAAAACCAGATAAAGACGGCGATGCCGATGAGTCCGTAGCTGGCCGCCATGTAGAGCAGGTCGTTGTGGGGGTGGGCGATGAGGGGATCGCCGGGCTTGCCCATGGCCAGCCGGGCCGCCTGGAACCCGCCGGTGCCCACGCCCGCGACCGGGTGTTCGAGAAAGATCCTCACGGCGCCGTACCACATGTAGAACCGGTCCAGGTTATCGGTGTACTCCCGTCCCCAGGCTTTTTCCGGGTCCGCCTGGATGTGGTAGGTGATCTGGGCGACGGAGAACTGGACCCGCTCCCTCACGATGGGGGAGAGAAACATCAGGCCCGCCAGAAGGACGCAGACGGCGGTGACCCGGACCGGATGCACCCGGGGAAGGATGTTCCGGAGGATGAGCGGCAGGAGCGCCACGACCGTGACATATCCCGTGCGCCCCTGCAGGATCACCAGGTGGAAGAAATAGAATCCCGTGAGGCAGAGGGCCAGCCGCCGGAAGCGTCGGTCGGTCAGGGTCCTGAAATAATAGGAACCCATGAGCATGCCCAGAACCAGGTAGGCGCTGAGGGTGCTGTATCCCCGCCCGAAACCGCAGTACCACCCGTTGGTGGGCGGGTAGAGGCCGGCGAGCTGCATCCCGCCGACCACGGCGTTTGCGGCCAGTCCCGCCAGGAACGCCTGGACGAGCCTTTCCCGGTCCGCTCGCGCCGCCACGGCGGCCATGGCCAGGGCGTAGAGCCAGTAGTGGGTTTTTCCCGCATAGTCGAGGCCCATACCCGCGGGGTCGGGCGAATAGGTGAGGCAGACCCAGGGGAGGAGGATGAGGGCGTACACCGGGCGGCACCAGGGCTGCCTCAGGTAGATCTCCCGGGACCGGAAGGCCGTTCCGGTGAGGAGCCAGACGGCTGCGGCTGCGATGCTCAGGGCAGTGGGCGGGGCCGTCCCCAGGGGCATGCTGAAAAAGCCCGCGGCGAGGATGCCGAACAGGAGGGTTTCCGCCGAAACGTCCTTATTTTTGAACCAGTCCGTTTTTACATTCATAATCTTCGGACGCCATCGCGTCCCTCAAGAGGGTTTCGTTCCGTTCGAGCCCTTCCCGGGGATTTTCCGGGTGCCACAGGTGAAAGCAGACGGCCCGGAAAGGGTGGTCCTTTCGCTTCAGGCCAAGGCGGTAGAATCGCAGCGCCAGTTCGCTGTCCTCTCGGCCCCACCCCGTAAAATCGGCGTTGAAGCCGTTGACGGCAAAGATGTCTCCCCTGAAAAAGCCCATGTTGCAGCTCCGGATGCCGCCCATGCGGGTGGTGGTGAGGGCGGGAAACCAAGGCAGACGGATCAGGTGGTGGGCGTTTTCGATCTCCCTGGCGAAAAAGAGGCGCAGCCGCCCGGCATTGGCCTGGCTTGCGGTGAACCGCCCGGCCATCCCCTTTCCCACCAGGACGCGCCTCCCCTGGAAAAAAAAGCCCGGCTGCGCCAGCGCGCGGTGATCGCCCACGAAATGCCGGTCGGGGATGCAGTCGCCGTCGAGGAGCACGATGTAGCTTCCCGTGCAGGCCAGAATGGCCCGGTTGCGGATCGCCGAGGCCCGGAACCCTCGGTCCTCCTGCCAGACATGGGAGAGGGGCCAGGGCATGCGCCCGGCGGCTTCCCGGACCGTCCCGGCGGTTTCGGGGCCCGACCCGTCGTCGGCCACGATCACCTCGCCGGGGGGCTCCGTCTGGCGGCGGAGGCCTTCCAGCACGGCGGCCAGGGCCTCTGGCCGGTTGTATGTGGTGACGATGATGGAGATCTTCATGGCGCAGGTTCCCGGCAGGGCAGGGGGCGGCCGGTCATGAACCCGGACGGCCCTGGGGGGCCTGCCAGGGAAGGTAGGGTCGGGTCTTCCACCTGCGGTGCACCCAGAACCACTGGTCCGGATGCTTTCGGATGATCGATTCGATTGCCCGGTTGTAGTTTTCGGTGTTCGTCTCCACGTCCTTGATGGCGTCGCCGGTCCTGACAAGGGGGATTTCCGGCAGGAAGGCCGCCGTGAACCCGTGTTCCTCCCGGATCAGAACCACGGGAACGACCGGCGCCCCGGTCTTCAGGGCAATGCGGGCCATGGCCTGGTTGGTGCAGGTCCTCCGACCGAAGAAATCGACGAAGACCCCTTCGTACCAGTCGACGCTCTGGTCCAGGAGGATCGCCACGATCCCGCCCTCCTTGAGGTTCGAAAGGATTCTCCGGATGGCCTTCCGCCGATGGATCAGGTCGGCGCCGAACCGTCTCCGGAAGGCCTCTGCAAAGCGGTTCAGGGGGGAGAAGTCGAGGGGCCGGTAGACGATGCTGATGGGCCGGTCGAGAAAGGTCACGACCACGCTCAGCAGCTCCCAGTTCCCGAAATGGCCGGTCAGGGCCAGGACCCCCCGGTTTTGGCGGCAGGCCCGCTGCATGTGGATCAACCCCACGGTTCTGAAATATCTGCGCAGCTTTTTCTCGCCGAGGTGCCAGGACCAGCAGACCTCGAAGAGGACCTTCCCGAAGTTTTCAAATACCCTCAGGGCCGTGTCCCGAGCCATTTCCGGCGTCATCTCAAGGCCGTAGGCATTTTGGAGGTTCTCTTCGGCCACCTTTCGGTGCCGGCGGTCCACGGCGAAGACGAGGCGCCCCAGGAAGGCCCCCGTCTTGAGCCCCCAGGGCCTTGGAAACAGGCCCACGGCGCAGACCAGCAGCCGGACGGCCTGATAGGCCAGGGTTTCGGCAAGCCCATCCCCCGTCCGGCGGCTGTTTTTCTGGTGTTCTTGGCGGCGGTTCATCGTTTCCCGAGGCGTATCCCTATGCGTCCTGTTGTTTTCGAACGGGATACCGTAAACACATCCCTTCGGGATTGGCAAGAAAAAATGGCCGCCGGGATGCGCACGACCCAGCTATCGGATTTTTTAGGAAACCGTCACTATTGCCTTGAATCCTCATCATAAGGATTGATAAATTCGGCGTATGGTTTATAATTGTCTTTCAAGTGAGTGTTGACGCAGCGCGCTCGTTCCAATCCTGAAAAAGGTCATCCATGCGGTTTCTCCTCTACAATATCGCTTACGGCGCAGGCGTGGGCACTCGCCTGCATTTTCCATTCCCCTTTGCCGGGCACCTGAAAAGCACCGGAAAGAACCTCGGGCAGATCCTCGATTTCATCCGATCGGTCAGCCCCGATATCGTCGGCCTGGTGGAGGTCGACAGCGGGTCGTTCCGTTCGGGCAGGGACAATCAGGCCGAAATCATCGCCTCCGAGCTGAATTATCACCATGTCTTCGAATCCAAATACTTCGAAACCTCCATGGTCCAGATGCTGCCGGTCCTCAACAAGCAGGGCAACGCCGTTCTGCTGAACCGGCCCTTCCGCTACACCCGGTTTCATTATTTCAGCGTCGGCGTCAAGCGGCTGGTGATCGAGGTGGGGCTGCCGGAGGTGGTGGTCTTCCTGGTTCACCTGTCATTGAAGTTCCGCCACCGACAGTACCAGCTCACGGAACTCTATTCCCTGGTCCGGGCGGTCGACCGGCCCGTCATCGTTGCGGGCGACTTCAACGCCTTCCGGGGCAGCAGGGAGCTGCAGCTCTTTCTGGCCGCGGCGAACCTGGAAACCGCCAACGGGTTGGGGGAGCCGTCCTATCCCAGCCGATCCCCCAGGAGGCAGCTCGATTTCATCTTTCACAGCCCGGAGATCCGGACGACCGGCTTCGAGATCCCCGCAGTGCGGCTGTCGGATCACGCGCCCCTGGTCTGGGATTTCGAGGTGGAGACGGCCGAACCGGCCTGGCCGATCGAACTCAAGGTCGCAGGCGGCCGCAGATGAAGGCGGCGCAGTTCAACCAGGGCCTCCTGAAATTCCTGAAAGAATCTCCGACCCCCTTCCATGCCGTCGCACGGATGGCCGACATGCTCGCGGAATCCGGATTTGTCCGGCTGCGGGAATCGGATGCCTGGGCGATCGAGAAAAACGGCCGCTATTTCGTCACCCGGAACGGCTCCGCCCTGATCGCCTTCACGGCCGCCGATCTGGACTGGCCGCGGACGGGCATCCGCATGGCGGGCGCGCACACGGACAGCCCCTGCCTCAAGGTCAAGCCCCGGCCCGAGATTCTCAGGCACTCCTTTCTCCAACTGGGGGTGGAGGTTTACGGCGGGGCCCTCCTCAACCCCTGGTTCGACCGGGACCTGTCCCTGGCGGGGCGGGTGACGGTCCTCTCCGCCTCCGGAGCGGTCCGGAGCGTTCTGTGCGATTTCAGGGAGCCGGTGGCCGTCATTCCCAGCCTGGCCATCCATCTGGACCGGGAGGCCAACAAGGAAAAAAGCGTCAACCCCCAGGAGGAACTGCCGCCCATTCTGCTGCAGGCGTCCGACGGGGAGGGCGTCTCCTTTCGAGGCATCCTCCTCGACCACCTGAAACGGGTCGATCCGGCCCTGGACGCCGCCGAGGTGCTCGATTTCGAGATCAGCCTCTACGATACCCATCCGCCCGCCCTGGTGGGCCTGAAACAGGACTTCATCACCGGCGGGCGTCTCGACAACCTCATGAGCTGCTACATCGGCCTTGCGGCCCTCCTGGCGTCGCCCTGGAGGCTACCGGCGCTCCTGGTGTGCAACGACCACGAGGAGGTGGGCAGCGCTTCCGCGCCGGGCGCCCAGGGGCCGTTTCTCGAGTCGGTGCTGGCGCGCCTTCTGCCCGCCCCGGAAGACCGCATCCGGGCCGTCGACCGCTCCATGATGGTCTCGGCCGACGACGCCCACGGCATCCACCCCAACTATGCCGCCAAATACGACGGCAACCACGGGCCGCTTCTCAACCGCGGGCCCGTCGTCAAGATCAACGCCGGGCAGCGCTATGCCACCGGCAGTGAAACCGCGGCAGTGTTCCGATCCATCGCCCGCCGTCTGGATGTGCCGCTCCAGGACTTCGTCATGCGGAGCGACCTTGCCTGCGGCAGCACCATCGGGCCCCTGACCGCCACCCGGGTCGGCGTCCGGACCGTGGACGTGGGGGTGCCGATCTTCGCCATGCACTCCATCCGGGAGACCGCGGGCGCCCGGGACGGCCGCGACCTGTTCCGCGTGCTCCAGGGGTTTTTCCAGGCGGAGGATCTCACGGTTTCGGGATAAGCCCCCGGACCCCGCTGCAGGTCCGGGGGGACGGGCCGCCATTGCAACGTCTCCACGGCGTCCCTATCTTCTTTCCTGCGGGCCCGATGTTTCCCTGAACGGCGCCGCGAGGAAAGGAGGACATCATGTCCGCGAACCTGCTCATCCATGAAAAAAGCCCCTACCTGCTTCAGCACGCCCACAACCCGGTGGGCTGGCACCCGTGGTCCGAAGCGGCCTTCCGGAAGGCCCGGGAGGAAGACAAACCCATCTTTCTCTCCATCGGATACGCCACATGCCACTGGTGCCACGTCATGGAGCGGGAGTCCTTCGAGGACGACGAGGCCGCCCGGATCCTCAACGAGTCCTTTGTCTGCATCAAGGTGGACCGCGAGGAGCGGCCGGACATCGATGCCGTTTACATGGCCGCCTGCCAGATGCTCTCGGGAAGGGGCGGCTGGCCGCTCACCATCCTCATGACCCCCGACAGGCGGCCGTTCTTTGCGGGGACCTATATCCCCAGGGAGTCCCGCTTCGGACAGGCGGGATTGATCCAGCTCTGCCGGCACGTCCAGGGCCTGTGGGGGTCGGACCGCGGGCGGATCATGGATGCGGCGGAGACCGTGGCAGACCGGCTGGACCGGGCATTCGCCTTCACCGGTGACGAGCCCGTCACCCTGCCCGTCCTGAACCAGGCCTGCGACCATATCGGGGAGTCCTTCGACGAACGGCACGGGGGCTTCAACCCGCCCCCGAAATTCCCCACGCCCCACCGGTTGATGTTTCTGATGCGCCACCATCGCCTGACGGGGAGGGAACGGTCCCTCGACATGGCCGCGAAGACCCTTGCGGCCATGCGCCTGGGCGGAATCTGGGACCATGTGGGGTTCGGGTTCCACCGCTATTCCACCGACGGCCGGTGGCTTCTCCCCCACTTCGAGAAAATGCTCTACGACCAGGCCCTTCTGGCCATGGCCTACCTTGAGGCCCACCAGGCAACCGGCGACGCCGGCTTCGCCCGGACCGCCCATGAGATCTTCACCTATGTGCTGAGGGACATGACCGCCGGATCGGGCGGATTCTTCACTGCCGAGGATGCCGACAGCGAGGGGGAGGATGGGAAATTCTACGTCTGGACGACGGACGAGCTCGATGAGGTCCTGGGTCCGGACGAGGCCGGGGTCTGGCGGGAGGTGCTGTCGTTCGCTGCCGAAGGCAATTTTTCCGAGGAGGCCGGCGGCCGTCGGACCGGCGCCAACATCCCGCACCTGACCCGACCGCTCGCATCATGGGCCGAAACCCTGGCCGAGGACGAAGCGGTCCTGGCGTCCCGATGGGAGGCGGTCCGGCAGCGGATGTTCGCGCACCGGGAAAAACGGGTCCATCCGCTGAAGGACGACAAGATCCTGACCGACTGGAACGGCCTCATGATCGCGGCCTTCGCCGCGGGCGCAAGGATCCTGGGCAAGCCCGAATATGCCGGGGCCGCCGGGAAGGCCTTCCGGTTCATCGAAAAAAACCTGTTGACCCCGGACGGGAGGCTCCTCCACCGGTACCGGGACGGGGAGGCCGGCATCGCGGCCCAGGCCGACGACTACGCGTTCCTGGTCTGGGGGCTTCTCGAACTCCATGGCGCGACCGCCGACCCCGCCCACCTGGAATGGGCTGTCCGCCTCCAGAAACAGATGGTCGACGACTTCTGGGACGGCCCGAAGGGCGGGTTCTTCCTCACCGCCGCGACGGAGACTGACCTCCCGGTCCGGCCCAAGGCGCTCTACGACGGCGCCATACCGTCAGCCAATTCGGTCTCCCTCGCGAACCTGACGAAACTTTTTCGGCTCACCGCGGACGATCGGTGGGCGGAGTGGGCGGATCTTCTCTCCCGGGCATTTTCCGGCTCCGTCAAAGCCAACCCCCAGGCCTTCACCTGTTTTCTGATGGGCGCGGCCGCGGCGGCGGGTGGACAATCGGAATCGAATCAATAGAACTTCAGAACTGCTGAGAAAAAGGAGATGAAAAATGGATGATGCCGGCGTCAGGCTGCTGACCCCCGATGCGTTGAGGGCGCTCATGGCGAAATGGGATGAAGAGAAATACCTGCTGGTGGATGTGCGGCAGCCGTCGGAATATACCCAGGGCCATATTCCCGGCGCGACGCTCCTTCCCCTCACGGAGCTTCAGGCCAAGGTATTCGACCTGCCGTCCGACCGGGAACTGGTGTTCTACTGCCATGCCGGGGGCCGGTCGTCGTTCGCCGCCGACCTGGCGGCCGAAGCGGAGGTGACGGAACGCGGGGTCTACAACCTCGCGGGCGGCATCCTGGCCTGGGACGGCCGGATGCTCCCGGATTATCCCCGGGTCCAGGTCTTCGACAAACAGAAAAGCCCGGCGGAGCTGTTGATGACCGCCATGAACCTGGAGAAAGGCGCATTCCGGTTCTACACCCATGTCGTTGAAAAATTTGGAGATGCGCCGTTTGTCAAGACCATGAGCGACCTGTCCAGGGCCGAGGAGGGGCATGCCCGGACCATCCACCGGTTCTGGGAGCGGATCGGGAATGGAAAGGAACCCTTCGAGGCGCTCTTCGACAGGCTCGACGGCGAGATCCTGGAGGGCGGCGGGGACCTGAAGCAGATGATGGCCCGGGTGGACCAGATGGACCAGAGGGACCAGAGGGATCAGACACGGCAGAACCCCTGCATGACCCTGATGGAGCTTGCCCTGTCCATCGAGTATGCTGCCTATGACCTCTACCGGACCATGGCCATCCAGAACGAGGATTCCGCGGCCCGGGACGCCTTCTGGCGGATCGCCCAGGCGGAAAAGGCCCACATGCGGATGATCACCCGGGCCATCCCCGAATGCGAGAAGGGCTGACGCCGGGCCCGGGGGCAGGAATTCCCGCCCGCCGGACAATTCGAATAAAAGGGAATTCCCGGTTCCGGGGTATCCCCGTCACCGCTTTTCGGAGACAGTGATGCCGTTTCCCGCCTCGGGAGACCGCCCGGCCCGCTGGGCCTCGTAAAGGGACGGAATGCCGATCCCCGGGCGGTTGAGCCCTTCGACGGTCAGCCAGGCGCTGCGGCGGTCGCGGGCGTCGCCTCCGATGGCGACCGGTTTTCCCCCCCGTTTCCGGATGCCGATGAAAAAGGCCTGGGGCACGTGTTCGTACATGGTTGCGGGCGTGCCCGACGAGGTGCCCGCGTAGGCGAAGGTGCGGGCGAACTCGGCCTCCTCGTCGCAGACGTAGCAGCTCATCCGCCGGGGGGCCTCGATGTTCCAGAAGACGTTGCGAACCCCGGCGTGGGGCAGGACGCTCATGTCCCCCCCGGGGCAGATGTAGAAGCCCCGGAGATTATCGAACAGGTTCTCGAAGGGAAACATGCCGTGGAAGTCGATGACGGCGTCGGTCGCCGTGAAGTCATCCCGGCCGTCGTAGTGGGCTTCGCAGTCGGTCACGACGTTCCCCGAGGCCATCATGGTGAGGGTCACGGGGTGGACCAGCCGGGCGTAGAAATCCGCCCGGGCGAAGAGGACATCGTTGCTCCGGCCGATGGTGACGCCCGCATGGCCGTCTATCCCCTCGAACCGGAGGTCCTGGATCGTGAGGTCCGCCGAATGGCTGACGACGACCCCCTGGGTCAGGTCCTTGAAGGTGACGTTCCGCACCCACCCGTCCACCGCATGGCTCATCCAGATGCCGTTCCAGAGGTAGTCCTGCTCCCGGGCCGTCCGGATGACGGCGCCGTCCGCCCCCACACAAGGCTTGTGGTGCCGGTAGTTTCCCGGCCAGCCGCTTTCGATCCGCAGATTTTCGATCCCCACGCCCTCGACCCCGCTGAAGGCATGGATGCGGGGCCGGTACCGGAGCATCTGGTCGAACCGGGCGGGCTTGGCCAGGAGGACGGTCCGGCTGTCCGGGACCTCTGTGATCCGGACGATCCAGGTGATCTGCCGGCCGGCCGCCCCGAATGTGTCGACCTGGTCCTCGGTCAGCCGGAAGGGGTGGGTCAACTGTGCGGCCATGTCCGCCTTTTCCGGGGCCGGGTTTTCGGCGTCGATCCGGGGATCCTCGAATTCGATGACCACAAGCTGTCCGGCCGAGAGGCGGGAGGTGTCCGAGACCGCGACCTTCCGCTCCCCGCGCATGAGGCTTCCGGTGTAATCGGCCAGGGCTTCCCGAGCCTCCGGGCCGATGACCGCGACGGCGGCCCCGCTCCTCGGCTCCTGAAGGGCGGGGACGGTGCCCAGGCGACGGACGGCGCCCGAAGGACCGGGCGACCCGAGGTGGAGAAGGGTCCCGGCGGGATCGTCGCCCTGGCCGCGCAGAACCACGCGGTCGCGGGTGATGCGGAGGTAGGGGGCGTCGGCCGTTTTGCGGATCTCATACCGGCCCCGGGGCAGGAGGACGA
>NZ_JBGSQX010000097.1:0-39556 GCF_041737845.1 Desulfococcus sp.
CGCCTGGCGCATGGCCAGGGCCGCCATGGGGGCCTCGTTGACCGGATCGGCGCCCAGAATAACGACGAGATCGGCCCGGGACAGGTCCGCCAGGGAGAGGGCGGTCTCCCGGCCCATCCCGGATACGGCGGCGGACACGCACGCGGCTTCCCGCGCGTCCCTGAAGAAGGCCGGGCCTTGCCACCCCCGGGTCTTGCAGGCGGCCTTCAGCGCCCCCTGGCTTTCCAGGCTGCTCCGAAGGGAGCCCACAACGCCGACGGCGCTCCTGCCGAAGGAATCCCGGATGCGCTCCAGGCGCTTCCGGGCTTCACCGGCGGCCGCGTCCACGGTGGACGCCTTCCCGTCGATCCCGGCCTGCCGGGGCCGGTCGGGTGACGATGCGTAGCAGAATCCCTGCCGTCCGCGGTCGCAGATGAAATAGCCGTTGATCTCCGGGCTGAACCGGGCCTCCTGCCGGACGACCTCCCGGTATCGGGAGCAGACGACCGTGTGGCACCCTAAAGAGCAGTGGATGCAGACCGAGGGGGCCCGCTCGAAATCCCACCTTCGGCCCTTGTAGCGGGACGGTTTGTCGGTGAAGACGCCCGTGGGGCAGATGTCGGCCAGGTTGCCGGAAAAGGGGCTCTCCAGCATGCCGTCCCGGCAGCGGCCGTAATAGACCCGGGAGGCGATGCCCATGACGCCCAGGTCGGTGCCGCCGGCAAATTCGCGGTAGAAGCGGACGCAGCGGTAGCACTGGATGCAGCGGTTCATCTCGTGCTGGAGAAGCGGCCCCAGGTCCTGGTCGTGGTGGGTACGCTTCTTCCCCTTGAAGCGCCGGATGCCGTGGCCGCCCGAGACGGTCATGTCCTGGAGCAGGCAGTGGCCCCCCTCGTCGCACACCGGGCAGTCGTGGGGATGGTTGAGCATGAGAAACTCGATGATGTGCCTGCGGAAATCGACGGCATCGGCATCGGTGGTCGAGACCACCATGCCGTCATGGGCGTCCGCCATGCAGCTCATCTGGATCCCCGTCGTGCGCGGAGGACCCTCCAGCACCTTCACCGCGCAGACGCGGCAGGCCCCCACGGGCCCCAGGGCCGGGTGGTAGCAGAAGCGGGGGATCAGGATCCCCAACTGCGCCGCCGCCTCGATGATCTTGGTCCCCGGCGGGACTTCCACTTCCCTGTTGTCGATGGTCAGTTTCGGCATGAGCGATCAAGAGCCTTTAAAAGGGCATTTCTTTTCGTGGATATGGGCCGCCACCTCGTCCTCGAAGTGGGTCAGGAGCCCCTCCACCGGGGATACGGCGCCCGGCGCAAACGCGCAGTAGGCGTACCAGAGATGTTTGCAGATGGTTTTCAGGGCCGGGATGTCGCCCGGCTCCCCTTCCCCGGCCTCAATGCGCGCAAGGATATCCCGGATATAGGGGATCCCTTCCCGGCAGGGCGTGCACCATCCGCAGGACTCCCGGGCGAAAAACTCGATGAGGTTGAGGGTGGCGGCCACCATGCAGGTCTCCCGGTCGAAGACCATGATGGCGCCGGTCCCCAGGCGGTTGCCGACCCTGCGCAGGGCGTCGAAGTCCATCTCGATGTGGTAGTGGTCCCGGGTCAGGTAGCTCGTGGAGGCCCCGCCCGGGAGGCAGGCCTTGAACTCGCCCCCGTTCTTCATGCCGCCGGCGTATTCCTCGATGATCTCGCTGAGGCGGACGCCCATGGGCAGCTCGTAGCACCCCGGACGGTTCACTCTGCCGCTGATCCCGAAGAGCTTGGTCCCGGCCCCGGTCTCCGTGAGGGCCAGCTCCTTGAACCACTGGGCGCCGTTTCTCAGGATATGGGGGATGCAGCAGAGGGTCTCCACGTTCTGGAGCACCGTGGGTTTGCCCCACAGCCCCTTTTCCGTCGGAAAGGGCGGCGCCTGCCTGGGGTTGGGCCTTCGGCCCTCCAGGGCATTGATCTGGGCGGTCACCTCGCCGCAGATGTAGCGCCCGCCGCTCCGATGGACCGCGAGTTCGACATTGAAACCGCTGCCCAAAACGTTTTTCCCGAGGAACCCGGCCTCCCGGGCGATCCCGATTTCGCGTTCAAGGATCCGGGCCGCGCTTTCGTACTCGGGCCGGATGAAGATGATCCCTTTTTCCGCCGAGACGGCATAGGCCGCCAGGACCATCCCCTCGATGAGCTGGTGGGGGTCGGCGTGGATGAGCACCCGGTCCTTGAAGGTCCCGGGCTCCATCTCGTCGGCGTTGCAGACCAGGTATCTCGGAAAGGGGGCGTCATCGGCCACGGTCATCATTTTCACGCCGGCGGGAAAGGCCGCTCCGCCGCGGCCCAGGAGGATCGCGTCCAGGAGAACCTTTCGGACCTCGTCCGGGGAGCGTTGGCCCAGGACCCGGGCCAGCCCTTCATATCCGCCGCTCTCCCGGTATTCCGCCAGGGTGGCGATCCGGTCCGGCTTTCGATTCTTGAGGAGGACCTGGGGATACATGGCGCTATTCCGTCTCTTTGCTGAGCCTGTCGATGATCTCGTCGAGCAGGGCGATGGTCAGGGGGCCGTAAGCCTTTTTGTTGATCAGGACCGCCGGGGCCCGGTCGCAGTAGCCGATGCAGCAGACAGGGAGCAGGGTGAAGCGCCCGTCGGGCGTGGTTTCGCCCATGTGGATGCCGAGTTTTTCCATCAGGTGCCCGCCGATGGTCTCCGATCCCTCCATCCAGCAGACGACGGAATCGCAGATGTGGATGACATGCCGGCCCACGGGCTCCCGGTAGATGAAGGTGTAGAAGGTGGAAAGCTCCTCCACCTCGATGGGGTCCATGCCCAGGAGGCGGGCCGCCTCTTCCACGCCCGCGTCGCTCAGGTATCCCTCCCGGGCCTGGATGGCGGCCATGACATCCACGGCCAGCTCCCTCGGGTGATCTACCGTCCGGATCTCCTTCTCCAGGGATTCTATCAGACTGTCGGTCGGCATCCGCTCATCCTTGCGTGCTCCGGGTCTAAAGGTTTTCGTGGGTTGTCGTCCATCATTCCTGCTTACCGGCCTACCGGTCGATGTCGGGCAGGATGTAATCCACCGAACCGATGATGGCGATGAGATCCGAGATGGACCAGCCCCTGGCCATCATGGGCAGCACCTGCACGTTGGGGAATCCGGGGCTCCGGATCCGCATCCGGTAGGCATATCCCAGGCCGTCGCTCACCGTGTAATAGCCCTGCTCGCCCCGGGGGATCTCGCAGGAGACGTAGGCCTCGCCCCGGGGGATCCTGGGGCCCCGGGTGACATTGATGAAATGGTGGATCAGGCTCTCGATGTCCTTCAGCATGTCCGCCCGTTTGGGGACCGAATACCGGTAGTCGTCGGTGACACAGCGGCCTTCGGGCATATTGGCCGCGGCCTGGCGGATGATGGAAAGGCTCTGCCGCATCTCTTCCACGCGGACGACGTACCGATCGAAACAGTCCCCGCCAGCGGCCGTGGGCACCTCGAAGTCGTAGTTTTCGTACCCCGAATAGGGGAACTTCCTGCGGAGGTCCCATTCGAGGCCGCATGCCCGGAGGTTCGGCCCGCTAACCCCCCAGTCCTTGGCGTCGGCCAGGGAGATCCGCCCGACGCCGACGGCCCGGGCCCGGATGATGGGATTTTTGGTGATCAGGGCTTCGTACTCGTCGATTTTCCCGGGGAAGATCCGCACGAATGCATCGATCTTCTCCTTCCATCCCGGCGGCAGATCGGCCGCCACCCCGCCGATCCGGAACCATGACGGATGGAGCCTGCCGCCGGTGATCAACTCGACGATGTCCAAGATCATCTCCCGCTCGCGGAAACAGTAGAAGGTGGGCGTCATGGCGCCGAGATCATGGGCGAAGGTGCCCACGAAAACGAGGTGGTTGGAGAGCCGGAAGAGTTCGCTCAACAGGACCCGGATGCACTGGGCCCGGTCAGGCACCTGGATACCCGCGAGCTTTTCCACGGCCAGGACATAAGGGAGATTGTTGGCGGCCCCGGCCAGGTAGTCGACCCGGTCGGTGTAGGGAATGAACTGGTGCCAGGTCTGCCGCTCGCCGATCTTTTCGGCGCCCCGGTGGTGGTAGCCGATCTCCATCTTGAGGCGGGTGATCTCCTCCCCGTCGAGGGAGAGGATGTACCGCAGGAGGCCGTGGGTGCTGACATGGTGGGGGCCGACGTTGAGGACCAGCTCCTCTTCGTCCGGATGCTGGATGTAGAATCCGGCGTCCAGGGGCTGTTTGGCAACGGCATCGGCCCGGGTGTAGGGCGGCATCTCCGTGGCCCGTCCGGGATGGGATTTCTTGAGGGGATGGCCCACCCAGTCGGGCGGCATGAGGATGCGGGTGAGGTTCGGGTGACCCTCGAAACGCACCCCGAACATGTCGAAGGCTTCCCGCTCGTACCAGTTGGCCGACGGCCAGATGTCGGTGACGGTCTCGGTGAAGGGGATCTCGCCGTAGAGGGGGGCCTTGAGGCGGACCCGGGTGGGCGGGTCGAACGCCAGCAGGTGGTAGACCAGGGTGTAGTCCGGGTAGGAAGAGCGTTCCCGCCTTGCCGACTCGTCGATCACCGTGAGGTCTTCCAGGCGTTCGAACCGCACGGGGGATTCGGTTTTCAGATAGCGGAGAAGAGGTTTGACATGCGCTTTTTCCACATCGAGGGTGAGCATGTCCGAGGTTGCGGGCCGCACTTTCACCGCCCCGCCGAACCGCTCCGAAAGGGTTTCGGCAAGGCCTGCTTCATGGGCCTTGAGCTGGATGCAGTCCGGCTCCGGGGTCCACATCAGATCGGAGCGGCTTCCCGGAAAGCCGGGCGGGGTGACCGACGAACCGCGGAGGGCCGTCCCGGCCATGCCGGGTCCCCTCGGGTCGCGGGACTTGGTGACGCCGTCCACAAGAACCGGGGTTTCGGTGCCCTGGCTTCCGCCCCCCAAGTGAAAAATCCTCCGGGTCGGGCGCTCGGTGGAATCAATCTTCTTCTGGAGGATGGTGAGGCCCTGGAGGACGGCCTCCGGACGGGGCGGGCACCCCGGAATGTAGACGTCGACCGGGAGGATCTGGTTGACGCCCTGGACCACGGAGTAGACATCGTACATGCCGCCGGTGTTGGAGCAGGAGCCCATGGAGATGACCCATTTTGGTTCGGGCATCTGTTCATACAGACGCAGCACCACCGGCGCGATCTTCTTGAAGACGGTGCCGGATATGATCAGCAGGTCGGCCTGGCGGGGCGACGGGCGGAACACCTCGGCGCCGAACCGGGCGATGTCGTACCGGGAGGTGATGGCGGTCGCCTCTTCCACGAAACAGCAGGAGAGGCCGAAAAACATGGGCCAGAGGCTTCGCGACCGGGCCCAGTTGATGACGGCATCCGCCGGGCGGAACAGCGGATCTATAGGAACTGACCTCTTGGCGTCTATTTGTTTTTCGGACCCCACTCGAGCCCTCCCTTTTGCCAGATATAGACCAGCCCCAGCAGCAGCAGTCCGATGAAGAACGACATCTGCATCCATCCGGCCCAGCCGAGCGGTTCACAGGCGACGGCCCAGGAAAAGACATAGGCCCCTTCCACATCGAAAATGAGGAAGAAGATGGCCACGAGGAAAAACGGCACGGGATAGCGAAGGCGCGCGGAGCCCGTGGGGATGATCCCGCTCTCGTAGGGACGCAACTTCTCGGGGTTGGGTTTTTTTTCGCCAAGCCAGGAGGAAATGAAGAGCAGGACGGCAACCAGCCCCACGACCACGGCCGCAAAGACAACCAGGCTGAAGACGCCCGGTTCCCAAGGGGACAACACATCGGAAACAGGTATCGGCTGCATGGGCTCTCCCGTGACAATTCAACCGGCCGAACCCTTCAGGCCGGCAATGCGTCAACGACAAATCTTGGCAAGACAGGCGACGCTCATGGGCATTCTCGAACCGGCGCTTGGCTGAACGGCGGGCCGCGCTGGCTTGGGGACCTTACATAATGAGGGTAAACTTATAAACCGTGGGTCGGATGATGTCAACACCTTCTTTATCCGGCTGAATCCCCGGCTTTCGGGGGGTTGAAGGCCGCGGCGGCCGCCAGGCGCCTTGACGGGAGGGTCCGCTGCGATGAGGCGCGGGAATCAAGCGCGACCGAAAGATCGCCTGCATTCCACAGGCTCTTCCGGAACAAATCATCTTTCCTCTCTTGCCCATGAGTGCCTTTACTTTTTTTCGGGTCGACATTATTATGGGAGATATGAACGCCCATTTCAATGGTGACGCACGGTTGATTGGCGTCGCCATCGTCTGACGAACTTATCGGGAAAAAAGAATCATGCCGACCCATCTCAAGATCCCCAGCATCATCCGTTCCGCCGGAAATCGGCCGAAAACCATCGAGGAGTTCATCGGGCGGGTGAATTCAGGCACCGAATCCGTCAGCATCGCACGCATGACATCCTCACCCGGCTGGGAGGAACCCGGCCAGCGGCCTGAGTTCACCGAATACACCCTGGTGTTGAAGGGAATGGTCCGGGTGGCGTCGGAAAACGGCGTTCTGGACGTGGCGGCCGGCGAGGCCGTCATCGCCCATCCCGGCGAATGGGTGAAATACAGCACCCCCGGCCCGGATGGGGCTGAGTACGTCTCCGTCTGCCTGCCGGCCTTTTCGCCCGATACGGTGCATCGCGATGGATAGGTCCCTCCCTCCATTCAGATTTCTTAAAATAGATATGGCGTGCAGAATGTTTTCTGTGTATGATGCCGCTTTATTTAAAGGGCATATCGGCCGCATGTTGCGGAGTGCCCCCCCATCAGTCCTCGATTTTCGTGCTATTAGCGAGCATTGATGTATATCGGAGATAATAGCACGAATTTCGAGAAAGGATTTTTCGATGAATATTTACGTGGGCAACCTGGCTTACAGCGTAACGGAAGAAGACCTGCAAAAAGCGTTCGAGGCGTTTGGAAAGGTCGACAAGGTGAGCATCATCACCGATAAGTTTTCAGGCCAATCGAAAGGCTTCGGCTTTGTGGAGATGCCCGGCGCCAAAGAAGCCGAGCAGGCGATCAAAGCCCTGAACGGTACGGATTTGAAAGGCAGAGACATCAAGGTCAACGAGGCGAAACCGAAAACCGACCGGCCCGCGCGCAGGCCGAGATACTAATCCGGTACCCCCCGGCGGGAGCCTCCCTCCCGGAACCAGCCGCCTGAAGCATCGTACCCGGCACGTGCCGGCTATCGGAGAGATATATGATGATCGGAAACGACCGCAACCACGGCATCGATTTCACCGTCGATACCCAGAACCTTTATCGGGAAGAGGGAATCACCGACCTCAAGGTGGCCTCCATCAGGAGACTGGTTCCCATCCACCTCGACGGTTCCGAAGACCCGAGCCGAACCCCGCTCTTTATCGGGCATACGGAGCTGATGTCGCCGGAAGGGCCGATTCCCCTCCAGGCCAAGCTCGATGCCGGAAGCTTCAAGGAGGCCGTGGATGTGTTTCCGCTCGCCATGAATCAGGCCCTGTCGGAGATGGTTGAGAGGCTCAAGGAGATGCACCAAGAGCAGGAGGACAGCCGGATCATTGTCCCCGGGTTTCCTCAAGCCAGGTAGCCCTTGCCGCTTTCACCCCGGCATATCACCGAAACGGAGGCCGCGGCCCCGTGAACGGCATCCGACGATCGGACATCGCGCCCGGTCGACGGGTGCTGATCGTCTTGAAGAAAGATCAGCGCACCGGAAGATTGACCCCGGGCGTCGTGAAGGAGATCCTGACCCGATCCCCGACCCATCCCCACGGCATCAAGGTTCGCCTTGAGAGCGGGGAGATCGGAAGGGTCACGGAAATACTGGACTGATATTTTTTCATCCCGGCCGGTCCACCCCCGCGTGGCCCGGCCGGCCCCCGGCATCATTCACGAGGGCGGATCCAGCGGCCATACCGCACGGATGCGGGTCCCGGCCCCCGGGGCGGATACCACCTCGAACGCCCCGCCGGCGTGCTCCGTCCGTTCCTTCATGCTGGCCAGCCCCAGCGCCTCCGCCGCCCTGCTTTGGACGTCATTGGGATCAAACCCCCGGCCATCATCCCGGACCTCCAGCTCTATCCTCGGTCCGACCTGCCGGAGGCTCAGCAGAATGCGGCCGGCGCGGCCGTGCTTTGCCGCATTGGCCATGGATTCCTGGACGATCCGGTAAATGAGGAGCTTCAGGTAACCCGGCGCCGCGGCCTCGTCCATGTCGATATGCTGCTCCAGGACAGTCTCCTTGTAAAGCTTCTGGAACTGCCGCCCGTAGGCCCGAAGGGCGGCCTTGATGCCCAGGTCCTCCAGAACCGATGGATGGAGGTTCTTGGATATTCTGCGGACCTCGTCGGCGATGGTGTTGACCATCGGGAGGATGTCCTCGAGGCAGGTCTTCTTCCCGCAGGGATTCCCGCCCATCTCGGAGAGCTTTCTTTCCATGGCGAACTGGACGGCGGTCAGGGCGGAGCCGACGCTGTCGTGGAGTTCCTTTGAAATCCGCTCCCGCTCCGATTCCCCGGCCTCCATCAGCTTGACGGAAAGCGTACGCAGCTTTCGCTCCGACAGGCGCAGTTCCTCCTCCATTTTCTTCCGGGGGGTGATGTCGAAAACAGACCCCAGGATGCCGTAGCTCTGCCCGCGCTGATCCTTCATCTTGATCCGAGAGGTGAGCCCCCAGAGCGGCTCCCCGGTTTTCGTACGGTACTCCCGGACCACGTTCTCGATGACATCATCCTTTTCAATAAAATTTTTCAGCTCCGCCATCCGGGAGAGCAGGCTTTCGGCCGGCCAGAAGGGGTACGGCGGATAGGTGTCGAGCAGCTCCGCCCGCGAAAACCCCAGCATGTCGCACAGGTGGTTGTTGGCATGAAGGAGGCGGCCGTTGGTGTCGAAAACGCAGATCCCCACGGGGATGGTCTCTTCAATGACGGTGCGGAAATTGAGTTCCGAGTCGAGCCGCTCCTCCGTCTGCTTCCGCCATTCGATCTCCTGTTCGAGCTGCATGTTCAGGGCGTTGAGTTCCCGGGTGCGGCCGTCGATGCGATCCTCCATCTCCTCTTCGATCCGCTTCCGGAAGGAGATATCGATGACGGCCGTCTGGCATCGCGGGGCGTCGCCGGATTCATGGCGGAGGCTGATGAGCTGGACGTGACACACGGCACCGTCGGTCTTTCTCATCTCGATTTCACAGATTTGCCGGGCGCCGCCTTCGAACACCCTCTCCAGGTGCGTGTTGAAACGGTTCCGGTCCCCCGGGCGGATGAACCGGTGAAGCCGTCCGATGCAAAGGGCGGGCTTTTCAGCCCGGAAAAGGTCCAGCGCGGCACGGTTGGCCTCGATGAGCGCCCCCGCGCGGTCCATGGACACCAGGGCGATCGGCGCGAATTCAAAAAAATCCCGGTGCTCATCGCGGGACTGCGCCAGCGCAGACTGGCGATCGCACAGCTCATCATTGCGCAGCTCCAGCTCGATCTGGTGGAGCATGAATTCGCGGAGCCTGCCTGCGGGGTCCTTCAGCATGCCTTCGGAGACCTCCGACAGGCGGTCTTTCAGCAAGGCCTTGGCGCGCGTTCGGAGGTGTCCGTGTCGTTTTTTCTGGGTCATATCCATGTCCTCATGGTCGTCCAGAGCTCCGGTGATCGCCGCTCCCCCGGAGACGCCCCGCGCCCGCGCAGGCTCGGACGGAGGGTCTGCGGGCGCTCGGTTGTGTTTTGGGATAATTTAGCCGAAGGCCTGGAAATGTTCAAACGAAAAATGGATGGCCCCGCAAAAAGCAGATTTTCAGCGGTTTCGTAAAAAGTTCAAGATCAAGGCCTGCGAATCCCTTGGAATGCCGCGTACTGACAGTACGCCGCGGTGACGACGGATGAAGCATAACGCAGATATCGGACTTTTTACGGAACCGTCAAAAATTCGCCGATGAGCTGGGAGAGGCGATCCAGATGGACCTTCCCCTTTACGAGAAAGAGATCGACGCCGATGGCCTCGGCGGCCTCGCGGTATTCCGGCATGTTGTAATGGGTATGGATGACGACGGGGATGTGGGGGTGTTTCGATTTGACCTCCTCCGCCAGGGCAAGCCCGTTTTTTCCGGGAAGGCAGATGTCGGTGAGGATGATATCCGGCAACGACTCAAGGAGGAATTTCGAGGCGTCCTCGCAGCAGCCGGCCTCCAGGATGAAAATTCCCGGGAGCGTTTCAGCAAGGACCTCGCAGATGGCCTTCCGGAGCTGATCGTTGTCCTCAACGACCAGGATGCATGCCGCGCCTCTCGTGGGTGCGCTGGGACCGATCATCATCTGCGGCACCGTCTCTCAGGTTTATTGTTTTACTTCGATCGCCATGTTTGCTACATAACAGAAACTGTTTTTCTCATTAAACCCCATGGCGGCGGACGGGATATGGAAAAAAAACGAATCATTATCGCGGAAGACAACACGCTTCTCCGGGAGGGCATCCGGCTGATGATCCAATCCGACGAAACCCTGGAAATCGCGGCCGAAGCCGAAGACGGGCTTTCCGCGGTTCGCTCTGTCGCCAAACACGACCACGATCTCGTTCTGCTCGACTTGTCCATGCCGAAGATGAACGGCATTGCCGCCTTGAAAGAGATCAAGCGCATTTCTCCGAAAACAAAGATACTGGCGTTGACCATCCACGACGCCGAGGAATATGTTCTCGAGGTCTTCCGCTCGGGCGCAGAGGGGTATTGCCTCAAGGACTCCACCCAGGAGGAGCTCCTAAAGGCCATCCATGTGGTCCTCTCGGGAAGAAACTTCATCAGCCCGGGCATCGCCGACAAGGTCCTCGAAGGGTATATCGAGAACCGGAAGACGCTCAAGACGGAAACCCCCTGGGATACGCTCACCCAGCGGGAAAAGGAGGTGCTCAAGCTCGTCGGCGAGGGCTACACCAGCAGGGAGATCGCCGATTTCCTCTTCATCAGCCCCAAAACGGTCGAGAAACATCGATCCAACCTCATGCAGAAGCTCGGCATTCACAACGCCTCTGCCTTGACGGCCTACGCCATCGAAAAAGGACTGGTGGAGAAGTCCTGACGGATCAGACGTATTCCTCCAGCAGCCGTTCGAAAAGCTTTTCATGGATCTTGTCCCACCCGTCGCTGTCGACCACCGGAACCACGCCGTCCCCGCCGCCCTCGAACTCGCGGCAATAGGCAAGCAGCTCCGGGTTCCGGCGGACCAGCTCCTCCCACAGGGATCCCGCCTGCCGCATGTCTGCGCCGTCGATGAACGCCTCGCTGACGACGGCGATGGCATCCACCACGAACATGTGCCCGTCGTCGGTAAACCGAACGGGAGTGTCTTCAAGGTAGACCTCGATTGGACTCATGGTTCCCTCCGTCGTTGTCATGAGAGATTTTCTTCCGCCCCCGGTCACGCCTGCCTGCCGGAAACGGGAGTGCTTCATACGAAGTAACCATACCCCCGCGGCATCCTCAACTGAATACGGAGATCCCTGTATACGGCACCCTCGGGCTACGTAGTTCTATCCCGGCGCATCCCGGTGATGCCTCCGGGGTAGATTCATCTCACCACGAGCACCGGTCCTTCGATGGTCTTCACCAGATCGATCAGTTCCTCCTCTCTCGTGTTCCAGCGCTCTCCGGGCAGCAGCAGCGGCCCTCCGCCTTCAAGCTTGACAAAATGGGCGATCACCGAAGAGCTTGAATTGATGAGAAGCCGGAATATCGCCGGACGCCCCGAATCTTTCAAGGCGTCGATCACCTCTTTTCTGAATTTCTGGGCCTCTTCCCGGGTGTCGGCCAGGAGGAAGACCCGCAGCGCCGTCGATTCGTCCGCCATGAACGCGGAGACGACGTCCAGGGCTTTCCGGGCCGATGCCGTCCCGTCGTATACCACCACCGGGTGATCGGACCTGGCCGCCCCGGGGTGAAGGATGAGGGTCAGTCCGCTTCGCCGGGCGATCATGTCCCTCACCGTCGAGCCCAGACGCTTCGGCCCCAGCAGCGACCGTCCCGATCGCCCCATGATGATAAGATCGGCCCCGGTTCCGGCCGAGAGCAGTTCCCGGCTCACCGACCCGCGGATGATTCTGAAATTCCATGCAAGCCGGCGCTCGGCCGCGACCTTTTCGAGGACCCTCCGCATCCGCTCGGCCTGCGCCCGGAGCTGCCCCTCCAGCTCCCGCGCATCCACCCTGCGCACGCCCTCCCCCAGATAGCCGCACTCCCGGGCAAAGGGAAACTCCACGGCCCGGAGCAGGTCGATGTCCTCGACAAAAAGCCCGGCCAGCTCCGCCCCCAGTCGGGCGGCCAGGTCGCCCGCGGTTTTCAGCCCCTCGACGCAGGACGAAGAAGCATCCAGCGCCACCAGAATCCGCCGAATGGAAACCTCCTTCATGATGCATCCTCCTTCTTCTCCCCCTGCATTTTTCGACCAAAGGCGATCCGCTTCTCGGCCATGTCCATCAGCCGGGCGAAAACCCTGCCGTTGAAGCTTTCGGGGGGATATTTGCCCGCTCCGTCAGGCGCGCCGGCGGGAAGGCCCGTCAGAATTTCGATGCCCTGGTCGATGGTCTCCACGGGATAGATATGGAATCTTCCCGCGCCGGCGGCATCGATCACATCCCTGCGCAGCATGAGGTGCGGCACATTGGCTGCCGGAATCACGACCCCCTGCTCCCCTGTGAGCCCCCGGGCCCTGCAGACGTCGAAAAACCCTTCGATCTTCTCGTTCACGCCCCCGATGGGCTGGACAACGCCGTGCTGGTTCACCGAGCCCGTCACCGCAAGGGTCTGCTTGAGCGGAACGTCCGCGATGGCCGACAGAAGTGCGTAAAGCTCCGCCGACGAGGCGCTGTCCCCCTCCACGCCGCTGTAGGACTGTTCGAAGACCAGGCTGGCGGAAAGGGAGAGCGGATGGTCCGCGGCGAAGCGGCCGTTGAGAAAGCCGGCCAGGATGAGTACGCCCTTGGAGTGGATGGGGCCGCCCATGGCCACTTCCCTTTCGATATCGACCACATCCCCCTTTCCCAGATGGATCCGGGCGGTGATCCGGCTGGGTTGACCGAAAGCGAAGTCGCCCAGTTGGATCACGGCCAGACCGTTGATCTGGCCGACCTTGGCCCCCGCACTGTCGATAAGGACGATGTTCCGCTGGATCCGCTCGTGCACCGCCTCCCGGATGCGGTCCGACCGGTGCAGGCCCTTGTCGATGGCCGTCTGGACCTCCGCGGCACCGACCGTCGGGCTGCCGATTTTTCCGGCCCAGTAATCCGCCTCCTTAAGTAGATCGTCGATCTCCTGCATAAGGACGGAAAGCTTCCGACCGTCCTCGACCATGCGGGACCCCTGTTCAATGATCCGGGCCACGCCGGTCCTGTCGAATGGGCGGAGCTTCTCCTTGCGGATCATGGTGGCGATCAGCCGGGTATAGGCCTCCTCGTTCTCCGGCGTTCGGTCCATCCGGTAGTCGAAGTCCGCCGCCACCTTGAAAAGCTCCCCGAATTCGGGGTCATGGTGGCGCATCAGATAATAGATCATGGGGCTCCCCAGGAGAATCACCTTCAAATTGAGGGGAACGGCCTGAGGATCGAGGGAGACCGTGGAAATGAAGCCGTACATCTCTCCAAGGGATTCGATCCGGATTTTCCGGGTTTTCAATGCCTGCTTGAGCCCCTCCCACGCAAACGGCTGCTGGAGCAGCTTGAGGACATCCAGGATCAGATACCCGCCGTTGGCCCGATGAAGGGCGCCCGGGCGGATCATGGTGAAATCGGTCAGAAGTGCGCCCATGTGGGCCAGGTGCTCCACCCGGCCGACCAGGTTCTGGTAGGAGGGGTTCTGTTCGTGGACGACCGGCGCGCCTTCCGAGCCGCTGTGGTCTACGACGATGTTGACCTTGTATCGCCGCAGGGCGTGGTTTTCACCCTGGCCGTCCGGCCCGGCGGCGGCGGAGGACGGCTGGGCGGCCCCCTCCTCCTTTTGCGGACCCTCGGTCTGGAAAAAATTCCGGACGTTCTTGATGATGTCCTTTTCAACCGCGTCCAGATAGGCAAGAAGATCCGGAACGTCCCCGTATTTGCGGCGCAGCTCGCTGATGACCGGGCCCACCGTGAACCCGGTGATTTCACGGTTGAGGCGCCGCTTCTTTTCGCGCATCTTCCGCTCCCACTGGGGGATCTTCTGGAAGATCTTCATGGCCTCCTGCTGGAGTTCCCCGGCCGTCGCCTCGATCCGGTTCCTTTCTTCATCGGGCAGCTTCTTGAACTCGTCCGGCGGCATCACCTCCCCATCGCGAACGGGGGCGAACACCAGGCCCGCCGGGGTTCTCAGGGGCGAAAGGTTATACTTGTGCCCCTTTTTCTGAAGCTCCTCAAAGGCTTTTTCCTGCTGTTCCTGGAACTCCTGATGGATGCTTTGGTGACGGTTCTGATATTCCTCGCTTTCAAAAGCGGCGCGAAGGGCGTTCCGGACCTCCTCGACCACCTGCTCCATGTCCCGGGACAGCTCCTTGCCCTTTCCCGGGGGCACGATGAGGTGCCTGGGTTTGTGGGCCTCCTCAAAATTGTAGACGTAGCAGGTATCCGGAGGCGCGGCCTCCCCGGACGCACGCCGGCGCAGCAGCTCGCGGATCAGGGCGAACTTTCCGGTTCCGGGTTCCCCCAGGGCGAAGACGTTGTAGCCGTCATGCCGGATGTCCACGGCGAACTGGATGGCATCCACCGCCCGGGGCTGGCCGATGAAGGCCGTCAAATTTTCCATCTCATCCGTCGTCTCGAAAGCGAATTGATCGGGATCACATCGGTGATAAAGCTTTTCCGGTGCCAGTGGTGTTACGGTCATGGCCTCTTCCTCCCTTTGCCCGTGGTTTTCGGTTTCAACCTTTGCGGGATGCGGCTTCGGGTCGTTATGGACCCGTCGGCGGCGGCATCCATCCTAATGGGATCATGAACGTTTCTGCGCCGTCGGCGCAATGGGGACAATTGGGTATCCGGAGGCACGCGGCACGGTATTTTTCCGCGGGGCGGCGAACCCTTTTTCCCTGTTGATGAGATGGCCGTCTGCCTGTATAGGATAGATTGCGGGTTCAGAGGGCAGCGGCCCGGCCGGAAGCCGGCCTCGCCCGGGGATACCGCGTTCGGACGCGGCCCCGGCGGATTTGGGCCCGCCTCACCTCAACCGGCATGGAGATAAAGATGACCATCAACGATCTCCCACCTCGGGAAGACAATTCCATTGATGAGATCATCCGGCGCAGGCTAGCGGCGGACCCCCTTCTCGAACCCTACCGCGACCGCATTCGAATGCGGATCCGGAGGGCCATCGAAACGGAGCGGCGGCTCACCTCGGGCCGGACCCCGCTCTCCGATTTCGCTTCGGGCCACGAGTATTTCGGCATGCATTTCAAAGGCGGCAGATGGGTCTTCCGCGAATGGGCGCCGAATGCCCGGGCGGTCCGGCTGAAAGGCTCCTTTTCCGACTGGGAGGCCCGGGACCGCCATGCCCTCACCCGCATTTCAGCCGACGGCGTATGGGAAATCACGATGGACGAATCGGAGCTTGCCCACGGCGACCTCTACCGCCTCGACATGGTCTGGCCGGGAGGCCGGGGGGACCGGATCCCCGCCTGGGTCCGCCGGGTGGTCCAGAACCCTGATACCGGGAGCTTCAACGCCCAGGTCTGGCGCCCGGATGTCCCCTACGCATGGCGCCATCCCAGGCCGGTCCGGCCGTCGCCCCTCCTGGTGTATGAAACCCATGTCGGCATGGCCCAGGACGCCGAAAAAATCGGGACCTATGCCGAATTCCGCCAGACCGTCCTGCCCCGCATCCGGGACGCCGGCTACAATGCCCTCCAGATCATGGCGGTGGCGGAGCACCCCTACTACGCGTCATTCGGCTACCAGGTCTCCAGCTTTTTCGCATGCTCGTCGCGCTACGGCACCCCGGAAGACCTGAAAGCCCTGGTGGACGACGCCCACGGCATGGGGTTCGTCGTCCTGATGGATCTCGTCCATTCCCATGCGGTGAAAAACGAGGTGGAAGGGCTCTCCCGGTTTGACGGGACCCCTTTCCAATACTTCCACGACGGCGACCGGGGGAACCATCCGGCCTGGGATTCCCGCTGTTTCGATTACGACAACCCCCGCGTCCTCCACTTCCTGCTCTCCAATTGCCGGTTCTGGATGGACGAGTACCGGTTTGACGGTTTTCGGTTCGACGGCGTCACCAGCATGCTTTTCACCCACCACGGCCTGGGGATGGCCTTCACGGACTACGGCGCCTATTTCAACGATTCGGTGGACGAATCGGCCCTGGCCTACCTGACGCTGGCCAACCGGGTGGTGCATGCCGTGTCGGAAAACGCCGTGACCATCGCCGAGGACGTCTCCGGCATGCCGGGCCTGGCGGTTTCCCTCCAGGACGGCGGCGCGGGTTTCGATTACCGCTTCGCCATGGGCGTGCCCGACTACTGGATCCGCCTCGCCAAGGACACGCCCGACGAACTCTGGTCCATGGGACATCTCTGGTTCGAGCTGACCAACCGAAGGGCGGACGAACAGACCATCAGCTACGCGGAATCCCACGACCAGGCCCTCGTGGGCGACCAGACCCTCATCTTCCGGCTGGTGGGCAGCCGCATCTACAGCCACATGTCGGTGCTGACGGAGGACATCGCCGTCTCCCGAGGGGTGGCCCTGCACAAGATGATCCGGCTCGCGACCCTGTCCACCGCGGGCCACGGATACCTCAACTTCATGGGAAACGAGTTCGGGCATCCCGAATGGATCGATTTTCCCCGCGAGGGCAACGACTGGTCCTTCCGGCATGCAAGGCGCCAGTGGCGCCTCATGGACGACCCGCTTCTCCGATACCGTCACCTGGCCGCCTTCGACCGGGACATGACGGCCTTTGCCGCAGCCAGCCTCGTACCGTCCGGTCAGGAGATCTTCCTGCTCCATCTGGATGAGGGAAGCCGGGTGCTTGCTTTTTTGAGGGCCGGGAGAATTTTCGCCTTCAACTTTCATCCCGACCGGTCCCACACCGACTATTGGATTCCCGCCCCCCCCGGGTCCTACCGCGTCGCCCTCGATACCGACCGGAAGCGCTGCGGCGGCCTCGATCGCCAGGACCCGGCGGTGATCCATCACGCCCTGACCGACCCTGTTCACCGTCACTTCCTGAGCCTCTATCTGCCTTCCCGGACGGCCATGGTTCTCGAACCGGTGGAGCAGGGCCCCCGCGCGGGATGAGTCCGGAGCGGAATCCGCAGCATCCGGAGATACCCCGGCGGCCGCAGGCGTGTTTACATCGCCCCGGGCATAGTTACTTTTCATGATACGGACGTCGTGTAAGGATGACGGAAGGCGGCGGGGCATCCCGGGACGGGCCGCCGGCCCCGTTTATCGATCATTCCCATGAACTGCTCACACCCTCAGGAGGCAACCGCCATGGCATATCTTTTCGGAGCGAAAAAAACCACGGGGAAATTTCAGCAGGATCATCCGGTGTGGACCGCGGTCGTCGCGTCAGCGCTGCTTTTCTTCGGCCATCCCGGAATGCCGGCCGCGGATGACCCCCTCATCTACCAGTGGATGGATGAGAAAGGGGTCAGGCATTTCTCGAATCAGCCGCCGGAAACCTCCGTGGAAAAAGTCGGGAGCACACAGGAGATCCCCTACGATCCCGATGCGGACCAGGCGCGGATGAAGGAAGACGAGGCGTGGCTCGAACAGGAACGGCAGCGCGCTGAAGATGCCCGGCGCAGGGCGGAGGCGGAAAAAGCGGCCAGGGCGGAGAAGGAGAAGCGGCTGGAGGAAGAACGGGAGAAGGCCGCGGAAGAGGCCCGGCAGGAGGCGGAGGCAGTCCGGGAAGCAGCCCGGGAGCAAAACAGGAGCACCTATGACAAATCGGTATTCGTCACTCCCGGCACCAAGATTCCAGGGATCAACAGCCCGCCCCGGCCTGCCCCTTTGCTGCCGGGGGCGGACGGATAGCCGCGCGGGTCTGCCGGTTGCCATTCCGGGGCCGCAATCACGATCGTCCACGGCGGCGGGCGGACACCGATGTGCCGTGCCCGACACGCCCGCCGCCCTGGAATGCCGCGGCGCCAGGGAATGCGGTCAGACGCTTCCCCCCTCCCGGCCTTCCAGAATCGACAGGCGAACCTCCATGGCCTCGATCTGACGCCTGAGGTCGTCGATTTCGTCTTTTCTGGCGACGTTCATGCCGCTCAGGGCCTTTTTGAAGACATCGCCCACATCCTTTTCGATCTTGGTCGCCTGTTTCTGACCGGTCCCGGCCAGATCCTCGACCAGCTTCCGGGCATCCTCCTCCTTGATTTTAGACTCCTTGACCAGCTTATCGACGCTCTCCTCTATCTTTTCCTTGGTCAGCAGGACCGCGCCGATTCCCGTCATCAATCCCTTTTTGATCTCTTCGATCATAATAATGGCCTCCGTCGGTGAATGGTGTTCAGGACGGCCGAGTGCCGGCGTCCCCTAAAACCAATCGCGTACCGTGCCCCAGCGCCTGGATAGGGCCGCAATCGATCGCCTAACATTTTTTCATGGATTCGATATCCTGGATATCGGCCTCCATCCTCCCTTTTCTGGACGCCGGCTCCTGCACCTGGAGGACAAATCTGTCTTCGTCCTCCCGCGAAGGCACGGGGATGCCCCTGAGCTTCAGGGGATTGTCCTTGAAGGTGATTTCATAACAGTCCCCGATCCTGGCGTTGATCGCGATGATCTCGAAAAATGATCTTCCTTCCATGACGACCTCCGGTATTCCTGGATTCACATCCAGTGCAAAACGGCATTGCAATTGGAGCATTTTCCGGAAATGAGCGGAGATCGATCCCGCCGCGGGTGCCTCCACCGGAAAATGCATAGGGAGATCTTCGTTCAGGCATTGCATTCGGCAAATTGATTTTTTTCCTTTTTCCATGTAGACTGCAACGCAACCTCTGAGCATCGGATTTCAAAAAGGATATATCACATCCGGCCGCCTTTGCGCAGAAAAAAAATCTCCCGGCGCACCTTGCGCCATACACAAAAAATTAGTGCAAATGGATGAATGTCAAAGGCATATGCTTTTATTGCCCGTTACACCGCAAATCAAGGAAAAGACATGACAGACGGAAAAGCCGAAAAGCTGGCCGTGTTGATCGACGCCGAGAATGCCCAGCCGTCCATTATCGAGGATCTTCTGATAGAGATTGCGAAATACGGAACGGCAAACGCCAAAAGGATCTACGGAGACTGGACGAATCCTGACCTCAAGGGCTGGAAGGAGGTCCTGCTGAGATACTCCATTCAGCCCATACAGCAGTTCCGGTATACCTCGGGGAAAAACGCCACCGACAGCGCCATGATCATCGATGCCATGGACCTGCTGTACAGCGGCAAGTTCAACGGGTTCTGCATCGTTTCGAGCGACAGTGATTTCACCAAGCTGGCCTCCCGGATCCGAGAGGCCGGACTGTTCGTGTTCGGCTTCGGGGAGAAGAAGACCCCCGCGGCCTTTGTCGCCGCATGCGACAAGTTCATTTTCACGGAGGTCCTGCGGGCCAGGGATGACGACGCCGACACGATTCGCCGCAAGACCGCGAGCGAACTCAAGCAGGACACCAAGCTCGTGAATCTTCTCAGAAACGCGGTGGAAGCCTCCTCGGACGAAAACGGATGGGCCCATCTGGCCGCCGTCGGCAGCAATATCGCGAAACAGGCCTCTGAATTCGACCCCCGGAACTACGGCTACAAGAAACTGGGGGAACTCGTCGCCGCCACCAAACTTTTCCAGATCGAGGACCGGGATGTCGGCAACGGCCATGCCACCGCCGTCTATCTCCGGGACCGCCGGAAAAAATAGCGCGCTTTCCGGCGACGCCATTGACCCCAAACCCATTCCGCACGTACGTCGAGGGCCGGCCGAACCGCCCCCGGCGCAGCCCGTGCACCCGAGGCGTCATGAAAAACGAATTTCTTGCCCTCTCCCCCGAAACCGCCGGACTGGGGGGCCGTCGATCGACCGGCCCCCATCGGGTTCAGTTGGCGCAATGGATCTCCCTTGCGCCTTTCGAGCGATTCCTCAACATGACCATACACGAGGCCGCCGGCGGGAAAGCGGTCCTGTCCATGCCCTTTTTGTTCGATCTGGCTCAGGGCGGCGGGCTGATGCACGGCGGCGCCCTGGTCAGCCTGGCCGACACGGCGCTCGTCATGGCCATCAAGAGCCTTGTCCCGCCCGACACGCCCTTTGTGACCGCATCCTTTGAAGCCAGGTACCTCCGCCCCCTGGACAGGGGCACCGCCACGGCCAAAGCCCATGTCCATCACCACGATGGCCGGACATTCACGGGGGCTGCGATCGTTTTCGACGAAGGCGATCGTCCGGTCTTGGAATTCTCATCCCAGTTCAAGATCCAGCGGCCCCGGGAGATCACGCCTCTTTTCATTTCGGAGCTGAGCCCCGGTGACGTCAGGCGCCGGATGGCCGAAAGGGAAACCTTTGTCCTCAACATCATCGCATCCTGGTGCCCCGACTGCACCGAAAGGCAGCGCCCCCGCCTGCCCCATTTCATCGAGCGTCTGAAAGCGGCGGAGATCCCTTTCCATCAGATGACGGTGCAGCATGAAAAAATGCGGTTTATTTCAAATGAACACGAAGCGATCACGGAAGAATTCGGGGGGCAAGGATATCCGCGAACCGTTCTGATTATGGACGGCAAGACGCGGTCCCGGGACAACGTCGAGATCGTCACCCGGGAAGGCCTGGAGCGGCTGGCGGAGGACTTCATCGCCCGGGTGAACGGCCTGCCGGCCGGGGAATGAATAATTCGCCCCCTTCCAACGGACGACCGTCGGATTTCGACCGCGCACTGCTCCCGCCCGGCCGGTGGCACCGCGCTGGATCCGCCGTTGTCGCAGTGCAGTTGGATGAATATCTATGACGGCTAATCAGAACAAATAATAAATGAATTTATAATTAATTATAGTATATATGTAACTCCAGTTTCTTTTGTTAAGTTTGATGCACCGCAATATTTTTCTTGTCCCGAAGGCGAAATTGTGTCATACTTTTTTATATTGGAGGATCCTTCGACGAATTTTTCAACTTTCAGGCCATGAGAGAAAACAGGGAGAGATGATGTTTACCAAGATGACAGATTTTTCAACGAAAGAGATGGATACGTTTTACAGCGCGCTACAAGCGATGATGACGTATGTCGAGAGCCAGTCCCGGGCATTCGCTCGCTTGAATCCCTGGATGATGGGGAGTCCCCAGGCCTGCCCCTTTTCAAAAAACGTGATGGAACCCATCATGACCGCCATGGGCATGACCTCCCTTACCGAATTCCGGGCACTGGAGGAAAAATCGGCCGAACTGGCGAAGCGGCTCGAGACGGCGCTCCAAGAGATCGAAGCACACCGGCGCACCATCGAGACGCACCTGAAAACCATCGCGGATCAGGCCGAGCATGTGGACAGCCTCACCAGATTGAACGGCGCCGAAAAGGCCCGGCTGGAAACGCTAGAAAAAGACCTCGGCGCGAAGGACAAATGGATCGCCGCTCAGGAGAAGAAGTTGGCCGCGGCTTCGGCGTCCCTTGAAGAGAAAAAGAAAACCGTCGCGCTTCACGAGAAGGAACTCAAGAAACAAAGCAGGTATTCGGAACAGATGGAAAAGGAGATTGCGGGGTTGAAATCCTATATCGAGAGCATCGAGAAAACAAGCTCCTGAGCCCGGCCTGCCCTTCCCGAACACGCCTGGCCAAAGGCCGCATGCTCGCCCGGCCAGGCCGCCGATCGCGCCACCCGTTTGGCGCCCTCAGGGGGCAGCCTTTTTCGACACAATTCGATCCCTACCGCCAGAGCGCCGTCAGACGCCGGGGACATCCAGCCGCCGCATCGCCCCCGGCAGGCTTTTTCAGCGCCAATCTTCGTTTACGGCCCCCGCCGAACCATTCCCGAAGCCATGGAGATCCCACCGCATGGACCCCATATGGGTCGGCGATAAAATTGGGCTTGTCTTATGGAATGTTATGAGATAAGAAATTTTTACCGAGAGAAATCGTCTCTTTCAATTCGTCAAATTTTTCTAAAAGGGGATTCAATGAAAGAATTCGAAGCGTTTGCCAAGGCACTGTCGTTGGGGATGAAGGCGCTCGCCAAGATCATTGAGACTGCTGCTGATCAACTGGAGGAACATGTTCAATCAGCGCCCGGCAAGGAAGCGGCCCGGGAGGCGGAGCAGCCCTCCCGGAAAAAGGAAAAGGCGGAAAAGCGAAACCAATCTGAAAAAACGACCAAAAGGAAAACCGCATCAGGGAGCGCTCCGAAGGCTGAAGTGAAGACCGCACCCGAAGCAGGCAACCCGGAACCAGAAACCCCGCAGTCGCCCGGACGCACCACGCAGACGCCCGACCGGCCAAAATCCCGGAAAGAGAAGCCGGTCACAAAGCCCTCGGACACCGAGGCGGTCTACCAGCACATCCAGGCGGCCAAGGACACCATCCATCTGGATGACCTCCATCGCCTCACGGGCTTTGAAAAGAAAAAACTGCACAACATCATCCACCGCCTGAAAAAGAACGGGAGGATCAAGGTCGTGGGAAAAGCCGTGTACACCTCCGCCTGACGCATGCCGGTAAATTCCGCGCCAACCTTGGGCCGGCGGACGGCCCAAAAATCAAAAAGCTGCTCTGGAGCCGCGGGCTCCGTGAACAGCTTTTCAGTATCCGGTCAATATCATGCCACAGGCGTGGATTTTGGGCGGTTGATTTTGAAATTTCGAAGTGGTGACCCCAACGGGAATCGAACCCGTGTTTCTGGCGTGAGAGGCCAGCGTCCTAGGCCGCTAGACGATGGGGCCGTTTAGAATCCGGCAGGAACATCGGGCAGTCATACAATCCATTCCGCCGGGACCCTGGCCTTTTAACGAATCGGCGATGACTTGTCAAACATTATTTTCCGGCTGATCGTTTTTTCCCGTCGGGCGCTTCCGCCGGGTTCCTCTTCTGGCCCCGAAGGAGAAGTAGATCATCCAGCCGACAAAGGGGATGAACGCGGTAAGCCCCCAGGCGGCCTTGACGGGCAGGGACGAAAATTCCCTCAGGGCGACGTCGATGACGGCCCAGCAGGTGAGCGCGTAAAAGAGCACGCCGACGATGATGAAGAAGGTTACCGTATCCAATGTTATCCCTTAAGCTCCTTTGCAATCTTCAAGACGGTGCTGACATAGTATCGGCTGTGGTTGTAACTGTAGATGACCTTGGCCGCCGTCGCCTCCGGCAGGCCCGGCCGCCAGCCGTGATGGTTGAGATAATTCGCCACGCTCATGATGGCGTCGGGCGGATCGAAGAGATCCAGCCGCCCGTCGCCGTTGCCGTCCCTCCCCAGCTTCAGGACATTGCTCGGCAGAAACTGGCAGAGGCCTAAAGCCCCGGCATAGGAGCCCTTGACGGTGAGGGGATCGATGGCGTGCCGCTGCGAATAGACCAGAAAAGACTTCAGCTCGCTGTAGGCCCACGAGGATTTTTTGAGGGCCTTGGCATCGTATGCGGCCCTGGAAAGCGTGGTATTTTCCTGGATCTCCGTCCACAGGGCGTTTCTGACCGCCGGGTCCGAGAGCGCGGCCATGGTGGAGAAGGTGTTGAAGACCAGCCGGTTCCCGACGTAGGATCCCAGCTTGGTTTCCACCAGGAGAATGGCCGTGATGACCTGGCGGTCAACGCCGTAAATCCGCTCCGCTTGCCCCATGACGCCATCGTGGTTCATCATGTAGATCCTGGCCTTCCGGATCATGGGCGGCGCCAAAAACTGATCGTAGTTGAGCTTTCCCTCGCTGTGGACAAAATACATGGACACGCCGCGGGTTTCGAACGAAATTTTGGGATCCCGATACAGATGGGTGATCCGACCGGGGTCAAACCCGTCCGCCGCAAGCCGCTTCCGCAAGGACCCGAAATAATCTACCGACGCACCGAAGCCGCCCCGCGGCTGCCCCAGCAGGAGAACGAGGAGAAACACCCCGCCCGCCACCCTCCATCCCACATGAAAACCGAAACGCTTCACAGGCCAAACCCCTCATGATCATGTTGTGACATCCCCGCCGCAGCGCCCCTGACCGCCCTCCGGCCAGGATAAATCCCGCGGGCGCTTCTTGATAGGCGTTAGATGACATGTTATGCTTCCGGATGTCAACCCCATGTGCATGGACGTCGGGGGAAAGCCCCGGAATGACCCTGCCGGCCGCCGCGGCATGACGGATACGACTTCAGCGCCCTGCCTGGCCGGCATCCATGTTTTTGCGGCTTCGGAAAAGGCACGGCCGCAATGAACGCATTTACTCCTGAGGAGAAGAGCGGATTCGATGAAAAAACGGGAAAAGGCGGTCTACGCCTGCCAGACCTGCGGTTTCCAGAGCCCAAAATGGCTCGGCAAATGTCCGGACTGCGGCAACTGGGACACCTTTGCCGAAGAGGTTCAATATGCCGCAGCCCCGCCGCGCGGGGCGCGGACGGCCTTTTCGGGCGACACCGGGCCCGTTCCCATAGATGCTGTGGTCATGGATGATGAATGCCGCATCCAGACCGGCATCGGCGAGTTCGACCGGGTCCTGGGCGGCGGCCTCGTTCCCGGATCCCTCGTCTTGATCGGCGGCGACCCGGGCATCGGCAAATCGACCCTCATGCTCCAGACCCTCTACGGCCTTGCCCGGCAGGGCATCAGGGTCCTCTATGTATCGGGAGAGGAGTCGGTCAAGCAGATCCGCCTGAGGAGCAAGCGCCTGGAAACGGTTTCAGGCGGACTGCTGGTCGCCTCCGAGGTCGATCTCGACCGCATCATGCAGATGGTCGCGTCCGAGAAGCCCGACGTCCTGGTCATCGACTCCATCCAGACCATGTACAACGCCGACCTCGCCTCGGCCCCGGGGAGCGTCACCCAGGTACGGGAATCGGCCATGCGCCTCATGATCCTGGCCAAGAAAAGCGAAATCCCCACGTTCCTCGTCGGGCATGTGACCAAGGAGGGGGCCATCGCCGGCCCGCGCCTCCTGGAGCACATGGTGGACACGGTCCTCTATTTCGAGGGGGACCGGAGCCATGTCTTCCGGATCTTACGGGCCGTCAAGAACCGGTTCGGGTCGACCAACGAGATCGGGGTCTTTGAAATGAAGGAAAAGGGCCTCGAGGAGGTCCCCAACCCTTCCGCCGTCTTCCTCTCCGAACGTCCCGAGAGCGCTGCGGGATCGGTCGTCACGGCCTGCATGGAGGGGACGCGCCCCATTCTGGTGGAACTCCAGGCCCTGGCCAGCAGCACCAGCTTCGGCACCCCCAGGCGGACCATCCTGGGGCTCGACCAGAACCGGGTGGCCCTTCTGGTCGCGGTCATGGAAAAAAAGCTGGGCATGCACCTGATGGGGCATGATATCTTCATGAACGTCGCCGGCGGCATCCGCGTCGACGAACCCGCCGTGGACATGGGGATCATCGCGGCGGTCGCCTCCAGTTTCCTCGACCGGGCCGTTCCCGAGGGGCACATCGTCATGGGCGAGGTCGGCCTGACCGGAGAGGTGAGGGCCATCGGCCAGGTGGAGGCCCGGGTGGCCGAAATCCGGAAGATGGGATTCACCCGGTGCCTGCTCCCGGAAAGCAATGTCCGGCGCATGACCCGGATGGACGGCATCGAAATCATCGGCATTCAGACGGTGGCCCAGGCCGTCGAAACCCTGTTTTGAGGGTCTCCTATATCAACGTCTCAAGCGCCGAATTCAGGGCGTTTATCAAAACCGTCATTCTTGACTTGACACAAGGGAATCGATATGAAACAGCGGGTTTCAAAATCCGATCAGAATCGCTGGGCCGATCATTACACCCGAAAAGCCCAAAAAGAAGACTACCCCGCGAGGTCGGTATACAAGCTCCAGGAAATCCAGCAGAAAACCGGGTTGCTCCAGAGGGGCGACCGGGTGCTGGATCTGGGGTGCTCGCCGGGCTCATGGCTCCTTTACGCGGCCCAGGTCATCGGGGAGAGCGGACGGGCGGTCGGGGTCGACCTCAAGCCGGTCACGGTAAAGCTCCCTCCCAATGCGCTGGCCTGCATCGGCGACCTGACAAATCTGGACGGCGGGCTGCGCGAAGCCATGGGAGGCGGGTATAACGCCGTGTTGAGCGACATGGCGCCGGACACGACAGGCAGCAAAAATGTCGATGCCGTCCGGTCTGCCGGCCTGGCCGAGGCCGCGCTTTACATCGCCTGCGAACGTCTCGTCAAAGGGGGCGTGTTCGCGTGCAAGATCTTTCAAGGATCGGATTTTGATTCTTTTGTGAACAGGGTCAGGATCGAATTTGACAAGGTAAAAATTTTCAAACCCAAAAGCAGCCGAAAAGCCAGCAAGGAGATCTATGTCATCGGCCTGGGGAAGAGATAGGAGGATGCATCATGTCGGGTCACAGCAAATGGTCTACGATCAAACACAAAAAAGGGGCCGCGGACGCCAAGCGGGGAAAGGTCTTCACCAAGCTCATAAAGGAGATTACCGTGGCGGCGAGGATGGGCGGGGGGGACATCAACGCCAACCCCAGGCTGCGTTCGGCCGTCCTGGCGGCCAAGGCGGAGAACATGCCCAAGGACAATATGGACCGGGCGATCAAAAAGGGAACGGGCGAGCTGGAAGGGGTCAGCTACGAGGAGAGCACCTATGAAGGCTACGGCCCCGGCGGTGCGGCGGTGCTGGTCGAATCCCTCACCGACAACAAGAACCGGGCCGTGGCCGATATCCGGCACATCTTCGCCAAGCGCGGCGGCAACCTCGGTGAAAACGGCTGCGTGGCCTGGATGTTCAACAAGAAGGGCTACATCAACGTGGAAAAAGCGGCAACCGAGGAAGAGACCCTGATGGAGGTCGCCTTGGACGCCGGCGCCGAGGATGTCCGGGAGGACGGGGACAATTTCGAGGTCATCACCGCCCCCGAGGATTTCGAGGTGGTCAGGGAGGCCATCGAAAAGGCCGCCATCCTGTACGTGGAAGCGGAGGTCACCATGCTGCCCCAGACCGTCGCCAGGCTCCAGGGCAAGGAGGCGGAGCAGATGATCCTCATGATGGAGGCCCTGGACGACTGCGAGGATGTTCAGAAGGTCTACACCAATGCGGACATCCCCGAAGACATGGTGGGATGATCCCGACACCCGCCGGCACAACCGGACAGGCTTGACGGTTTCGCAAAAAGGCCGATATCTGCGGTACGCGTATCCCTCGTCACTGCGGCGTACGATAAGTACTCCGCATTCCTCGGGATTCGCAAACCTTGATCTCTGCTTTTTTACAAAACCGTCTGAAAAGCGACTTTTTGCGAATCCATCAGGCTTGAGGCGGTGAAACGGAGGGGCGTCTGCCAGGCGCCCTATTCCGCAATCCTCACCACATCCGCCCCGTCGGGAATGTCAAAACCGAATTCAGCGTCCCGGGGCTCGAGATTGAACCGATACCCGTCGAACCGGATCAACGTCTGATCGCCGTAGCTGTTGGCGGTCGTCACCTCGGTCACCTCGAACGTGGCGGCGGAAATCTTCATGAGAATCGATACCAGATCGAGCTTTTCATCCTTGGGGATCAGCTTGAGGAGGTAATACTCGCCTTCTTTCGTGCTATCCAGGGAAACCCCGAAGTGTTTTCGAATCCGCCGGATGTCCGACATGAAACTGGCGCCTTTGCCGCCCTTGAAAAATTCCGGCGCGCTGCCGATCATGACCTGGTTGTCTTCGGGCCGGTAGATCCAGAGGTCTTCCCCGTTCGTGATGACAAGCTGCTTCTCCGGGGATTCGTATTCCCAGCGCATCTTATCAGGATGTTTGATCATGAGGCGGCCTTCGGCGGTATCCGTGATATCCATGGCTCTCAGCGTCGACTGCTGATGGAACCGGGCCACGAACCCCTCTCCGGCATATGTTTTCTCGACGCCGGACAGGATCCGGTCCACCACGGCGGCTTCCGAAGGCGACGCAGCCCCCGGTTTTGCAGGCGGCGATTGCGCCCAGACAAGACCGCCTCCAACCATCCATGCCCACACGCCGGCTATCAGTATCCATCGAAACATCATGATTTCTCTCCGTATTGATAACAGGTAACTGGTTTTCATCCTTCTCGGGCGACTCGCCCGGCCCGGCCCCGGGCGTCCATTTTCAGGACAGCGACCGGATCAGGCCCGCGATATCATCCGTTTCCTCAACAAGCAGCTCTTCCTCGACTGAATCTTCCCCCACCGGCTCGGTCCTCCCGAACACGGTCCGGCAGATCCGGTCGATCAGGGCCATCTGGCGGAGCATGTCGCTCTTGTCGACATGGGGAGCACGGACGCCCTGGAGGAGGAGGGTCTCGATGTTGTGGCGCTCCAGTTGCTCCTCGAACCTCAGGGCCTGCCGCAGCCCTCGAAAGCAGGAACGCTTTCGGTCGGCAAGCGCCCGGTAAATGCTCACGTCCCCCCCGATGTCATCGAGAAAGCCCATCAAGAAATCGATCCCATCCAGAAAATCCTCGCCCCCGGCGGCGGTCTGCGTGAAAAAATTGACCAGAAACAGGACCTTCTTTTCGGTCTGGGCGAAGCGTGAATTTCTCAACCCGACATTCACCCGGATCCGTTGCGCCTCGGGCACGAAGCGGGCCACTGCTTCCGTCAGCCTTGGATCCATCCGCCTCCCGATGTGAAGCCTGCGCAAAAAGGCTGCGGCCGCCCACTCCGGAACGGAAACCGCGAGGATCTTTTTTTCCCCGGGAACGGCAAGGCGGGCGTCAAGGGGCTCCCCGAGCAGAAACGACAGGACGGCGGCCTCGTCCCCGGCGGTGAAGCCGCCCCGGGCGATATCGTCCTCCAGGGCGGCCCGCTGATCCGCATCCGGAAAAAAGATCAGTTCGAGAAGCGTCTCCCGTTCAGGGTCGGATTCGTCGGACAGGATGGCCCCCAGGGCCTCGACCGAGGGGTGGCAAAAGGTGGAATCGATAAAATGCCACGCGGCGTCGTTCAGATGGATCCCCTGCCTGAAAAGCCGCGCGATGGCCTCGGCCAACTGCCGCGCCGGTGCGCCGGATCGTTCCACCGTGCTCATGGGCATCTCACGACTTCAGGAAGGGGGACATGGCCTGGACGATGCTGTGCTTGGGCAGGGCACCGGCGAGGGTGTTCCGGAGCTGTCCGTTGTCAAACACCAGAAGGGTCGGGATGCTCTGGATATGGAACCGGCTGGACGTGCGCGGGTTTTCATCCACGTTCATCTTGCACACCCGGATCCGCCCCCGCCATTCCGCGGCCAGTTCGTCCATGAAGGGCTCCATCATCCGGCAGGGGCCGCACCACGGCGCCCAGCAGTCGAGCAGCACCGGCAGGGGCGACTGAAGGACCTTGTCCTGAAAATCAGCGTCCGCCACTACGATGGGGTGCCCTATGGTCAGGGGCCGGGTGTTGATCGCAGAACCGCATCGGCCGCATCTGGCCGCGTCCCCCACGCGGTTTTCAGGGATCCTGTTCCGGGCGCCGCATGAACCGCATCTCATGACATAGGCTTGCTGGGGCATGTTCGTTGCTTTTCCTTGTGGGGATTTCCCCCTGTTTTCACCAAGCGCAATTCGGCAACTGTATATCAGGATATTTGATCGAACACTACCGTTTTCTGTCTCTCCAGGCCTGCCGGCACACCCGTGCCGCAGGGCGTATCCTACAATTTTGTTCCCGCCGACCCACTTTTTGTCCGCCTTTATACAATTCCGTCACCTCTTTCAGCCGGGGTGGGCGCCGGCGGCATGTCCGATCCAGGCGAAATCTCGAAATGGTCATCACCTATTTTTTTGCGAAGGCGGCGCCCATGAGACAGAATGTTCAATATAACTATTATGGTATGCCATTTCCAGATGGATCCAGGCGGTCGATTTCTCCTGGCCGAGCGGCTTTTTTGGTCCCTCCCGACAAAAAGATTTTGAATGGCATGGTTGTTGCTTTATTATCCGTCAACAGGGAATCACCACCTCAACCAGCCCGCACCAGGGCTCACCAGTCGATCGGGGAAACCACCATGAGCGTTATCAACATCCATCACAAAAACAACAATATCGAACTGGTTTCGAAGCTGATGAACAGCGTTGCCGTCAAATACGACTGCCGCGTCAAATATCATCCGGAAACCGGTTCCGTCTGCTTCCATGGCAACGATGCCTGTAAACCCCTCATTGCCGAGGAGACCTTCAACCTGTTCAACGGCTTACACGCCGGCATGTAACCGCGTTCTCCGTCCAGCCCATACCTCCTCCCTCCGGAGCGCCGCGTCACCTGAGTGATGCGGCGCCCATTTTATGCAATACAGCACATAAACACTTGACCCCTCTCTCCGATGGGGATATTCTTCGCCCCTGCGGAATGCAGGTTGCGTCATCCCGGATGGGCCGCCATACAACGGCGGCGGATGTTGATGAACGGGTTCGAGCATGAAGGAGGGCGGATCGGATATGGCCAGACTGCTGGACGGGATTGAAGATTCCCAATCAGGTGCGTTGAACGAACATCAATCAAAGCTGCTCCTCAAGGCTTATGGGGTTCCGGTTGTGGACGAGGCCATCGTCACAAGCGTGCCGGACGCCGTAGACGCCGCCGGCGCGTTCGGGTTTCCGGTCGTTCTCAAGGGGCTTGGCCGAACCCTTCTCCACAAGACGGAGCGCAGGCTGGTCCACCTGAATCTGGCCACGCCGGAAAGCGTCGAAATCGCGGCGCGGTCGGTGATGGAGGAGGCCGGGGCGGCGCTGGAGGGCTTCCTGATTCAGCCTCAGGTCACCGGCCGGCGCGAACTCGTCGCCGGCCTCTTTAAAGACCCTCTCTTCGGCCCGGTGATCATGTTCGGCATCGGGGGCGTCTTCGCCGAAGCCCTGAAAGACGTCACCTTCCGCCTCGCGCCGTTGACCCAGGTCGACATCGACAGCATGACCGGCGAGATCCGGGCCAAGGAGATCCTGGGCAATTTCAGGGGAGAGGCGGCGGTCAACCGGCGGCAGCTGGCACGGACCCTCCTGGCCCTTTCCCGGATCGCCGTGGACCGGCCCAACGTTTCGGAGATCGACATCAACCCCCTCATCGTCACG
This sequence comes from Desulfococcus sp., assembly GCF_041737845.1. Classification (GTDB taxonomy): domain Bacteria; phylum Desulfobacterota; class Desulfobacteria; order Desulfobacterales; family Desulfococcaceae; genus Desulfococcus. The sequence continues at coordinate 31,099 of NZ_JBGSQX010000097.1, forward strand.
GAGACCGGCGAAATCCGCGCCGTCGACGCCCTCGTCGCATTCGGCGGGATCCCGGGCGTCCGCAAAACCCTCCCCCCCGTCGATCCCCACCTTCTGGGAAAGTTTTTCCACCCCAGGTCCATCGTCTTTGTCGGCGCCTCGTCCCAATTCGGCAAATGGGGGCACAACCTCCTCAGCACGACCATCGCCAGGGGATTCGGCGGCGATATCCACCTGGTGAATCCCAAAGGCGGCCGGATCGCCGGACGCGAGGTCCATCCCTCCGTAAGGGATATTCCCGGCCCCGTGGACCTGGCCGTCGTCACCATTCCCGCGGCAGGGGTGATGCCCCTGATTTCCGAGCTGAAGAAAAAAGGAATCACCAACATGCTGCTCATCACCTCGGGATTTTCAGAGACCGGGGCGGAGGGGCGGCGCGCGGAGGAGGCGCTCATGGCGGCGGCGCGGGCTTCGGGCATCCTCGTCATCGGCCCCAACACCATGGGCATCACCAATCCCCATATCCGACTCTACTGCACCGGCAGCCACGTGGGGCCCGAGCCCGGAGACACCGCGGTGGTGGCTCAGTCCGGCAACATGGGGACCCAGCTTCTGGCTTTCGCCGAAAACCAGGGGATCGGCATCCGCTGCTTTTCAGGCTCCGGCAACGAGGCGATGGTCACCGTGGAGGATTATCTGGACGCCTTCGAGGTCGACGCACTGACCCGGAACGTGGTGCTCTACATTGAAAGCGTCAAGGACGGGCGGCGGTTCTTCGAGAGCACCCGGCGGATCGGGCGCAAAAAGCCCATCATCCTGATGAAAGGCGGACGAACGGAGGCCGGCGGCCGCGCCGCCGCAAGCCATACGGGCGCGCTGTCGTCCGACAACCGGATCTTCGAGGCCGTGTGCCGGCAGGCGGGGATTGTCACGGCGGACTATCCCATGGACCTGCTGGACCTTGCCGCGGCCTTCTCCTCCCTCCCCCTCCCCCGGGGCAGCCGGGCGGCCATCATGACCTTCGGCGGAGGATGGGGGGTGGTGACGGCCGACCTCTGCGCCGAATTCGGCCTCGAGGTGCCGCCCCTGTCGGATGGGATCATCCGGAAATTCGACGCCATCCTCCCCGACTACTGGAGCCGGTCCAACCCGGTGGATATCGTGGGAGAATACGATCCGAACGTCGCCATGACCGTCCTGACGGAGCTGATGAAATGGGACGGCTGCGATGCGGTGATCAATCTGGGCCTCATCGGCCGGAGCGCCCTCCTGGGGCGGATCGTGGATTCGGTCAAACTGGCGGACCCCTCTTACGACCGGGCATTTCTCGATACCCTGCTGCAGGGGATCATCGAATTCGAGAAAAAATATGTCCAATACATCTCCGAACTCATGGGCGCCTGCAGCAAGCCCGTCTTCGGGGTAAGCTTCGCCTTTGACCAGGAAGAGCGGACGGTCTATCCGGTGGCCGGGCAGATCTACAAAAGCGTCGTATACCCGACCCCCGAAAAAGCCGTCAAGTCCCTCGCGAAGATGGTGAGGTACCGCGAGTTTCTGACGATGAACGGAGACGACGCCGATATTGGCGCGCGATAGACGGTCCGTCGGAGGCCCGCTTTGAGCGTCGACCCCCGGATTCCGGAGCGCAACCGGCTGCTGGCGGCCCTGGACCGGGAGGGGTTCACCGGCGCCTACCTGGCCGTGGGCGGCCTGAACCGCCTGTTTCAAGAGGCGCCCGGGCTGGCCGATGCCGACAGCTCCGCCGCCCTGGGACGCGTGATTCTCTCGGGGCGGTTCTCCCGGGAGCATCAGGCCTTTTTCCTCTACCGTGCGGCGGCGGACATCCTGGTATCCCTTCTGGACGGGGGCGGACATGAGAAAAGCCCACCCACCCTGCAGATCCTGGACGCCGTCCTGGAGACCACCCAGGGTCATCCCCACCGGGCGGCGGCCGAGGCCGTCGGCGCCCTCCCCCTCAGCATCAGCGGCCCCGCCGTCCCGGAGACGCCCGGGGGCGGGGAGCCCGTCATCGGATGGCGGGCCTTCCTGGACCACGCAGGCATCCCCGGCGCGATGACGACAGGCATCGCAGGCCGCAGCCTCATCCTGGCGAAACCCGGCACCGACGAGGTGCTGGCGGTCAAGCTGGCCCGGCCGGAGGACCGCCCCGAATCCCTGTGCCGGGAATCGGTGTGGGCCGATCTCATCGGGGCCAGGCGGCACCGCTTTTGCGGACGCTTTGATATCCCGCGGCCTCAGCCGGTCATGGGAAGGCGCCTTTTCCGCCTCTCCCGTCCGCCCGCGCCCCGGGCCGGTTCCACGCCCCTTCATCCCGGGGGATTCGCCGCGGCCTTCTGGGTCCACCGGGAGTACTTCACCTATCCCAACAGCCATCATCCGGAACAGGCTCTGCCGGAAGCCCGATTCCTGGACATCCTCTGCCGGAACGCGCTGCTGCTCGGGCAGCTTTCGGGCATGGGCGTTCTCCACACCGCCCCCATCCCCCTGTTCCACAACCGGATCCAGCGCACCCGGCGCAGCGACCTGGGCGTCTACGAATGGCACCGGGGCGGCCGCCTGGACCGGTGGCTGTTCTCCTGCCGCTACCCGAATTTCGGGGTGACCGGCGTGCGGGATTTCGAGCATTTTTCGAGCCTGAACGGCTCGGTTCGGGGGCTATACCGGGCCATCGGAACCCAGCTCCTTGGCCTTCTGCTGGTGGCGGGGAGCTACTTCCGGAACAAGCAGCCGGACAGGTTCGGATTCGACCCCGGCGGAAGGCCGGTGGATGTGCGCCACCTGTTTGACCCGCCGCTGCTCGACGCCCTTGTCCGGGGCATCTTCAGCCATTTTTACGAAGGGTTCGTGGGGCGGGCCTACCTCGGCAGCCACAGGCTCAGGACCCAGGGGCTGGTGGATCGGCTGATCGAGGAGATGGGCGTTGACCGGCACATGGAGGAGATCCTCCGCACGGCCGACCAGGACCGCATGAGCGACGAGGCCTTCCGGGCGCATCTGCTGGGCCGGGGGCTCGATGCGGCCGGAATCGCGGGGCTGCGGAAAGGGGCCCGGGATATCGTCCTCCACACAGGGCCGCACCTGGGCGGCTTCAACCAGCAGATCTCCCTGCCGGAGCTGATTCATTTTCTTGAGACGGCGGCCGCGATCTGCATCGCGCACCGCTTCGCCGCCGCGCGCCGCCTCCCCCTGCGGTCAGGATGAAACGCCGGATCCAGGCCGGTGCCCGCTCCGGAAGGCAAGGGTCAGAGGGATTCCAGAATCGACCGGACCATGTTCCCGTCCACGTTTCCCCCGAAATGGCCTATGATCTCGCGCATGGCCTGCATCCTGGCCTTGTATTTCGAGAAATCGACGTTCTTCGATATCCAGTCCCGCACCTCCTCCTCCGAGGCCGTCCTGGGAAGGTAGTCTTCGATGATCCGGATGAAGGGGGATTCCTTTACGTCGCCCCCCGCCAGATCGAGGGTTTCCACCTCGGATTTGACCAGCTTCTTCAAAATCTTCACGACATCCTCATCGGCGAGCGTCTTCTTGTCGGTCCTGCCGAATTCGCCCATGACGACGCGAAGCGTGCCCTTTCGGGGCTCGTCCTTGGCTTTCATCGCCGTCATCAGATCCTTTTTGATCTGCTCCTGGAGTGACATATCCTTTTCCTCCCCTGCATGCCTGAATGGATTCAGCGGCTTCCCGGCGGCCCGCTTCCAGAGGCCGCCGCGATCCTTCCGGAAAAGAGGTGTACACGACTCTCCGCCAATCATCAACAGCAAATATCAAGGTCTCGCGGCACCCCCGGAGACCTTTTTCACGCCATCCTGACGCGATCGTGGGGCGGCGCCCTCGCGTCGAATTTCCGGGGGAATCCGCCAGGAATGGATCGATGGCGCGGCGATCCCCTGCGGGATGCAATTGACAGAACCGTGTTTTAGGGGTAGGTGTCGTGCACAAACCGCCGGCCCCGATACACAACACCAGGCAACACGCATGACACACAAGGACGAACAAAAGCCATGAGCTGGAAAATCGCGCAGCAGATTGCGGAAATTCTGAAAAAAGGAGCCGACTTCGCCGGCATCACCCGGGATGAGGCGCTGCTCCTGATGAAGCAGGACCTTCACACCCGGGAGGTCTGTGCACTGATGCAGACCGCCGATCAGATGTCCCGGGAGCAGTTCGGCGGAAAGGGGGAAAACCATCTTCACATCGGCGTCAACATCGAACCCTGCCCCTTTGATTGCAGCTTCTGCTCCCTGACCCGGCAGGCCGGCATCTTCACCCAAAAGATCGAGTTCAGCGAGGCGGAGATCCTGGCATGGGCATGCGCGGCCGAGTCCTCCGGGGCCGATGCCCTGAACGTCATGACCACGGGGACGTTTTCATTCGAAAGGCTCCTCGAGATCGGGCGGCTCCTCAAGAAAACCGTCTCCACCCCTCTCGTGGCCAACACCCGGGACGTGACCCACAAGGAAGCCGAAGCCCTTCTCTCGGCCGGATTCGAAGGGGCCTACCACGCGGTGCGTCTGGGCGAAGGCCGCGACACCCCCTTCAATCCGGAGAAGCGGGTCCGCACCATCGGCGCCTTCGGCGATGTCGGCCTCAGGTGGATGAACTGCGTGGAACCGGTGGGGCCCGAGCACCCTCACGAGGAGATCGTCGATCTGATGCTTCTTGCCCGCACCCACCGGGCCGCCTACAGCGGGGTCATGCGCCGGATCAATTTTCCGGGTTCGCCCATGGAGAAATACGGCATGATCACGGAGCTGGAAATGGCCCGGATGGTGGCGGTGAGCCGGCTCGTCATGGGAAGCGTCCCCCGGGCCCACTGCACCCATGAACCCCACACCGCCTCCCTTTTGGCCGGCGCCAACCTCTTCTTCCCGGAGGTGGGATCAAGCCCCAGGGACGGCCAGGCCGACACCGGGAAGGGGCGCGGCCGGGGGATCGCCGCATGCCGGGCGATGCAGATGGAGATGGAATGGAATCCGAACCTGCCCTCCAACTGTTTTGGAGACCGAAGAGATCGAGGTTGACCCCCTTCAGCCTTCAGTCTGTTTAAGGAGAAATTCACATGCGAAAGATGCTGTCTCACCGGATCCTTGCATGGGGCCTGGCCGCTTGGATCATCCTCTTCGCGTTTCACCCGGGAATCACCGCGGCGGATGAGATCCGGGTGGGGACATGGAAAACCGCCCAGACCATCCAGCCGTTTTTTTATCAGGAATTCCTTCCGGCCGCCGTCACGGTGACCGTTTTCCCGTTCACCAACCCGGCCGACCAGAAGACGGCGCTCCTGGCCGGCAGCCTCGACATGTGCGGCACCACCATGGCCCATGCCATCCACGCCGCGTCCCTGGGGCAGCCCGTGGTCGTCGTGGCGGCCCTCTGCAACAAATCCTCGGCCCTGGTGGTGAAGCAGGACGCAGCGATCCATTCGGTTCCGGACCTCAAGGGCAAAAAAATCGGCTACGTGCCCGGCACCATGCATGAGATCCTCCTGCGGGAGACCCTGAACCGGCACGCCCTGTCGCCGGAGAAGGACGTGGTCCTGATCCGCATCGACTTCTTCGACATGGCCCTGGCCCTGGCAGGGGGAAGCATCGACGCCTTTCTCTCGGGCGAACCGTTCCCGACTCTGGCCGTCCGGAAGGGCTACGGCCGGATCCTTGCCTATCCCTACTACGGGGAATCCATCGGCACCATCAACGCGGGCATGCTGGTGACCCGGCAGATGGTCGAAAAAAACCCGGAAGCGGTCCACCGGCTCGTCAAGACCCACGCCCTGGCCACCCGGCACCTGACGGCCGATCGCAAGGCATGGCTCGAACGGGCCGCAGCCTTCGGGACCCCCATCGACACGCTGACCGCGGCGGCCGGGAACATGGAACTGGCCTGGGACATGGACGAGGCCTTTGTGGCAAAGGTCAGGGCACTCGGGGATCGGATGGAGGCTTTGGGCATCATCACCCGCCAGCCGGATTACAGCCGCCTGATCGACCTCCGCTTCGTCGAAAGGGTCCGGGGAGAACTGTAGACATGGGATTCGACGCCGGCGGAACCGGGCGGAACCAGCTCCTCCCGTGGGTCATCCCCGCGGCCTGCATCGCGGGATGGCTCTTCGTGAGCGAGAGCGGAAGGGTCCCCGCCTATCTTCTTCCCCACCCGGCGGAGATCGCCAGGGCCGGATACGCCTATGTCATGGGGGACCCCGGCGGCGGCCCCTACGCCGGTCGGTTCCTGTCGGATGCCCGGGCCAGCCTCGGCCGGGTCGCCCTGGGGTTTGCCATCGCCGCCCTGGCGGGCATTCCCCTGGGCATCCTGTCGGGGCGAGTGGGCATCGTCCGCCGGCTGTTCAGCGGATCGGTCAACGCCGTCCGGGCGGTCCCGGGCATCAGCTGGCTGCCGCTTTCCCTCGTCTGGTTCGGCATCGGCATGAAGACCACGATCTTCCTGGTGGCCCTGGCCGCTTTTTTCCCCATCTACCTCAACGCCGCCGCAGGCGCCCGGCAGGTCAACCCCCTTCTCCTCCAGGCGGGGGCCATGATGGGCACGGGCCGGATCCGCGGCACCGCAGCCATTCTCATCCCGGGCGCCATGCCCCACATCCTCACCGGGCTCCGCCTGGGGCTGGGGATCTCCTGGGCCTATCTGGTCCTGGGCGAGCTGACCGGCGTCCCCAACGGCCTGGGCGCCGTCATCATGGACGCCAGGATGCTGGGCCGCATCGACATCATCATCGTCGGCATCATCATCATCGCCATCATGGGCCAGGCGAGCGACCGGATGCTCACGTTCTTGATGCGGACCTGCTTTAAAAGCGCCCGGAGGACGGCATGAAAGCGCCGCTCAAGCTGCTCTCCCCGGCGAAGTCCGCGCCCATGCCGCGGGCGGTCATGGGAATCCATCGGCTCTGCAAGGCCTTTACGGTCAACCGCACCGTTGTTCCCGTCCTGGAGGAGATCAGCTTCACGGCGGCCACCGGCGAGCTGATCTGCATCCTTGGGCCCAGCGGATGCGGTAAATCGACCCTGCTCAATATTCTGTCGGGGTTTCTCCAGGCCGACGCAGGGGAGGTCCTGCTGAATGGAAAGCCGGTCATGAAACCCGGGCCCGACCGCTGCGTGGTGTTCCAGGAGGATGCCCTTTTCCCCTGGCTGACCGTGGAAGAAAACATCGCCTTCGGCCTTGGCGGCGGGCTGTTCAGGCGGAAAAAGGTCCGGGCGGAGGTGGACCGGTTCTTGTCCCTGGTAGGGCTTCTCCCCTTCCGGGACTACCTGCCCCGGGAGATTTCCGGCGGGATGAAGCAGCGCGTGGCCCTGGCTCGGGTCCTGATCCTCAAGCCCGGGGTGCTCCTGATGGACGAGCCCTTTGCGTCCCTCGACGCCCAGACCCGGGAGGAGATGCAGAACCTCCTCCTCGGCCTGCGGGAAACCTTCTCCCACACCATCCTCTTCGTCACCCACGATGTCGGCGAGGCCGCCACCCTGGCCGACCGCATCCTGGTCATGGGCAAAAACCCGGGAAGAATCGAAGCGGACATCCAGGTCAATCTGAACCGCCCGCGGCGCCGCGAGGACACCGACTTCCACCGCTTCTGCCGGAAGCTCTACGAACGCCTCCGCCATCAGGGGTGACGGTTCCGTAAAAAGCTCAATATCTGCGTTAGGCTCACCCCTCGTCACTGCGGCGTACTACAAGCAGGCCTCATTCCTCGGGATTCGCAAGCCTTGATCTCGAACTTTTTGCAAAACCGTCTGAAAATCGACTTTCTCCTTTATCTTCAGCCTTCAGCCTGATTCCCACCATCTCTTCGGGCTTCACCCACCGGTCGAACTCCCCCGCCGTCACCGCCCCCAGGGCCACGGCCGTCTCCTTCAACGTTCTCCCGGACCGGTGGGCTTCGTGGGCCACCTCCGCGGCCCGGTCGTATCCGATATGTGGGGCGAGGGCCGTAACCAGCATGAGGGAGTTCCGCATCAGCATGTCGATGCGTTCCCGGTCGGGCCGGATGCCCGTAACCAGGCGGTCCGTAAAGCTCCGGACGGCATCCGACAGCAGTCGGACGGACTGGAGCAGGCTGTAGATCATGACCGGTTTAAAGACGTTCAGTTCGAAATTTCCCTGGGAGCCGGCAAATCCCACGGCGACGTCGTTTCCCATGACCCGGACCGCGACCATGGTGAGGGCCTCGCACTGGGTGGGGTTGATCTTGCCCGGCATGATGGAGCTTCCGGGTTCGTTCGCGGGGAGGATGATCTCCCCGATGGCGCACCGGGGGCCGCTGGCAAGCCACCGGATGTCGTTGGCGATCTTCATGAGGCTGCCGGCCAGCACCCGCGTAACGCCGCTGGCCTCCACAAGGGCGTCGTGGGCCGCCATGCCCTCGAATTTGTTGTCCGCCGCGGTAAACGGCAGGCCGGTGATGCCGGCGATGCGCCCGGCGGCGGCCGTGTCGAAGCCCGGC
>NZ_JBGSQX010000170.1:0-13313 GCF_041737845.1 Desulfococcus sp.
CGGGCTTGGGCGCTTCGGCTGCCTTGGGCGCCGCGGCTGCGGGTGCTGCGGGCTTGGGCGCTTCGGCTGCCTTGGGGGCGGCCGCCTTCTTCGCGGGCTCGGCTTTTTTGTCTTCCGTGATGGTCAGATCCGGCGCGGGGGCCAGGGCGGACAGGTCGATGGCTGTCGCCGGCAGTTGTTTGGCGATGGAGGCCACGCCCTTGGCCGAGCCGCCGTCAACGGCGAGGTCGATGAAGGCCTTGACCAGGCGCACGGCTTCCGGATGGCGCATGATCAGAAGGTCCGAACCGGCCATCAGGTAGCTGATCGCGCCGACGGCTTCCATCAGGATGCCGCGGCGTTCCGGGTCGCCCAGGGTCGGCGCTTCGTCCGCCTTCAGTTTGGCTTCCTTGGATTTCCAGATTTCAAAGCCCAGGTTGTTGACGACGGGATACTGGAGTTTGTCGTCGCCCTGGTTCATGGCCGCCATTTTGAGGCGCTCCATGACGGAGTAGCTGTATTCCATGCCGTACCCGAGGCCGCCGGTGGTGGGGTCGACGATTACGCGGTTCATGGGCATCCCCAGGTTTTCAAGGAGGATGTTGATCTGTTTGGCGATATTGACGTCGATGGGTGAAGAAGAGATGACGGTGTGGCCGAATCCCATGGCCGCGGCGCCGATGCCCTTGTGGTTCTTGTCTTCCACGGGGCCCATGATGAGGTTTTTCCCCTGGCAGTCTTCTGCGATTTGCTTGAGGACTTCTTCGTCCTTCTTAAAGCTTGCGGTCCCCCAGACGATCAGCGGAACGTCAACGGCGGCCAGAACCTTTTTCACCGTCGCGGAGGCTTCCGCCGCGCTCGCGTTTTTGTCGTTGGGGTCCGTGCTTCTGAGCTGAAGGGCGATCATGTCGGCCCCGTATTTTTCAACGCACTTTTTCGCCCAGGCCGCCGGGTCGCCGATGACATCCGCGTAAGGCTTGACCGCCGCTTCGGCCCAGTCATCCGGCTTCATATCCCAGACTTCCATGGCGATCTTAGGCTTGTTGGGCATTTCGCCTTCGAACTGATAAAACGGGTAGCATGTTTCGCCGCCGACGGTGACGGTCTTGTCACCCTGCCCCAGCGTAACACTCCTCACAGCTCCGGAATAAGATTCTTTGAAAAATTCAAAAGCCAATGTTTGTACCTCCTCTGGATGTTCTGACAAATCGGTTTTAGTAGAAGACACACACAAAAAGGGGGCAATATGCCTTGCCCCCTAAAGCACATCACCCCCTTCGGTAAGAAATGCGTTTTCAATACCTTTATTTACGATCATTTCATCCAATATCATCAAGTTAATTTTATGAACCGTGGTTTATCCACTCGGTCTGTCTTTTTAACTGCATGATCATTGTAATTTTGAAATGCTGACTATATTGGAGCATACGGGCATTGTCAATAAGCAGCTTGAGAATTTCCTCACATGGATTAAGAGACGATACCGGCCGTTTCCGATGGATACATCCTGTTTTTGCCTGAATTCATGTTGTAATGCCGCCGACCCTGCTTTTTCCGGGGAAATCGCCGGGCCATTTATTTATTCCTGCCACGAAAGGCAACAGCGACGCACCTGTCCGAAAGCGGTGACGCGTTACCGTCGTTCATGGGCCACTGCGCCCGGGCGGTCTTGCCGCCGCCGGGGCCAGTCGATCTGTGCCTTTGCACGTCGGCATATTTAGCAGAATGCAACGGAATTTACCAAACCTTTTTTTGGGTTCGAGGTGGTTTTCGGAAAGCCCGGTTCCCCTTGCCAATGGGGCTGAGATAGGGTAGATGAAGGCGTAGACAATCAGGTGGGGGTACTGTATTCATTTTATGTGAAAGGAGGGGGTTATGGCCAAAATGAGTTATTGGGCGGATGACTATGTGGAAAAAAAACGGCCGGTCAAGGATGCCATCAAGCTCATCCGGCCCGGCCAGCGGGTGTTTATCGGGTCATCGTGCGGCGAGCCGCAATACCTGGTCCGGATGCTCGCGGAGCTGTCTTCGGTGTTTACCGACATCGAGATCGTTCGTCTCCTTTCTCTTGAACGGACGCCCCTGGGGTTGATCGCCGACAAAACCAAAAGCCAGACCATGAATATCCGATCCTTTTACCTGGGCTCGGGGAAGGTCAAGGGGCTTGCCAAAAACAAGCGGTTCATCACGCCCGTGAACCTGTCGGCCATTCCCCGCCTGTTTAAGAGCCGGCAGCTTCCCATTCATGTGGCCCTGATCCAGGTGAGTCCGCCCGACGATTTCGGCTGGATGAGCCTCGGGGTCTCCGTGGACGTGACCCTCGCGGCCGCCCAGTCCGCCGATATGGTCATTGCCCAGGTGAACCCCAGGATGCCCAGGGTGCTTGGCCAGAGCTTCATTCATGTGGATGACGTGGACGTGATCGTGGAACACGAGGAGGACCTCCTGATGACGGAGCCCCTGCCGGAGACCGAGGCCGCCAACACCATCGGGCGGCTGATCGCCCGCCTCGTCGACGACGGCTCCACCATCCAGATCGGGCTCGGCGCCACCTCCAAGGCAACCCTCCTGGCCCTGTCCGAAAAGAACGACCTGGGGGTCCACTCTCAGTATCTGACCCAGGATATGATGCACCTTTTTTCACGGGGCGTCATCACCAACCGGAAGAAGGGATTCAACGAGGGAAAGATGGTCGCCAGCGCCGCCATCGGGAGCGAGGTTCTGTACGAATTCCTCCACGACAACCCATCGGTGGACTTCAGGCCCTCCGACTATGTCAACGATCCCACGATTATTGCCCGTCATTATCGTATGATCTCCATGAACGTGGCCATGGCCATGGATCTCACCGGCCAGGTGGCCGCCGACGCTCTTCCGCACACCTATTTCACCGGCGTCTCCGGCATCAACGATTTTATCCGGGGCTCGGCCATGGCCGAAGGGGGCAAATCCATCATCATGCTCACCGCGACCTCCGGCGCGGGGGAGGAACTGACCAGCCGCATCGTTCCCGCCCTGAACGACACGGCCGTCGTCGTCCCCCGGGGGGATGTCCATTACGTCGTAACGGAGTACGGTGCGGTCAACCTCTTCGGAAAAAGCCTTCAGGAGCGCGCCCTGGCCATGGTCAGCATCGCCCATCCCGATTTCCGGGACGAGTTGTTTCATGAGGCCAAGAAGATGGGCCTCCTGAGCGAGGACCGGACCCTCAGCGACTCGATCCATGGCGTGTACCCGGCGAAGCTCGAGGAAATCCGGGAGATCGACGGGGAGACCGTCGTCATCCGCCCATCCAAGCCGGTGGACGAACGGCGCATTCAGGAGCATTTCTACAATCTCGAGACGGATGATGTCGTCTCCCGCTTTTTTCACGAAAAACACAGCTTCGTCCGGGACGACCTCGAGGAGATGCTGGAGGTGGACTACGTCAGTGACCTCACCATGCTGGCGGTGGTGGGGGAGTTTGGGTTCGGGAAGGTCATCGCCATGGGGGAGTATCTTTTGAATCCCTCGAGCAACATGGCCGAGGTGGCCTTTACCGTGAACCGGGAATACCAGGGCAAGGGCCTGGGCAGGATCCTCATGCGGAAGCTGGCCGAGGCCGCCCGGGAAAACGGCCTGACCGGACTTTTTGCTTACACCGCGCCCCATAACAAGGGCATGATCAACCTCTTCAAAACGCTTCCCTATAAGGTTTCAATGGTGTTCGAGGACGATATGGTGCTCCTCTCCTGCCGGTTCGACCTCATGGACAAATGATGTGACGGTGTTTGAAAGGAGCGGCGGTTTTTTAGTTTACATTATCTCATTCTGTAATACCTTTATGGGGTCTGGATTTTGACACGTTTCGAATGCCGGACGGCCTGCTCCCCGGATCGGATTGCGCCGGTTCGGGATTTTCCATCTGAACCGGAGTAAACGGAGGAACCGCTTATGAAGACACACACCATATTGTTTCAGCCTCAAAACAGGACGGTGGCGGTGGAAGCCGGCGAAAGCCTGATCCGCGCGGCCATGGAGGCGGGCGTCCACATCAACGCCTCATGCGGCGGTGAAGGGGTCTGCGGGAAGTGCCGGGTGATCATCGAGAAGGGCGAGGTGGCGGGGGGCGTTTCCGAGCGTCTCACGCCCGAGGACCGGGAAAAGGGCTACCGCCTGGCCTGCCGGTCGTCCGTCACCGGCGACGTCACCGTGCGGATCCCCGTCGAATCGGCCATCGACGCCAGCGTCCTCAACATTCCCCCCGCTCCCAGAAGAACCGCCCGGGTCAAAGCCTTCAACCTGGAAGAGCTCAAGGACAAGGGCCTCTTCATCCCCCCCATGGAGAAGGTCTTTCTGGCGCTTCCGGAACCGAGCGCCCAGGACCACCTGCCCGACGTGACCCGCCTCGTCAGCTTCCTGACCCTCCAGAACGACGAACACCGGCTGGGGGTCGAGTTCCCCGTGATCCGGAAGCTGCCGGACACCCTGAGGCAGGACCGCTTCCGCGTCACCGCCACCCTGGCCCGGCCGGTCCGGGAGGACGGCCAGAGCGTCATCATCAACGTCCAGGCCGGCGACACCACGTCGCGGAATTATGCCGTGGCCGTCGACATCGGCACGACCACCGTCTACGGCCAGCTCATCGACCTCATCTCGGGGGCCGTGCTCGCGGAGCAGGCCGATTTCAACGGTCAGATCAGCTACGGCGAGGACGTGATCTCCCGGATTGTTTTCGCCGAGAAGGGGGACGGCCTGAACCGTCTGCACGACGTGGTTGTCGAAACCATCAACAAGATCCTCAGGACCATCATCAAACGCGCGGGAATCGACCGCGACGGCATTTCGAGCATCACCCTGGCCGGAAACACCACCATGACCCAGCTTTTTCTCAAGGTCAATCCGCGCTACATCCGCAGGGCCCCCTACGTGCCGGCCGCCACAATTTATCCCGCCATCAAGGCGGTCAATCTGGATCTCGATCTGCCCGACCACGTGACGGCCCTGGTCTACCCCCAGGTATCCAGCTATGTCGGCGGGGATATCGTGGCGGGCGTCATGGGCTCCGGACTCTACCGGACGGAGGAGCTCACCCTCTTCATGGACATCGGGACCAACGCCGAGATCGTCGTGGGAAACCGGGACTGGCTGGCCTGCGCGGCCTGCTCGGCCGGCCCTGCCTTCGAGGGGGGCGGAATCGAGTTCGGCATGCGGGCGGCCAAGGGCGCCATCGAAGACTTCTCCATCGACCCCGTCACCTGCGAACCCATGAACCTCACCATCGGGAACGTCCGGCCCAAGGGCATCTGCGGCTCGGGGCTGATCAACATCGTGGCCGCGCTTTTCGAGGCGGGGGTCATCAACAACAACGGCAAATTCGAGCAGACCCTGCCGACGGACCGCATCCGCGAGCGCGACGGGGTCTGGGAATATGTCCTGGTCCGGCAGGCGGAGACCCAGATCGACCGGGACGTTGTGCTGACCGAGATCGACATCGAGAACCTGATCCGCGCCAAGGGGGCCATCTACAGCGGGTGCCAGACCCTCCTCGAGGAGGTGGGGCTTACGATTCAGGACCTGGACCGGATCTATCTGGCGGGCGGGTTCGGAAGCTATGTGGACCTGGAGCGGGCCATGGTGATCGGGCTCCTGCCCGAGATGGCGGCCGACAAGATCACCTATATCGGCAACGCCTCCCTCATGGGCGCCCGGATGAGCGCCATGACCAACCGGATCCGCCGGGACGTGGTCGAGGTGACGCGGAAGATGACCAATTTCGAGCTTTCGGAAACCCCGTCGTTCATGGACCATTACGTGGCGTCCCTGTTTCTGCCCCATACGGACCTCCACCTCTTCCCGATGCTGAAGGCCCGGCTCGACGCCCGGCGCGCGATGGCCCGATAGGCCTCCGGGGAGGGGATCCCTCAGGCGAGGCGCTCGCGCAGGCGGGTGTACCGCTTCCGGGTCCTGTCGTTGCGGACGGCTATGGCGAGCGCCTTTTTCGTGCCCACCAGAACCACCAGGTCGCGGCCCCGCGTCACCCCCGTATAGATGAGGTTCCGCTGAAGCAGCATGTAGTGCTGCACGAGCACCGGCATGACCACGACGGGATACTCGGACCCCTGGGATTTGTGGACGGAGACGGCGTAGGCCAGGACGACCTCGTCCAGGTCGGCATAGTCGTAGACCACCTCCCGCCCGTCGAAGAGGATGACGAGCTCCTGGTCCTCAGGGGCGATGCGGGTGATCCGGCCGATGTCCCCGTTGAAAACCTCCTTGTCGTAATTGTTCCGGATCTGCATGACCTTGTCGTTCACCTTGAAGGCCCGCTGGCCCCGGAAGACGACCGCCTCGCCGGGGTTCAAGGCCTCCTGGAGGGCGGTGTTGAGGTTGCCTGCGCCCACGATGCCCCGGTGCATGGGGGTCAGCACCTGGATGTCGTCGACGGGGTCGAACCCGAACCGCCGGGGGATCCGCTCCCTGACCAGCTTCAGGATGATTTCCAGGACGGCCTCGGGGGCCTCCTTCTGGATGAAATAGAAGTCGGTCGCGGGCGACGTCGTGTTGAAGCGGGGCATCTCCCCCCGGTTGATCCGGTGGGCGTTCACGATGATATCGCTCTCCCGGGCCTGGCGGAAGATCTCCTTGAGGGTGACCACCGGCACCGCCCCGGAGGAGATGATATCCCCCAGGACGTTTCCCGCCCCCACCGAGGGGAGCTGGTTGACGTCGCCCACCAGGATGAGGGTGGACACGGCAGGCACCGCCTTGAGGAGATGATGCATGAGGACCGTGTCGATCATGGAGGCCTCATCCACGATGAGGACGTCGCAGTCGAGGGGCTTTTCGAAGTTCTTCTCGAATTCGCCTTTGGCGGGGCTGAATTTGAGCAGCCGGTGGATGGTCTGGGCCGGGTGGCCCGTCGCCTCGCTCATCCGCTTGGCCGCGCGGCCGGTGGGCGCCGCGAGGAGAACGCGGGCCGTGAGGGTCGACAGGATCTTGAGGATGGCGTTGACGATGGTGGTCTTGCCGGTGCCCGGCCCGCCGGTGATAACCATGACCTTCTTCTCGAGGGCGAACCGGACCGCCTGTTTCTGTTCCGGGGCCAGCTGGATGGAAAGCCGGGCCTCCACCCACGCCAGGGCCTTGGCCGAATCGACGGGGCGCAGGTTTTTGGGGACCGCCGAAAGGATCCTGAGCCGATTGGCGACGCCCGTTTCACAGATATGGAATTTCGAAAGGTAGACGGCCTTGTGGTTGGCTTCAAATGCCGCGGGGTCCTCGTTGAGGTCCTCGATGCGGATATGCTTGTCGGCCTCGATCCGGCCGAAGGCGTCGACCAGCACCTCCCGGTCGACCGTGAGCACCTCCTTGCATTTCTCGATGAGCGGCCCGTAGGGGTAGTAGACGTGCCCCTCGTCGGCCAGCTGGTGCAGCACGTAGAGGATCCCGGCCTCGGCCCGGACCGGGGAGTCCTTGGCGAACCCGAGGTTCATGGCGATCTTGTCGGCCGTGACAAAGCCGATGCCGAAGATGTCCATGGCGAGGCGGTACGGGTTCTCCCGGACCACGGGGATGGAGCGGTCGCCGTAGAATTTGAAAATCTTGGCGGCATAGGCCGAACTGACCCCGTGGGACTGGAGGAAGAGCATGACCTGGCGGATCTCCTTCTGGTCTTCCCATGCCTTCCGGATCATGGCGATGCGCTTCTTGCCGATCCCGTCCACCCTGGCCAGGTCCTCGATGCGCTCCTCGATGACGTCGAGGGCCTTTTCGCCGAAGGTGTCGACGATCCTCTCGGCAATGACGGGCCCCACCCCCTTGATCATCCCCGAGCCCAGGTATTTCTTGATGCCGTAAATCGTGGCCGGGACCTTGATGCGGGAGGAGGCGATCTTGAACTGCTCGCCGTATTTGGGGTGCTGGATCCATTCCCCCGTCATGCTGAGGATCCCCCCCGGCATGGGGGCCGCCAGGTTTCCCACCACCGTCACCAGTTCCCGCTGACCCGGGACCTTGACCCGGGCGATGGTAAAGCCGTTTTCTTCGTTGCTGTAAGTGATCCGCTCGATCTGTCCCTGAAGCTCGACTGTCATCCTGCTGATTCCGTTGGGTTAACGTGGGTTGCGCGTCCGGCGCCCGCTGATGCCGTTCCTGGATATCATATTATTATGCTTCGGGAAATCCACAGTTGCCATTCCCGCACAAAAAACTTGCCTTTTGGCGGGGAATTTTTTATAACGCCACACCATGACTGACCCGAAATTCACCCAACTGGAAAAACGAATTATCTCCATGATTCAGGGGGATATGCCGATCACGGCGCGCCCCTACCAAGCCATTGCCGACCGGCTGGGGGTGACGGAGGAGGCGGTGATTGAAACGCTCCGGGAACTGAGCGGACGGGGCGTCATCCGCAGATTCGGGGCCACCCTCAGGCACCAGAAGTCGGGGTTCCGGGCCAATGCCATGGTGGCGTGGCGGGTGGAGGAATCCAGAATTGACGCGGTGGGTCCCAAGATGGCCGCCTTCCGGGCCGTGAGCCACTGCTACCGGAGGAACCCGACGGGCGACTGGCCCTACAATCTCTACACGATGATCCACGCGGCGGACGAAGATGCCTGTCGGGAGATCGCCCGGAAGATATCCTCGGAAACCGGTGAAACAGACTATTCCCTGCTTTTCAGCCGGAACGAGCTGAAAAAAATCTCCATGCAGTATTTTCCGGATCTGCTGCCAAGCCCGTCGGACGGCTGACCCCCGTTTTCTCTTGAACGCCAGAGCGCCCCGCATCCTCCTGGTCAATCCCTGGATTCACGACTTCGCCGCCTATGACGTCTGGGCCAAGCCCCTGGGGCTGCTCCTGCTTGCCGCCGTCCTGCGGGATCACGGCATGGCGGTCTCCTTCATCGACTGCCTGGACCGGTTTCATCCCAAGGCCCCGCCCCAGAACCCGTATGCCCGGCATGGCCGGGGGCCGTATCATAAAACCCGGATCGCCAGTCCGTCCGGTTTCTTCGACATTCCCCGGAATTTCAGCCGGTACGGCATCGAGCCCGAATGGTTCAGGGCGGACCTGGCGGCGATCCCGGCGCCGGACCTGATCCTCGTCACGTCGCTGATGACCTACTGGTACCCCGGCGTCCAGGAGACGATTCAGGCGCTTCGCGCGTATTTTCCAGGGGTCCCGGTGATCCTGGGGGGGATCTATGCGACCCTCTGTACGGATCACGCCGCTATGCATGCCGGGGCGGACCGGGTCGTTTCCGGCGACGGCATCCGGCCGATATTCTCGTGGATCGAGTCCTTCACGGGGTACCGGGCCGGGTTGCGCTTCGACCCCGAGGATCTTGACGCCTGGCCCTATCCGGCCTTCGATCTCCAGCGGGCCATCGGCTATGTCCCCCTTTTGACGTCCCGAGGATGCCCGTTTTCCTGCGCCTACTGCGCCTCCCGGTACCTGGAGCCCCGTCGGCGGGTGCGGCGCCCCGAGAGGGTGACCCGGGAGATCCGGTTCTGGTACGACACCTTCGGGGTGACGGATTTCGTTTTTTATGACGATGCCCTGCTCGTCCAGCCCGAGAGGCATATCGTGCCCATCCTGAAGGGGGTGATCCGGTCGGGCATGGCCGTCCGGTTTCATACCCCGAACGCCGTCCACATCCGCGAGATCAACGGGCCTCTTGCGGAGCTGATGCTGCGGTCGGGGTTCGAGACCCTCCGCCTGGGGCTGGAAACCACGGCCTTCGAGAGCCGGACGACCCTCGATCGAAAGGTTGACGAAGGGCAATTCCTGCGCGCCGTGGCCTGCCTCCTGGGCGCC
Source organism: Desulfococcus sp. (assembly GCF_041737845.1). Lineage (GTDB taxonomy): Bacteria > Desulfobacterota > Desulfobacteria > Desulfobacterales > Desulfococcaceae > Desulfococcus. Next base: position 9,782 of record NZ_JBGSQX010000170.1, read on the forward strand.
GGGTTCGAGAAGCGCCGGCTGGGGGCCTATCTTCTGGCCGGTCTTCCCGGCCAGCCGGTCGCGGATGTCGAGCGATCCATCCTCACGGTCAAAGACAGCGGCATCACGCCGGTGATCGCATACTACACGCCCATTCCCCACACCCCCCTGTGGCCTGCTGCCGTGGCCGCGTCCCGCTACGACATCGCGGCGGACCCCGTCTTCACCAACAACGCCGTTTTTCCCTGCATGTCCGAGGGGTTTTCCTGGGAGACCCTGTCCCGCCTTAAAAACCTGGCCCGGTCGGATTGAGCGGCCCTGCCGGACGCCGGGCGGCCAGTTGCAGGTCCGCCGCCCCGGGGGCCGGCTGTCCCCCGTTCCGGGTGATGGGCTCCGGCGGCGGCGGAAAGAGCTTTTTCCGGAGTTCCAGCCACTCTGCGAGTTCCCGGATGCGGCGGGAGAGCTGGTAGCGGCCGTCGGCGAAGACGCCGTAGTCCCCGCCGCCCGCCATGGCCGAGGCGAAACGGACGGTGTTGGCGTAGAAGAGCCATGCGTCGCACCAGGTCCTTTCGATGGCTTCGTCAAAGGGGCTCGCCTGCTGGGCGATTCCCTTGGCGTACCCCCGGGACCAGATCTCCTCCATGAGGCGGGTCGCCGTCAGGATGTCCCGGTTGGTCGTCCCGATCGTGTTTTCGAACCGCTTCCAGTGGCCGTCCACCCAGGACTTTCCGTGGCATTCCAGGCAGACGGCCTGCATGGTCCGGGTCCGGGTCTCCTGCTCGACCGGGCCGATGAGGAATTCAGCGGCGATGCCGCCGTCAAAGTCTGTGGGCAGCGGAAGCCCCTCCCGGTTTTTGATGATGCTGGTGTCCGGCCGCCGGGGATGGGGGTGGGCAAAGGGCAGGCCGAAGATCCGCCAGGCGAGGCGGTCGTTCATTTTGTGGCTCCTCTGGGCGACGGTCTCGCCGTCGGTGTTGACCAGAAGGCTCATGTGGCAGCCGCCGCAGGTGGGGGCCGTGAAATCCTTGCCGATGGTCCAGGGGACGGCGTCGAAGTCCCAGCCGGCATTGATGGAGGCGTATATGTTGCCGTGCTTGCTGGAGGAATAGACCTTGTAGGCCGGAACATCGGGCCCGACATGGCACTCCCCGCAGGTGTGCGGCTTCCGGGCCACCTCGATGGAAAATCCGTGGCGGGTGTGGCAGGCGGCGCAGGAGCCGCGGCTGCCGTCGAGATTGATGCGGCCGACCCCCTGGTTGGGCCAGCCCTCGATCCTGGGAAACGCCATTTCCCCCATGCCGGTATTCCGCGTTTCCATGCCCTTGTGGACAAGCCGGGTGCCGTGGCAGTAATAGCACGCCTCGGCACGGGTCTCGGCGTCGGCGTCTTCGTACTGGATCCCGCCCTCGGTCCTGACGGGGCTGCCGATGATGGTTCGCTGTAGATCCTGAAAGACGGGGTTGTCCGCGAGGTTGCCCACCGCATGGGACATGATGTTTTCGGCGTATTCCGAAGCCTCGGTGACGTGGCAGACGGCGCAGTCCTGGGGGCTTACGACAACGTGGATCTCCACCTCGTTGTGAATGAAGGCGTCGGCGTGGTTCTTGACGCGGAGGGTGTGGCATTCGGCGCATCCGACGGAAACGTATTTGAGGCGGTCGGGGATGTCGGTCGCGGAGATCCTTCGGGCGATGGGTTTTTCCTTCAGGGCGTCCCTGGGCGCGATCCGGGCGTGGCGGCTTTTCTGCCAGTCTTCCACGATGCCCGGATGCAGGGTGGAATGGCATCCCAGGCATTCCTCCGTGGCTTCGCTCACCGGGGCTCGGGCGCACACAGCTTCTGAAACGGGCAGGAGGCAGCATGCGAAAAGAAGAAAGCAAACGGTGCGATTCATGACGGCTTACCCCCTATCCGCTCGGGTTGATATGCGGGGCCGGGCTGCGGATTCCGCCTGCCCCCGGTGCTCCGGCCGCCGCGAATCGGGGCGCGGCCGATCGTACCGACTATACCCGGTGACGGGCCAATGATCAAAGAAAAATTTGATTCACGCGGGGGGATGGTATAGATTTGGCGGCGCATGACAGGACGTTTCCGGATCTCCGGCCTATGCCGCCCGGTATCCGGTCTTGAAACCACGGGATGGTGACATGGCTAAATGGCTTCGAATCGCACTGGTTTCCACGGGGACGGGCGCGGGTCTTTTGATCCTGCTTCTGGCGGGGGGCGTTTCGTATCTCAAGACCCCCCAGGCCCAGCGGGGCATTCAGCAGCAGATCAACCGCGCCCTGCCGGGAAGCGTGTCATGGCGCCGGCTCGATTTTTCGGTGCTTGCCGGGCGCATCGATATCGACGATCTCCTTGTCGCTGGGCCTTCCGGCGAGCGCCTGGCCGGGCTGGCCCGTTGCCGCATCGACATCTCCTGGCTTTCGCTCCTGAACGGCCGGATCGGCGTTGAGGAGGCGATCGTCGAGCACCCCTGGGCGGACCTCGCCGTTGACGAGACCGGTCGGCTCAACCTGATGCGGGCCTTTCCCGCACTCGCGCCGGGGGAGCTTTCCGAGGAGGCGTCGGCCGGGCCGCCCATCGACCTGGCGATCACGCTTTTCCGCCTGACCGACGGCACCGTGTCCTACAGGGACCCCAAAGCCGGGCTCACCGTCACCCTGGAAGGCATCTCCGCCGGGGCGGAGGCCCTTCTGCTCTCGAAGCCGGCGGGACGCCTCCGGCTGGGGATCGGCCGGGGGGCCGTCGAAAGCCCCGTGTTCACCGGGCCCGTAGAGGCGCTGCAGGTCACGGCCCACCTCGATGCCGACCGCCTTTCGCCCCTCGATCTCCGGGTTGCGGCCGGCAACACCGACATCAGGCTCACCGGGATCATCGACCGCCTCGGCGCCGACCCGGTCATGGACCTCACCCTCGATGCAGACCTGGCCCTGGCCGAAATCCGTCACCTCCTTCAGTTGACCCCGGAGCTGACCGGAAACGCCGCGCTTCACCTCTCCGCCAAAGGTCCCCTGGCCGATCCCGAAGCCAGGGTGAACCTCGAGTATGACGGTGGGCTTCTCGGAGGAGTTCCCGTCGGACGGATTGCCTTGGGCCTCCATCTGTCGGACCGGAAACTCAGGATCGACCCGCTGTCGGTCGAATCCCCCTTCGGGCTGTCGGACGCAACGGGCGAGATTGACCTCGTAAAGGCCTTCCCCGAGGGATTCCTCTCGTCCGATCGGGTGTTGAACGCCATCGGCTACCGCCTGTCCGTGCGGCAGAAGGGGCTCCTGCTGGAGCAGGCATTCTCCCGGGATGCCGCATACGCCGGCCGTCTGGATGCCGACATCACCCTCGAAGGGCAGGGCGTCACGCCGGGGGAGATCCTTGCCCGATGCCGCGTGGCCCTTGTCGGCACGGGGATCCTATCCCCCGGCATGGACCGTCCGGCGGATGTCGCCGCGGCGTTCCGGGGAGGGATCGAAGGATCGGATACGGTCGTCGAAGCCCTCACGGTCGATGCCGGCGGCGCCCGCCTGTCGGGCCGGGGCCGGTATGAACGCGCCGG
>NZ_JBGSQX010000030.1:0-32688 GCF_041737845.1 Desulfococcus sp.
AGGGTGAGATTCCGGTGGCGCTATTTCGGTGATCACAAAGTGGCTCGTTTTCGGTGATCATCAGGTGGCACCATTTCGCCGATCACAAAGTGGCTCGTTTTCGACGATCACGGATTGGCACTATAGCACCGATCAATAACACCGCAAATCTCATCTTGCTACTTCAAGGCAAGGTGTACCCTGACTACGCCTGCAACTCGGTGTCGGGAACAATTTCGAGAGCCGCTCTTGCAGAACTGCGGCACTCCGTTCGCAGTCGAGTTCTTGAATTAACAATTGAACTTGAGAAGTCGATCCCAGAGGCAAGTGCCGTCTCTCTCGGACCTGCCATTGCTGCGTCCAACCAGAACTCGGCGGTCGCCACGCAGATCGCGCAACAGATTATCTATGGGAATGTGACATCAATTTCCGCGACAGGCGATGGGGCTCATATCAATGTTGCCGTTGGCGAAAGAGACGTTGACGGTCTGGTCCAGTTTCTTGTGCAAGGCGGACTATCTGAGCTGGATGCCCGTGAACTTGGTCAGCTGGTAGTCACTGAAGAGCCTGAAAGCGCTGTCGAGCCATTCGGTGCTAAAGCCCGGAAGTGGCTTATCGACAATCTGAAGAAGGCAGCAGACGGAACCTGGAAAGTTGGTGTGTCAGTCGCAACTGACTTGGTGAAAGAAGCGCTGCTGAAGTACTACGGACTTAAGTGACCCGAAACATGGCGCATATCGCAGCGACGCCCAACCCTGCGGTCCAGCGGAGGCTGCGCGATAAAGCCGCGCAGCGCCGGTGACCTTGAACGTTGGCCGTTGAAATTAAAAAAATGAAAACAAAACTCACTCCCTATTATATCGATTTAGTTTATGATGCTTGCCTTAAGTCTTTCTGGAGGAAAAAAGCATTAACAAAATTTCTAAGACAATGTCGTATTTCTGAGTCGTTTATATCAAGTTGGGGGTCAGAAGAATCTAAACGTGATTTGCTTGATCGACTGTTTGAAAAGTTACCAAATACAGATAATGGTCGTACAGCTTTAGCATTAATGGGTAAATTACTGATGGAGCAAACAAGTTTTCCTGATTTGCAAAACTGGGAAGATACAGAACAAAAGATTAAGGTGGCACATGAAGCTGTTACACGTTTGAAGCTCCATCATCAAAAGCAGGAAGAGCAGATCCAATCAGAAGAAGAGCGAATAAAAGCAAGAGAAGAATTCAGCAAGAAACAGCAAGAAATAAACAGATCTCAAAAAACTCTACAAAAATTGGCCAGTGAGTTGGATGAACTCGGCAAAAGATTGGGTACACAACAGGCTGGCTATGAGTTCCAAGATTGGTTTTATTCACTTTTAGATTTCTGCGAAATTCCAAACAGAAAGCCATACATTCACAATGGTAGACAGATTGACGGCTCTCTTACAATTTCAGGAACGACATATCTTGTGGAACTTAAATTCACCACAGATCAAGCTGGAGCAACAGATATTGATTCATTTTATAAAAAAGTTACATCAAAGGCTGACAACACAATGGGAGTCATGATTTCAATATCTGGCTATTCATCTGTCGCAAAAAGCGAAGCTTCCGGTGGCAAAACCCCATTGTTGTTATTTGATCATAGCCACATCTATTTAGTTTTAGGCGGTATAATGGGGCTTTCTGATGTCATCAACAGGGTGAGGAGACATGCATCTCAAACAGGAGAAGCCTTTCTTTCTGTAGATAATTTTAATGCATAATTCTGCCAACAAGTCATTTCACCGGAAACCTTTTCCGCTACGCTCCAAAGTTTCCGGTGAATTCCACGTTCTGTCAAAAAATAGGAGGAATCATGCAAGAGTTCATCGCAATTGATTTTGAAACAGCAAATCCTAAAAGAGTCAGTGCGTGCGCTCTTGGCTATGCAAAAGTTCGAAATTGTGAAATTATCGAAACAAACGGTTTTTTGATAAAACCTGTTGGAGGACATGCGCCATTCCAGTCGAAAATACATGGAATTAAAGAAGAGCATACGTTTGACAAACCACATTTTGGTGAACTATTCCCAATAATAAAAGAAATATTTAAATATCCTTTGGTAGCGCACAGTCTATTTGACAAGCAGGTTTTGAATGCGCTTTCAGACCACTTTGACTTGGGATTGAGCTTTGAATATATTGATTCAAGTGCAGTAGCAAAAGATAAATTGCCCAATCTAAAAAATTGCAAATTAACGACTTTAGTAAAACACTTTGGTTTTCCTGCGTTTAAACACCATGATGCCACTGAAGATTCTATAGCTTGTGCAAGAATATTCTTGAAATTGATAAATGATGAGAGAGAAGGGCCTTTAAAGTCCATTTCGGATGAAGCCTCAGAATTCAAGGGAATTGTTATGGGTATCCTTGCAGATGATGAAGTGAATTATAAGGAGGCTTATGAACTTCTTTATTGGCTTGAAGATCATGCAGAAATTGCCAAGAAATATAAGAATCTGTACATGAGAACCAAGGAAGTTCTCGAAGATGATCATCTCGATAATGTCGAGGCAATTGAAATGAAATATATCCTGAATAACCTTCTGAAGAACCTATGAAATAACGAAAGACAGCACAAGGGCAGTAAGGGCAACGAGAGAAAGCATCCATGCCTTATGCCCGACGCTATGTCCCAAAAAGGATATTCTCATTGAAGTACATCTATATCCCGGCCAAAAATGCTGATGACTGGGCACAGCTACTGGCTGACCCAGTAAAACATTGGCGAAATGGATACTCTGCGCGAACGCTTGCTTATTCATGGCAGAGTGCTAATGGCTTTCCCGCTGAGATCCAATCAGCGTTCTCCAAAAACGAGCACCTTGCCGACATTCAATTGCTGCTGGCAATCCCAGAGCACCAGGTTCCATTGGTAGGAGGCTCCAGGCCATCACAGAATGATATATGGGCACTGGCAAGGGCAAAAACCGGCTTGGTGTCAATCGCGGTAGAAGGAAAGGTATCCGAACCATTTGGCCCAACCCTGTCAGAGTGGTTGGCAGAAGGATCTAAAGGAAAGGCTTCTCGGCTTGCATTCCTTCGTCGAGAACTGAATTTGAATGAAGAGCTTGCTGGCACGATACGATATCAACTCATCCATCGCACGGGATCTGCTGTCATTGAGGCCAAGCGCTTTGGTGCACCACATGCTGTCATGCTCGTGCATTCATTCAGCCCAACGCGCGAATGGTTCCAAGATTTCGAGGCTTTTGCGTTATTATTGCGTGCCGAAGTAGCCGTCAATCGTGTCGTTTATGCGGGTCTGCGCGCCGGGGTCCATCTTCATATTGGCTGGATCTGCGGGAATGAGGAATACCTCACCAAGTAGTGCTGAGCTGGGGCTAACCCCTCCGCAGGGAAGAACCCCCTCATGGGTAGTGCTGAATATGTAGTGATCAGAAAAACACAATCATGCTTCAATCTTTGAAAACGCGTTAAGGAATCAGGAACATCACGGCATTTTAAGCACCATCTAGTCGCCGAGTTCCAGCATGCATTCCCCGTCCACCTCATGGCCTTCCGCATCCTCAAATGCCTTGAAGATCCATTCCACCAGTTGTCCGGGCATATTTTCCAGCGACAGGACGGCGAAGTGATCTGTTTTCAGATACGTTTTCAGCATGTGAACGGTTTCGGGGACGGTGGCAGCCCAGTCTCCATCGTCTGCGGTGATATGGCACAAATCGATGCCTGGGGGTTTTTCGGTGCATAACTGATCCATTTCGGGTTTCTCCCGGGGCTCAAATATTTGGCAACAGGATTCCTAGATGGGGTGGATATATCCGTAGAATCAATCCTATTAAGGTAATATATATTTGAAATTTGGGTTGTTACGGGTGTGGGATCAGGAGGCAAGGGAGGCGAACCGAGAAGGCTGACCCAAAAGTTATCAGCTTTTTCTAGTTGTTAGAAAATCTGTATAACGACATGACAACGGTCAAAAGGAGATGTTTGAGAAACTTTTGGCGCGGTTTATGCTTTCTTAAAAAATTTCATACACCAGGTTTGATTCAATGAAAAGTGGAAACAGCAGGTGCCTATGGTAAAAACTTTAATTAAATACAGTTTGTTAGGTTTTGTTAAAACAATATAACCAAGATTTATCTCAGACAAAATTTGAAAATAAACGACAAAAATAGGTATTTGTACCGATAGACAATGTGATTTTTTTGTGCTTAATAGACGACTGATTAACGATTAAAATCTGAAGACGGTTTTCAAGTTTTTCCGTTTGTTGCGAAATTGATGAACCTGTGGCGGTTGCAGCGCTCTATTTTTATGCGCTTTTGTTCATATTGAACGTAGGTTAGCTGAATAGAAAAGAAAAACTTGCCAAACCTGCCGTGAGACAGGGACGGAAAGCCACGGGTCTTTATGGTCAAGACAGCCGGGTTGCCAATTGGAGGCGACTCGGCTTTTTTTGTTCTTTATCACATGTTCAAAAGGGGGAAAAAGTGAAGCGACTGTCTGGGTTGATCATGTTGTGCATTTCGATTTCGATTTGTGTGAATCCTGTTTATGGCGACTCGTTAAGCTTATCTGATTTTGTAGGAGAACCTTCTCATCTTGCCTACAGTATAGGGAACACCATAACCTTGGAAGAGGATACATCTGGGAATTTAGGATATATCTATTTTTTAAACAATAATTATTACGTAACGGGAGACGCGATTACCCTTTCCTTTGTTTACGAATTTACTCTCCAGCCTGGCGATTCTGATTACCTCGTAGCAAAAATTGGCAACACATATGTAACCGAGATATTGGGTGACAATTCATTTGGTAGCGATGAATTAATTCTCCCTGGATCTGGAAGCATAGACCTCACTCCCTATCAAGGCTCAACGATTAGTCTGGCGTTTGGCCTTGAAATTGATTGGGCGGATTTATCATATACCTCTGTCGCATCTCTTTCCAACCTTGAAATCACAACATCATCCATACAGCCGGTACCCGAACCAGCCACATTTCTTTCATTGGGACTTGGTCTTGCTGGATTGGCAGGTTTTCGCAGACGGTATTCTCGCAAAAAAATAACATCCAGGGCCTCTCTTCCTTAAGAAAAAGTGCCGGTGTCAGCCAACAAAGCCAGAAAGGAAAATCTCGGTTTAAAAACCTCAGCAAGCGGGCTACCAGAAGTGTTAAATAATTTTTTAACGCTCTAATATGGAGGATCTATACGTGGAAAAAATGAATAGGTTCTATACTCTATCTGCAGTTCTGATCATGGTCTTTATTTCGTTTATTTCTTCTTCACATGCATTTGCTGAATCTGAAATCACCAATAAAATTGAGATTGTTAAATCCAGAATGATGTTCGACCTCGTAAAATCGATCAACTATCTGGACGCATCCATAAAAAATGTATCACCTGATATAGTAGTCGCTCCGATCAAGGTTGTGATCGATAGCATCAGTGATTCAAGGGTTAGCGTTGCCAACGCGGATGGTGTAACGGGTGATAACAAGCCCTATTTTGAGTACACCAATGACATAGGTGGCCTAGCCTCCGGCGCAGAAATTGCCGCTAAAAGATGGCAGTTTTCAAATCCGAACAGGCTGAGGTTTAGCTTTACTACTGTCGTTTATGCTGAGGTGCCTGAGGCTGCTGCGGTTATAGGAACTAAAGGTGGTATTATAGAGATAATTAATCAGAATAGCACTTTGAATGATGTGAAAATTTTAATTCCGCAGGGGGCGCTTAGTGAACCAACCCTTATTACTGTCAAAAAGCCAGAAAACCCTGAAAGCATCTATGTACCAAAAGGATATAAATTTGGAAAATATTTAATGGATTTAAAACCTGATGGATTAACTTTTCAAGCTCCAATTATTCTTGACCTACCAGCAAATAATATTCCTGAAAAAATATTCTTTACATATGATGATTCAGAAAATTTTTGGAGTATATTGCCATCCTCTTATGATGACTTGAATGATCGCTATAAAGTTGAAATATCACATTTTTGTTACATAGCTGATCTCGCTAGATCAATATGTAATGAACTTGTTAAAGCCTGTCCCACTTATGACCCCTGCTCTGTTATTACATGGCGTTATTATCCGAATGGGCAAAGCATTATTCATGGTTACACAGAGGAAGATGTAAGGAACGCTATTTCTGAAGCCTTACGAGAATGGGAAAATGCTCTTAAGATTAACAATGAAGAGGTTGGATCTCTATATTTTCGACCAACTGATGGTGAAGCAGATTTAATCATAAGATGGGAACCTCTTGATGGAAACACCTTGGGCAAAGGCGGGATAGGAGAAGTAAAATTAAATAGCACATTACCCTATACTCTCAGCGAAAATCCAAGCGACATTATAGGAACTGCTTACCCGTTTAAACAAGTTTTTCTGCATGAAATGGGGCATACATTGGGCCTCAGCCATGAATGTCTCGTTTCAACTGGGAGTAATAGTTTCCTATTAGTTAAGGACTGCAAAATGTGTGAGGACATAAATGGAGAAAGCCAACCAACAAATCCGATTATGGCAAATGGATATTCTAATGATTATGCTCCATGTCTTATGCTAACAGATAATGATATAGACCGTATTAGAAGCCTATACAATGATGAATGTATAGATTCGGACAATGATAATTATCCTGATTATTACGATATTTTTGATAATGATCCCAATGAATGGACTGATACAGACGATGATGGCGTCGGGGATAATTCAGACAATTGTCGAGAGGTATATAACCCAAGCCAAGCGGATTCAGATAGCGATGGAGTTGGGGACTCTTGCGACCCAAAACCTCAAATTATGGCATTCAACATCTCACCAACTAACCTCAAAGTGGGTGAATCACTGCTTGTCAACTACACCGTTTCCGATGGTCAGATGCTTTCCCAGATAGAACTCTGGCGTGCGCCAGATGCGAACGGCAGTCCTGGGGAATGGCAGCAGATCACCATTAAACAGCTTTCTGGAACAACCGCTTCTGGTAACATATCCGACACGCCCTCAGAAGGTGTGTGGTGGTATGGCCTTCACGTTACTGACACCGATGGTAACTGTACTACTGAAAAAAATTTAGACTGCACAAGCGGGAATTCCAACGGTGGTGGGGCGTTCGGTCCGCTGCCTGCGACAGTCAGCGCTTTGATAACCTGCACAGACAACGACGCCGACAGTTACGATACATGTGATCTCGGAGAACCTGGCGATGATGGCAAAGCTAAAGACTGCAATGACAATTCTGCTGCAATCAATCCCGGGGCCATGGAAATCTGCAATGACGGCATCGACAACAACTGTGATGGCCAGATTGATGAAGATTGCCCAGCTGATTTTCCGGTCAATTTTCCAGATCCAAACCTTGAGATTGGCGTTAGAAGAGCAATTGGAAGAGAAAGCGGAGATATAATGCGTTCAGATATAGAGCGCATTACAATAATAGAAGCCTCGGATGTATATAATCTTGAAGGGTTACAATTTTGTTCAAACCTGCTTATTCTTACATTATTTTCCGGCGGAAGCGAAACGGATTCTCTCGATCTTTCACCTATTAAAAATTTGACAAAACTTACTATTATAAATTTTGATCGCGTATATATAAAGGACACAAGCGCATTTAAAGATTTAAAAGAATTAGAAGTGATTTATATTAATCAGGCACAACCTATTGACTTGATCTCATTATCTGGTTTAACAAAGCTCAAGAAACTCAACTTGCCAGATAAGCAAATTGATGACATAACCCCTTTGAGTGGATTGACAAATCTCAATCAACTTTTTCTTGGTGGTAATAACATCAGTGACATAACCCCTTTGAGTGGATTGACAAATCTCAATCAACTTTCCCTTGGTGGTAATAACATCAGTGATTTAAATCCGTTGAGCGGATTGACAAATCTCAATCGTCTTGAACTTGGAGGCAATAACATCAGTGATTTAAATCCGTTGAGCGGATTGACAAATCTCAATGAACTTATGCTGCAAAACAATAATATTAGTGATATTAGCCCATTATTAAATATTGTTGGAACGTGGAACAATGGATTGTGGTTCTGGTATATCGATTTACAAGAAAATCCTTTAAGTCCTGTATCTTGTAGTGAATACATACCAGAACTAGAAAATAGAATGATAAATGTATTACATTCTTGTCCATTTGTTCGTATTTATCCGTCTTCCGGTCCCCAGGGCTCTGGCTTCTTAGCACGCGGTTTTCAATTCAGCGCGAATAGCATGATAACTCTTCATTTTAATGGTCCTGATGGGAGTCACCATGCGGATCTAAATATACAAACGAATATCTATGGTAATTTTAACCACGTACATATGACGACATCATCATCTGCTATTGGCCAATGGGAATATTATGCGGTGGATGATAAGACGGATTATCGCTCAAATTCAGCCTATTTCACAGTCACAGAGCCAGCTATTTCTCCTTATGTCACCGTATCTCCATCCTCCGGCCCACAGGGAACGACCTTTAACGAGCCCGGCTATGGATTCAGCCCAAACAGTAATGTAACTCTTCATTTCTTAGGGCCTGATGGCAGCCATTATTCGAATGTCAAGAGAGCTACTGATAATAATGGGAATTATGCCTATAGTTACACAACGACTACATCAACTGCTATTGGCCAATGGGAATATTATGCGGTGGATGATAAGACTGGTATACGCGCAAATTCAGTCTATTTCACAGTCCATTAACCCAATCATTTCAAGGTAGCCCTTATTTGGGCGGTATTTTTTCTTTGGGTGATGTCTATAATCTTCGATATCATGATAATAATTTAGGATATAGACAGCACTGGATGTCAATGAAAAGGCAATGAAGGCGATGAAAGTATTGCCAAGATTTTAGAAAACGGTGATCTTCTGAGCAAAGAAGAGCGGGAGGAATATGAAGAGATTTTTGATTTATTGGCGAGGGCGCATTAATACCAAAATATCTTTAATGTTGAATTGCATATAAACCTTTATGCCGCTTTTGCGATTTTGTTGATATTTTGTACTGAATCCGGTGGGGTCAGGTCAACTACAAAACTTAAATACAGTTTCCCCATATCCCACAACCAAATTCTCACAGAGGACCGGACCCGGACCGGAAACACAAAAGGGGTCCAGCGGCATTTCGCTGAGACCCCTTGGTAATCGTGGCGCGCCCGGAGGGATTCGAACCCCCGACCTACGGATCCGAAGTCCGGCGCTCTATCCAGCTGAGCTACGGGCGCAAGTACGAAGACCATTGCGGCGTTCCGCAATGGTCTTTGATGGCTTTGATGGGGTGAGTGATGGGACTTGAACCCACGGCCACCAGGGCCACAACCTGGTGCTCTACCAACTGAGCTACACCCACCATAAAAGAGAAATGATACTTAACAGAAACCGCCCCGCCTTTCAAGCCATTTTTTACGTTTCAAAAAAAATAAACCAAGCCCAGCCCTTCCCTGAATTCTCATCACCTGATGGACCCGGCACGGCTGTATTCCAGACGGTGTCGTAAATAGCCCGAGATCAAGGCTTGCGAATTCCGAGGAATGAGGCGTACTTATGGTACGCCGCAGTGACGAGGGAACCGCGTAACGCAGATATCGGGCTTTTTGCGGCACCGTCAAACTTGGTATTGACCGCAAATGGCTTCTCTTATATGAATGGCCAATAAAATCAGTTTTGTGATGCACAAGAGGGGTAATTTTGGTAAATTTCAATATATTCGTCCTGCGGGCGATCCTGGGGGTTGTCTTCGCCGTCGTCCTGATGCGGATGTTTCATCCGGAATTCCATATGGTCTACGTGGCCGGGTTCGCCATTATCCTGGTGGCCCTGGCCTACCTCCTGGAATACTGGCGCAGGCGAAAGATGGAAAAAAAGAAATAGGCAGAAGAGGCGACCGTGTCACAACAGATCATCCTGGGAACCGCAGGCCACATCGACCACGGCAAGACCACGCTCATCAAGGCCCTCACCGGCACCAACACGGACCGGCTCAAGGAAGAGCAGCTCCGGGGGATCACCATTGAACTCGGGTTTGCGGCCCTGGACCTGCCTGACGGCCGGCACGTGGGCATCGTCGACGTTCCGGGGCACGAGAAGTTCGTCAAGAACATGGTGGCGGGAGCCACGGGCATCGACATCGTGGCCATGGTGATCGCGGCAGACGAAGGCGTCATGCCCCAGACCCGGGAGCACATGGAGATCTGCACCCTCCTGGGGGTCCGGTACGGCATGGTGGTCCTGACCAAGATCGACCTCGTCGACGAGGACTGGCTGGCCCTGGTCATGGAAGACGTCCGGGAGTTCGTCCGGGGCACCTTCCTGGAGGACCAGCCCATCGTGCCGGTCTCCTCGGTGACGGGGCAGGGCATGGACAAATTTGTGGCGGTCCTGGATGAGCTAAGCCGCAAGGTGCCCGAGCGGTCCTCGTCCGGCATCTTCCGCCTTCCGGTGGACCGCGTCTTCACCATGAAGGGATTCGGCACGGTGATCACGGGCACCCTGGTCTCCGGCCGCGTCTCAGTGGGGGAAACGGTCATGCTCTACCCGTCGGGGATCTCCGCCAAGGTCCGGGGGGTGCAGGTCCACAACCAGTCGGCGGAGACCGCCGAGGCCGGCATGCGTACGGCCGTCAATTTCCAGGGCCTCGAAAAGGCGGCCGTGGACCGCGGCGAGGTTCTCTCCACCCCCGGCGCCCTCGCGTCGAGCTACATGGTCGACGTCATGTTCCACTATCTCAAAAGCAACCGGAAGCCCATCAAGAACCGGACCCGGGTGCGGTTCCACACCGGTACCAGCGAGGTCATCGGCAACCTGATCCTGTTGGACGCGGAGGAGCTTCCGCCGGGGGAGGACGCGCCGGCCCAGCTCCGCCTCGACACCGCCGTGGCCCTTGTCAAGGACGACCGGTTCGTCGTCCGGAGCTACTCCCCGGTCCGCACCATCGGCGGCGGAAAGGTCCTCAACCCGATCCCCGTCAAGCACAAGCGATTCGACCCCGCCGTCGTCGAGATGCTGAAGGACATAGACCGGCACGAGTCCGGGGACGTGATCTGCCGGCTGGCGGCGGCCGCGGGATATCCAGGGGTGTCGTTTGCGAACCTCAAGGTCATGACCAACATCCCCGAAAAGCAGCTCCGGCAGCAGGTCCAGTCCTTCCTCTCCGCAAAGACCCTCGTCCAGGTCGACAGCGACAACCAGATCTACATCCACCAGGAGAACCTGGAGAAGCTCAAGGCCGAGATCGCGGGCCATGTCGCGGGCTACCACGAAAAATACCCCCTCAAGCCGGGCATGCTCAAGGAGGAGCTGAAATCCAAGTTCCCGTCGTTTCTCGGGCCGAAGCTCTTCAATCTCGTTCTGAACCACCTCCTCAAGGAGAAGACCCTGGTCCAGGAGGAGGAGACCGTCCGGCTCGCGGCCCACAAGGTCTCCCTCAAGGCCGACCAGGAAGACCTCCGGCAGCGGATCCTCGAAGCCTATGTCGCAGGCGGCCTGACCCCCCCGTATTTCAAGGATTTCTGCAAGACGACGGGCATCGCGCCCGAGCGGGCCAAGGATGTCCTGATGATCCTCATCGCAGAGGGGCGCATCACCAAGGTCCGGGAGGACCTTTACATCCAAACCGAGGCCATGGAAGCCCTCAAGGCCAGGACCGTGGCCTTCCTCAAGGCCAACACGGAGATGACGACCATCCAGTTCAAGGATATCGCCGGCGTCTCCAGAAAATTCCTGATCCCCTATATCGAATATTTTGATTCCCAGAACCTGACCATCCGCATCGGCGATATCCGAAAGCTGAGAGGCGGATGAGATCCACGTATGAAATCTAATTTTGTGAAGGAGATTCCATGGAGAGCATGAACACCGACGGCAATGGCGATGAAGCGGTCCCGGGGAACAGCCCCGATGAGAGCGGCGGCGAAGCGGCCCCCGCGAAAAAAGCGGCCCTCCTGGGGCCCAAGCGGTTGATCCCGATTGTGCTGATCACCCTGGTGCTCCTGTGGATCGTCTGGACGATCCTGGGATTCCTGGACGACCGGTCGGCCAAAAAGACGGCGGATCAAGGAGCGAAGACAACCGCGGCGGAGCAGAGCCATGATGGCGGGACCGGCAGCGCCCCCCTCGCCGTGAAAACCCCGAGCCATGCGCCCAAGAGCACCGGGCAGGCCGCCTCCCATGACACGGCCAAGTCCGCCGCCGATGACGCCTCCCATGCGGCGCCGAAGTCCGGCGAGACCCATGGGTCCAAGGTCGCCGTGCCGACCCATGCGCCGGTCATGGACGCCGGGAACGGCAGCGCCTTTGTCGCCGCCTGCATCAAGCCGCTGGATCACGAGCTGAACGGGCGGTTCTGGGGATGGCGGCCCAACGACATCCTCAATGTGACGGACAACGTCAACAATTTCCAGCTGGGCGTCCTCGAGGTGACCCGGCGGACCAGCGTCGCCCTGGCCGAGAACCTCTCCCGCACCCGGAGCACCGAGGCTTATGTGCCGGCTCTTGAGGCGGCCATGAACTGTTTCATGATCCACCCCAGGCAATACTGGTTCCCCACCGCGGAGTCGAAGTACCAGGAGGGGATTGACGATATCAAAACCTATATCAAGATGCTCAACAACGGCGAGGCCCGCTTCTATAAACGGGTCGACAACCTCGTCCCCCTCTTCCGGGCCTTCGAGAGCATGCTGGGGAGCTGCGATGAAAACCTCGTCAAGAACCAGGGAGACCTCAGCACCTTCAAGGCCGACAACTATTTCTACTATTCCAGGGGTGTCGCCGCCGCCATGCAGACGATCCTCGAGGGGGTCTCGGCGGAATTCAACGAAATGATGGTCTCCATCCAGGGCGCCGATGTCCTGCACCACGCCATTACGTCCCTGGAGCATGCAGCCCACATGGAGCCCTGGATCGTCTTCGAGGGCAGCCCCGACGGATTCATCGCCAATCATCGGTCCAACATGGCGGCCCACATCAGCCACGCCCGCTTTTATCTGGCGGTGCTGAACCAGGTGATGACCGGAAGCATCCCGCCGGGATGATGCGGGTGAAACGGACGGAGTTCAGCCGGGTGTTCGGATCCCGGCCCTGACCGCGAATCCCCGTCGGTTCACATCGGCGGGGATTCGGGAAAGTCCATGGAGACGAACATCGACGTGATGCCGTCCAGGAAGAGCATGCCCGAAGGCGTCAGGGCGCACCGGGAGGCATCATCCGTCTTCAGCCATCCGTTTTTTCGCAGCTCCGAGAGCACCCCCCCGAACGTCTCTTCGAACCCGAGCCCGAACCCTTCCTCGAAATCTGAAATCCGGATGCCGTCGTTCTGCCGCAGGCCGAGGAAGACCACCTCGATGATTTGCTGCGCGTAACTCAAGACCTCCCGGCCTGCAACGGCCGGTTTTCCCGCCGCCGAAAATGCCAGATACTCTTCAAGGGAGGCAATATTCCACCGCCGCTCTGGCGGGATGAAGGAATGGGCCGACGGCCCGAACCCCAGGTAGGGGGCGAAAGACCAGTATTTCCGGTTGTGCCGGGCCCGTTTTTCCGCCGAACAGGCGAAATTGGAGACCTCGTACTGGGCATAGCCTTTTTCCGCGAGGAACCGGATCGTGGTCAGGAAGAGCCCGCCGACCCGGTCTTCCGAAAGGGGGCGGAACCGGCCCTCAGCCATCCGCCGGGTCAGGGGCGTCCCCGCCTCGTAGGTGAGCATGTAGCAGGAGAGGTGATGGGGGGCCAGGGCCGCGGCCGCCGCCATGTCGGCGATCCAGTCCCCCTCCGTCTGCTTCGGGAGGCCGTAGATCAGGTCGAGGCCGATGTTCTCGAATCCGGCCTCCCGCGCCCACCGCACTGCAAGCCGGGCCTCCTCGGCAGTATGGATCCGCCCCAGGAACCGGAGCCCCGCCTCCGAGAAGGACTGGACCCCGATGTTGATCCGGTTGACGCCCATCCGCCGGAAGGCCGCAAGCGTCCCGGGCGTCACGGTGCCGGGGTTGGCTTCCAGGGTCACCTCTGGGTCCGGGCGCACGGCGAATCGGCCCCGGACCGCCTCCAGGATGTGCCCGATCTGGTCCGGCGCAAGGACTGACGGGGTGCCGCCCCCCAGGTAGAGGGTGTCGAAGGCCAGGCCCGGGGGCGCATCGGCCCGGCGGATCTCCCGGCACAGGGCGTCGAGAAAGGAAGGAATCAGCGAGAGATCGGTATTGGAATAGAAATCGCAGTAGGCGCACTTGCGGACGCAGAAGGGCACATGAATGTAAATGCCTCCGGGTTCTGCGGAAAGGATGGTCATGTCACGCACCAAAGAGCCGGTGATGAATCTGAAGCGGCCGCGCCGCCTGTTCGAACAAGGCCTGATGCGGTGCTGTGACCGTCCGTCCGTGAGTTCGGGGCGGTCGCTTCAGGTTCATCACCGGCGGCTGGATATCCATCCATCGCCATGGGCCGGGGAATCGGAGAATATTGGATACGGCCGGTTGGCGGCGGCGGATAGCCTTAGAGGCGCTGATAGTGGGCCAGGATGGCGTCGCACAGGCCCGGGATCGTGTAGGATTCGGCCGTGACGTCCACCGTGAACCCCAGCTCGCGCGCCGTGTCCGAGGTGATGGGGCCGATGCTCGCAACCGTCACTCCGTTCAACAGGCGCTCCAGGGGCTCGCCTTCGGGCAGGAGGGCCTTGAAATTCTGAACGGTCGAGGAGCTGGTGAAGGTGATCATGTCGATGGCGCCGTCCGCAAGCTCGCCCACGAGCATCTCGGCGTTGTCCCGGACCTGGACGGTTTGGTAGGTGGTGACCTCGTCCACGGTCGCGCCCATGCGGGTCAGCTCCACGGGCAGCACGGGGCGGGCCTCTTTGGCCCGGGGCAGGAGGATGCGCCGGCCGGCGACGGACTGGCCCCGGAAGGCGTCCACCACCGACTCCGCCCGGTAGTTCTCGGGCAGGATGTCGGTTTTCAGGCCGAAGCCCATGAGGGTCTCCGCGGTGACGGGGCCGATGCAGGCGGTCTGGAGGCGGTGGAGGGCCCGAACGTCGTGCCCGGTCTCGAAGAGCCGCCGGAAGAAGAACTTGACGCCGTTGACGCTGGTGAAGACGATCCAGTCATAGGCGGCGAGGTTCTCGATGGCCGCGTCCAGGGGCCGCCAGTCTTCAGGCGGCGCCACCCGGATGGTCGGGCATTCCAGGCAGTCGGCGCCCATGTCGGTCAGGCGCTTCACCAGGTCGCTCGCCTGCTCCCGGGCCCGGGTGACGACAATCCGCTTGCCCAGGAGGGGCCGGTTCTCGAACCATTTGAGGGTGTCCCTTAGGGTGACGACCTTCCCCACGACGATGATGGAAGGGGCCTTGAGGCCCGCGGCCCGTACCCGCTCCACGATATTCTCCAGGGTGCCGAAGACGGACTCCTGGCGGGTCGTCGTGCCCCAGCGGACGAGGCCCACGGGGGTATCCGGCGCCATGCCGTTGTCCATCAGGTTCCGGGTGATATGGGGGAGGTTCTTGACGCCCATGAAAAAAACCAGGGTGCCGATGCCCTTGGCCAGGGAGGCCCAGTGGATGCCGGTGTCCGCCTTGGTCGGGTCCTCGTGGCCGGTGATGAAGGCCAGGGTCGAGGTGAAGTCCCGGTGGGTGAGGGGGATGCCCGCGTAGGCAGGGGCCGCGATGGCCGAGGTGACGCCCGGCACGATTTCAAAGGGAATCCCTGCGGCCGCGAGCACCTCGGCCTCCTCGCCGCCCCGGCCGAAGATGAAGGGGTCCCCGCCCTTGAGGCGGGTCACGATGCGGCCGCCCCCGGCCTTTTCCACGATGAGGGCGTTGATGCCGTCCTGGGGAAGGGTGTGGTCCCCGCCTTTTTTTCCGACGTAGATCAACTCCGCGGTGGGTGCGGCGTATTTGAGCAGGGCGGGCGAGGCGAGGTAGTCGTAGATGACCACGTCGGCCGTTTCGATGCATTCCCGGCCCTTGACCGTGATCAGCCCCGGATCCCCGGGGCCTGCGCCGACCAGATAGACTTTACCCTTAGATTTCATTGAGTTCCTTCAGACTTTCCAGGATGTGACCGGCGCCGCCGGCGATGAGGCGTTCGGCCAGGGCCACGCCGATCTTCTCGGCGTCCCGGGCCGGGCCGGACAGGGATTCCCGGATGACCGTGGCGCCGTCCAGGGAGGCCACCAGCCCCCGCAGGGTGAGGGTGCCGCCGGAAAGGGTCCCGTGGGCCGCGATGGGGACCTGGCATCCGCCTTCCAGGCGGGTCAGGAAGGCCCGCTCCCCCATGACCACCGTCCGCGATTCCGGGTGGTCCAGGGCCGCCGTGATATGGGCGGTGGCGGGGTCGTTTTCCCGGCATTCGATGCAGAGGGCCCCCTGGCCCACCGCCGGGAGCATCACGGTATCCGGGATGATCTCGGTGATCCGGTCCCCAAGGCCCATGCGCTTGAGGCCCGCCGCGGCCAGAATGATCGCGTCGAGATTCTCCGTATCCAGCTTCCGGAGGCGCGTGTCCAGGTTTCCCCGGAGTGAAACGATCTCGAAATCCGGTCGGAGGCTCTTGAGCTGGGCCCCCCGCCGGAGGCTGCTGGTCCCCACACGCGCCCCATGAGGAAGACGGTCCAGCGGAAGCCGGTTTTTCGATATCAGGGCGTCCCAGGGCGCCTCCCGCTCCGGCACGGCACCGATGCAGAGCCCGGCCGGGACCTTGGCCGGCATGTCTTTCATGCTGTGGACGGCCATGTCGATGCGGCCCGCCAGCATGGCGTCCTCGATCTCCTTGACGAAAAGCCCCTTGCCGCCGACCTTGGCCAGGGGCACGTCCAGAATCCTGTCTCCCTGGGTCTTGATGATGAGCAGTTCCACCGTCGTGCCGGGAAATTTTTCCAGGATGGCCGACCGGGTCCAGTGGGCCTGCCAGAGGGCCAGTTGGCTGCCGCGGGTGCCGATGGTGATTTGCCGCGCCATCTGATCTGCCATCAGTGGCCGCACCCGGCGCAGCTCGAGGCGGTGCAGCCCCCGCAGGACGAAGCGCCGGCGGACGCCTTGACCGTCTCGCCGCCGCCGCCCTTGCTCATGAAGCCGCAGGCCGACATCATCTTTTTAACGTCCGAGCTCTTGCAGTCCGGGCACTCGGCCTGATAGCTCCCGATGATGAGGCATTCAAAATCCTTGTTGCATTTGTCACAGTGATATTCGTAGATAGGCATTCTTTTCTCCTTGCCGTCCGGGTCTTTCCATCGGCCGATCGACCGACAGTCGCTAAATCGCCAGAGTAACCATTGCCGGACGTAAAATCAACACGCCGTTCGCGCTTTCTCTTCCCTCAGCCTTCAGCCTTCAGCCTTCCCCCTGACCTCCCCGAACATTCTCTCCTCCGTCAGCTCGCACAGGATATGGGCCAGGGTGATGTGGGTCTCCTGGATCCGGGCGGTGACGTCCGAGAATACCGTGAAGAGAATGTCGGAAAGCGGTGTGAGCTTTCCGCCGCGGCCGGTGAAGCCGATGGTCGCGATCCCCATCTCCCGGGCCTGCTCCATGGCGAGGACCACGTTGGGCGAGTTCCCGCTGGTGCTCATGCCCATGGCGATGTCGCCGGTCCGGCCGAGGGCTTCCACCTGCTTCTGGAAGATCCGGTCGAAGTGGTAGTCGTTGCCGATGCTCGTGATCACCGAGGTGTCGGTCGTGAGGGCCAGGGCCGCGAGGGGCCGCCGCTCCTTCCGGAAACGGTTGACGAACTCCGCGGCGATGTGCTGGGCGTCGGCTGCGCTGCCGCCGTTTCCGAAGAGCAGGAGCTTGCCGTCGCCGGTGAGGCACCGGTCGATCCTTTCCGCCGCCGCGATCAGGGTGTCGACATGGGCCAGGACGCTCCTCTCCTTGGTTTCGAGGCTCGCCCTCAGGCTGGCCAGGATCATCTCTCTCATGCGGTTTCCTTTTTCTGCGAAATCTCTTCCGAAGGCGATAGACTCCCCCGGATCCGGTCGATATAAGCCCGGGAATCGCACCCCAGATCATGGGCGCGTTGAAAGGCTGCGAGGGCTTCATCCAGGCGGTTCATGGCCAGGCAGAGTTTGCCCAGGTTCTGCCGGTAGGTGCCGTTTCGGGGCGAGATCTCAATGCTGTGCCGGCAGAAGAGCAGGGCTATTTCGGGGTTCTCCCCCTTCCGGTGGAACAGGATGCCCAGCTCTGAGAGGGAGGCCGCGTCGCTGGGGTTGCTCTTGACGGCGCTGCCGAAGGCGGCGGCGGCCCCGTGGATGTCTCCCCGGGCCAGAAGGCATTCCCCGAGCTTCCGCCAGGCTGCGCCCGAGGCGGGGTTGAGGGCCGCGGCCCGGACGAGGTAGGGCTCCGCCTTTTCCGGGAGGCCCTCCTGGAGGTAGATCCTGCCGATCTGGTAAGGCAGTTCGAAGACGTCTTCGGCGTCCCGGCCGGCTTCGAGAAGCCGGTCCGCCTCGATGAGATGCATGAGGGCTTTTTCCGGGTCCCCCATCATCTCGTGGACCAGGCCGATGTTGTGGACGGGCATGATGCCTTCCCGGCGCAGGCCGGCGGCGGTCTTGAATTCCCGGAGCGCCGCGTGCAGGGCCCCCAGGGAGGCATAGCAGACCCCGAGGCTGTTGCGGATGTCCGCGTCGGCTGGGTTCATCTTGAGGGCGGCTTTCAGCTCCTCGGCGGCGCCGTGGATGTTCCCCTCCTGGAAGAGCCGGTCGGCGCTGATGTTGAGGCTCACCGCATCGAAGGCGGCGATGCCGCCGGGCCCGAGGAAGCGGGCGTGCAGGAGGGCCTTGCGGGCGTTCTTGAGGGTGTCGAGGCGTCCGTAGTCGGCCAGGGGGTATTCGGTGATGCCGGCGGTCAGGGTCTCCCCGCGGACCTGGGAAAAGACCTGCCGGATCTCCTCCGCGAGGTCCCGGGCGTCGGACTCGGTCTGCTCCGGCAGGAAAACCCCGATGAGGTCCTGTTCGATCACGCCCCAGAATCCGCCGCCGGCGCGGCACCCCTCGTCGACCACCACGGCGGCATCCAGAAGCAGGGATATGGCGGCCTCGTCTCCAGCCGCCTGCCGCAGGCTGAAAAAATCGTCCAGGCGAAGCAGCATGACGGCGAAGGCGGGAACCGGTTCGAGGCGCCGGAGGGTCTCCTCGACCAGGGCTTTCCCGATGGGCATCTTCGGGAACCGCGCGGAGAGCTCTTTGATGCCGATGGGGATTCGCCCCCGCCCGGCCGGGCGGGGGGCGTCATCGAGTTCTTTGGTCTCGTACAGCAGGAAAGCCTGCCGATCTCCTGTCCGGGCATAGATTTTTTTGCGGTGTCCGGTCATGGTTCCAGCAGGTTCCTGACGGCGGCGGCGAGGGTGTCGATCTCTTCGTCTCGCACGGTTCTGAAGTCCAAAACAAAACGATCGTCCTCGATGCGGCCGATGACGGGCGGCACATGCTCCCGCATCCGTCGTTCGACGGCGTTGGCCGAGAGCCCGTCGATTTCCAGGCCCACGCATCGGGTGGGAAGCTCCTGAAGCGGCAGGGATCCGCCGCCGACCCTGGAGAAGCCGTCTGTCATCCGGACGCTCAGGCGCTCGGGGGCGTCGGCCTGCGCCATGGCGACAAACCGTTCGGCCCGCCGCTCGATCTCCGCGAAGGGGACGGTGAGCATCCGGAGCGTGGGAATGGCATAAACGGCCTTTTGCGGGTCCCGGTAAAGCCGCAGCGTCGATTCCAGAGCGGCCAGGGTCATCTTGTCGATCCGGAGCGCCCGGGTCAGGGGGTTCTTCTTGACGGCGTCCAGGATGGGCTTTTTCCCCACGATCAACCCCGCCTGGGGCCCCCCCAGAAGCTTGTCGCCGCTGAAGGTGACGACGTCGATGCCGGCGGCCACCGCTTCCTGCACCGTGGGCTCCCGGGTCAGGCCGAAGGCGGAAAGGTCGATGAAGCTGCCGCTGCCCAGGTCTTCCATGACCGGGATGCCGTGCTTCCGGCCCAGTTCGACCAGCTCCCGGGCAGATACCGATTTGGTGAACCCCACCACGCTGAAATTGCTGGTGTGGACCTTCATGAGAAGCCCGGTCTCGTCGCCCACGGCCTGCTCATAGTCCCTGAGGTGGGTCCGGTTGGTGGTGCCGACCTCCCGGAGTCTGGCGCCGCTCCGGGCCATGACGTCGGGAATCCGGAAGGACCCTCCGATTTCGACCAGCTCGCCCCGGGAAACCACGGCCTCCTTTCCCCGGGCCAGGGTGTCGAGGCAGAGGAGCACGGCGGCGGCGTTGTTGTTGACCGCCATGGCCGCCTCCGCGCCGCTGATCTCGCACAGGATCCCCTCGATGGCGCT
The DNA here is from genome assembly GCF_041737845.1 of Desulfococcus sp. Lineage (GTDB taxonomy): Bacteria > Desulfobacterota > Desulfobacteria > Desulfobacterales > Desulfococcaceae > Desulfococcus. The sequence goes on from NZ_JBGSQX010000030.1 coordinate 20,271, forward strand.
GTACCGGAGCCCGCGGGCGCCCTTGACCAGGTCGAATTCCAGGTTGCTGTACCGGCGGGAGATGCGGGCGACGTTTTCCACGGCCGGTTCGGCCAGGAGGGACCGGCCCAGGTTGGTGTGCACCACGACCCCGGTGGCGTTGATCACCGGCCGCAGGGCAGGCATCAGCTCGCAGTCGATGTGGCCCTTGAGCCGGGCCATGACCCGGTCGTCGGCCAGGTCGTCCAGGCCGATGGCGTGCTCCCCGTGGATGACCGCCTTCCGGAGTCCGTCCACCAGGGTCCGGCTGACGCGGGTCAGGAGGGTCCGGGGGACCGCATCGAAGAACGGGTCGGAGCGGGCCTGCTCGAGAATACGGTCGATTCCCGGGAGTTTTCTTAACAGGTTCTGTTGTGGTTCGGTCAGTTGCATTCCCATTTCCCTGAAGCCCGCACCCTGAAGACCCCAAACGGGTGCCGGCAGGAGGGCGTTGAACCGCGGCATCGCCCGGGGCAGTGGCGGCGACCCGATCTGGCCGTGCTGCCGGGATCCCCGGCGCGGCGGAAAGTAAAAATATAACACCTGCCGCGCCCCGGTTTCAACTGAATTATCGCCGGTTTTCGGGAATTCACGGAATTGTCCGGGGGCGGCATCCATTTTTTCCCGGCGGGCCGGCCCTTCCTGTGATATGAACTGCACAAACCATGATCGGAGACATTGGAAAGGATGATGCAGCGAAGACAGACGGCACGACGCGGAAAACCGGCGAAGAAGGGGGCGCCGGTCACGGCCCTGGCGGCCAATTCCGCCGGGGAGATCTTCGAGCTGGAAGGGTATGCCGCAGCGGGCATGGCGGGCGATCGGATGGTTCCCCTCACCCTGGAAAACACCCTCCCCATGCCCCACGGCGGAGAGCTGATGTTCCTGGCGCACCGGAGCCCGGTGGCCTTCAACCGCGCCACCGGCCGGCCGGAGGTGATCCCGGAAAACCCCTTTGCGCCCGGCGAGCCGATTTGCGCGGTGGCGGCCTTCAATTCCCCCGGATATGTCAATGCCTGCGTCAGCGCCTACCGGGAGCGGACCCCCGGGGATATCCTCCCGCTCTTTTCCTACGGCGCGGTGGGATGGCAGGGCGGCGGGTTCCGGTCCGCCGTGATCTGCGTGGACCGGGAGCCCCGCCAGGACCTCCGGCGGATGCCCCGGGAGAAGGTCGTGGAAGGGGTGCTTCGCATGCAGAAGATACTGCCGGAAAACCGGCTGCGGCGGCACCTCGAACGGTGCGCCCTCGAATATGGCTGCCCGGCCGGAAAGAACTTCTTCCTGGGCCGCTACGAGGCCCCCCTGCCCACCTCCCGGGTCTGCAACGCCCGGTGCCTGGGATGCATCTCCCTGCAGCCTGCGGGCGGGGTGTCGTGCAGCCAGGAACGCATCGATTTCACGCCCACCCCCGAGGAGATCGCCGGGGTGGCCCTGGCCCACATCCGCCGGGTCGACCGTGCCGTGGTCAGCTTCGGCCAGGGATGCGAGGGGGACCCGCTCCTGGCCGCCCACGTCATCGAACCGGCCATCCGCCTGATCCGCCGGGAGACGGACAGGGGCACCATCAACATGAACACCAACGCGAGCCTTCCGGATGTGCTGTCGCAGCTCATCGACGCCGGCCTCGACAGCATCCGGGTCTCCATGAACAGCGTGCGGGAGGCGTGCTACCACGCCTATTTCCGCCCCGGGGGCTACGGTTTCGCCGATGTGGTGAAGAGTATCGACACGGCGTTGGCCCGGGGCCGGTTCGTGTCCGTCAACTACCTGAACTGCCCCGGGTTTACGGACACGCCCGAGGAGGTGGCGGCCTTCATGGCCTTCCGGCGGGCCCACCCGGTGCATTTCATCCAGTGGCGGAACCTGAACTATGATCCTGTCAGGTACTGGGCGGCCATGAACCGGGCGGCCTCCCACGGCGCGCCCTTGGGGATGGCCGCGGCCCTGTCGCGGATCCGCAGGGCGTTTCCGGATCTTCAACACGGGTATTTCAACCCCCCGAAGGAGAAATGGGGAAAAAACAAGGATAAGGAATGAAGTGGACCCAGGTGAAGGTCATCTTTGAGTATCCTGACACGGCCCTGGCGGCCGATCTCATATCGGACGTGTTTTATGACCTCGGGCTGTCGGGGGTGGTGGTGGAGAGCCCGGAGATGTCGCCCGAGGAAGGGTGGGGCGAGGATGCCCTGCCCCTGCCCGAGTTTGATTCCGTGAGCGGATATTTCCCCGGAAACGCCGAGGGGGCCCGGAAGATCCAGGCCCTGGAGGCGGGGGTCCGGGCGTTGGGCAGCCGGACCGGGATGACCACCCGGATCCTCCATCAGGAGCTGGACGAGGAGGACTGGGCCGAGTCCTGGAAGGCCTATTTCCGGCCGGAGAAGATCAGTGACAAAATTGTCGTGAAGCCCACCTGGCGGTCTTATACCCCGGGCTCTCCTGCGGAAATCGTCCTCGAGATCGACCCGGGCATGGCCTTCGGTACCGGCACCCACCCCACCACCGCCCTGTGCATTCAGATGATCGAGGACTGGCTGGTGCCGGGGCAGCGGTTTCTCGACGTGGGCACCGGCTCGGGGATCCTCATGATCGCGGCGGGAAAACTGGGCGCCGGACCCATGGTCGGGGTGGACCGGGACAGCGTGGCCGTCGACGTGGCCCGGCAGAACCTGATGCACAACGGGATCGGCCCCGAAGCGGCCCGGATCCATGGCGGGGACCTCCTGGACTGCGTGGACCAGACCTTCGACCTGGTGGCGGCCAACATCCTCTCGGAGGTGATCATAGTCCTTCTGGACGACATCCGGCGGGTGCTGGCGCCCGGCGGCATCCTCATCTGCTCCGGCATCATCTTGGAGAACCGGGGGCGGGTGACGGAGAAGATGGCCGCCCTGGGCTTCAAGATCCTGGAGGTCCGGGAAAAAGAGGGCTGGGTGGCCGTCGCCGGCCGCTTGGCTGACCCCTGAACCTTATTCGATCACCGCAAGCAGGTCATCCTCTTCGACCGGATCGCCTTCCTTGACGCGGATCTCTTGGACCGTGCCGCCACAGGGGGCGAAGATCGGGGTTTCCATCTTCATGGCCTCGATGATCATGGCCGCTTCGTCCTCCTCCACCCGCCGGCCGACCTCGAGGCTGATCTTCACGATTTTTCCCGCAAGGGGCGCTATAATTTTTTCCGCCATGCGATGCTCCTCCGTTTGAACTGCAGGGGGCGGTTTGCGGCAACGTCCATCGGCCCCCCTTAGTTTTGTACAGCGAAACAATGGTTGCGTTTTTCGGGCTCTCTACCCCCCCCCATGGCGATGTCAAGGAGGCGCTGACGCGGCCGGGCCGGGCGCATCCCCGGCTTGGGGGCATGTCTCCAGCGCGGGGAGAAGCGGGTGAGGAAATCGCTGGAAGGAAAAACATTATTGTAATAAATTTTGAAAAAATATTACATAAATGTATTCGCCGGCACCGGGGGCTGGCGCCTTTGATTTAAGATAAGTATAAATATATAAAGCTGTTATATTCATCAAAAGAATCTGGTACGCATATTGCTCACTGTATCAACATCGACAAAAACACGGGATAACGCGGGCTGAACAATGATGACGGCAACAATGACAACGAGATCCGACAAACCGGTGAGGACCCTGGCGCTGCGGAGAAAAGCGCTCATCGAGGACTTCCTGAAAGGGGATGTCCCGGATTTTGTCGCCAGATACACCCGGTTTTTGGATGACTATTTTCATGAATCCTATGAAAACAGCGTCATTGGGCCGAAGCTGGATATCCGGAAGAATCCCTATGCCATCATCGCCCTGGGCGGATACGGCCGGGAGGAGCAGTGCATTCATTCCGACGTGGACCTGCTCGTCCTGTTTGAGCGGGAGATCCCGGATGCGGCCATGGGGCTCATCCGTGAGGTGATCTATCCCCTCTGGGATATCGGCGTGGAGGTCGGTCATGCCACCCGCACCCTGGAGGAGTGCATTGTTTCGGCGGTCGAAGACATCGAGACCCTGACGGCCCTCCTCGATGCGCGGTTCATCTGCGGCATGTCCCGCCTGTATTCACGGCTGCTGGATCTCCTGCGGGAGAAGATCGTGCGGGACGATCCGGATGCGGTGATCGAGCGGGTCGTCCTGAGGAACCGGGAACGGCATGAAAGCTTCGGTGATTCCACCTATCTTCTGGAGCCCAACCTGAAAGAAGGGCAGGGCGGCCTGCGGGACTATCACACCATGCTGTGGGTGGCCCGCATCCGGAACCAGCTCACCCAGCCGCGGGACCTGGAATATCACGGCTGCCTCTCCCACGAGGAATATCGAAACCTGAGCCGGGCCCTGGCCTTCATCTGGCGGGTGCGGAATTACCTTCATTACCTGTCCCGGCGGAAATGCGACCAGTTGTATTTCTCCTATCAGGAGAAGATGGCCCAGGCCCTGGGGTATGAATACCGGGACGGCCAGCAGCCGGTGGAGCGGTTTCTGGGGGACCTGCACCAGCACATGGGCTTCCTGAAGCAGCAGCAGCAGATGGTGGTCTATGAGCTGGAAATGGAGAGATCCCACCGGCGGGGGCGGAAGTCGCCGGAGAAACCCCACGGGGACGGGCTCGTTGTTGTCGATGGGATGCTCAATTTCGCATCCTCCAAGGCGATCCCCAGACAACCGGAGATCCTCATGGGGATTTTCGAGGAGAGCGCCCGGCTCAAGCTCCCCCTGAGCATTGAAGCCCGCAGGCTGGTAAGGGAGTTCCGCCACTGTGTCGACGCGGCGTTTCGCACGTCCGGGGCCGTCCGGCGCTCGTTCGAGCAGATTCTCCTGACGCCGGTGCCCAAATTCAATGTGCTGGAGGCCATGTCGGAAACGGAGTTTCTGGAGGCCTATATCCCCCAGTTCAATGAAATCGTCCACCGGATTCAATATGACGAATACCACCTCTACCCCGTGCATCGGCACCTGCTGCGCACGGTCCAGACGATCAAGAAATTCGGCACGCCCGACGACCCCACGACAAAACCCCTGTGCGGACAGCTCTACGCGGACCAGTCCCACGCCGAGCGGATTACCCTGATCTGGGCCGGCCTGCTGCACGACATCGGCAAGGGAAAGTCGATCGGGAATCACTCGGAGATGGGGGAGGTCCTGGCCCGGGAAATCCTGGCGGAAAAGGGCTATCCCCCGGAGACGATCGAGACCGTCGCCTTCCTGGTCCGGGAGCATCTCTTCCTGGCCAAGATCGCCACCCGGAGGGACATCCAGGACGAGGAGACCGCGCTCCACTGCGCCCGCAGGATCGGGAACCCCGGAAGGCTGAAGATGCTGCATCTCCTGACGGTCGCCGATTCGGTCGCCACCGGACCCAAGGCCTGGAACGGCTGGACGGCTGCATTGCTCGAAGAACTCTACTTGAACGTTTGCAGCACCTTCCGGGACGGCGAACTCACCTCCGCCGGCGCCGTCCAGCTCATGGAGGAGAAGAAGGCGTTCATCCTGGGCCTTGCCGACGGCCCCGAGACGCTGGAGGCCTGGGAGTCGCTGTTCCGGATGATGTCGCCCCGGTATCTGATCAACACGGCCAGGGAGAATATCGCCGACCATATCGCCCTCTACAACCGTCTCGGAAAAGCCAATTTTGTCTGGAAGGTGGAAAAATCCCCCGGTCGGGCGACCCGGACCGTCACGATCTGCGCCCGGGACTGCCCCGGTCTGTTTTCCCGGATCTCCGGGGTATTCACCCTGAACGGCATGGATATCCTGGCGGCCCAGGTCTATACCTGGCGCAACAACATCGCCCTGGACGTCTTCGAGGTCAACCCGCCGCCCGACAGCATTTATGAATCCGAGAAATGGGCGCACGCCGAAGCCGACCTGGAGTCGGCCCTCCTGGGAAGCCTGGACCTCGGCGCGGCGCTGAAGGAGAAGATGGAGATTTATGCGGAAGCCGGGCCCTTGCGCCAGGGCAGGCCGCCCCGGGTCAAGGTGGACAACGAGATTTCCAGTTTTTTTACGGTTGTCGAGGTATTTTCATACGATTTCCTGGGGCTTCTGTACAAAATCACGGACGCCCTGTTCAAATGCCGCCTGGATGTCTGGGTGGCGAAGATTGCAACCAAGGTCGATCAGGTGGTGGATGTCTTCTATGTCAGGGACTTTGACGGCCAGAAGGCCGACAGCCCCGAACAGGTCGCGGCCATCCGGACGGCCCTCATGGCGGTTCTTACGGAAAGGCCGGACGAGGAGAACGGGAATTTCTGATCGCCCGAGAGTTATCTTACTTTTTTCACCATACCCTTCAAGGAGGAAATGTACATGACAATGACACCTGAACAAGTGATCGCAATGGCAAAAGAGAACAAGGCGACCGTGGTCGATATCCGCTTTATGGACTTTCCCGGCATATGGCAGCATTTTTCCGTGCCGGTCTGCGAGCTGGATGTCTCCAACTTCGAGGACGGATACGGTTTTGACGGTTCGAGCATCCGCGGCTGGCAGCCCATCAACGCCTCCGACATGCTGGTGATTCCGGACCCCTCCACCGCCAAGATGGATCCCTTCTTCGCCGACCCCACCCTCGTGCTCATCGGCAACATCGTCGATCCCATCACCCGCGAGCCCTATTCCCGCGACCCCCGCTACATCGCCCAGAAGGCCGAGGCCTATCTCAAGAGCACCGGCATCGGCGACACCGCTTACATCGGTCCCGAAGCGGAGTTTTTCATCTTCGACAACGTCCAGTATGCGTCGGGAACGAACCACGCCTTCTACGAGATCGACTCCACGGAAGGCACCTGGAACACCGGCCGGGATGAAATGCCCAACCTCGGATACAAACCCCGCCACAAAGAGGGCTACTTCCCGGTGCCGCCCAATGACAAATTCCAGGACCTCCGGTCCGAGATGATGCTGACCCTCGAAAAGCTGGGGATCGTTGTCGAGTGCCAGCACCACGAGGTGGCCACCGCCGGACAGTCCGAGATCGACATGCGGTTCGCCCCGCTCCTGCAGATGGGCGACCAGATGGTGTGGTTCAAGTATGTCCTGAAAAACGTCGCCTACAAAAACGGCCACACGGTCACCTTTATGCCCAAGCCCCTGTTCCAGGACAATGGCACCGGCATGCACACCCACCTGAGCATCTGGAAGGGCGGAGTCCCCCTGTTCGCGGGCGACAAGTACGCGGGGCTCTCCCAGATGGGTCTCTGGGCCATCGGCGGCATCCTGAAGCACTGCCCGGCCCTCTGCGCCATCACCAACCCGACCACCAACTCCTACAAACGGCTGGTGCCCGGGTTCGAAGCGCCGGTGAACCTGGCCTACTCCAGCCGGAACCGCAGCGCTGCCGTCCGCATTCCCATGTACTCCTCCTCGCCCAAGGCCAAGCGGATCGAGTTCAGAACGCCCGACCCGTCCTGCAACGGCTACATGGCCTTCTCCGCCGTCCTCATGGCGGCCCTGGACGGCATCGAGAACAAGATCGACCCGGGCTCGCCGCTCGACAAGGACATCTACGGCCTGCCGCCCGAAGAGCTGGCGGAAATCCCCTCCGCGCCGGGCTCCCTGCCGGAGGCCCTGGCCGCCCTCAAGGCCGACCACGAATTCCTGCTGAAGGGCGGTGTTTTCACCCCCGACGTCATCGAAAAGTGGATCAGCTACAAGACCGAAAACGAGGTGAATGCGGTCAACCTGCGTCCGCATCCCCACGAATTCTTCCTCTACTTCGACATCTAATCGCAAGCGCAGCCTCTTTTCCGCCCCCGGCTTCGGGGGCGGCAAGGATGAGGCCCCCGACGGCATCGCCCTTTTCCCCGGGGCGGTGCCGTTTTTTTTGGTGCGGACAGACCGCTGTCGGGCGTCACCGCATGAGGTAGTGGGACACGATCCATTCCCCGCCGTTTCGACATCCCCACAATTCGGCGCAGGCCATGAAAAAAATGCGCCAGCGCTGCAGCCATTTGGCGGCGTTTTCCGGCCCGTATGCACGTGCCATCACCGGCAGCAGCGCCTCATGATGTGCGTCAAGGTTGGAAAGCCATGCCTCGGCGGTTTTCCGGTAATGGGTGCCGTTGACCCGCCAATGCCGTTCAATCGAAAGATGTTCCTGGAAACGGTACAGAAGATCGTCCGACGGCATCATGCCCCCGGTGAAGAAATGGCGGCCCATCCAATCGTCCGGGTCCCGGATTTCGTAGAGATAGGCCAGCTTTCGGTGGGTGAAGATATGGAGGAAGAATTTGCCCCCGGGCCGGAGCCAGCCCCGGATGCGTTCGAGCAATTGCTTCCAGTTCCGCATGTGCTCGAACATCTCCACGGAAACCACCCGATCGAAGCGCCGCGCCGTGTCAAAGACATTCATGTCGGCCGTGACCACCTCCAGGTTGGTGATGCCGCGCTCCCTGCATCGCCCGAGAATGAATTCCCGCTGGGGCCCGGAGTTGGAGACCGAAAGAATGCGGCTTCGGGGGTAGTGTTCGGCCATCCAGAGGGAGACGGCGCCCCACCCGCACCCCAGCTCGAGAACGGTCATGCCGTCTTCGATATCGGCGCGCCGGCAGGTCAGCGCCAGCATGGCGTCCTCGGCATCGTCCAGGGCGGCCGCCCCGTTCTCCCACCAGCAGGCGCTGTATTTCAGCCGCCGGCCCAGGACGTTTTCAAAGAACTCCGGCGGAAGTTCGTAGTGCTGGTCGTTGGCTTTTTCCGGCAGAACGGCCACCGGGCTCCGGCGCAGGGATGCCACAAATTCGTCCCTGGCGGCCCGCCGGGCGTGGGCGCTTCCCCGGCTCTCCTGAAGCAGGCGCAGGCGGTTCAGTCCGCGGATTCCCGCGCGGATCAGGGGGTCCGGAATTCTTCCTCTTTCCGCAAGGCGGATCATGTGGGTCACGGGATGGGTCATGGTGATTTCTCTCCTTCATGCTCGAAGAAAATGTTATGATAGTAGAATTTAAACTGTTACCGAATACTGTCAATAGAGGGGATATCCCTCTTAATCAGACCCTAAGATATCCTCACTGTGATTCTGTTTATGCGTCTTAATTTGGTGGTAAATGGTATTTGTAAAGAGAAAATGTTGATCATTCCGTTGCAGGAGGCTAATATGAAAGACATCCGCAAGACAGACAACGCCCGAGATGCATTCGGAAGTCATGAGAATCGGTCGATCCCGGCGGTGGAGGGGATCATGTCCGGCTGGCAGAACTACCTGGCAGACATGCTCACCCGGATGGACGAATATTTGAGGCCCGGAAGTCTCGTGACCTTTGAACGGATGCAGTCGGAGGAACGTCGGTTCTTCGAAAGCCTTCATACCCGGGTTGTGGTTCCGGATGCGGCTGCGGCGATTTTCATGCCGCCCAGCGTGATCCGTCAGATGAAGGCCGCCCATCCCAATGCCACGGGCGGAGAGGCGTTTCGCAAGTTCACGGATGCGGGCATTGTTTTGGCCTCCCGGAAAGGGGGCTACCGGGTGATCTTGAATGCCGTTTTCGCCCTGGCGCCCTTTGCGCCGGCCATCGACATCTACGAAGACGGGGGCCTCTTGGCCGGATACATGTACAAAAGCATCGACGAGTGCATCCGCGATCTTACCACGGTCATGGGGATTTACCTGGGAATCCGGGGGCAGTAGTGGAAGGGTGCCAGAACCTTTTTGCCGGACGGCGGATGCGCCGGCGGGAACGGAATGGAGGTGCCGCATGAGAATCGCAGTGATCGGCAGCGGGATTTCAGGCCTCACGGCCGCCCGGCTGCTTTCAGCGGAACACGAGGTGACCGTCTTCGAGGCCGGCGGATATGTCGGGGGACACACCCACACGGTGGATGTCGTTTTCCAGGGCCGGACCTACGCGGTGGATACCGGCTTCATCGTATTCAACGACCGCACCTACCCCAATTTCGTCGCGCTGATGCGGCGCCTCGGGGTGGGGCGGAAACCTTCGAACATGAGCTTTGGCGTCAAGTGTGAAAAGACCGGCCTGGAATACTCCCCCAGCACCCCGGGCAGCCTTTTCTGCCAGCGGCGGAACCTCGTGCGTCCGTCGTTTTACCGGATGATCGCGGACATCTTCCGGTTCAGAAGAACGGCAGGCGCGCTGCTGGCAAGCGGCGACGACGACCTCACCCTGGGCGACTACCTCTCCCGCAACGGCTATTCCCGGGCCTTTATCCAACACTTTATCATCCCCATGGGAGCGGCCGTCTGGTCGGCCGATACAGGCGGTTTCGCCGATTTCCCGGCCCGCCTCTTCGTGGAATTCTTCACCCACCACGGCTTCCTGTCCATCCGGAACCAGCCCCAGTGGTACGTCATCCAAGGGGGGTCCCGGGCTTACATCCCACCGCTGACCGCGCCGTTCAAAGATCGGATCCGCTTGAACACCCCTGTCCGCGCGCTGACGCGTCACCCGGACCATGCGGCGCTGACGTTTGAGGGTGGGGAGAGAGAGGTTTTCGATCAGGCGGTCGTGGCGACCCACAGCGACCAGGCCCTGGCCCTGCTGGCCGATCCGTCCGAAGACGAGCGCCGGATCCTGGGGGAGATCCCCTACCGGGAAAACCGCGTGGTCCTGCACACGGACACGGCCGTTCTCCCGGAGAACCGCAAGGCCTGGGCAAGCTGGAACTACCGGATCCCCCGGGAAGATACCGGCGAATCCACCGTCACCTACAACATGAACCTGCTCCAGGGGCTCCAGGCGCCGGCGACCTTCTGCGTCAGCCTGAACCCGGCCGAATCGGTCCGGCCGGACAGGATTCTTCAAACTTTCTCCTACCACCACCCGGTCTACACCCCCCGAAGCCTTCGGGCCAGGAGGGAGCGGGACCGCATCAACGGCGTCAACCGGACCTGGTTCTGCGGGGCCTACTGGGGGTACGGCTTCCACGAAGACGGCGTGAACAGCGCCCTTGCGGTCTGCACCCATTTCGGAAAGGGGATCGACCATGCATAGCGCCGTCTATACCGGCACCATCCGGCACCGTCGGTTCCTGCCGGTTGAAAACCAGTTTCAGTACCGGATTTTTTTCATGTACCTCGACCTGGACGAGCTGGACCATGTCTTTGACGGCCACCCGTTCTGGTCGGTCGAGCGCTTCAACATCGCCTCTTTTCGCCGGAGCGACCACGCGGGCGATCCCCGGCTTCCCCTGGACCGGGCGGTCCGGGAGCTGGTCCGGGCCGAGACCGGCGAGCGGCCGGCGGGGCCCATCCGGGTCCTGGCCCATCTCCGATATTTCGGCTACTGCTTCAACCCGGTGAGCTTCTACTATTGCTTCGGCCGGGACGGACGTACCGTCGAGGCGGTGGTGGCGGAGGTCCGCAACACGCCGTGGCTCGAGACCCACTGCTACGTCTTCGGGAATGCGGGCAACGAGCACCCGGATCCGGCATGGCGGCGGTACCGGTTCGACAAGGCATTCCACGTATCGCCGTTCATGGACATGGACATCCGCTACGACTGGCGGTTCCGGGTGCCGGGGGAGCGGCTCAACGTCTACATGATCAACCACTCCGGGGGGCGCAGGGTGTTTGACGCGCGCCTTGCCCTCGACCGCCGCGAGATCAGCCCGGCGACGCTCACGGGGGTCCTGACCGCCTATCCCTGGATGACGGCCAAGGTCACCCTGATGATCTACCGCCAGGCGTTTCGCCTCTGGCGGAAACGGGTGCCCTTTTACGTCCACCCGGAAAAACGGACCGTGTCCTACGGAGGAGGGGCACCATGACGGAATCCATCATGCCTTTGCGGGAATACGCCTGGGAAAAAATGCTGGCGACACCCCTGAAAAACGCAGCCCGGAAGGTCTTTTTTTCGCTTCTGGCAAACCTCCGGTACGGGCGGCTGACCTTTCGGGACGGCGAGGTCTGCCGGTCTTTCGGCGGCACCGATCCGCGTTTCCCCATCGAGGCCACGGTCTTCGTCCATGACCCCAAGTTCTACGGCAGGGTGCTTGTCGGCGGCACCGTGGGCGCGGGCGAAGCCTACATGGCCGGCTACTGGTCCGCGGACGATCTCACCGCGGTGATCCGCATCATCGTCCTGAACGAATCGATCATGGCGGAGATGGAAAAGGGCTGGGCAAGGCTCAGCGCACCGTTCCAGCGGGCGTTTCACCGGATGCGAAAGGACACCCGGGAGGGCAGCCGTGCCAATATCGAGGCCCACTACGACCTCGGAAACGATTTCTACCGCCTCTTCCTGGACGAGACCATGACCTACTCCTGCGGCATTTTCGAGGGGCCGGACAGCACCCTCGCGGAGGCGTCCATCGCCAAGTATGACCGCATCTGCAGAAAACTGGGGCTGACCGATGCGGACCACGTTCTGGAGATCGGCGCCGGGTGGGGCGGGTTCGCCGTCCACGCCGCCGCCCGGTACGGCTGCCGGGTTACCGCGACGACCATCTCCCGCGAGCAG
>NZ_JBGSQX010000053.1:0-4918 GCF_041737845.1 Desulfococcus sp.
GCAGCGATTCGGCCTCCCGGAATACCACCTCCTGTTCTTCCTGCAGCACGGCGGCAAGAGAGGCCAGGTAGGCCGGGATCTGCCTGCCCCGGGGGTCTTCCGTGAGAAAATGGGCCAGGCCCCCCTCGGGTTCGGCCATCAGGCCCGCAACAAGGGAAACATTCCCCACGCGGGATTCCCGGAGCTGGTCCATGAGCAGGGTGCAGGAGACGTTGGCGCTGTTGAGGACGTTGCCCACGTTGTGCAGCACGCCGGTGGCCACCTCGGCCATGCCCGCGGCCCGGGACATCTCCAGAAGAGATCCCTGGGCCGAGGCCAGCTCCGTAAGGGCCCGCTCCTTGGCCGCGACCTGCTCCTGAAGCTCCCGGGTGCGCTCCAAAACCCGCTGCTCCAGGGTGATCTTGGCTTCCAGCAGGGCCTCTTCCGCCCGCTTGCGGTCGGTGATGTCCCGCCCGACGCCCGCGAATTCACGTACCCGATGCGCCTCGTCGAAGATCGCCCGGTCGGTCCAGTGCTGCCAGCGGATGCCGCCGTCCGTCAGGATGACCCGGTGCTCGATGTCGGCCACGGGATTTTCCCGGCTCAAGGCGGCAATGTGCGCCTCCGCTTCCCGCTGATCCTCCTCGTGGATCAGGGGCATGAAATTGTAACCGATCAGTTCCTCGCGCAGCTTGCCGAAATAGCGGCAGTAGGCCTCGTTGACGAAGGTGATGATGCCGTCCGGCAAAAACCGGCAGATCAGTTCGGTTTGGTCCTCGACGATGGCGCGGTAACGGGCTTCACTCTCCAGCAAGGCATCGGTCTGACACGCCACCTGCCGCTCGCGGTCCTGCAGGCGGGCGGCCATGTCGTCGAAGGCCGCCGCGACCTGCCCGATCTCACTGTGCGGCGCAAGTCCGATGCGGTGATTCAGGTCTCCCCGGCTGATGTGCTGAACGCCGGTTTGCAGGCGCCGCATCGGCCGCAGAAACCGACGCGTCAGGAGAGCCGAGACCCCCAGACTGAGCAGAAGACCGATGACCAGCGTTCCGCACAGCAGAACCCACCAGGCTTTGCGGCTGGCGGCGTAGGCCTCGGCCTGGGGTACTTCCGTGACGACCACCCACGGGGTCCCCGGCACCGGCACGGTCGTGCCCACCACCGGCCGGCCGTGCAAATCCAGGTACTCCCCGGCCCAGGTCTCCCTGGCCGCGCGCACCAGGGCGAACAGCTCGGGGCGGTCGTCGATCCGGGTGTTTGCCAACACTACCCGGGGATCGGAGTGGGCGATGATGCGGCCGCTCTGATTGGCCAGATAAGAGAGCCCCGCCTCCCCGAAATGGAGGCCGGCCACCACATCCTGCAGGACCTTCATTTTCAGTCGGGCGGCAATGACGCCGCCGCACGAGGCAGGAAGGGCCAGGATCAGGTAGGCTTCATCCCCGGCCGACAGTTGTACGTCTCCGATGGAAGTTCGTCCCTGCCGGGCGGTTACAAACCAGTTCGACTGGGGAATGGTGAACAGGCTTGCCAGCACCGCGCCGTTTTTGGGCGCATGGGCCACGACGCTGCCTTCTGCGGTGAGGTACACGATTTCCAGGAAAGCGGGATTGCGCTCCAGCAGGTCCTCAAGTTCGCGCGATCCCTCGGCGGCCAGTTCGTCTCGACCGAAGAGGTCGATCAGCAGCAAGACCCGCTGCTCCCGAGCCAGGAAAGCCCCGACGCTTTCAGCGGCCCTCCGGGCGGCTTCCTGCTGGCGCCCCCGCCAGCCCTCCTGCTCGGTCTGATTCACCAGATACGCGACCCCCAGCACGCTTGCCGCCAGCACCATCATCAGGGCTGCGCCGAACACGGCGAGCAACTGCCGCCGCAGGCTGCCGGACAACAAACCCGACGGGCGATCAGCGGACACGGAGAGGGGCTCCGTCATCGACCCGTGCTCCCCGCACCGGTTTCACCGGCAAGGTACCGTTCCCAGATGCGCTGATAGAGCGCCTGCCCTTCAGCGCTGAGGGGCATGTAGACCTCCGCCCGCCGAATCTCCCCGATGGGCGGAAAAATCACCGGATCGTTCAGGATCTCAGGGTTGATGAGCGGGTAGGCGGTCTCGTTGGCCGTGGCATAGTGCTGCTCGTTCACGATCTGTGCGCTGATTTCCGGGCGCAGCAGGAAATTGATGAACACCTCGGCGGTGTGCTTGCGCGGGCTGGCCGCCGGAATGACGAAATTGTCGCCCCACTGGATCCCCCCTTCGGCCGGCAGGACATAGCGAATGTCGAGGTTTCGGGCGCGCGCCCGCAGCACGTCCCCCGCCCAGCCATACATCAGCGCGACCGCATCTCCCGCGAGGGCTTGATCGGCCACTTCAGGGGCATAACCGGAGGTCCTCGCAACGGCCTTGAGCGCCAGCATCCGCTCCAGGGCCGCCTCCAGTTCGGCGGGGTCTTCCGAGTTGATCGAGTACCCGAGCGACTTGAGGGCGATGCCGATGAGACCCCGCTGGAGTTCCCACACCAGCAGGCGTCCGGCGAAGCGCGGATCCCACAGGTCGGCCCAGCGCGTGACCGGCGGCGAAACCCTGTCGGCGCGCATGATCAGGCCGGTGAGACCCCAGTTGTACGTCACGCTGAAGCGGTTGCCGGGATCAAAGACGAGTTCGCGGAAGTTGGCTGAGATATGTTTGAAATTCGGAATGTTGCGATGATCTATCTCGGCAAGCAACCCTTCTTGCGCCAATTCCGGAACATAGGGGTTGTCGATGACCAGGACATCATAGACCTTGCCGGCCCGGAGGTTTTGCAGGGCCTCCTCTGTGGTTTCGTAGGTCTGATAGTTGACCCTGACGCCGTATTCCGCGGTGAACGCATCCAGCACGGACTGCGGCATGTCCTCCGCCCAGTCGTAAAATATCAATTGCTCCGCCAGGGTCGGCGGGGCCGGTTTTGCCGGGGGGTCGGCGTCGCCGCAGGCGCCGAGAAGGACCAGGATCAGGGCGGCGCAAAGCAGTTGCCGAAAAAGCCGGGCTCCCATTATTGTCCTCCTTTGGCATCCCCCGCCGTAAACCGCGCCCAGATATCGGCATGGAGCTTTTCCCCCGTCGGGCTGAGCGGCAGAACGATCTCGGCCTTCTGCAGATCCTGGTTGGGTGGAAATACGACCGGATCGCTCAGGATCGCCGGATCGATGAAGGGCCGCGCGGCCTCGTTGGGGCTGGCATAGCGGTTGGCGTTGGCGATCCGTGCGCTGATCTCGCCCCGCAGCAGGAAATTCAGGAACACCTCGGCGGTATGCTTATTGGGGCTGTTGGCCGGAATGACGAAGTTGTCGCCCCACAGCAGCGGCCCTTCCGCCGGCAGGACATAGCGGATCGCGTCGTTTTTCTCCCGCCCCGCCAGCACGTCGGCGGCGTAGCCCATGCTGAGCACCACTTTGCCGCTGCTCATCGCCTCGGCCGAGGTCTCCGGATCGAAGTCCTCCAGCTTCAGCATGTTCGGTTTGATTTCAATCAACCGCAGGAGGGCCGCTTCCAGTTCCGCGGGATTTTCGGAGTTGGCCGAATATCCCAGCGATTTGAGCGTCAAGGCCATCACATCCCGGGGCACGCCCATCCACAGCCCCACCCGACCCGCGTAGCGCGGGTCCCAGAGGTCGCTCCACCGGGTCACCGGCTCCGCCACCTGATCGCTTCGCACCACCAGCCCGGTAGTGCCCCAGTTGAACGGTATGCAATAGCGGTTTCCGGGGTCGTAGGTCAGATCGCGAAAATTGGCCGCAATGTTCTTCATGTTGGTGAGATTGCCGTGATCGAGTTCGGCCAGAAGTCCCTCCTTCGCCAGCGTGGGCACCACGCGACTTTCCATGACGACCACATCGTAGATCCTTCCGGCGCGAAGATTGGCGACAGCCTCCTCCTGTGACTCATAGCTCACGTAATTCACCTTTACACCGTATTCGCCGGCGAAGGCGTCCAGCACCGACTGGGGAATGTCGCCGGCCCAGTCGTAAAATATCATCTCCCGAGCCAACTGCGGCCTTTCCGCCGTGGATGAAACGGACGGTTTCCCGTCGCCGCAGCCGGACAATCCGACCATCGCCAGCAGCGGGAAGGTCAGCAGGATTGTGATCACTCGATTGCCCATCTTGGTTCGATTGCCCATTGCATCACCTCCATTTTCGATGCAGTCATCCCGCGGGGCTCGGGTTCAAGCAGGCGGCCCCGGCCCATGCAGCATTCCTCAAGCAGCGTTTTTCTTTTGGGTTCATCTTCTGTCTCCTGGATTGCAGGGGAGTTCAAGGGTAAATGTGGCGCCCGCGCCCGGGCCGCCGCTGTGGACGGTCAGGCTGCCGCCGAGTTCATGGGCGGCCAGTGCCCCGCTGTGCAGGCCATAGCCGTGGCCGTCCCTGCGGGTGGTGAAGCCGTGCTGAAAAATGCGGGTGAGGTTCTCGGAGAGAATGCCCGCACCGTCGTCCGCAACCGACATCCGGACCCGTTCGGGGCCAGCGTCGATGATCTGCAGGGTGATGGTTTTTTCCCCGCCGCCGCCTTCGGTGCAGGCGTGCTTGGCATTGTTGATCAGGTTCAGGAGAATCTGCAGGACCTTGTGCTTGTCCACGGTGATCGGCGGCACCGGCCGGTACCGGCGCTCCACCCTGACCTCGTGCCGTGCCAGGGCCCCGGCGTTCAGCTTGAGGGCGTCCTCCATCAACCGCTCCGGGGGGATGGTTTCATTGACGCCGGAGACGCGGCCGTAGCTCTGCTGCATGGCGACGATCTCCTTGATGTGCTCGATCCGGCCGTGCAGCGATTCGGCCTCCCGGAATACCACCTCCTGTTCTTCCTGCAGCACGGCGGCAAGAGAGGCCAGGTAGGCCGGGATCTGCCTGCCCCGGGGGTCTTCCGTGAGAAAATGGGCCAGGCCCCCCTCGGGTTCGGCCATCA
>NZ_JBGSQX010000057.1:0-2121 GCF_041737845.1 Desulfococcus sp.
CTCCAGTTCCGTGCCTCCCGCCTGCAGGCGACGGGCCGCACCGGGCCGAAAGCGTGGCCAAGACCCGGCGGTGATCATACCACGGGGCGAGGAGCCGCGGGACTTCCGGCAGGGACGAAGGAGATCGGTCCGCCCGGGTCGGCCGCTCGCAGGAGGGGAACGGATCCCCGACCGGGTGGGAGATCGCGTCTTGTATACAATTTTTCGAAATCGCCGGATTCGTTCGTGCTACAATCAAGAGAAGCGGCCCGGGCCGGTTGCCTGCACTTCGGTGTCGGGTTTGCCCCGCCGGCCCCGGCCCTTCATTCCATGCACCCTGGAGCGCTCGCCGGCAGCCGACGCCGGCGGACCTGAGAGGCGAGGCCCCCCGCCAAAACCCCTGGCTTCGCCTCCACAGCCCGGGCGGCTCTCCGATGCTTTCGCAATCGCCCAGAGCCGCCCGGGCACTCTTTTGCGTCGGCGGCAGCGGCGTCCCGGGTGAGTTCGCGCGCCTCGGGCTGTCCCTGCCAGAAACTCCGTCCGCCTTGCCCCCGTGGCAGTTACGGTGAAGTGATCATAGCATGGCGCCCCATGCTGAAACTACTCCTGCGCGCCTGCATCTCGGGGCTGTGCTCCGGCCAGCAATTGGCCCCCGAGAACCTCGCCCGGCGACACCAGATCGAGATCCTGCAGCGAACGGCCGGACGACCTCGGCTGCGGGCCGCGGATCGGGCTCTGTGGGTCAGCCTGTCCCGGATCTGTCGAGCCGGAAGTCCGGGCTCTGACCTGGCGCCCTTTCATCCGCAACCACCTGGCCGAGATCGTCGCCATCGACTTCTTCGCCGTTGACCCATCCTCGGGTCCGGCGGGCCTCGCGGCCTCCGCTCAGTCGGCAGGGCCTGTCCGCACAGGGACGGATGGGATTATTGGCAGGCACAAGGGACAACCAACTTGACATTGCGGGAGATCTTGAGTAACTTCTCATATATGAGAAGTTTCTTTGAATCACCGGCCACCCCCCTCGGCCCGCTCCTGAGACGGCTCAGAACGCATAAAAAGCTGTCTCTAAAGGAATTATCAGAGATCCTGGGCACAAGCGAATCGGCAATCCATCGCTATGAGAGCGGTTGGGATCGCTTCGAACTCCGCACCCTTCGCCGGTTGGCGCGGGCTCTGGACGCTGACCTGGAAATCCGCCTGACGCCCCGCCAGGCCGTGGAATCCTCACCAGACACAGGAGACCTGGCCGCTCGCTTCGCCCCGCTGTTCTGGGACGTCGACCTCGTTGCCCAGCATCTCTTGGACAACCCACAGTGGGTGTTGCGCCGCGTCCTGGAGTACGGTGACCTGCAGCAGAACCGTCTGGCCAGGCGGTACTTCGGTGACGGGGCCGTCGCTGAAGCTGCGCGCCATCGCAGCCTGAACCCACGGGTCCGTCGTTTCTGGGAAGTCGTCCTCCAGCAACGGAAGGTCGGGGCATGAATCCCAAGGTCCTGCCGGCCGAAGCCTGGGCGGTGGTCAAGAAGCTTGGAAGTACGGACCTGCTGGATGGCTGGATCCTCGCTGGTGGTACCGCGCTGGCCTTGCAGCTGGGTCATCGCGTTTCGGTCGACCTGGACTTCTTCCACCACGGAGATTTCGCAGTGCCCCCGCTCAGGGAGGCCCTCGCCGGCCTCGGCAGGTTCGAGGTTTCGGCCATGGCACCGGGAACGCTGCACTGCCGCCTGGACGACATCCGCCTGACCTTCCTGCGCTCGGAGGTGCCTTTCCTCTACGAGCCCGTTCCTTACCGTGGACTCCACCTGGCGGATGTCCGTGACATCGCCGCCATGAAAGTGATCGCGGTGGCCGGGAGGGGAGCCAAGAAGGACTTCATCGACCTTTACGCCTATCTCGAGGCAGGGGCCAGTTTCCCCGACCTGATGGCCCTGGTGCAGCAACGTTACCGGAACACGGAATTCAACAGTAGGATCTCCCGACACGGAGAAAATTACATGTTGTCATAATCCTGGGTAAACAGTAGGATCTCCCGACACGGAGAAAGAAGGATCGATACTCCTGCCTCGCCACAGCTGTTTTCTCCAGCCTGCGGGCAATAACTTTTGAAAGGATTTAACAATGAAAAAGTTTTGTATCTTGGGC
>NZ_JBGSQX010000149.1:0-13162 GCF_041737845.1 Desulfococcus sp.
CAGCACCTCGACGCGCGTGACGGCGTCGCGATCGCTGGCGGTCCGGAAGTCCGTTCCCCGCGCACCGGCGGTCGCAGCGGGCGTGACCACATCAAAGCGGGATTCCCGGCCGGTGATCTTCCGGATATGCGTGATCACGCGGCCCGCCTCCAGGACCAATTCCCGCAGGACATAGACCATGCCGCGCACGCGGGCCTTTTTCAGGCCGACCGTGGTTTCGGGCTTCAAATAGAAGGCGGAGCCGTCCTCGAAAGTCACCTCAAGGGCGCCGTCGCCGCCGGTTCTGAGGCGGCTTCCCTGGGCGATCGTTTGATTCAGGGCGATGGGCTGCCACGGGGCGGAGGGCTCCGGCTGCATCTCCACCATGCCTTTTACGAAGGTCGCCACGCCGGTGACGGGGACCCCTTTCATGAGCCTCGCCGGGATCACGATCCGCTGGCCGGCATAGATCCGGTCCGGATCTTTGATGCGGTTGGCCCCGGCTACTGCCGGCCATTCCGCGGGGTCGTCCAGGTAGGTCTCGCAGATGGAGATGAGGGTGTCTCCCGAGGCGGCCGCCACCTCGATATCCTGTCCACACCGGCCGGCGGCCGGAAACAGGCCCGTCATCGCCAGGACCAGTCCGGCCACCCAGAGCAGCTTGCCGCGCATACAGCGCCCTCCATTTGGATGTCATCGGTGAGAGGCGGCCCCGCATACCGTATCCGGATCACGGATGAGCCGCGCAGCCATACTCGTTTATCGCGTACGAAGCTTGACGGTTCCGTAAAAAGGCCGATATCTGCGTTACGGGGTTCCCTCGTCACTGCGGCGTACGATAAGCAGGCCTCATTCCTCGGGATTCGCAAGCCGTATCTCGGCCTTTTTTCGGAACCGTCTGAAAATTGACTTTTTACGAGACTGTCCAGCTTCATAACAGAAAACTGCTTGATTTTCCAGCAGGCTTTCGGGGGATCCTCATCCGAGCCTTTTTCCGATTTCTCGATCCCGTTCCGGTTTTTCGGAGGAATCCGCCCCGGTTTCCTCCGTCGCCCGCCACCCCCTATTTTTTAACTGCTCTATATAATGTTGTTATCTGATTTATCCGCAGGTTGGCATAATTTATGTAATAGGTATTTGAGGAAAACAGATCGGCCGCCCCGAGGATGCGGTCAAGGCCCCGGAAAAGGTGTCGGATGGGCTCAACCCTATCACAACAGCCATGATCAATTGAGGAAAAACCATGCAGGAAATCCCATTTCACAAGCTCACCTCCTTTGGCAATAATTTTGTCGTCATTGACGAGATCGACCGGCAATGGCTGACCGAGGCCGAGAAGCAGCGCTTTGCCGATGAAGCCACCAACATCAATTTCGGCATCGGCTGCGACAACCTCCTCGTGGTGCAGCGGTGCTCCGCGCAGGTGCTGGAGGAGATCAACGCCGCCCACCGATATTGGAAGCAGATTCCCGATCCCAATGACGCGGAATTGATCTTCAGAATGTTCGAGCCCGACGGCAGCGAAGCCTATTCGTGCGGCAACGGGCTGATGTGCATCGCCAGGTACCTGTCCAGCCGGTACGGCATCACCCAGACGCGGATCCTGACCAAGGTCCCGATGCCGGTTCCCGGCTCCGTGACCATCGGCACGGCGTCGGAAGGCCCCGATTGTTTCGCCAATCTGGGGAATCCGGAGCGGATGTTCGACCATCTGGTCGACCGGACCGTCCTGAGGTCCCTCGACGAAAGCATCGACCTGATCGAGAACCTTGAAATCCGCCAGTACCGGGCAACGGACGCCATCCGTTTCTTCAACAGCTCGGCCGCCTTTTGCCTCAGGGGATATCTCGTCTTCACCGGCGAGCCCCATCTGGTGATCCTGAGCGACAACGGTTTTTCGCTGCGGGACCCCATCGAGCACATTTTCCCGACATCCTTCGAAGAAAGCCGGACAGGTCGGTTTTCAAACAAACGGATGAGCACCGGCGCGGCGCTGGTGAACTTTATCGGTTATTATTTCGTAAAAAATTACAGACATGTCTTTCCCAAAGGCATTAACATCAACTTCGTCCGAAAATTCCCCGGTGAGGAGATCATCGAATACCGCTGCTTCGAACGGGGCATCAACAAGGAGACCCTCGCGTGCGGAACCGGGGCCCTCGCCTGCGCGTTCGTGATGCGGTCTCTGGAGATGGCGACCTCGGACGACATCCGGCTCTGGCCCTACCTGTGCCGCACCCAGAGGCACGACGCCGAAATCAGGGTCAAAAAGGTCCGGGCGGGCTGGCAGATATCCGGCCAGCCGACCCTGCTGTTTGACGGCCGATTCGCCATGCAGGCCGATTCGTTCAAGAAAATCCACTTAGAGGATCAAGGAGACTTGGGGGATTGCCCCCAACCGGGGCCAGCGGATGCGTTCCCCCCGGGCGATCCGGATCTCCCGATGCCGCCGCACCGCCCCGAGGAGGCGTCCGCCCCCGCCGGGGACCCGGAGGCGGCCCGGAACGTTCGGTAGCCGGGGCCTGTCCACCGGTCGCAGCCGTCGGCGGCCGGCGGGAATTTCAGGAATTCGGAAATTTTTGGTGAGGAAACCATGGGATTTTATCGAAATATACCCTACAGCGCGGGCGTCAAGCTGAAATTCATCACGGCGTCTGTATTCATCGTCATGGGTGTCGTGCTCCTGACCTCCCTGTTCAACTGGACCTCCCTGGAAAAGCTCTGCTTTGACGCCTACGTCAGGGAATTTTCCGTCGATGCGGCCCTGCTGTCCGAAGACCTCGGGCGGCTTGCCGAGCGCGCGCTCCACGAAGAGCGGTCCGCCGTCGCGGCGCTCCTCCGGAAGCACCGGGACAGGATTTCGGGCAGGCTCGGAGTCGGCACCGGCGCGATGGCCGGCTTCCGGGCGGCGGACGATGACGCGCTGGCGGTCTCCGTGGTGTCGCCGAACGGCCTGATCCTCGACAGCACCGATCCGAACCGGCGGAACACGAGGGTCCCGCTCCCGGTGTTCCAACATCTCCAAGGCCACCGCCCCGACGGCATGTCCGGCGCGCATATCGTCGAAGCGGCTACCGTCTACCTCGGGCGCTCCGTCGAAATGACCCTTTCCGCCGGCGGCGCCTACGGCATGATCTCCTTTGCGCGGGACATGGTGGGAGAGACGCTGGCCGCCGACCTGGCCGGCGAAAGGCGGTTCTTCAGGATCGCCCTGATGACGGTGATTTTCGGGATGATCGTCATTCTTTTCATGGTCATGCCGGACCATCGTCCCCTGGATGCCGAACGGAAAAGGCATTTCAGGTGGATCATCTGGTTCTGCATCGTCCTTCAGGCATGTTTTTCCGTCCTGTTTGCCGAAGGCTATCGGGCCAAGTTTCTGGACCTGGTGCAGATGGAGGCCAGGGGGGCCTGCGCGGAGTTCAGCCACCGGATGGCGTCTCCCGCTGTCGCGGGCGGGGCCGCGAATCCGGAAAAGGAGATCGAACTTGCCGCCCGTCAGGTGATCTCCGGGCGCCGCAGCATTGCCGGCATCTCCGTCGCCATCGACAGCGGCGGGCCCCGGCGGATCGTCATCGCACGGGCCTCCACGACCGCACCCGCCCATGCCGCGTCGCGCCTTTTCAGTCGCCTCTATGACGCCGGGCCCCTGGTCGTCCGCTCAAACTGGACCGTCCCCGGCGTCGGCTTCGGAGAGATGCATGTCTTTCCACAAGCCGCCTTTCTCAATCACATGCTCTCGGAAATGGTGATGGACGGCATCACGGTTCTGGTCATATCGATTCTCCTGTTCATCGAACTCCTGTTCATCCTGAGAAATGTCTTCAACAGGGAGTCGGTATCGCGAAGCCGGAAGAGCGACAATGTCGACTATATCCTGATGCGTCCGGCGGCCTTTCTCTTCCTGTTCGCCATCGACCTGTCCATGTCCTTCATTCCCCTCTACATGGAACAGATCTACGAACCCCTGCTGGGATTGCCCAAGGATGTTGTCCTGGGCCTGCCCATCACCGTCGAGTTCATCTTCGTCGGCCTGGCCATTTTCGGATCCGGGTTCTGGGTGGACCGGAGAGGGTGGCAGGAACCTTTCCTCGCCGGCATGCTCTTCAGCGTCCTGGGCCTGGTGTACTCCTGGCTGGCCCCCGACGCCCTTCACTTCATCCTCTCCCGGGGCCTGATCGGCGTGGGGTACGGCCTGGCCCTCATGGCATCCCAGGGGTACGTCATCACCTTCACGGACCTCAGGACCAAGGCCCTGGGCCTGGCGCAGCTCTTTGCGGGAATTTATGCCGGAAGCATCTGCGGGGGCGCGGCCGGCGCCATGCTCGCCGACCGATTCGGGTTCATGTTCACCTATCAGCTAGGCGCGGTGATCATCCTGGGGGTCACCGCCTACACCTTAGTCTTCCTGCGGGACGGCATGCAGAAGCCGCTGCCGCCGGCATCCTCCCCCTCGGTCTCTCCCTTGAAAAGACTGGGTCCGGTCCGGATGATCGAGTTCATCCGGAACCGGATCGTCATCAGCCTGATCCTGCTCAGCAGCCTGCCCGCGTCCATCGCCGTTGTGGGCTTTCTCAACTATTTCTGCCCCCTGTACCTGAACAGCCTGGGCGTCACCCAGTCCTCCATCGGCCGCATCCTCATGGTCTACGGGGTCAGCATGGTCTATTTCGGTCCCATCATCGGAAAATATACGGATCTTTCGGACAACAAGCGGATGTTCGTCTTCACCGGCTGCATCCTGGGAAGCCTGACCTTTCTCATCTTTTACGTCGTCCAGGGAATCCATGCCGCAATCATCGCCCTCCTGCTCCTGGGGCTGTCGAGCTGCTTCGTCCTCTCGTCCCAGAGCGCCTACCTGCTCAACCTGAGCGTCACCCGACATTTCGGCCAGGGCAAGGCCGTGGGCGTCTTCAGGAGCACCAGCCGCCTGGGGCAGGCTTTGGGCCCCCTGGTCTTCAGCGGGCTGATCCTGGCCCAGAACCTGGAAAGCGGCATCGTCTTCTTCGGGCTCCTCTACCTTGTGACGGCCCTGCTTTTCTTCCTCTTCACCCAGCGGGACAGCCGCTACTACATCGAGGAGACCGCCTGATATGTTTTCATCCGCGAAAAACACCTCCCGCATCCTGTCGACAGCCGACGAGCGCCCCCTTGAACGCGCCCTTGCGCAGGCCCGGGACGGCGCCGCCGTCATCGACAGGACCCTTCGGAGCCATGGCCGCGTTTCGATCCGCGACTACGGCCGGGAGATTCTGAAACCGCCGCCGCCGTCGGTTCAGGGCGCCGGCGACTTTATCGCCGTCGCCCGGGAGCTCACCTGCGAGCTGTTCGGCGAAGAGACCGCGGCCATGCTCGCGGCCGATCTCGAAAAAAACCCGGCGGCCCTCACCGCCAACCATCACGGCGTGGATTATTTCGCCCAGTCGGTCCAGGGGAGCCTGATCTTCGCGCTGATGCAGCGGGAGCAGGCAGGCGGCCGGAAGACCGCCCTGGTCCTTTCCTGCGGCAACATTCCCCTGGACAACATCACCTATCCCCAAGGGGTCCTGATCTATGGTCTCGGGGCTGGCGCCGTCGACAGCGCGCCCAGGAAAATGCCGATCTTTTCCAACAAGTTGAGACGATGGATCGTCTGCGTTTCACCGGGATATACCCCGGTCATGATCGAACGGGCATCAAATGCCGCGGCCGGCCTGGAGAAAGACAAGGCGATATCCCCCGAAATCTGCCGAACCCTGAAGGATCTCCTGGAAAAGGATTACGGCGACCCGGCCATCACGGGCATGCCCGACTACTCCCGCCAGGCCACGATGCTCAACCACCGCATCTGGCGGCGCCTCCACGTCAGCCATCGAAGGGTTCCCCGCCTGATCTGTCTCGAACTGGAAAAGGTGGCAGCGCGACTGGTTCGGATGGACATCCGCCACCCAGAGCGCCTGGTATCCCGGGTGTTCTTCGATCCGTATCTGCGAGCCCTGGTTTTCGAGGCACTGAACGGCCACCGGGCCTGCTGGCAGAACGGCCCGACCACGTTCGGCGCCGACGGACGGCCATCGGAGCCGATCCTGCCCCGGCGGGGAACCCATTTTTTCTGGGGCGCGAGCGATGACGGCCGCAAATTCCCGCTTTACGTGGATGGCGGCCGGAGCGGCGCGGCGGTGATGACGGGGGCCGACAACCGGGGCCGCCGGGTAGAATATCCTTTTCGTCCCGAGTCGATAGATGACCTGATCGGGCAAAACCGCTTGATCCCCTCCGTGTTCACCTGCTTTCTGGCGATCGCCCTGGCCAGGGGCGTCAACTGCCTGGGGGGATATTACCAGGCGGAATACCTTCCCCGGATGCAGGCCGGAGTGATCCGGGCCCTTTCGGGGGCATCGGCGGACCGGAACATGGCCGAGGCCATTGGCGGGGTTCCGACGGACCGGTATCTTTCCGGGATGCAGACGGTCATGATCGAGCGGGAAGACAACCTTCTCCTTCCGGCCGGACCCCTTGAGATCATGGCTGGAAACGGGCTGACCGACCTCGATGCGGAGAGGATATTGGCCATGACCGTCGAAGACGCCCACCTGGCGTCGCTTTTTGAAACGATCCCCGACATCGTGCCCGGGGAGGCCGCCGATCCTTCCTGGAAGTACCGGCTGGCACGGGACAGTTACGACGCCCTGCGGGACAGGACCGTCGTCAAATGAATTGCTTCGTTTGAAGAGATCGTTTTTCACCCGAATAGAGAGGGTCGGCAGCATGGGCATGTTCAAGACCGTCAAATCGAAATTCATCTTCATGATCACGATGATCATCGCCGTCAACGCCATCGGCATCCTCTATTTCACCCAGAAGGACGTCGGGGAAGCCATGCTCGAATCCGAGCAGAATTCCGCCCGGAACGTGCTCAAGCTGATCGAACTGCATATCACCAGCGAGTACAATAAACTGATCTACGAAAAGATCGATCTCCTGGGCCGGCTCGACAAGGAACTGCGGCACCTCTCCTCGGCCGGCGCCTCGATCATGAAGGAATATGAAACCCTGAGCGGCTCCGGTAAGCTCTCCAGGGAGGAGGCCTTCTTCCATGCCTTGAAATGGCTGCGGACGGCGAAGTTCGGCACGGGGGAACTGTTTGCATTCGACGCCGCGGGCCTTGTGCTGAGCCATCCGAACCCCGGCCGGATCGGTCAGAACATCGGCCAGATCAAGGACATGAAAGGGAGAACCCTCGGCAAATTCGCCGCCTGGGATTCGCTCCCGGCCGAGGGGGAATCCGCGGTCATCAAATGGGACACGTCGGGTGAATCGAAAAAGAAGATGGGGTTTTTCGTCCCCATCAGCGGCTGGAAAATGACCCTGGGGGCCGTGATCGACTTCAGCGACATCGAGTACGAGAGCCAGAAAAAAATGGCCAAAACCCTCGACATGCTGAAGGACACCTTTTCGAAAATCAAGATCGCCAAGTCTGGGTATACCTTCATGTTCAACAGCAAGCTGGAGGTCCTGATTCCGCCGCCCGGGACGGGCGGGAAGAACGGCATGCCGGGCGTGAAGAAAGATCTCCTTGAGAGGCTGAAGCGGTCGCACCAGGAGAACACCCCCTTTATCCAGTACATCGACGAGACGGTCACGCCCCATCAGACCATGGAGGCCAGCGTCGGGTATTTCAAG
Source organism: Desulfococcus sp. (assembly GCF_041737845.1). GTDB lineage: Bacteria > Desulfobacterota > Desulfobacteria > Desulfobacterales > Desulfococcaceae > Desulfococcus. The sequence continues at coordinate 7,642 of NZ_JBGSQX010000149.1, forward strand.
GCGTTCGACTGGTTCATCGTCGCGGCCGTTCCGCTTCACGAGATCCAGGAACCCGCCAACCTGCTGGTGAAGCAGCAGAGCGTTATTATCGCGATGATTTTTCTGGGCAGCCTGGTCCTCGCCTACCTCCTGATCGTCAAGATATCCCATCCACTGAAACTGCTGACCCAGCATGTCAAGCAGGTCGCCTTGATGGATTTCACCCAGCCCTACAAGCTGCTTTACCCCATCGATATCCTGCCCAAAAAGCACAAGGACGAGGTGGGGCATCTGGCCGAGGCCTTCATCTACATGAGAGAGGAGCTTGAAAAGAATGTCCACAAGGCCATCGAATCGCGGGCGGCCAAGGAACGTGCAGAGCGCGAGGCCGCCGAAGCCGCCAACCGATCAAAAAGCGAATTTCTGGCCAACATGAGCCATGAACTCCGGACCCCTTTGAACCATATCATCGGGTTCACGGAGCTGATCACTGAAAGGAGCTTCGGGGAGCTGAACGAGATCCAGGAGGAATACCTGAACGACGTCCTGAACAGCAGCCGGCACCTCCTCTCCCTGATCAACGACATTCTGGATATTTCCAAGGTGGAGGCCGGCAAACTCGAACTCAGCCTCAAATACGTCCGCCTGGGGTCCGTCATCGACAGCAGCCTGACCATGATCAAGGAAAAAGGCCTCAAGCACGGCTTTCACCTGTCCGTCGACAATGCCCCGGTGCCGGAATACATCCTGGCCGATGACCGAAAACTCAAGCAGGTCCTGTTCAACCTCCTGTCCAACGCGGCCAAGTTCACGCCGGACGGCGGGCGCATCGTAATTCGCGCCAGGGTCGTCGACACGGCCGGCAACAGGATCGACTGCATGAACCAGCATGAAAACGGCGGGGACATCGACGCCCACATCGTCTGCGGAAACGCCGGATGTATGGGCCTTGAAAAATTTCTGGAGATTGCCGTCGAAGACAACGGAATCGGCATCGAGCCTGAAAATTTCGATAGAATCTTCAATCCCTTCGAGCAGGCCGATTCGTCCATCAGCAGGAAATACCAGGGAACCGGGCTCGGCCTGTCGCTGACCCGGGAACTGATCCGCCTGCACGGCGGCAGTATCCGCGTCGAAAGCGAGGGCAAGGACCATGGCAGCACCTTCACCTTTGTGCTGCCGCTTACGATCTGTGATTACATGAGAGAAAACCGGTCGGAAAGTCATCTGACGGCCATGGCCTCCTGAGGCCACTTCATCCACGTTCCTCAACAGGGAGAAAAACCATGAAACGCATTTCCTCTACAATCCTCGCGGTACTGATCGGCATCCTTCTGCTGGCCCTTCCGGCGCTCAGCGCAGACAAAGGCGTCTTTTCCGAAAACCCGGTCACCAACGACGGCAAAAAGTGGCGTATCGGCTATTATGAAGGAGGGGAATACATCGACTACCAGAAGATCTTCACCGAGACGATGCGCGGCCTGATGAAGCTGGGCTGGATCGAGTACGCCGAGATCCCCGAGCAGACCGGGGAGCAGACCCGGGCCCTGTGGGAGTGGATGTCGGACAATCTCAAGAGCGACTATCTCGTTTTCGTCAGGGATGCCCACTACACGGCGGGTTGGGACGACGAGGCCCGCAAGCAGACCAGGGCCGCCATCCTGGACCGGCTTCGCCAGAAGCACGACATCGATCTTCTCATCGCCATGGGCACCTGGGCCGGAAAGGACATGGCCAGCGGGGACCATTCCACCAGCACCATGGTCCTGTCCACCAGCGATCCCATCGCCGCCGGCATCATCAAGAGCATCGAAGACTCGGGATACCCGCACGTCCATGCCCAGGTGGACCCATTTCGCTATGAACGGCAGGTGCGCGTCTTCCATGAGATCGTCGGGTTCAAGAAGCTGGGCATCGCCTATGAGGATTCCACCGACGGGAGAACCTACGCCGCCATCGACGTGGTTGAAAAAGTGGCCGCTGAACGCGGATTCGAGGTCGTCCGCTGCCATACCAAAAGCGATATCTCTGACGCTTCCGAAGCCGAGCTGAGCGTCATCAACTGCTTTTCGCAGCTCTCAGAGAAAGCGGACGCCATCTATGTCACCGTCCAGGGCGGGGTCAACGGCCGGAGCATCCCCAAGCTGGTGCAGATCGCCAATGGAAAAAAGATCCCGACCTTTTCCCAATCCGGTTCGGAGGAGGTCAAGGAAGGCTTTTTCGTCAGCCTCTCCCAGGCGGGATTCAAGTATGTGGGCGAATTTCATGCATCGACCTTCGCCAAGGTGTTCAACGGCGCCCGGCCCAACGAGCTGGATCAGATGTTCCAGGAGCCGGCCAAGATCGCCATCAACCTGAAGACCTCCGAAATCATCGGATTTGATCCCCCGGTGGTGCTTCTGGGCGCGGCGGACGAAATCTACCGAGACATCATGCCCCCGAAATAGAACATTCACGGTGGATTTGCCCTTATTGCTCAGAAACGGTTCAACAGGATATACCCGGAGGGAAAACGAATGAAAAAAAATGGCTTTTTGCTGCTGCTGATTGCCGCCTTTCTCTGTCTGCCCGCGGCAGGCCGCGCCACCGATGAGAAAAAAGCCTTCAGCACCCACCCGATCACAAATCAAGGCAGGAAATGGCGCATCGGCTACTATGAGGGCGGAGATTATTCCAACTACCAAAAGTACCTGGCCGCCATGACGAGAGGCCTGATGGACCTCGGGTGGGTCGATCCCGGGAACGTCATCCCGGAAAATCTCACTACCGGGCAACTGTGGGCGCACCTGTCGACCACCCTCAAGAGCGACTATATCGAATTTGTACGGGACGGCTTCTATTCGGCGGGATGGGACGAGGCGACGCGGAAGAAAACCACCGAAGCGCTCCTGGTCCGCCTCGCCGGCGTCGGGGATATCGACCTGATGCTGGCCATGGGCACATGGGCGGGGAAGGACCTCGCCACCAACCGTCACATCACCAACACCATGGTCATCTCCACCAGCGATCCGGTGGGATCGGGCATCATCAACAGCGCCGGGGACTCCGGCCTCGATCATGTCCATGCCAGGGTGGACCCGGCGCGATACGAGCGCCAGGTACAGATCTTTCACGATACGGTCGGCTTCAAGAAGCTCGGGATCGCGTATGAGGATTCCGTCGTGGGCAAAAGCTACGCTGCCGTCGACACCATCGAGAAGGTGGCAAAGGAGCGGGGCTTCGAACTCGTAACCTGCCATACCCTGGGGGATACCGCCGATGAAAAAACCTCCGGACAGAGCGTGGTCCAATGCTTCCAGCAGTTGGCCTCCCGGGTGGACGCCATCTATGTCACGGTCCAGAGCGGCATCAACGAGAAATCGATCCCCGATCTGGTCAAGATCGCAAACAAACACAAGATTCCCACGTTTTCCCAATTCGGATCCAAGGAGGTCCAGAACGGCTTTCTGATGAGCATCTCCCGCGCCGGGGATTTCAAACCCGAGGGGATATTCCTGGCCGCCACCGCAGCGCAGGTCTTCAACGGCGCCAAGCCCAGGCAGCTCAACCAGGTTTTCGAGGAATCGCCCAATATTGCGATCAACCTGAAAACCGCCGAAGCCATAGGGTTCTACCTGAACGCCGATCTTTTGGCAGCCTCGGACGAGATCTATCGGGACGTCAGGATGCCCTGATCCATCCTCCCGGCCCTCCGGGCAGAAGGAACATCAAGATGAATTTAATGGAAATGCCAGAACGGCAAGATAGTTGCGATATGGATCTCGCGATACCCTTGCACATCGTCCCTCCGTTTTCTCCCATCGATGACTCGACGGGCCTGTATGCCCACGAGGTCTTCAACGTCCTGCTGGACCACGAAATCCGGTATTTCGAGAGAGACGGGAAACGCTGCTCCATCGCCTTTATCGACATCGATTTCAGCGAGGCTTTCCGGGTGCTACGCCAGCAAAGCGAAGCGGCGGTGATTCGGAAAATCGGCGACATCCTCAGATCGGGCATCCGCCAGGTCGATTTCGGCGCGCGCTATTCGTACAACAAGTTCGTGCTGGCTTTCGTGAACTCGGACGGGGAAGACGCCCATGTCGCCCTGAGGCGCATCCTGGGCCGGATTGACGAGGTTTTCGAAGGGAATCCTCCCATAAACATCGGGACGGCGACCTGCCCGGAGAACGGCACCACGAGAGCCATCCTCGTCCAGCGCGCGATTGACGCGCTTCACTCATCGCGGGGAGAGGGACAAAACAGGATTATCGCCTTCGATCCGATGAACCGCATGTGGCTCAACAATCGCCCGAAGGTTCTCATCGTCGACGACATCGAGATGAACATCAAGATCCTCGAGGCGATGCTGAGGCCCAATAACTATGAGATCTATAGGGCCGTGAACGGCAAAGAAGCCCTGGGCATCATGGAATTCAATGAAATCGACATGGTTCTTCTGGACATCATGATGCCCGGGATGAACGGGTATGAGGTCTGCCGGAGAATCAAGAACCGCCAGTCGACCGCCATCACCCCGGTCATCATGGTCACGGCCCTGGACGATTCCGAATCCAAGATCAAGGGCATTGAAGTCGGGGCGGACGATTTCATCACCAAACCTCCCAACCGGAATGAACTCATCACGCGCACCCGGTCCCTCATCAAGCTGAAGACCCTGTACAAGGATTTCACGAATATCGAGAGTGTGCTCTTCTCCCTTGCAAGGGCCGTCGAGGCCAAGAACCCTTACACCAACGGGCATACCAGCCGTGTGGCGAGCCTGTCGGTGGCCATCGGCACCCGGATGAACCTGGAGCCCGAAAAAATCGAGGCCCTGCGTTTCGGAGGGGTCCTGCACGATATCGGAAAAATCGGCATTTCAAACCAGATCCTCAACAAGAGCGGTTCGCTCGACGACCGGGAATGGCAAGAGATCAAATCCCATCCCGAGACCGGGTTCCGCATCTGCTACCCTTTAAGGAAGCGCCTTCGGCATGCCATGGACGTCATCCGTCATCACCATGAAAAACTGGACGGGTCCGGTTACCCCGACGGCCTGGCGGGGGATGAGATATCGACGGTGGCCCGCATCACCGCCGCTGCGGACATCTACGACGCCCTCATCACCGACCGGCCGTACCGCCCCCGGATGGATGCTGAAACGGCAGTCGCCATCCTCAAAAAAGAGGTCCTGGATGCCAAGCTGGACAAAAATGTTGTTGAAGAACTGCAATATATCACCGGGTATTGAGAGCTGCACCGCACCAGCCACGATCAATCCGAAGACGGCATATCAGCCCACACTTACCGCCTCCCGCGGTGTGCAGGAAAAGGAGTTCTGTGATGGACGGGAAATTTGTACTGGTCATTGAAGACAACGAACTCAACATGAAGCTCGTGAGAGCCATTTTGAATCTCAATCACTTCAAGGTGATCGAGGCGAATACGGCGGAAAAAGGCCTCGAGGCCGCAAAAAAATTCAAGCCCGGCGCCATCCTCATGGATATCCAGCTTCCCGGCATGGACGGGCTGACCGCCACCCGGACCCTCAAGTCGGACC
>NZ_JBGSQX010000151.1:0-11043 GCF_041737845.1 Desulfococcus sp.
GACGAAGAACGCCCGGCTGTTGGAAAGGAGGGTGAGCACCTTCTGGTAAATGGCGATGACGGCGTCGATAAAAGCGATCTGCGATACGGCGGCCGTGCTGATATGGAAATGGGCCTCCAGGGCGTCGAAGGTCAGCCGGAAAGCAGGAGGCAGGATCGGCGGCAGCCCGGGGATGGTGGATCCGCCGGACAGCGACTGGAGGGTCTGGCGGGCCGCCGTCAGGCTCCGGACGGCCGCCTGGGCCCACTGGATGGACGTGGCCTTGTCCTTTTCCGCGAGCGCGGACATGGTCGCCGGCGGGACGACCGGCGGCGCCGCACCGGCCGGCAGCATCGCATCCATCTTGGCGAGCGTATTCTTGCCCACCCGGCCGTCCCACTGGGACGGGTCCGTGGGAAATGCCTTCCGCTGAAAGGCGATCACGGCGGTGAAGGTCTCCTGACCGTACTTCCCGTCCGGGTCCGGGTTCGGTCCGTTGGGAAAGGAGAGGGGCAGGGGGAATCCCAGCGCCACCAGGGCTTTCTGGATACGCCTGACCGCATCCGGATTGTCGGGCGGAGGGGCCGGCTTTACCGCCGGTCCGCCCGCGGCGGCCTGGTCCAGGCGGGGGCTGCCGGCAAGGATGGAGGATTTGAATGGCATGACGAAACCTCGCTGTGATGCGCTTTCTTCCCAAAGGAAGAAAAATGCGATAAGTTGACGGCCCGCTCCCGCCGTGAAAGCAACCTCGATGCGGTTCGTAGGCCCCTCTGTTCATGCGGACCGCTCTTACCGCGGGACTCGGCGACTCATGGCATTTCGCCGCGACACCTTCGGACGCAGGCAGGTTGAAATTGATTCAGTGGATAGGAAACGGGTAAAGTTCGGGAACGGATCCCTCAAAAACAATATAGCAAAAATCTTATGCATAAAAGCGGCGAAGTCAACAACGGAACCCCGGTTCCACCGGCGCCTTTTATCGTTCATGCCGACGGACGGGAGGCATGGGGCGGGTTTCCTCCGGCGTCATCCCCCCGGCTGCCGCCTCGGGGATGACGCCCGGAGCGCAGGACGGTCCGCGAATCAGGCCGCCCGCATCTCTTCAATCAGCGTCTGGAGCACGGCATCGGCGTTGTCGACGGCGACCTGGCAGGTCCCGACCTTTTGATGCCCCCCGCCGCCGTATTTCAGCATCAACGAGCCGATATCGACCGTGCAGGTCCGGTTTACGATGCTGTAGCCGCAGGCCATGACGATATTCTGCCGCTGAAACCCCCACATCACCTGGATCGAGACGTTCTGATCCGGATACAGGCTGTACAGGAGGAAGCGGTTCCCGGTATAGATCTCCTCCTGGTTCCTCAGATCCAGGACGATGACATTGCCGTGGAGGGTGGTGTTGGCCCGGACCATCTCCCGATACAGCCGATCCTGATCGAAATACCGGCGGGTCCGCTCCTTCACGTCCTCGGTTTGCAGGATCTCCTCGACGCTTCTGCTGCGGCAGTAGTCGATCATGTCCATCATGAGGCTGTAATTGCTGATGCGATAGTCCTTGTAGCGGCCCAGCCCGGTTCGGGGGTCCATGACAAAGGAGAGCAGGTCCCACCCTTCGGGGGCCAGGATATCCTCCACCGCAAACGCGCCGGAGTCGGCCTTGTCCACCGCCCGGACCAGGTCCTCCAGGTGCGGTGCGTCAAAGGTCCCCGCCCCGCCGTAGTACTCGTAAATCACGCGGGCGGCGCTGGCTGCGGAGGGGTCGCTCTTGCCCCGGAACGCGCCATGGGCCTGCCGCTCCATCTCGCTGGAGTGGTGGTCGAACCAGAGGCCGCAGCCTCTGACGTATGGGATATTGGCCAGAATGTCATTTTCGTTCACCGCGATTTTTCCATCCTGGATATCCTTGGGGTGGACAAATTTGATATCCTCGATCATGCCCTTTTCCTTGAGCAGCGCGGCACATCCGAGGCCGTCAAAATCCGAACGGGTCAGCAGTCTCATCGTTTTCATTCTCCCTTGTTGGGGGTGCGTCGTCGAGGGGTGCTCCCATCCGATCATGCTTCAGCAGGACAACACACCGATATCAATATTTTATCCATAGAGCACACCTAAATCATTATAAAATATATTATGTGATTACCATGACCCGCTTCAAAAAAGTAGGGTAAATTTAACACTCTCTCCATGGTGCCGGAAAATCCCCCGGGAATCCGGCCCCGGGAAAGCTCGGACCGGCCCGCGCCGGAGAGCACTCCGGGCCTGTAGTTCAACAGCACCCGGAAGCTGAACGCACAGGCGTTCTCATGCCGGTTTGATGTTTCGGTTCGTTCGGAACACGTTCTGCGGATCCCATTTCGCCTTAACCTCGGCGAGCCGATCGATTCCCTTGCCGAGCGCCGCCTTCATGCGTTCGGGACCTTCGTCCTCCGTCAGAAAGTTGATGTACGTGCCGCCGGTGGAGAATGATTTCATATCATTCCACGCATCGCGGGCCCATTCGATGTGTGCCCTGTCCTCGCCCGGCTGCTCCCACGAACCTGCTATGTTCAGCACGTAGCGAGCCTCGCGGTTGCCGACGGGAGAGTGCTCCTCTGTGAATTGATTCAGAGCGCCTCCGATCTGGAACAAGATCACGGCCGAGTGAGGCGATTGGATTCTTGCCGCATGCTCGATGACCTTCTCGCACAGAACAGGTTCGATGCAGGAGAGGTACTCGCTCTTCCAGTAATAGCGCCGGCCCTTCGGCTGCGCCGCGTCGAGGAGCGACTGAATCTGCGTATACGGCCGGCGGACGAGCACATCCCCGATAGGCTTGCCGAATGACTTGATTGGGGCGACGACCTTTTCGCCTTCCTCGGGTCTCCCGTTGTAGCATGCAAGCAAAGCCACGATCGGCTTCCCATGCATCTCTTTCGGAAGCCACGGCGCAGGGGGCGCCGGGCGCATGAGCGCGACGAGCGTGAGTTCGAGAGGGGCTGTCTCTGCGAGCGTTCGGTACAAATCGAGCACCTTGGGCGCCTCGCTTGCAGGCCAGGCTACGGCGCCGCCGACAACTTCAGGACCGACGGGATGGAGCTTGTATTCGATGCCGGTAACGACGCCAAAATTCCCGCCGCCACCCCGGAGCCCCCAGAAGAGATCCGGGTAATCGTCGTTGCTTGCGCGCACAAGCCGTGCATCTGCAGTCACGACATCCATGCCGATGACGTTATCCGACGTCCAGCCCCACCGCCTCGTCAGGTAGCCGAAGCCACCACCCAGGGTTAGTCCTGCGATGCCCGTGAGCGAGACAAAACCGAGGACGGTCGCGAGTCCGTGCACCTGCGTTTCGCGATCCACATCGGCTATCAGGCAACCCGCCTGCGCGTGGGCGATCTTTCTTCGCGGGTCCACCCATACGCCTCGCATGAGCGACATGTCGAGCATCATCGCACCATCGGCGGCGGCCAGTCCCGCGATGTTGTGTCCTCCGCCTTTGATGCTCAGCAGCAGTTCATTTGCGCGCGCAAACTGCACGCACGTGATCACGTCATTGACGCCGAGGCAGCGGGCTACGATGCCGGGCTTTCTGTCGATCATCCCGTTCCATAGGATGCGGGACGCATCGTAGCCATCGTCGCCAGGCACGATCAGCGGTCCCTGCAAACGCATCTTCAACGCGTCGAGTGTGTCCTGCTTCAGGTCGATCTCGCGACCTGCCATCGTCTTCGCTTTTATGTTCATTTATCGTTCCTTTCTGTATCGGATCGTTGCGGCAGGAATGCCGGTTGCCCGACACCCCCCGCACAAGTGTTGGACTGAGCAAGGCTGGAAGGTGGCTGCTTATGTGCAAAGGTTCGCATAACCCACGTCTCATTCGATTGCAGAGGTACCGGACGATGGCCACCCGCTGGTGTCGGCGACTGGAGAACCGGCCCGGACGGGCAATGAGTCGGTGAAAGGAGATCGCTGCCATCGGCCTTTAAATTTTCATGCATGAAAGAGGCTAAGTCAATGGGATAGAATCCGGCGCCATGAAAGCTCTACCCGTCCCCGCTTTGACGTTTCGGACATCATCATTACCTTTACGGGACGTACAGCAAAGCTCGCATCTCGACGCCCTGAAGTTGAGGGTTCTCACCACCCCGCTGTTCGATTTCCACGCCAGAAAATAGGCGATTGAAACCCCTTAGCCAGGAGGCCGTCACATGCGCATGAACCGCCAAGGAATCAGGCCCGTCATCCTCTTCGGATGTCTTTTGACAGGAGCCGTCGTTTTTTTGCTCTCTACAGCGGTTTTCGGCGCCCCGGTGACCGTCTCCCCGGTAGGAAAAGAGGCCTTCCAAGACTACTGGTACCCCAACGGCGCCGAAATCAGCCGGTTTGCGCTCAAGCAGTCGCGCTACGGCGAGATCCACGAGGGCGACGCGGTCCTGGTTTTTGTCACCGAGCCCGTGAACCCGCAACTGCAGGTCAAGGCCGACCGGCCCGCGCCGGAAAATGTCCCGGTCCTGAAGCTCAACAGCACCCGGAAATTCTACACGGGCGTCTACCCCTATTCGGTCATGACGTCGGTGTTTGCTCCCGTGGACGTCCGCACCTTCCCCCTGCCGCTCAAGATCAGCTTCTCGGCCCAGGAATGGTGCGGCCATGTCTACGGGCAGATGAACCTCCGGGAAGGCCGCTACGATATTCAGGAGCACTCGTATTTCGAAGCGGAGGCCGACCGGCAGTACGCCGTCCCGGGCGCCGTCTCGGAGGACGCCCTCTGGACCCTGATCCGGATCGCGCCGGAAAGCCTTCCCGTGGGCACGCTCAAGATGATCCCCGGCATGCTCCATTCCCGTTTCGCCCATACGCCCATGGCCGTCCGCGAGGTTGTTGCCACGCTCGATGCGGCGGACCGCGCCAGCGCCGAAGGCCGGGAACTCGCGGCCTACACCGTCCGCTACCCGGAGAGCGGACGGATGCTTACGATCTTCTTCGAGCGGGAATTCCCCTTCCGCATCGACGGCTGGCGGGACGCTTCTCGCGCCGCGCCCCATTTCGGCGGCAAAGAGCTGACCACGGAGGCCCGCCGGACCCATATCCTGATGCTCGATTACTGGAACCGGCACACCAACGCGGACCGACGGTTTCTCCAGAACCTGGGCCTTGGCGTCGAATGAAGGCGAAGCAGGTGAAACGTTTGCTGCATGGTGCGGGAAGGGGTTGCCGTGAGGCTACTCCTTATCCCGACCGGTTACTCTGAACGCGTTTTTTGCTCCTTGTGTCCTCTCCACGAACTTGAATTCATTTCTCCCATTCCCTCAGGTTTTCATTTCCAGGAGATTTCGGATGCGGGCGGCTGGCCACCCATGCCTGAATACGTCTGCGGATGTTCCACCTCTCCTCCACCTCAGCCTTGGTTATGTAGTCTGCGGCAAAGGGGAAGGGGTGCAACGGAGGAGGGTAAAGGAAGTGCTCATAGTTATAGAACTGGATCTTTCTTGGTGGAGAGATGAAACTCTCTCCGCTCAAACGAGTCAGACAGCCAAGTGCGGAACCAGCGATCGTGAAATGCGTGCCCTCAATCGTCTGTTCGTTCCCAAGAGCATCCACGAGAACAGCTAAGAGTTCCTCCGGAGGTGTTGCGGGCGAGTCAAGAATTTGAAACGCCAGCGCCAGGGCGGTCAGGTGCCTGACATAATCAACAGGATCTCGCAGATATGGCCAAAGCCGGACCATCGCGCTTTCCTCACCGATGTGCTGGAGCATGGCGGCGATCCAGATGTCCATGATCGGACCCCGCATGCCCAGTTCCCCGTACAGGGGATCTTTCGCCGGGTTCCCTATTTCCAGCACAAGGTCATAGCAAATGTCTTTGATACGGAAATCAGGATCGCTGAACCGGTCCAAGAGCACCGGAACTGATGCAGCGCCGCCTTGTATGAGAGACAGTTTGCTGTCCTGACCCTTCTCCACGTCCGCAGAGGTCAGCTCCCGACCGGGAAGGGGCAGTGAGGATAGATAGGTGTCGAGGCACTCGTGTAACGTTCTGCTGGTATCAGCGCTGTTCAGCATAGTTGGTAGCTCCTTCTGTGATAACGTCGTAAGCCGCCCAGGATCAGAAGCTCAGCAGTAAAGTATCACCGGTATGCAACTTGCCATTGCAGTTCGAATCATCGCCATCCCGGCGGCAACCATCCGGTGATTATCGTTCGCATGGTCGCGTGGATCAGGACAACTTCGTTCGTGTCACACCAGTGATATTGTTGTGTGATAGCGTGACCTCAACGCGGTATCGCGTTCCATCCGGGTACTTGAAGACTACGGTGCGAGTACCGTTAATCGTTCCATCCGCATTGACTGTCCCCCCGACAAGCCCTGTGTCGGACTCCAGGATCGCGCCGATCAGCCCGAGCTCCGCAGCCAGCCCTTTTGAATGAGCGCCCGTCGTGTCGGATCCATAGTCTCGTTGTCCTTTGGTCGTGCCAAGTTGTTTCTCTCGCTGTTCAATGAGTTCATGGAGGAGCGCAGCTCTCGCATTCCAACCGGGCTGACCACTCCCCAGACTCTCGATGTCAGCGATGTCAATCTGAGACAGCTCGTAGCTCCCGACAATCGGTATTCCTCCGGCGACCACGTCGACAGTCGTGGTCCCTGATTCGGTTGTCAACGACCACAACTGGTCAGCCAGCGCCTTCTCTTCCGCATTCGGGCCCGTTATTGAGGATGTATGCGCGGCGCGGATCGGATCGATCTTGACTTGTCCCGACGTATCGACGGAGACGTAGTAAAAGTTGCGGAGGCCGGCGTTCAGCAGTGCGATCACACGGGATATATGGTCTGTCGTCCCGGTGAGCTTGAGTTTGGGCTGAAGAGTTTGGCCGGTATGTGATTGCTGCACCACGTGGGCCAGCTCGTGGGCGAGCAGCCGATCCGCTTCCCGGGTTCCGGGTCGTCGTTTCCCTGCACCGAAGTAGATGTCGCGGCCGAATGTGAAGGCTTCAGCGTTCAATGCTTCTGCCATCCCGGCGGATCTCGCATCGGCATGGATCCGGACCTGCCGGAAGTCATGACCGAAGCGCGGCTCAAAAAAGGATCTCTCCTGTGGTGAAAGAGTCTGGTCGCTGCCCTGAATTGCCTGAACGCTTCCTTCGCTCTTTTCGCTGGTCCCTGCTACCGGCTCGGGCATATGCATCGCCTGCTCTGCGGCGCGATCTGCCTGCTGCTCGGTTATATCTCCTGGAGTACCGATCGTAAGTTTCGGCTGAATATAGGCATTGGCATGCACTGGCATCCGGCTGAAATCGTGACCGACGCTGGCATTATCAGTTGGCGAGGCTGCTTTGAAATTCCTCGTACCTGCTTCTAACATCCCCTGCACGGCCTGATTCCCGATCGTGCGCTGCAGGTGAAGAATCGAGTTCACGATATGGCTGTGCTCAAGGATTGCTCGACCGGGTACCGCAGATTTGGGGGGTGTAGCCTGCTGAGGTGCCTTTGGTTTCTGTACGGAAGTGCGCATGCTATACCTCCTTCTATCCGAATGTTAAAACGCCTAACCTTATTCACAAGGCAATACCGGACCGGGGCCGGCGGGTTTCTCGGTGCCGGCCACCGCGACCCCCAAAACAGTGCCGCCGCCATTGACACCGCACCATCGCCAGCGTTACTCCCTGGCGCGGGCGCATGCGTCCGTTTTTCCTCCGGGCGTTTCAAGCTCTGCGACCAATTGGGCCAGGTTGTCCGCCGAGTTCAGGGCCTGGGCCGGGGTCGTTATCGCGCTGCGGATGGTCGGACCCATTAAGGACCCGCCGCCGTGCGTGATCCCGATCATGTGAAAGAACTCATGCGTGACCACATCCCGCCGGCAGTTCGGGCCGTCCGGGTTGAAGAAGGTTGTCCCGCATTGGAGGCCCAGGTCCGGCGAATTCAGGAACGAGAGCGCATGGAAGGATGCCGAAACCCGCCGCAGCGCCACATCGGTTCCCGTGGAGGTCTTGAGGTTGATATTTCTGAGCATCAGGTTCGTCGCCGAGTCCAGGTGGGGCAGGGCGGCCTGCTGATTGGCGGTGCTGAGGTTCAACCATTTCGCGGCGATGTTGAACATGCGCGTCAGCGTCGGCGAGAGGGGCTTGTTGTCCCGGATCGCATTGGCGACATCGAACAGTTTGTCCCGCGAACTTCGCAGCGTCGATCGACTCGACCTGACCGCCCTGGCCATGATGTCCGCGTCCGAAGCCGCGGCGGAAGTGCTGCCCGTGACCGACAAGGCCAGACCTGAGCTGCGCGGGGCGGCGACATCGATCGGAGTCGCCTGGAACAGGATACAGGTCCTTGCATTCGGGGCTGGCTGCTCCTGCGCGAGGATCTCTTTGTCCATAGCCGCGATCGTCATCTTGCCGACGATGTTGTCTGCCTGCGTCTGATAGCTGCGGTTGACGATATTTCGCTTCCGTTTATATGCGAGCACCGCAGCGGCGGTGGCGGGGCCATACATCCCATCCGGCGTGATCGCTGCGCCGTCCAATTGGATCAGCGCCAATTGAACCTTCTGAACGTGATCTCCCTTTGCGCCCGAGACGATGTGCGCAGCGTCCGACACAGCGGCTGCTTCGAGTTTCACGTCACCGCGGAAGAGTTGTGATTGAAGTGTCATGATAACCTCCATCTGTTGCAGGCCCAGGCTTTAGATCCCAGGCCGCGCGGAATATGCGATCCTTTGTGAAGCCGCTCGTCGGGTGTGAAAATATCATAGCGTGCCAATGAGTTAGGAGCGATCACAGATTTCTTTCAATCTTGCCAGCGCCTTCGGCCGGGCCTGATTCATGTATTCTTCATACGCTGGCGGTGCATCCATGTCGACCTTCACTTCAGTTGTACCATCGCGTTCGCTCAAGGTGTAATTTTCGAACGCCGTGGTCCAGGCTTTAAAGCTCTCCGGATCCAGCATTTCAGTCCAGACCTTTTCCCTTTGGGCATTGATGATGATTGTAAAATGCAAGGTTTTCATATTTCCCTCTATTTTTAAGATGAGATTGAGGTCAGGGTTCTGCGATTTTCGGTTTTCGAGCAGTCGAATTGCGAAAAATTACTTCCCCATTTATCCACAGGGACTTTGGGTCTGATAGGTTGATATTGTAGTATATTTTGGGAGATTATTGCCTTTGGCTCGATATTGGTTAATCGCTGCGAAACATTTTTATTCGCAAAATGAGAAAATCTGAAAGATGTGCCGGATTGGAAAATAATCTCGCTTTTCAAACAGATGGGTTGAATTCTGATTGCGTTACTCCTGTGACAGGAACGATCCGGAACAGCAGCAAGTAATGGATTTATCGTGGGTTGAGAAGGGAGATGGAAAATTTCAAACGGAAGATTATGCATAAAATCGCCAAAGTCAACGATCCGGGAAAACCGTCACCCGGCCGCCGTATTGTTTCGGGTACCCGGCAGCAGCCTCCGTGTTTCGATAATGGGCGGTTTTGCGGCATAATGTAAAAAATTTGCTTTACTTATTGTATACATTTATATTGACATTTGTATGTCTCAGGCGTATTTTTATCATAAAAAAAGCCTGGGTGCGCCGAGACACGCCCTGCAATGAGCACCGGCGCCCATGAACATGGGTATGGTAATGGCGATGACATTAATGAAGAGGCCCTGAATGACGTCAATGGAACCGACGGATTTGACCGAAACCCAGCGCAGTTTTCTAGACTATCTCGACCGGGAGATCCGGGCGGCCGGGCAGGCCCCCAGCCTGAGGCGGGCGGCCGCGGACCTGGGCCGCAAGGTCTTCTTCCTGGCCTCCACGGATCTGACCCACTACGGACCGAACTACGGCTTTTCCCCGAAGGGCAGGGGAACCGAGGCGCTGGAGTGGGTGAGGGACGTGAACGACGCGGGCTTCATCGCCGCCCTGTTTGCCCTGGACGGCCGGGAAGTGATCCGGCGGGGCAACGAAGACAAGGCGGCATGCTCCCCGGGCGCGGCGGCTGCGGCCGTCGGATTCTCCCGGGCCCTGGGGTACACGAATCCCAGGCTCTGCGGATACTACACCAGCCATGACGTCCACCCCTCGGAGAGCTTCGTGGGGTACTGCTCCGTGGTATACGAATAGTCGATCCCGGCGGAATCCGCGACCGGATCCCCGCCGCAGTGGGCTTCACGGGAACCGGGCGGATCCCTCCACCTCGAAACCGGCTGCCCTGAGGGCCCGCACGGCGGCTGCGGCCTTGTCGAGTTTCCAGAGGATGTAGTCCGTGTCGTAGGTCGATACCGCGAAGACGCTGATCCCCGCGGCCGCAAGGGGGACGGTGATGGAGCTGAGGACGCCGATCATTCCGAAATCCAGGGGCCCCTCCACCTCCCAGAGAGTCCAACCGCCCTCCTCGGTGCCCGCTCCATGGACCGCGTCGGAGGCGCACACGGCGGACAGTTCCCGGTCCGTCCGGGTCACGCTCAGGAATCCGGCGGTACGGGACAGCTCTTCCGGAAGCGGAGCGTCCGCCTCGAACCGATATACGGAATAGTCGCCGTCCTTCGCGATGATCCTCATGGGAACCCTCCCGGCCGGCCGTATGTTTCCCGCCCGGCCTCGCTAGGCGCCCGCCAGGCGGGCCGCGCAATCCTTGAATTTCCTGCCCCGGTCGAACTCGTTCCGAAACATGCCGAAGGAGGTGCAGCCCGGGGACAGGAGGACCGTGTCCCCCGGTGCGGACTTCTCCAACGCCCTGAGGACGGCCTTGTCCAGGTCGTCGTAGGGACCCTCGTAGGAAGTGCCGTCCTGTTCCAGGAGGGTGCGGAGCTTTTCGGAACCCGTCCCGGCAAGCAGGACGATGGCCTTCGCCCGCCGATAGGCGGAACGCACGGGTCTGAAGTCCAGGTTCTTGTCCGTACCCCCCGTTATAAGAACGATCGGAGTCTCGAAGGCGAACAGTGCGGCTTCCACGGCCTGGGGCACCGTGGCAGCCGAGTCGTTGCAGAACCGGACGCCCCCGGACTCGAGGAACATCTCTAGCCTGTGTTCCACCCCCGGGAACTCCCCCAAAGCCCGGGAGATCGCCGCGGCCGGGGCGCCCATCAGCCGGGCGGCCA